>NZ_LSRP01000075.1 GCF_001885585.1 Pararhizobium antarcticum
TGGATCGACGTGACCCTTTGTCGTCCTGTGAGTCTTCTCCACAAGCGCGGCGAAAAACACTTTGCGCCGACCCAATTGTGCATAAGTCGGAGGTTTTCCCCTTGCCTTCCCCCCCTGCGCCCCCTTAGCTGTGTTTGTCCCGCTTTATCAACAGCTGCCGGAGAATAGCGTGGAGAACCAGAAAAACTATTTCCATCTGCATCTGATTTCTGACTCCACCGGCGAAACGCTGATTGCCGCAGGTCGCGCCGCGGCCGCGCAGTTCCAATCCTCGCATGCGCTCGAACATGTCTATCCGCTGATCCGCAACCGCAAGCAGCTTATGCAGGTGATGGAGGCGATCGACGGCGCACCGGGCATCGTGCTCTACACCATCGTTGATCGCGAGCTTTCCGATACCATCAATGCCCAGTGCAAGGAGATGGGCGTGCCCTGTGTCTCGGTGCTCGAACCGGTGATAGACCTGTTCCAGACCTATCTCGGCGCACCATCGCGTCGTCGGTCCGGCGCACAGCATGTCATGGACGCCGATTATTTCGCGCGAATCGATGCGTTGAATTTCACCATGGATCACGATGATGGCCAGCTACCGGCCGATTTCAACGACGCCGATGTCGTGCTGATCGGCATTAGCCGGACCTCGAAGACACCGACCAGCATCTATCTGGCCAATCGCGGCATCAAGACTGCGAACATCCCGATCGTCCCGGGCGTGCCGTTGCCCGATCGTCTCTATGAAGCAACGACGCCGCTGGTCGTTGGTCTCATCGCAACGGCCGACCGAATCTCGCAGGTACGCCAGCACCGGGTGCTGGGCACCACGCTAGGGTTTCACGGCGAGGACTACACCGACCGGGCCTCCATTTCCGAGGAGCTGAAATATGCGCGCGCGCTCTGCACGCGCAACAGCTGGCCAATGATCGACGTAACGCGTCGTTCGATCGAGGAAACGGCGGCGGCCATCGTTGCCCTCAGACCACGTCTGCGCTAAGGGCTCACGCGAATGCCGAATGCCGCGACAGGATCCGCAATGTCAGCCTCACTCATTCTCGCTTCCTCCAGCCCGTTCCGACGGATGCTCATGACCAATGCAGGCCTGACCTTTGACTGGCAGGCGGCAGCCATCGATGAACGGGCGATCGAAAAACCGCTGGAAGACGAAGGTGCGTCACCCCAGGATGTTGCCCTTGTTCTGGCAGAAGCCAAGGCCCGCGCCGTGGGCACAAACTGTCCGGATGCGATTGTCATCGGTTCCGACCAGACCATGTCCCTGGGTGACCGGGTCTTCCACAAGCCGCGCGACCAAGAAGACGCCCGCGATCATCTCCTCTCTCTGTCCGGCCATACGCATCAGTTGAACAGCGCGGTTGTCCTGACGCAGGGTGGGGCGCTTCTCTGGAAACATGTCTCCTCCGCACGGCTGACCATGCGCAGTCTTTCGCCGGCTTTCATCGACAGATATCTCGAGCACGTCGGTGAGCGTGCACTGTCGAGCGTTGGCGCCTACCAGCTGGAAGGCGAGGGCATCCAGCTGTTCGAAAGGATCGAAGGCGACTATTTCACGATCCTCGGCCTGCCTCTGCTGCCGCTCCTCGAAAAATTGCGGGACCTGCGGGTGATCCATGCGTGATTCACGTGAAACATTTGTTAACCATGCTTTCGTTGCGGGCTACCCGATCAAACATTCGCGGTCGCCGCTGATCCACGGATACTGGCTGAAAAGCCTTGCTTTGGAGGGAAGCTACGGTGCGCAGGCGGTCTCGCCGGAGGCTCTGGTCGGATTCCTGCAATCCCTGCGTGACGGCACGTCCGGCTTTGGCGGCGGCAATATCACCATCCCGCACAAGGAACGGGCGTTTTCGCTGTGTGATCGACCGGACGACCTCAGCCGGGAACTCGGGGCTGTCAACACGCTCTGGCTCAAGGACGGCCTCCTTCATGCCACCAACACCGATGGTTATGGCTTCACAACCAATCTCGATGAACGGGCTGCAGGCTGGGATCATTGCGATACAGCGGTCATTCTTGGCGCCGGCGGAGCGAGCCGCGCGGTCATCCAGGCGGTTCGGGATCGGGGTGTAAAGACGATCCATGTCGTCAACCGAACGCTGGAAAAAGCCCGGGAACTCGCAGACCGGTTCGGGCCGAGCATCAGAGCGCAGGCCATGGGCGAAATGCCAGATCTGATGAAGGGTGCCGGTCTGTTCATCAACACAACGTCGCTCGGCATGGACGGCACGCCGGTTCCGCAGATCGATTTCACGACAATGGCCAAGGGCGCGGTCGTTACCGATATCGTCTATGTACCGCTGAAAACGCCGCTTCTTGCCCAGGCGGAAACCCAGGGGCTGCGCATTGTCGATGGCCTCGGCATGCTTTTGCATCAAGCAGCACCAGGTTTCGAAAAATGGTTTGGTCGCCGGCCGGTGGTTGATGCCGCGCTGCGCCAGGTCATCATCGATGACATGGAACGACACGCATGATCATTCTCGGCCTCACCGGTTCGATCGGCATGGGAAAATCGACGACGGCTAAAATGTTTGCCGATCTCGGCATTCCCGTAAACGATGCCGATGCAGTGGTGCATTCCCTCTACAGCGGTGCGGCCGTGGCGCCGATCGAGGCGGAGTTTCCCGGCACGACCCAAAATGGCTTGGTCGACCGTGCAGCGCTGTCGGGTGCGTTGGCGCAGAACCCCACCCGTTTCAGGGCACTCGAGGCCATCGTCCATCCCCTCGTGCGCGAGCGGGAAATGCAGTTTCTGGATGCCCACCGCGCCAATGCCACGCCACTGGTGCTTCTCGATATCCCGCTTCTGTTCGAAACCGGCGGGCGGGACAGAGTCGACAGGGTGGTGGTGGTGACCTGTGATCCTGACATCCAGCGGCAGCGTGTTCTGGCGAGACCTGGAATGACGGTGGATAAATTCGCACTGATTCTCGCACGGCAGATGCCCGATGCTGAAAAACGCGCAAAAGCCGATTACATCATCGATACCGGCGGCGGGCTTGATTCGGCCCGGGCCCAAGTCGCAACCATTGTTGACGATCTCTTGAACTGAGGAAGACCGGAATGCGGGAAATCATCTTCGATACGGAAACCACGGGACTCGACAACAGGCAGGACCGCATCATCGAAATCGGCGGCATTGAGCTCGATAACCATTTCCCCACTGGTCGGACCTTCCACGTCTTTATCAATCCCGGTGATCGCAAGGTGCATCCGGATGCGCTGGCCATTCACGGCATCAGCGATGATTTCTTGAAGGATAAGCCGGCCTTCTCCGGTATCGTCAAAGACCTCGTCGCGTTCTTCGAGGGCGCGCGCTGGGTCGCGCACAATGCGACCTTCGACATGGGCTTCATCAACGCCGAATTCGCGCGCCTCGATTTGCCGCCGGTCTCCAATGATCTGGTGACGGACACGCTGTCGCTTGCCCGTCGCAAGCACCCGATGGGACCAAACTCGCTCGATGCACTCTGCCGGCGCTACGGCATCGACAATTCGCACCGGACAAAACACGGCGCGCTTCTCGACTCCGAGCTTCTCGCCGAAGTCTATATCGAGATGATCGGCGGACGGCAGGCCGCACTCGGGCTGATGTCCGGCGAAAGCCGGGGGGAAGTCTCCGATACCGACGAAACCATCGTGCCGACCGGCAAGCGACCGCATCCGTTGGCGTCGCGACTGAGCGAGGCGGATCTGGCAAGCCATGCGGCTCTCGTGGCAAAGATGGGCGACAAGGCGATCTGGGCTAAATACGATCCGCAGGCCTGAGCGCCCATAAAAAATGCCCGGCTCGTTAAAGCCGGGCATCACAATCAAACACGTAGGAAACAGATCAGTTCGCGGTGCCTGCGACCTGCGTCCGGACCTTGTCCTCGGCCATGCGCTGCGTGAACATCTGCGCGAAATCGATGGGATCGATCATCAGCGGCGGGAAGCCGCCGTTGCGCGTCGCGTCGGAAACGATCTGGCGGGCAAACGGGAACAGGAGGCGCGGGCATTCGATGAACAGCAGCGGCAGCATATGCTCCTGCGGAAAACCGACGATGCGGAAGACGCCGCCATAGGTCAGCTCGACATTGAACAGCATCTTGTCGCCGTCCTTTGCTTCCGCGGTCAGCGAAAGAATGACGTCGAATTCCGTCTCGGAGAGCGGATTGGCATTGACGTTGACATTGATGTTGATCGCCGGGGCCTTGTCGCGGGCCTGAAGCGAACGCGGTGCACCCGGATTTTCAAAGGAGAGATCCTTGATGTACTGGGCGAGAATGTTGAGCGACGGGCTTTCGGTCGCGCCGGCCGCGCCATTTGTTGCTGTTTCGGTCGTCATAAGGCCTTTTCCTTCGGACTTCAATTTGGTGACGCCGTCTAGCATTTCGGAGGAAGGCTTACAACCCTTGCAGCCAGGGGCTCAGCGAAGCCGGTCCTTGTCGTCCGATGGCGGACGCTGCGGATCGTCATGGGAAAACTCATCCTCGTCGAGATCGATCACCTTGGGATTGCTGCGTGTGAAGGCCCCCGTCGCGGTGTTGGTGCCTGTCGCCGGCCCCATGCCTGGCGAAGTGTCGGGTCCACGGCGAAAACCGCCACCGGCAGACATGGAGACGATCGTCATACGGTTCTTGATGGCTTTCCACGTCACTTCGCGAACCGCTGGAATGAACAGCAGCAGCCCCAGTGTATCCGAGAGGAAGCCTGGAATGATCAGCAGGAAGGCCGCAATGACGATCATCACGCCATGCACCAGTTCGCGACCCGGATCGACCCCGCGTCCGGTGGTCTCGCGCAGCCGCTTCATCACGCCAAGACCCTGCACGCGCAACAAGACGGCACCGACCACACCACTGAGCAGAACGAGCAGCAATGTCGTCCACACCCCCACTTCACGACCGACGAGCACGAAGGTTGCGATCTCCGCCAGGGGCAGGGTCAGAAAGAAAAGAGGGATGATCAGGGAACGCATTGTATCCGCTCGGTGATGGAAGGGGTCTGCAAAGCCCGGTCTTTCAGGGCAAAGAAGTGATATAGCCATTTGAATGATCGTGACATGCAGACTATATGGGGTAAGCGCAAGAAATTTTAACAGCGGTTCTGGGTGGAAATGGGCTCTTTTGACTTCGTCACATTGTTTTTTCTGGTTGCTGCGGTGATCATCTTCCTCCAGCTGCGTAATGTCCTTGGCAAAAGGACAGGCAACGAGCGGCCACCGGTGGATCCTTATTCGCCTCGAGACGGGATCGACGCCCCGGATGGGCAGGATCGCGGCAAGGTCGTGCAATTGCCGCGACGCGACGGCGCGACCGACGAGGACAACCGCTACGCAGCCGTTGATGCCTTCGCCAAATCCGGTACGCCGCTCAATGAAGCGCTGCGCCGCATGGTCGATACGGATGCCGCTTTCGACCCGAAGGAGTTCGTCAATGGCGCCAAGATGGCCTATGAGATGATCGTCATGGCCTTCGCCGACGGCGACCGCAAGACGCTCAAGGGCCTTCTGTCCCGGGAGGTCTACGAGGGCTTCGATGCCGCGATCACCGATCGCGAAACCAAGGGCGAGCTGGTGAAGTCCACGTTCGTCGGAATCGAGAAGGCCGACATGGTGCATGCCGAAGTCAAGGACAGCGAAGCCAACATCACGGTCCGCATCATCAGCCAGCTGATTTCCGCCACCTACGATAAGGCCGGTACGATCATCGATGGCGATGCGGAAGCTGTCTCCGAGGTCAATGATCTCTGGACGTTTGCCCGCGATACCCGCTCGCGCGATCCGAACTGGAAGCTGATCGCCACGGAATCGGAAAACTGATCGGACGCTTTGATGGATTTCGAGGTGCAGCCGGTCGCCTTTGCGGATCTGCCCGGCTGGGCGGATGATGATCCGGGGCCGCTTCTTGCGGCCCTTGGCCGTTGCAGGCGGCATGTGACCGAGGTCAAGGCCTACAAGACCGGCACGCTCGGCATTTCGGTCGCGGATCTGATGCCGGCTTTCGAGGCGGCAACATCGGTCAAGACCGATGATCCAATGGCGGCGCGTGCCTTTTTTCAGGACCAGTTCGTGCCATTCCGGATCGATGGTGCGGATGGTCGATCCGGGTTCGTCACGGCCTTTTACGAACCGGACGTCTCCGTCAGCGCGCTCCCGGACGAAACCCATCGATATCCCTTCTATCGCCGGCCGCTCGATCTCATCGATGTCGATATGTCAAACCGATCAACCGGCATGGACGCCTCTTTCGCCTTCGGCCAGAAGGCCGACGGTGGCGTTGTCGAATATCCGGATCGACAGGCGATCGAAGAGGGCTATCTGCACGGGCGCGGCCTGGAGATTGCCTATGCGACCTCCGTGGTCGATGTGTTTTTCGCCCATGTACAAGGCGCGGCACGGCTGGTTTATCCGGATGGATCGGTCCGCCGGATTACCTATGCGGCGAAGACCGGCCATCCCTTCTCTGCCATCGGCAAGCTCCTGATAGAGCGCGGCGCCATCGATGCGGCGACAGTCTCGATGCAGTCGATCCGGCACTGGCTGGCCGATCATCCGGACGAGACGCAATCGGTGCTCTGGCACAATCGCTCCTTCATCTTTTTCCGCGAAGCCGACGTCGATGATCCGGCGCTCGGCCCGATCGCCGCCGCCAAGGTGCCGCTCGTGCCTGGCCGCTCTCTCGCCGTTGACCGGTTGATCCATACATTCGGCATGCCCTTCTTCATCGCCAGCGACAGCCTGACCCATATGGATGGCGACAAGCCCTTCCGGCGGCTGATGCTGGCGCTGGATACCGGATCGGCGATCCTCGGGCCGGCGCGCGGCGATATTTTTACTGGATCAGGCGACGAGGCCGGCCGGCTTGCCGGCTCCGTGCGCAATGACGCGACGTTTTACGTCTTGATTCCGAAGGCGGCCGCGGCAAGATACGGTCATGGCTAAGGAAAAGAAGCTCTCCAGTGAAGACCGTATCCTCTGGGGCAAGGTCGCGCGCTCGACCCGGCCGTTGCCCGGCCGGATGGAGGATCTGGAAGGTTTCGAGCAACCGGTGGCCGAGCCAGAAAAGCCCATGGCGATTGTCGTCAAGCAGGGCAAATCGCTGCGTGATTCGTTTGGCGGCGCGGATGAAGCGGCGCCGAAGAAGCCGGCGCCAAAACTGCACCAGCCGCTGGAAAAGCTGGTCAAGCGCAAGCTCGCCAAGGGGCACCTGACGCTCGAGGCGCGCGTCGATCTTCATGGCATGATCCAGAGCGAGGCCCATGGTTTTCTCCTGCATTTCTTGCTTCGCGCCCATGATCGCGGCATGCGCCATGTTCTTGTAATCACCGGCAAGGGCACCTCGCTTGGCAGCGACGGTGCGCTGAAGCGCGCGGTGCCGATGTGGTTTTCCCTGCCGGAGTTCCGCACGCTGATTTCCTCCTATGAGCCGGCGGCGCGCAATCATGGCGGCGAAGGCGCGCTTTATGTGCGGCTTGCACGGGTGCGGGGCGAAACGTCGTGACGCCGTTCGGAGAGGCGATGCACGCTCTGCGGCACCAGAAGGGCGTTTCCCAGAAGGAGATGGCTGCGGCGATCGGCATATCGGCCGCCTATCTGTCGGCGCTCGAGCATGGCAAGCGCGGCGCGCCGAGTTTTGAATTTCTGCAGCGCGTCGCCGGCTATTTCAACGTGATCTGGGACGAAGCCGACGAACTCTTTCGCCTGGCATCGCTGTCCGATCCCAGAGTGACGCTCGATACGGCCGGTCTTTCGCCGGCCCACACCGCATTTGCCAACCGCCTGGCGGCCCAGATCGGAACGCTTTCCGGTCAAACCATCGCCAGTTTGGAAGATGTTTTGGAAAAAGCCCGATTTGCTGATAATGAACTGTGATGATCCCCTGTTTTCTGCCGCTTCAGGCCGTGCAGGATTTTGGAACCATGGACAAATTCCCTATAGTCCGGAAGGCATTGCGAGGTGATTCGAACCGAATTGTCCCCGCTCGAAAACCTTGGAAAGACCCACGCTGAATGACCGATACTCCCGAAACCGAAACCGGCGGAAATGCCGAATATGGTGCAGACTCCATCAAGGTACTCAAAGGCCTTGATGCCGTTCGCAAGAGGCCGGGCATGTATATCGGCGATACCGACGATGGTTCCGGCCTGCACCACATGGTCTATGAAGTCGTCGACAACGCGATCGACGAGGCGCTGGGCGGATACGCCGATCTCGTCACCGTGACGATGAACGCTGATGGCTCGGTGACCGTCACGGACAATGGCCGCGGCATCCCGACCGATATCCACACCGGCGAGGGTATCTCGGCTGCCGAAGTGATCATGACGCAGCTGCACGCCGGCGGAAAATTCGACCAGAATTCCTACAAGGTCTCCGGCGGCCTGCATGGCGTCGGCGTCTCGGTCGTCAACGCGTTGTCGGTCAAGCTGCAGCTGAAGATCAAGCGCCAGGGCAAGATCCACGAGATCAACTTCACCCATGGCGTGGCCGATGCGCCGCTGAAGGTGATCGGCGACAGCAATGGCGAGACCGGGACGGAAGTCACCTTCCTGCCGAGCACCGAAACCTTCACGATGATCGACTTCGATTACGGCACGCTGGAACACCGCCTGCGCGAACTCGCCTTCCTGAATTCGGGCGTTCGCATCCTGCTGACGGACAAGCGCCATTCCGATATCCGCGAAACCGAGATGCTCTATGACGGCGGCCTGGAAGCGTTTGTCGCCTATCTCGACCGCGCCAAGAAACCGCTTGTAGCCAAGCCGGTTTCGATCCGGGGCGAAAAGGACGGCATCACTGTCGAAGTGGCCATGTGGTGGAATGACAGCTACCACGAGAATGTGCTGTGCTTCACCAACAACATTCCGCAGCGCGACGGCGGCACGCACATGGCCGGTTTCCGTGGTGGCCTGACCCGCCAGATCATCTCCTATGGCGACAGTTCCGGCATCATGAAGAAGGAAAAGGTGACGCTCACAGGCGAAGATTGCCGCGAAGGTCTTACCGCCGTGCTCTCCGTCAAGGTTCCCGATCCGAAATTCTCGTCGCAGACCAAGGACAAGCTGGTCTCCTCCGAAGTCCGCCCGGTCGTCGAAAGCCTGGTCAACGAAGCACTGAGCACCTGGCTGGAAGAACATCCGGGTGACGCCAAGATCCTCGTCGGCAAGGTCATCGAAGCGGCCGCCGCCCGTGAAGCGGCCAAGAAGGCCCGTGAGCTGACCCGGCGCAAGGGCGCGCTTGATATTTCCTCGCTGCCCGGCAAGCTGGCCGACTGCTCCGAACGCGACCCAGCCAAATCCGAACTGTTCCTGGTGGAGGGTGATTCCGCCGGCGGCTCGGCCAAGCAGGGGCGGTCGCGCGAAAACCAGGCGATCCTGCCGCTGCGCGGCAAGATCCTGAACGTCGAGCGGGCCCGTTTCGACAAGATGCTGTCGAGCCAGGAAATAGGCACGCTGATCACCGCTCTCGGCACATCGATCGGCAAGGACGAGTTCAACCTCGCCAAGCTGCGCTATCACAAAATCATCATCATGACGGATGCCGACGTCGACGGCGCCCATATTCGCACGCTACTGTTGACCTTCTTCTTCCGCCAGATGCCGTCGCTGATCGAGCAGGGGCACCTCTATATCGCCCAGCCGCCGCTCTACAAGGTATCGCGCGGCAAGTCAGCCCAGTATCTGAAGGACGAAAAGGCACTCGAGGAATACCTGATCTCGATGGGCCTGGAGGACGCGTCGCTGCATCTGGGTTCGGGCGAAGTTCGCGCCGGCCAGGACCTGCGTGAAGTTATCGCCGATGCGCTTCGGCTGCGCAGCCTGGTCGAAGGCCTGCATTCCCGCTACAGCCGCTCCGTCGTCGAGCAGGCGGCAATTGCCGGGGCGCTAAACCCGGAACTGAACAACAACCAGGCCCAGTCCGAAGCCACGGCTGCCGAGGTAGCCAAACGCCTCGACCTGATCGCCGAGGAAACCGAGCGTGGCTGGACCGCCGTGGTTGCCGGCGATGGCGGCTTGAAATTCGAGCGCATGGTGCGCGGCGTCAAGGAAGTTGCTGCCCTCGACATGGCTTTGATCGGCTCTTCGGATGCACGCCATATCGACCAGCTGACACCACGGCTGAAGGAGATCTACGGTCATCCGCCGATCCTGCGGCGCAAGGATGGAACGCTCGAAATCAGCGGTCCGCGTGCGCTTCTCGACGCAATCTTCGCTACTGGCCGCAAGGGCCTTTCGATGCAGCGATACAAGGGTCTCGGCGAGATGAACGCCGAGCAGCTCTGGGAAACAACGCTCGATCCGAACGTCCGCTCGCTGCTTCAGGTCAAAGTTCCCGATGCCACCGATGCCGATGGCCTATTCTCGCGCCTGATGGGTGACGAGGTCGAGCCGCGCCGCGACTTCATTGTCGAAAATGCCCTGAACGTTGCCAACCTGGACGTCTGACGTCCTTGTCTTGCAGAATTTCAAACCACGCCGCCGCAGGGCGGCGTGGTTTTTTGTTGTCAGGCGGCGACAAAAGTCCCGTTGAAGGCGATTTCCGACAGCGGCCGACGCGGGCTTGGGGTCTCGCGCGCCTGCAGCTGCTCGGGAAGCTGGGTTTTGTCGCCGACCTTGCCGATCGCAATTGCCGCTTCGACGCGGTAGCCCTCCGGAATACCGAGAATCTCGACGGCCTTGTCGAAATGAATGCCGGTCATGCCATGCGCCTGGAGACCGTCGAGCTGCGCCTGATGGGCGATCGCACCCCAGGCCGCACCGGCATCGAAGCTGTGGCTATAGGAAAACTTTGCCTCCGTCGCGCCCGGTGCCGTAAAATGCGTCTTCGAAATGACGATGACGATGGCGGCTGCAGACTTGGCCCAGCTCTGGTTGAAGTCGTTGAGAATGGGGAAAAGCGTCTGCCACTGTTCCGTGCCGCGCAGGGCATAGGCAAAACGCCAGGGCTGCGAGTTGAAGGCAGATGGCGCCCAGCGGCCAGCCTCGAGGATCGTCAAGAGGTCCGCTTCGGACATGGTCTGGTCGGCAAAGGCACGCGGCGACCAGCGGTCGAGGAACATGGGCTCGATCGGAAAATCGGCCTGGCGATGATTGCTGGTGGTGGTCATGGCAATGGTCCCGTCTGTTTGTGCCGTCGATGTCGTGAAAATCGGGGGCAATTTGTGATGACGGTCTTTTACCCTCTCGGCAAGGCTGCGGAAAGGCAGCGTTGTGGAGATGGAGTGTTTCCGTTTCGCAGACGACGGCCGGAAAAGGACCAAAGGGCTGGTGTTGCCGGGATGGATCAGCCAAAATTTGCCGCCGCCCCCTTATCGACATTCCAAAATAACTTGTATAAGTTCTGCAAAGTTTTTGAAAAAGGATCGCCGCGATGACACCCACACTGAAAGACCCTTCGCTTTTTCGTCATGCCGCCCTCGTCGGGGGGGAGTGGATCGAGGCTGATCCGGCGACCGGCATTGCCGTGAACAATCCGGCCACGGGCGAGATCATCGGCCATGTTCCGAAGCTTGGCGCCGCCGAGACGAAAACCGCGATCGAGGCCGCCCGGGTCGCGCAAAAGGGCTGGGCTGCCCGAACGGCGAAGGAGCGCTGCGGCATTCTGCGCAAGTGGTTCGACCTGATGATCGAGAACAAGGACGATCTTGGCCGCATCCTGACGCTCGAGCAGGGCAAGCCGCTCGCGGAAGCCACGGGCGAAATCGTCTATGGTGCGAGCTTCATCGACTGGTTTGCCGAAGAAGGCCGTCGCATCTATGGCGATCTCATCCCCGGCCACCAGCCGGACAAACGGTTGATGGTGATGAAACAGCCGATCGGCGTGGTTGCCGCCATCACCCCGTGGAACTTCCCCAATGCGATGATCACCCGCAAGGCCGGACCAGCCTTTGCGGCCGGTTGCGCCATGGTGCTGAAGCCGGCGTCGCAGACGCCGTTCTCGGCCATCGCGATCGCCATCCTGGGCGAACGTGCCGGGCTTCCGAAGGGCCTTTTCTCCGTCATCACCGGTTCGGCTGCCGCAATCGGTGCGGAAATGACATCCAACCCGACCGTGCGCAAGGTGACGTTCACCGGATCGACCGAAATCGGCATCGAGCTTTACAAGCAGAGCGCGCCGACCATCAAGAAACTCGGGCTGGAACTCGGCGGCAACGCGCCGTTCATCGTGTTTGACGACGCTGACCTCGACGCCGCCGTCGAAGGCGCGCTGATCGCCAAGTTCCGCAACAATGGCCAGACCTGCGTCTGCGCCAACCGGATCTATGTGCAGGAGGGCGTCTATGACGCCTTTGCCGAGAAACTGGCAACGGCCGTCGGCAAGCTGAAGACCGGCAATGGCATGGACGAGGGCGTGATCCTTGGTCCGTTGATTGACAAATCGGCGCTGGAAAAGGTTCAGGAGCACATTGCCGATGCGCTCGGCAAGGGCGCCAAGGTGCTGCAGGGCGGCAAGGCGCACGCGTTGGGCGGCACCTTCTTCGAGGCGACCATTCTGGGTGATGTCACCAAGGACATGGCCGTTGCCCGCGAGGAAACTTTCGGTCCGCTGGCGCCGCTGTTCCGCTTCAAGAACGAGGCCGACGTGATCGAGCAGGCCAATGATACCGAGTTCGGCCTTGCCTCCTATTTCTATGCCCGTGATCTGTCGCGCGTCTTCCGTGTCGCCGAAGCGTTGGAATACGGCATGGTCGGTGTCAATACCGGGCTGATCTCGACGGCCGAAGCGCCGTTTGGTGGCGTCAAGCTCTCCGGACTTGGCCGCGAGGGCTCGAAATACGGCATCGAGGAATTCGTTGAGGTCAAATATGTCTGCCTCGGCGGCATCGCCTGATATTTCCGATGTTCATGGCAAAGCCGGCCGGATTGTTCTGGCCGGCTTTTTCGATTCCGGCTAAGGATCATAGTCGTCATCAAGGAGAAAACGTATGCCTGCACCGAAGAACCCGTTCAAGGCGGCGCTTCGCGACGATCGTTTCCAGCTCGGGCTCTGGGTGGCGCTGGCCAGCCCCTATGCCGCCGAAGTCATCAGCGGCAGCGGTTATGACTGGCTGCTGATCGATGGCGAACATGGCCCGAACGATATTCCGCTGCTTTCGGCCCAGATTCAGGCGCTGGCCGGTTCCGGCAGCCATCCGATCGTCCGCCTGCCGATCGGCGAGGCCTGGCTGATCAAGCAGATCCTCGACGCCGGTGCGCAGACTCTGCTCATTCCGATGGTTGAATCGGTCGAGCAGGCGCAGGCGCTGGTCCGGGCCGTGCGCTATCCGCCGCATGGCATTCGCGGCGTGGGTGCAGCCCTTGGCCGCGCCTCGAGATTCAGCCGTATTGGCGATTATCTCGAAACCGCCAATGACGAGATCTGCCTGCTAGTGCAGATCGAGAGCCGCGCCGGCCTGGATGTTCTCGATGCCGTTGCCGCGCTGGATGGCGTCGATGGCGTCTTTATCGGGCCTTCCGATCTGGCCGCCGACATGGGTCACCTCGGAAAACCGGGATCGCCAGAGGTTCTGGCAGCCATCACCGATGCCTTCGCCCGCATCAAAACCGCCGGCAAGGCACGCGGCATCATGACGCTCGATCTCGAGCAGGCACGCCTATACCGCGATCTCGGTGCAACCTTTATGGCCATCGGCACCGATGTCACTCTTCTCGTCAGCGCAACGCAGCAACTGCGTGAGGCGTTTCTGGCCGGCGACGCGACAGCCGGACCTGTATCGGGAACAAAACCCGTATCCGGCTACTGATCAGGCCGGATTGGCAATCGCCGTCAGCTTCGGCATTGGCACGGTGGGACTCCATGCGCTGAAATCGACGATGCGGCGCACCCGTTTTTCCGCGTGATGATTGGCGATGTCGCGCATGCGATGGTCGAGAAACGGGTTGTCGAAGCGCTCGAGCGTCGCCGCCACATAGGCCATTGCCTGTTCGCCCAGACCTTTAGCCGCAAACGCCGGGATAACCTCCGTTTCGTAAAGGTCGAGCAGTGTCGAGCGGATTTGCGCAACGGTCAGGATTTCGCGGACAGTCTCGGCTTCAGGCCGCTTCTCCTTCAGCCAGATGTCGGCAAGCACGGTGTGTCCGAGATTGAGGATGTGCAGCTTCAGCTTCTCATAGGGCGTTAGGTCGGCAACGACCAGGAGACTTGCATGCGTGCAGGGCAGGCAAAGTCCCGGCTGCGCTTCGATCGCCCAGAGCGCATAGGGTTCGGCAACCGCGCCCGCCGGCTCGATCGGTTCCGAGACGATGCGGTCCACCAGCGTGTTGGCCCAGATCACCTGCGTATCGAGCCAGGCGGAAAAGGCGTCATCGGCGAGCCGCTGGCGGGCAAGGTCAAGTATAAGCGCCTTCAGCACACTGCCGTTGCGGGAAACGAGTTCGCAGGGCAGCATCGTCAAGGGGCGGGCGTTTGCCATGAAGCGTGCATGCAACAGAAGCAGCAGCTTGCCCGGAAAGGACGCCGGAACAGGCTGGTCGGGCTTATCGGCATCGATCCGGTAGCCGGTGTCGCCGGTGTTCGAGATCAGGATCTCCGCCTCCTCGGTGACGATACGGATCACCTCGGTCCAGTCTTCACCCGTCGATAGCGCGCGTGCGACGCTCGTCACCTGCTGGGTTCGGTTGATCGCGATGCCGTTTTCCAGTCCCCGCACGATCACCGGGAAGCCGCCGGGTGCCGCCAGGGCTGAAAGCCGGCCAGCGCGTTCGGATGAACCCGTCGTCTGCACGATGGTGATCTTGCCTGCCGCTTCGCCGCGCTCGAGCGCCTCGCTGATGAACAGATCTGCATGCGCCTGAAGGAAGCGGCTGGTTCCAAATTGTACGATTGGTGTGTTCATGGGTCTGGGTCCGGCCTTTACTGGATGGATTGCAGCAGGGTTTCACGCGCCGAGCGCAGATGCCGGCGGCAGGCATCCTCGGCCTTGACAGGATCGCGGCCGCGCAGGGCGGCGATATAGGCGAGATGTTCCTCGAGCGCCCGGGCGTTGCGCTCGCGGGCATTCGCCTTGTTCCACTGGTAATGATAGTGAAACACGATCGCGATGATATCGTAGAAATCGACGATGAACCGGTTGCTCGAGGACTTGTGCAACAGGCGGTGAAAGCGCTCGTCGAGCTCCGAAAATTCCCTGTAGCGGCGGTCGATATCACCGAGAATCTCGTGATGCAGTGCCTCGATCCGCGATAGCTCGGCCCATGCCGGATGATCTTCCGGCAGGGCGACGAAGGAATGTGCCGAGCGCAGCTCGAACATTTCGCGCACCTCGGTCAATTCAAGCGCAAATTCCCGGGTAAAACCCTTGAGGATCCAGTGGCTGTTCGGCCGTTTCTCGATCAGGCCGAAGCGACTGAAGCGGATCAGGAATTCCCGGACGCTGGTTGTCCCGGTGCCGATGTCGCGCGCCAGTTCCAACTCGTTGATCTGCATCCCGGGCTCCGCGCCGCCCGCCAGAATCCGGCGCATGAAACTGCGCTCGATGATATCCGACAGCGAATCGGTTTCCTCCGCCGGGTAATAATCGGCCGGTTCCGGCTGGCGCAGAACGGCCTTCGCCCGCTTATCCCAGGTGATCAGCTTCAATTCTTCCAGACGCGTCAGGATGGCCCGGATCGTCGTGCGGCTGACGCCGAGTACGGTCCCGAGTTCAGGCTCGGACGGAAGCGTCGCCGTCTCGGCCAGGAGCTTGAGGCAACGGTTAAAGGCTTCCTTGAAGACGGTGTTTTGTTTGGCCATGATGTCGCCGGATGGAGAGGAATGTCTGTCGATCCGCCTGCGCGGTCGTGCCTGATAGCACGGCGATCAAGCGCCGCACAGCTAACGTCCTCTATCGTCTCCGCTTCATCCTGTCTGCGCCAACGGTCTGATCTTCCATGATAGTTTCATCCCTGTTTTGGTTTTTTCTTGCGCGTTGCCGTTGTGTGGCGGCATCACGTTGGTCGGCATAATACCCATTGACGGCAAACTGTCTATTGTAGATAAAAGACAAAAATAGGAGGACGGCACCGTTCTCCAGAAAATCGTCATGGGAGATAAACCGGGTGGCCGCACCGTCCTTCATCATTTTGTCGCCGGAAGACAATGTCGCCGTCGCATCGCTTGTCATCGAGGCCGGTGGCGCGCTGACGGGCGGCGTTTTTGCCAATGGCAGGATTGATCCCGGCCATAAGGTTGCGATCCGTCCCGTGCATATCGGCGAACCTGTCGTCAAATATGGCCAGGCGATCGGCCGCGCGACGGTCGAGATCGCCGCCGGTGACCATGTGCATTCCCACAATCTCGCCTTCGATCAGGACCGTCTGTCGATCGGTGCGCCGGTGCCGCCGGAATCGGCGAGCGCCGAGGACAAGGCCCGCACCTTCATGGGCTATCGCCGCGCCGACGGCCGGGCTGCCACCCGCAACTTCATCGGCATCATCGCCAGCGTCAACTGTTCCACCACCGTCTGCCGCGCTATTGCCGAGGAAGCCAACAAGACCATTCTGCCATTGTATGACGGCATCGACGGTTTCGTGCCGATCGTTCACGATCAGGGTTGCGGCATGAGTTCGACCGGCGACGGCATGCAGAACCTGCACAGGACGCTGGCCGGCTATACAAGGCACGTCAATTTCGGCGGCGTGCTGATGGTTGGCCTCGGTTGCGAAGTTAACCAGCTGACGCTGTATGGACAGAGCGGAGCAGGTGCCGGCAAGCGGCATTTCAACATTCAGGACGCTGGCGGATCGCGCCGCGCCGTTGCCCGCGCGCTTGGGGTGCTGAGCGAGATTGCTGCCGAGGTCGGAACAGCAAAGCGCATCGCCATCCCGGTCAGCGAAATTATCGTCGGCCTGCAATGTGGTGGTTCCGATGGGCTTTCTGGTATCACCGCCAATCCGGCGCTCGGCGCCGCGGTCGATATTCTTGCCGGTGCCGGTGGCACTGCAATCCTGTCGGAAACCTCCGAGATCTATGGGGCGGAACATCTGCTGCGCAGCCGTGCCGTCAATGATGACGTGGCGCGCAAGCTCGACGGGCTGATTTCCTGGTGGGAAAATTATGTCGCGATGCACGGTGCTTCGCTGGACAACAATCCATCACCGGGAAACAAGCGCGGCGGCTTGACGACCATCCTCGAAAAATCGCTCGGGGCTGTGGCCAAGGGCGGACGGTCGCCGCTGACCGCGGTTTACAATTATGCCGAGCGGGTCAAGGAACACGGTCTCGTCTTCATGGACACGCCCGGTTACGATCCGGTCTCCGCGACCGGTCAGGTTGCCGGCGGCGCCAATGTGATCACCTTTACCACCGGTCGTGGCAGTTGCTTTGGCTCGCGCCCATGCCCCTCGATCAAGCTGACCAGCAACACGGCGCTCTACCAGGCGATGGAAGAGGACATGGACATCGATTGCGGCACGATCGCCAGCGGCGATACGACGATTGCCGGCAAGGCGCGCGAGATTTTCGACCTGATCATCGACACCGCGTCGGGAAAGAAGACCAAGAGCGAACTGTTCGGTTATGGGGACAATGAATTCGTGCCCTGGCATCTCGGCGCCACGCTCTGACGGAAGCATGCGCTGACAGAATGCGACTGTCGGGCGGAAGGAGAGACCTTTGTTGCAGACCAGAAAAATCGGCCGGACGGATCTGTCGGTCACGGAATTCAGCTTCGGCACCGCGCCGCTTGGCGGCATGTACCGGGCATGCCCGCGCGACGTGGCCATGGAGACGCTCGAGGCCGCGTGGCAAACCGGCATGCGCTTTATCGACACGGCGCCCTGGTATGGCTTTGGTCTGGCCGAGCGGCGCGTCGGCGATTTCCTGCGCGACAAGCCTAAGGGAAGTTATGTCCTGTCCACCAAGGTCGGGCGCCTCCAGCGGCCGGTCGCCGAGAACAAGGTGCCGAGCTACGGTTTCGTCGATCCGCTGCCGTTCGAAACGGATTACGACTATTCCTATGACGGCATCATGCGCTCGGTCGAGTTCAGCCATGCGCGTCTCGGCCTCAACCGCATCGACATCCTCTTTGTCCACGACATCGGTGTCTATACCCATGGCGCGGAACGCAACGCGGTCTATCTGCGCCAGCTTTTCGATGGCGGTCTGAAAGCGCTGGACGAACTGAAATCGAGCGGCGCGATCGCTGCCTATGGTCTTGGTGTCAACGAAGTTCCGGTCTGCCTCGACGTGATGCGGGAAGCCGACCTCGACTGCATTCTCCTGGCCGGTCGTTACACGCTGCTCGACCGCACGGCGACCGCCGAACTTCTGCCGCTCTGCGTCAGGAAGCAGACTTCGCTCGTGGTTGGTGGCGTGTTCAATTCCGGCATTTTGGCAACGGGCCCTGTCGAGGGGGCGCATTTCGACTATATGGCGGCGACCCCCGACGTGCTGGAAAAGGTTGCGGCCATGGAGAAGATCGCACAGGCGCAGGGCATGCCGCTTGCACAGCCTGCGATCCAGTTTCCGCTGCAGGACCCTATCGTCGCCTCTGTCCTTCTCGGCACGGCAAAACCTTCCAGCCTTCTGCGCAATATGGAGCTGACAGACCGGCGTCTCGTGCCGGAAGACTTCACCGCCTATGACGCCCACACGTTGGTCGCCCCTGAACTTGGAACGGACGCGGTCAGGGTCTGACCGGACAGAAAAGGAAGACCCCATGCTGAAAGGCATTCACCCCCTGCTTGGACCCGAGCTTTTGCACGCGATCCGCACCATGGGTCACGGCGACGAGATCGTCATCGCCGATGCGAATTTCCCGTCGAGCACGATGGGCCCGAAAGTCGTGCGCGCCGACGGTGTCGGTGCGCCGGGCATCCTTGAGGCGATATTGGCGCATATGCCGCTCGATACCTTCGTCGACGAATCGGCGTGGCGCATGGAGGTTGTCGGCGATGCAACGGCTGTGCCGGATATCTGCGTCACGTTCCAGGGCCTGGTCAAAAAGCTGGCCGGCGACTTCACGGTTGTGCCGATCGAACGCTTTGCCTTTTACGAGCGCGCCCGACGGGCAGCCTACATTGTCGCGACGACCGAATTTCAGCTCTATGGAAATATCATTCTGAAGAAGGGGGTTGTCCGTCCCGAGGAATTGTTCAGGGTCGACAGCGATTGAAGCGTGTTAGACTGAATATTCTAAAACGGATTAATTCGGAACAGATGTATCATTTATCTGTTGCGTTTGAAATGGCTCTGATCTAGCCTCGGCACAGGGAGAAGAGCCCGCTTCCCGTCAGTCGTCTTGGAAGTGTGCTTGTGCAGAAGTCAATAAATTGAATTAATTCAATAGTTTGAAATATATCGCGGCGCGCTAAAAAGTCGTTTTGTACCGCTTGCATTTTCAAAACCACTGGGATAGCTTGCCTCTGTAAAATGTTTTTTATGGATAAAAGATCACCTGTTCGCGTCTTGCAGGCTGGTCTGAGGAGAACTCAACAAGACGTTGTTGGAGGAGAACAACACCATGACACTGATGAAGAATATCCTGTCCCGTCGCGCGTTCACCAGCCTTGCTGGCGCTGCGGTTTTTGCAACCATGATGCCGATGCCATCGTTCGCACAGGACGTGACCATCCCGATCATCGTCAAGGACACGACGTCCTTCTACTGGCAGATCGTTCTGGCTGGCGCACGCGCTGCCGGCAAGGATCTCGGCGTCAACGTTCCGGAACTGGGCGCGCAGTCGGAATCCGACATCAACGGCCAGATCAGCATTCTTGAAAACGCCGTTGCCGGCGCACCGGCAGCTGTCGTGATCTCGCCAACCGAGTTCAAGGCGCTCGGCAAGCCGATTGACGAAGCGGCCAAGGCTGTTCCGATCATCGGCATCGATTCCGGCGCTGACTCGAAGGGGTTCACCTCCTTCCTGACCACCGACAACGTCCAGGGCGGCCGTATCGCTGCTGACGGTCTGGCCGCTGCCATCAAGGAAGCGACCGGCAAGGAAGAGGGCGAAATCGCCATCATCACCAGCCTGCCAGGCGTCGGCTCGCTCGACCAGCGCCACGAAGGCTTCGTTGAAGTCATTGCTGCCAAATATCCAGGCCTGAAGGTTGTTGCCGACAAATATGCAGACGGTCAGGCAACCACCGGCCTCAACATGATGACCGACCTGATCACCGCAAACCCGAACCTCGTTGGCGTCTTTGCTTCCAACCTGATCATGGCGCAGGGCGTTGGCCAGGCGATCGCTGAAAACAAGCTCGGCGACAAGATCAAGGTCATCGGCTTCGATTCAGACGAAAAGACGGTCGGCTTCCTCAAGGAAGGCGTGCTTGCCGGTCTCGTCGTGCAGGACCCGTATCGCATGGGTTATGATGGCATCAAGACGGCACTCGCTGCTTCCAAGAAGGAAAAGGTCGAGACCAATGTTGATACCGGTGCAAACCTGGTGACCAAGGCCAACATGGCAGACCCGAAGATCGATGCCCTTCTGAACCCGAAGGTCAACTGATCGTCATGCCGGCGGGACGCGGTTTATGACCGTGCCCCGCCGGCATCAAGCCAGACGAATCATCCCGCCTTATGGGGCTGTTGCCGCGTAAGGCGGGTTTTCGAATATGGGGAGGGAGTCGCCATGACAGGACTTCACGATATCACCAAGCTGCACGCCGAGGGGCACCCTGTTGCCAAGGGAGAGCCGATCCTCGAATTGCGCGGGTTGCAGAAGAAATATGGCGCCGTCGAAGCCTTGAAGCCGGCCAACATCACCTTCCTTTCGGGCGAAGTCCACGCCATTGTCGGTGAAAACGGTGCCGGCAAGTCGACCCTGATCAAGCTCCTGACTGGCGTCATCCGACGCACCTCCGGCGAGGTCTTCTGGTGCGGAAAGTCCGTGCAGCTTGCAACACCGACCGAGGCGATCGCGCGCGGCATCAACGCCGTGCATCAGGAGGTCGTCCTCTGCCGCCATTTGACGGTTGCGGCCAATATGTTTCTCGGCGACGAGATCCAGGCCAACGGCCTGATGCGCAAGCGCGCCATGACAGAGGCCGCGCAGGCGGTTCTCGATGACCTCGGCTTCAACCTGCCGGCCGGCGCCCTGCTCAGCGATCTGACGATCGGCCAGCAGCAGCTGGTAGCAACCGCCCGTGCGGCGATGCGCGGCACCCAGTTCCTGATTTTCGACGAGCCCACCGCCTATCTCACCCGCCAGGAATCGGCGCAGCTGTTCCGGCTCATTCGCCGGCTTCAGAGTGAGGGGGTGACGATCGTCTACATCAGCCACCGCATGGAGGAAGTCTTCGAATTGGCTGACCGCGTCTCGGTGTTGCGCGATGGAACCCATGTCGGAACGCGCCTGATCGGCGAAACCAATGATGCCGAACTGATCTCGATGATGATCAACCGCACCATCGAGCAGATCTATCACAAGGAACACCTGCCGATCGGCGAAACGATCGTCGAGACGCGCGGCCTGTCCGGTCCGGGTTTCGATGATATTTCGCTGTCGGTGAGGGCCGGCGAGATTGTCGGTCTCTACGGGTTGATCGGTGCCGGCCGCAGCGAATTCGCACTCGGTCTCTATGGTCGCCAGCCCGTGAGCGGCGGTGAAATCTTCTGGCAGGGCGACAAGGTCAAGATCGCCAACGAGCGCAAGGCCATGGATCTCGGCATTGCGCTGGCGCCGGAAAGCCGCCGCGACCAAGGGCTTTGTCTCAACCTGCCGATCGGCCTCAACATCAATCTTCCGATCTTCGACCGGCTGACCAAGGGCCTCACCATCAACAGGCGCCGCGAGATCGAGAATGCCGACAAGCAGATCAGCGACCTGAAGATCAAGACGCCGACGCGGCGCGTGCTGGCCTCGGCCATGTCCGGCGGCAACCAGCAGAAGATTGTCATCGGCAAATGGCTGAGCCATGGCGCCAAGCTGTTCATCTTCGATGAGCCCACCGTCGGCGTCGACGTCGGCACCAAGGCGGAAATCTACCGGCTGTTCGCCCGGCTCCTCGAGCAGGGCGCCGGCATCATTCTGATCTCGTCCTATCTGCCGGAAGTCTATGAATTGTCCGACCGGCTGCACGTGTTCCGGCAGGGCAAGCTTGTTGCCAGCCATACCTATCGCAGCGCGTCGCACGAGGAAGTGCTGACGCAGGCGATTGGCGTCTGATCGACGCCGGACGAGCGATAAAATCAAGAAATTGCGTGGAGGAAAATCATGAGCGTCGAGACTACAACGGAAACCGCCCCGGTGCCGAAAAGGGGCATGAACATCCTGTTTGGCCTGACCTTGCTCGGGCTGCTGCTGTTCCTCTGGCTGTTGCTCGGCATGTCGACCACCAGTTTCTGGACGTCGAACAACATCAGCAACCTCCTGCGACAGGGGTCGATGACGGCCATCCTGGCCGTCGGTCAGACCTTCGTCATCATCACCGCCGGCATCGATCTGTCCGTCGGTGCCGTGGTTGGGTTTGCCAGCGTCACCATCGCCTGGCTGCTGCAGGCCGGCGTGCCGCTCTGGCCCGCCATGGGGCTGACGCTGCTGGTCGGTGTGGCCATCGGCGCGTTCCACGCTTTCGGCATCGTCCGCATGGGCCTGCCGGCGTTCATCATCACTCTGGCAACGCTGACATCATTGCGTGGCATCGGCCTTTTGATCACCAACGGCTCGACCATATCGATCAGCAATGATGCCTTTACCGATTTCTCCCGTGCCGACTTCCTTGGCGTGCCCAGCCTGTTCTGGATGGTCCTGGTCGTTGCGGTGCCCGCCTATATCTTTCTGCATCTGTCGCGCTGGGGCCGCTATCTCTTCGCTGTCGGCTCCAATAGCGAGGCCGCCCGCCTGTCCGGCGTCAACGTCAACCGGACCATCTATCTCGCCTATATCCTGTCCTCAACCTGCGCCGCCTTCGTTGGCCTGCTGCTGGCCTCGCGCATCGGTATCGGCAATGCGACGCAGGCCGAAGGCTGGGAATTGCAGGCGATTGCCTCGTCCGTCATCGGCGGTACCAGCCTGTTCGGTGCTGTGGGGTCGGTGCATGGTCCTTTGCTGGGCGCCTTCATCCTGGCGACGATCAACAACGGCGCCAACCTTCTCAACGTCAATTCGTTCTGGCAGCGCATCATCACCGGCGCGCTGATCATTATCATCGTCTATTTCGACCAGCTGCGCCGCCGCGCCAGCCGCTGACCGATCCTCCGTGGCGCTGGCTTTGCCGCGCCACGGAGCGTCCCCCCAAAACATGATTCGGACGTTGCCATGAAAGCTGTTCTTTGCCCTGAACCCGGACGTCTGGAAATAGTCGAGCGACCGGCACTGCCGACGCCACCGGAAGGCTGGGTTCGTCTTGCGGTCAGCCATGTCGGCATTTGCGGCACCGACTATCATATCTTCGAGGGCAAACATCCTTTCCTTGAGTATCCACGGGTCATGGGCCACGAGATTTCGGCGACAGTGCTGGAAGCGGGTCCTGGTGTTGCGCTGAAGCGCGGCACGCCTGTTATCGTCAATCCCTATCTGTCCTGTGGCACCTGCGTCGCCTGTCGGCAGGGCAAGCCGAACTGCTGCACCGCTATCAAGGTGCTCGGCGTGCACACCGACGGGGCCTTCTGCGAGGAAATTCTCGTTCCCGAGGCCAATCTCTATCCGGCTGGTGACCTGTCGCTGGAGGCTGCAGCCACCGTCGAATTCCTGGCCATCGGCGCCCATGCGGTGCGCCGCTCGCTGGCGCCGTCCGGTGTACGGGCGCTGGTCATCGGCGCCGGGCCGATTGGCCTCGGCACTGCTATTTTTTCGCGCATCGCTGGACATGCCGTGACGCTGCTGGATGCCAGCGCCGAGCGCCTCGACATGGCGGCCGACCGTCTCGGCTTTGCCTCTGGCATTCTGGCCGGCGACGGCGCGCTCGACGCCGTCCTGTCGGCGACCGGGGGCGATGGCTTCGATGTTGTTTTCGATGCCACCGGCTATGGCGGCTCCATGGAAAAATCCTTCTCCTTCGTCGCCCATGGCGGCGCGCTGGTCTTCGTCAGCGTCGTGAAGGACGAGATCCGCTTTTCCGATCCCGAATTTCACAAGCGCGAAATGATGCTGATCGGCAGCCGCAATGCGACGCGGGTGGATTTCGAGCATGTGGCGGCGTCGATCCGGGCAGGGCACGTCCCAATCGACCAGTTGATCACCCATCGCACCACACTGGAGCGCGCAGTCGACGATCTGCCCCGCTGGGCACGCGAAAAGGCCGGTCTGATCAAGGCGGTGATCCAGGTCTCGCCATGAAGCGGATCGATGCGCATCAGCATTACTGGACGCTTGGCCTTGGCCACAACAACTGGCCGACGCCGGACCTTGCTGCGATCCACCGCGATTTTACCCCCGCCGATCTGCGCCCGCACCTGTCGGCCTGCGGCGTGGTCGGGACGGTCCTGGTCCAGGCCGCCCCGAACATGACCGAGACGGAGTTCTTGCTGGATCTTGCAAAAACGGAAGACAGCGTTGCGGCCGTCGTCGGATGGATCGATGTCTGCGCCCCCGATGCGATCGCGGATCTTCGCCGGTTCAGCCAGCACCCGAAATTCAGGGGCATCCGGCCGATGCTGCAGGGCATCGAGGAGACCGCCTATATCCTGCAGCCGGCGGCGCTCGCCACGCTCGAAGTCATTGCAGAAATGGGGCTGCGCTTCGATGCCTTGATCCAGCCAAGACATCTGCCGGTGATGGCAGCGCTTGCGGACCGCCTTCCGGCCTTGCCGATCGTTGTCGATCATGGCGCCAAGCCATTCATCGAAAACGGCATTTCACAGCCCTGGCGCGCCGATATGGCGGCCCTGGCGGAGCGTTCCAATGTCTGTGTGAAGCTCTCTGGCCTGGTCACGGAAGCTGGTGAAAGCTGGTCGCTGGACCGCTTGAAACCCTATGCGCAGCATCTGCTCGATGTCTTTGGTGCCAGCCGCGTGATGTTTGGTAGCGACTGGCCGGTCGTCGAACTCGCCGCGACCTATGAAGGCTGGATGCAGGCTGCGGATGATCTGACGGCGCATCTCGGCGAGACAGACAGGCATGCGGTCTTCTTCGGCACGGCCGCCCGCTTCTACGGACTTGTCGATTGAACCGACAGGCAGGGGCAAGCCACTTTACGTTATATCAAGCCCTGTCCTGTAGGGTCAGGACAGGATGGTTTGCCTCTCAGCGCTTCCGCCCTATTTGTTGCGTTGCAACAGCAAACTGCCTAGTGTCGCGTGTTGCTGCGGCGAAAAGAAATGAATGCAGGGTTGCGTCCAGTGGGGAGCGGCGTTGTCGTTGACGGTAACAAGGAGTGCGCTTCCGATGTTTTACCAGCTTTATGAACTCAATCATGCAATGATGGCCCCGTGGCGTGCTGCTGCCGATGCCATGCGTCTCGCCTATAGCAATCCGCTCAATCCTATTTCTCACACCTATATGGGGCGGGCCGCGGCGGCCGGTCTCGAGGTGTTCGAACGTTCGACGCGACGCTACGGCAAGCCGACCTTCGGTCTGCCGGAAACCGTGATAGACGGCGTGCCTGTGGGCGTCACGGAAAAAATCGTCTGGCGCGAGGCATTCTGCAATCTCCTGCATTTCCAGCGTGCTTTGCCAAAGGGCCGGGCTTCAGACCCCAAGGTGCTGATCGTCGCGCCGATGTCCGGCCACTATGCAACGCTGCTCCGCGGCACGGTTGAAGCCATGCTGCCGAATTCCGACGTCTACATCACCGACTGGATCGACGCGCGCACGGTGCCGCTCGCTGAAGGCACGTTCGATCTCGACGATTACATCGATTACGTCATCAACATCCTGCATTTTCTCGGACCGGACACGCATGTGATCGCGGTGTGCCAGCCGGCCGTGCCGGTTCTGGCTGCCGTTGCCATCATGGAAGCCAATGATGATCCGCTGTCGCCAGCCTCGATGACGCTGATGGGCGGGCCGATCGATACGCGCATCAATCCGACGGCGGTCAACAAGCTTGCCCAGGAAAAGCCGATCGAATGGTTCCGCGACAACGTCGTGATGCCGGTGCCGTTTCCGCTCGCCGGTTTCATGCGCCAGGTCTATCCGGGCTTCCTGCAACTGTCCGGTTTCATGTCGATGAATCTCGATCGCCACCTGACGGCGACCAAGGATTTCTTCGACCACCTCGTCAAGAACGATGGCGACGCGGCGGAAAAGCACCGCGATTTCTATGATGAATACATGGCGGTCATGGATCTGACCGCCGAGTTCTACCTGCAAACTGTCGACGTCGTGTTCATTCAGCATGCCCTGCCGAAGGGTGAGATGATGCATCGCGGCCAGAGGGTCGATACGACGGCCATCCGCAAGGTGGCGCTGCTGACAGTCGAGGGCGAGAACGACGATATCTCGGGCGTCGGCCAGACCATGGCGGCGCAGACGATCTGCACGAATATCCCCGACACGATGCGGCTTCACTACATGCAACCGGATGTCGGGCATTACGGCGTCTTCAACGGCTCGCGCTTCCGCCGCGAGATCGCTCCGCGGATTTCGGCTTTCCAGCGCGAACACGCCCGCAGCGCCAGACCGGTGCGGCGCGTCATCAAGGGCGGAAAGTCTGCCTGAGGCATTTGCCTGTCACGGATTTCCTCCATTCTGATCAGCCACTTGATCGATTGGAATGGAGGAATATCTTGCGGAGGCGGGAAAGCCTTCCCACATTCTCGTTAGCGGGTCGCACAGGGCGGCCCACTGTTAACGAGGACTTCCACAGATGAACCAATCCGCATTGATCCGTCCGGACTGGACGCCCGCGACCATCGCAATGATGGTTCTCGGTTTCGTGGTTTTCTGGCCGCTCGGCCTGGCCATGCTCGCCTATATCATCTTCGGCGAACGGCTGAAGACCTTCAAGAAGGATGCCAACGACACCGTCGATGGCGTGTTTTCGTCCTTCAAGCGCGGCGGTCGCAACCGCTACCGCCCGTCCTTTGGCACCGGCAACGTTGCTTTCGATGACTGGCGCGACGCCGAACTGGCCCGCCTCGACGAGGAACGCCGCAAGCTGGACGAAATGCGCGAGCAGTTCGATAGCTACGTGCGTGAACTTCGCCGCGCCAAGGACCAGGACGATTTCGATCGTTTCATGCGCGAGCGCAATTCGAGCGGATCGGTTCCCGGTTTCCCGGCAAACTGATCCACAGCAGCCAGCTGTTTTGAGACCATCGGGCCGGCGCCTTCACCAGGGCGCCGGTCTTTTCTGTGAGACCTGCTTGTCGAGCGGGTCCGCTGTTACGTGAGACATGCACCCGCCAATCGAATCGGTTATCACCGTCAGATGTTTTCGCTGCTGAGAAAATCCAGTCGTTCGCCAAAGAAGCCGCCGCCGCCAACGGTGCGCAGCATCGACGTGGCCGGAAAAATCCTGTCGCTGACGATAAGGCAGAATGCCCGGGCAACGCGCATGACTCTCAGGATCGAGCCCGGTGGCCGGTCGCTGAAGATGACCATTCCGCAGGGCCTGCCGGAACGGGAGGTCAATGCTTTCCTGGACCGGCATCAGGGCTGGCTGATGACCAAGCTTGCGCGTTTTTCCGGTGAAAGTGCGCTGGAGCATGGCGGCAGCATTCTCATTCGTGGCATCGCCCATCGCATCGAGCGCACGGGCAAGCTGCGCGGTCTCACCGAGGCGGTCACAATCGATGATGAACAGGTTCTGCGGGTGAGCGGAGCGGAAGAGCATCTTGGACGCCGCATCGTCGATTTCCTGAAGAAAGAGGCCCGCAAGGACCTCGAGCGCCTCGTGGCGACCCACGCCCGCACGGTCGGCCGCAAGGTAAAGTCGCTCAGTTTGAAGGACACGCGAAGCCGCTGGGGATCCTGCTCGGCCGATGGCGCACTGAGCTTTTCGTGGCGCATCGTCATGGCGCCACCCAGGGTCATCGACTATCTGGCGGCCCATGAAGTGGCGCATCTGCGCGAGATGAACCATGGCCCGGACTTCTGGGATCTCTGCGAGGACCTCTGCCCGGCGATGGACGATGCCAAACGTTGGCTGAAACGCAACGGCACTATGCTGCACGCCATCGATTTCGACTGATCGAAAGCGTCAGCGACGGGATTGGTTGCCGAGCGCGTCGCGGATCTTCTCGTCGGTCTTGTATTGGCTGAGCGCATAGACGGACCAGATCGCCGCCGGAATCCACCCGATCAGGGTGACCTGCAGGATCAGGCAGATGATCCCGGCAATCGGCCGGCCGATCGTGAAAAACTGCAGCCAGGGCAGAAGCAGGGCAAGCAGAAGGCGCATGGTTGTTCTCCGGTGCCGTTGTCGGTTCGGATATGGTTCGCATCAGGCCCGCTTGCAAGAGAGGAACGGAATCGCGGTTGCGGCAAACATGACCATAGGCCAGCAAATGCCGCTTTTTGGCTCGACTCCTGCGGGATTTCATGTCAGGTCGCTTGCATGAAAACGGAAGTGAAGATTTGCGGGCTGAAGACCGCCGAAGCCGTGGACCGGGCCGTTGCGCTCGGCGCCTCGCACACGGGCTTCATCTTCTTCCCGAAAAGCCCGCGCAACATCGAGCCCGATGACGCCGGCCGACTGGCTGCGCGCATCCGTGGCAAGGCAAAAATTGTTGCTGTGACCGTCAATGCCGACAATGATGATCTCGACGAGATCATCTCGGCGCTGTCGCCGGACATTTTGCAATTGCATGGCGAAGAGAGCCCGGCCCGTGTTCTCAACGTCAAGGCTGTTTATGGGCTTCCTGTGATCAAGGCCCTGTCGATCCGCGATGCGGACGACCTGCGCCGGATCGAGGCCTATATCGGCATTGCCGACAGGTTCCTGCTCGATGCCAAGCCGCCCAAGGGCTCGGAGCTTCCGGGCGGCAATGGCGTATCCTTTGACTGGCGGCTGCTGGAGGCGCTTGACGACGGCGTCGATTACATGCTTTCCGGTGGTTTGAACGCGGACAATGTCGGTGAAGCGCTGGCAATGACCGGCATCAGGGCCATCGACACGTCCTCTGGCGTCGAAAGTGCCCCGGGGGTCAAGGATCTGGTGCGCATGGACGCATTTTTCGAAGCGGTGAACCGGGCAGAAGCGGTCATCGGCAAGCATGCAGCAGTGGCAGGGAGAAACACGTGAACGAGACGCCAAAACTCAATTCGTTCAAGGCCGGTCCGGATGAAGACGGGCGCTTCGGCATTTTCGGTGGCCGCTTCGTTGCCGAAACCCTGATGCCGCTCATTCTCGATCTCGAGGAAAAGTGGAATATCGCCAAGACCGATCCGGTGTTCCAGGCGGAACTCCAGCATCTCAACACCCATTATACCGGCAGGCCGAGCCCGCTCTATTTCGCGGAACGCATGACGCAGGAACTGGGTGGCGCGAAGATCTACTTCAAGCGCGACGAACTCAATCACACCGGTTCGCACAAGATCAACAATTGCCTCGGCCAGATCCTGCTGGCCAAGCGCATGGGCAAGACCCGCATTATCGCCGAAACCGGTGCTGGCCAACATGGCGTCGCCTCGGCCACGGTTGCTGCCCGCTTCGGGCTTCCCTGCGTCGTCTACATGGGCGCAACCGATGTCGAGCGTCAGGCGCCGAATGTCTTCCGCATGAAGCTCTTGGGCGCCGAGGTCAAGCCGGTCACGGCCGGCCATGGCACGCTGAAGGATGCGATGAACGAGGCCCTGCGTGACTGGGTCACCAATGTCGACGATACCTATTACATGATCGGCACGGCTGCCGGCCCGCATCCCTATCCTGAAATGGTCCGCGATTTCCAGTCTGTCATGGGCCGCGAAGTCCGCGAGCAGATGATGGCTGCTGAAGGTCGCCTGCCGGACATGCTGATTGCCGCCGTCGGTGGCGGTTCCAACGCGATCGGCCTGTTCCATCCGTTCCTGGATGACGCCAGCGTCAAGATCGTCGGCGTCGAAGCCGGCGGCCGGGGCCTGGACGGCGAGGAGCACTGCGCATCGCTGACCGCGGGATCGCCCGGCGTGCTGCACGGCAACCGCACCTATCTGCTGCAGGACGGCGACGGCCAGATCAAGGAAGGCCACTCGATTTCCGCCGGTCTCGATTATCCCGGCATCGGCCCGGAGCATTCCTGGCTGAAGGATGCCGGCCGCGTCGAATATGTGCCGATCATGGATCATGAGGCGCTCGAGGCCTTCCAGTTGCTGACCCGCCTCGAAGGCATCATTCCGGCCTTGGAACCGAGCCATGCGCTCGCCGAAGTGATGAAGCGTGCGCCGAAAATGGACAAGGAGCAGATTGTCGTGATGAACCTCTGCGGCCGTGGCGACAAGGATATCTTCACCGTCGGCAAGCTGCTGGGAATGGGACTGTAAGACGATGACCGCACGCATGGACAAACGTTTTGCCGATCTCGCTGCCGAAGGCCGCCCGGCGCTGGTCACCTATTTCATGGGCGGTGATCCGGATTTCGAAACCTCGCTGTCGATCATGAAGGCCCTGCCTTCGGCCGGCGCCGACGTCATCGAACTCGGCATGCCGTTTTCCGATCCGATGGCCGATGGCCCGGCGATCCAGCTGGCCGGCCAGCGTGCGCTCAAGGGCGGACAGACGCTGGTCAAGACCATCGATCTCGCCCGCCGGTTTCGCGCCGACGACCAGGATACGCCGATCGTTTTGATGGGCTATTACAATCCGATCTATATCTACGGCGTCGACCGGTTCGTCAGCGATGCGCTTGCCGCCGGTATCGACGGCCTGATCGTCGTCGACCTGCCGCCGGAAATGGATGACGAGCTTTGCATCCCGGCGCTGGAAAAGGGCCTGAACTTCATTCGCCTGGCCACACCGACGACCGATGACAAGCGCTTGCCCAAGGTTCTGCAGAACACCTCCGGCTTTGTCTACTACGTGTCGATGAACGGCATCACCGGCTCGGCACTGCCCGATCCGTCGCTGGTGGCGGGCGCCGTGCAGCGGATCAAGGGCCATACGAACCTGCCGGTCTGCGTCGGTTTCGGCGTCAAGACGGCCGAACATGCACGGGCTATCGGCGCAGCAGCCGACGGCGTCGTCGTTGGAACGGCGATCATCAACCAGGTTGCATCCAGCCTCACCGAAGATGGACAGGCCACCGGGGCGACCGTTCCCGGTGTGGAAACGCTGGTGCGCGGTCTTTCGGCCGGCGTCCGCAGCGCAAGATTAGCAGCGGCCGAATAATTGCCCACATTGTGGCGCAGGACCGGATGTGAATATTCAGGAGTTTCGCTTTGAACTGGATCACAAACTACGTTCGCCCGAAGATCAACTCGATGCTGGGTCGTCGGGAAGTCGCGGAGAATCTGTGGATCAAATGCCCGGAAACCGGCGAGATGGTGTTTCACCGCGATCTCGAGGAAAACAAGTGGGTCATTCCCGCTTCCGGCTTTCATATGAAGATGCCGGCCAAGGCGCGCTTGAAAGACCTGTTCGATGACGGTGTCTACGAGGCCTTTCCGCAGCCGAAGGTGGCGCAGGATCCGCTGAAATTCCGTGATTCGAAGAAATACACTGACCGGCTGCGCGACAGCCGCATCAAGACCGAGCTTGAAGACACCATCGTTGCCGGCCTTGGCCGCTGCCGGGGCGTCAAGCTTGTCGGCGTTGTCCACGAATTCAACTTCATGGGCGGCTCACTCGGCATTGCCGCCGGCGAAGCCATCATCAAGGCTTTCGAACGGGCGATCGCGGAAAAATGCCCGCTGGTCATCTTCCCGGCATCGGGCGGCGCCCGCATGCAGGAGGGCATCCTGTCGCTGATGCAGCTGCCGCGCACCACCGTTGCCGTGCAGATGCTGAAGGAAGCGGGGCTTCCCTATATCGTCGTCCTGACCAATCCGACCACGGGTGGCGTCACCGCCTCCTATGCAATGCTGGGTGATCTGCATCTGGCAGAGCCGGGTGCGGAAATCTGCTTTGCCGGCAAACGCGTCATCGAACAGACGATCCGTGAAAAGCTGCCGGAGGGCTTCCAGACCTCGGAATACCTGCTCGAGCATGGCATGGTCGACATGGTCATCAAACGGCACGATATTCCGGACACGCTGGCCAGCGTCCTGAAAATCCTGATGAAAAAGCCGGCTGATGCAGTCAAAACCAACGGTGCGGCAGCGCCTGTCGTCGCCCTCCCGATCGCGGCCAGCGCCTGATTTCAGGCTGTTTCCGGGCACGGCAGACCACCATCGCCGCCTTTGCGCCTGTCTGCGCAGGGGCGGTTTTACGTTGAAGCTGTTCGGTGATCCCGCGTTCGCAGGCAAGCGGTCGTATCACCGGGATTTCCGGGGAAAGACGATGACGGCAGTAAAGGCCAGCGAAGCGGCGCAGGAAATTGAAAAGCTCCTCGGGCTTCACCCGAAAGGATTCGATCTTTCGCTCGACCGGATCACCCGGCTGCTCGGAGTGCTCGGCAATCCGCAGGAACGCCTGCCGCCGGTCATCCATATCGCCGGCACCAATGGCAAGGGCTCGGTCACCGCTTTTTCACGGGCCATTCTCGAGGCGTCCGGTCTCAGCGTGCATGTCCACACCTCGCCGCATCTGGTCAACTGGCATGAACGCTACCGGCTGGGCGTCAAGGGCGGCCGCGGGCAGTTGGTCGGCGATGCGGTGTTTGCCGATGCTGTCAGGCGCGTTGCGGCTGCCAATGATGGCCAGAAGATCACGGTTTTCGAAATCCTCACCGCTGTCACCTTCCTGCTGTTTTCCGAGCATCCCGCCGATGTGGCGATCATCGAGGTCGGCCTGGGTGGTCGCTTTGATGCCACCAATGTCATTGCCAGGCCCGCGGTCTCGGTGATCATGCCGATCTCGCTCGATCATCAGGCCTATCTCGGCGACCGCGTCGAGTTGATTGCCGCCGAAAAGGCCGGAATCATGAAACGCGGCTGCGCGGTGGTCATTGGTCATCAGGAAGAGGAGGCCGCCCGCGAGGTGCTGGTCTCCACCGCCGATCGCCTCGGCTGCCCCTATACGGTCTACGGTCAGGATTTCATGGCCCATGAGGAATTCGGCCGCCTGATCTACCAGGACGAATTCAGCCTCTCGGATCTGCCTCTGCCCAGGCTTACAGGCCGGCATCAATATGCCAATGCTGCTGCCGCCATCCGTGCGGTCAAGGCGGCCGGCTTCGACGTGTCCGATCACGCCATCGAGCAGGGTCTGCAATCGGTGGAGTGGCCGGGACGCCTGCAGCGGTTGACGCTGGGCAAGCTCGCCGCCATTGCGCCCGTCGGTGCGGAAATCTGGGTGGATGGCGGACACAATCCGGGTGCCGGACAGGTGATTGCCGAAACCATGGCGAATTTCGAGGAGCGCGATCCACGGCCGCTGTTCCTGATCATCGGCATGATCAACACCAAGGATCCAATCGGTTATTTCAACGCCTTCAAGGGGCTTGCGGAACAGGTCTTCACCGTGCCGATCCGCGCCTCCGATGCCGGTCTTGACCCGGTCGCACTGGCGGATGATGCTGCCTCCGCCGGATTCGAGGCTGGTGCCGTATCCGGGGTTGCCGAAGCGCTGGCGGCAATTTCGCAGATGTTTGAAAACGATCCGGTTGCGCCGCGCATCCTGATCGGCGGCTCGCTCTATCTGGTCGGGGATGTGCTCGCAGACAACGGCACGCCGCCGAAATAGACCGCACAAAAAAGCCCGGCGAACCGGGCTTTTTTCATTTCACACCAGCCGATCAGGCGGCTGCGTTGGAAATCCAAGATGTCAGCGCCGTCTTCGGTGCCGCACCGACCTTGATGTCCGCCACTTCGCCGGCCTTGAAAAGCGCCAGCGTCGGGATCGAGCGCACGCCGTACTGGGCAGCGATCTCGGGGTTCTCGTCGATGTTGACCTTGACGACCTTGACCTTGCCGGCCATCTCGTTGGAGATTTCTTCGAGGCTCGGTCCGATCATCTTGCACGGGCCGCACCATTCGGCCCAGAAGTCCACGACCACCGGTTCGGCGGAATTCAGGACTTCCGCCTGAAAATTGGATGTATCGACTTTTACGGTAGCCATGGGGCTCTCCTTGGTTTCGAAGTCTGCGTTCGGGGAACGGTTGCCACAGATGTGAGGCGCCGGCCGCGGGTTTTCAATACGGGGTATCTCACTTTGTCGCGAGCTCTTCAAGGTTCCTGTCGAGCATCGCCTCCGGCAAGGCGATAACATGCGGCCCTTCCGTGTAGATCAGCACGCACCGGAAGCGATGCTGCGGATAGAGTGGCTGCAGCAGAGCCCGGTAGATCGCAAGCTGGGCCTTGTAGGTGAAGGGCACGGCTTCAGCCGTTTCCGGAACGTCCCTGTTGGTCTTGAAATCGGCGATCACCACCGTGTCTCCGGTCACCGCCAGCCTGTCGATCCGTCCCGAGACGGCATAGTCCCGCCGTCCCAGCCTCAATGTCCCCATCAAGGCTACTTCGGCACGGGCGTTTTCATCAAAGAGATCGTCGAGATCAGGATGATCGAGGACCCGGAAGACCGATGTCAGCAGCGATTGCCGCTCTGCCTGCGCCCACCCCGGAACCGAGCGCTGCAGATAACGCTCCGCCGCCGCCAGCCGGTCCACCGGCGCGATGGAGGGCAGCATCTGCAGGAAGCGGTGCAGGATGGCGCCGCGCAGGAGCGAGGCGTGGGGGGCTGCCTTGGGTGAAAACAGTGCCGATCCGACGATCAGATCGGCAGCGTCCTCCTCGATGATGACGCCGGCCCCGGACGGGCTGAGCGGACGCGGCAGGTGCCGCTGCGGCGGCAGTGGCAGGGATAGCGCCGCGGGCAATGGCTTGCGGTCCGGCTTCGGGGCGCCTGCGTCGCTGGACTTGGTCTGTGCCACCGGCGGTCCATTGGCTACGCGCCAGGCATAACCTGACCATTCCAGGTCCGCAGCCGTGAAGCGCTGCGGTGTGCAGCGTCCCTTGGCGTCGGCCGAAAGGCTGGCGGTGATCATCGCATGCCATGTATCCGGGTTCTGCCGTTTCCCACGATAGCCGCAGACAACCAGGCGATCAGCCGCACGGGTCATGCCGACATAGAGAAGCCGGCGATATTCCTCTTCGGCTGCTGTTTTCAGCCGGTCCGTATCTGCGTCCATGACCGAATTCGACGCGGCGCCCGGGGGGCGCCAGATCGGAAGCCGGATCGGCAAGGGTGCCGTGTCATCCGCTTCCAGCAGCCGCAGGCCGGAGACATGCTGTGCATTGAAGGCCTTGCCGCCGCCATCGACGAGAAACACCACAGGTGCCTCCAGCCCCTTGGCGGCATGCACGGTCATGATCCGGACCTCGTTGCGCTCCTTGTCCTGCTCGCGCTTGACGGTCGGCGCCTCCATTTCGAGGCCGGAGATGAAGGCTTGCAGGCCGGGCAGGCCATTTTTTTCGTGGTCGAGGGCAAAGGTCAGGAATTCGTCGAGAATGTCGCTCACTTCGGTGCCCAGTCGACCGAGGAACGCCGCCCGCCCGCCGGCGGGGCCGAGAATGCGGGCGTAGAAATCATGGACGGGAAGCTGGCGGGCAAGCCGCGCATAGGTTTTGAGCAACTGCCCGGTGCCGTGCCAGGGGCTTTCCGGGTCTGCTCCGGCATGCTGCAAGGCCATCCACAGGCCCTCTGCCGGCGCGCGCCGGGCGGCAAGGTCGAAAAGTGCCTCTTCGCTGTGGTTGAACAGCGGACTTTTCAACAAAGCTGCCAGCGAAAGATCATCCTGCGGCAGGAGCACGAAGCGGCCAAGCGCCATCAGGTCCTGAATGGCGATATGGCTGGTCAGCACAAGCCGGTCGGCACCGGCCACCGGAATATTGTCGCGTCTCTTCAGCGCCCGCGTCAGGGCATTGACGAAGGCATCCCGCTTGCGCACGAGGACGATGACATCGCCCGGCTGCATCGGCCGCGCCACGCCCTTTTCGATCACGGTCTCCTGGCCGATCCAGGTGCCGAGAACGGCGGCGATGCGCTGCGCCAGGATATTGACCGGCGCGGTTTCCGGCGTTGCATCAAAGGCCGCCGTCCACTCGTCCTCCTGCAACGTCTCGGCGGGTGCGATCTCATCCCAGACCTCGACGATGCCGGGATGGCCGATCCGGTTCGATGCGTGCACCACCGCATCGCTGCGGGCGCTTAAGCCCCGCGAATGGGCGGGGTTTTCAAAGACCGTGTCGACGGCCGACAGGACATCCTCCGTTGAGCGAAACGACAATTGCAGCCGGATGGCGCTGAACAGACGCTCGCCGGCCCGCACCCGCCGTTCGGTCGCAATGCTCTCGTTCGAAAACCGCTCGGGCCGTGCGCCCTGAAAGGAATAGATCGACTGCTTCTCGTCACCGACGGCAAACATCGTGCGGTTTCCGGCCCGGGCGGTTTCGCCGGAGAAGAATTCCGAGGCCAGCGACTGGATGATCGTCCACTGCACCGGGCTGGTATCCTGCGCCTCGTCGACGAGAATGTGGTCGATGCCCTGGTCGAGCTTGTAGTGGATCCAGGGGCTGACATCGCCGCGCGACAGAAGCGTCGCCGTGCGGTTGATCAGATCGTCGAAGTCCAGCTGGCTGCGGCTCTTCTTGATGTCCTCGTAGTCCCGGTTCAGCCGGTCGGCCAGAACCAGCGCCGCCAAGGTCGCCTCGACCATGCGCAGCAGGTTGAGCCGGTCGGTCCGCGAAACGACATGGTCGCGGGCGCGTGTGATCATCTCTTCGAGATCCGGCGCGGCCTTCAGCATGGCTTTCGAGACAAACGCCGAATCGGCGCGCGGCTTGCCGGCCTGCGTGAAGAACAGATCCCGCAGACCGGTGAAACGTTCCAATGGCTCTCTCATCCGGCCGATCGCCTTCAGGCCTTCGGCAAATTCGAACACTTTGCTGCCGCCGGCATTGAGCGCAATGCCGATATAGCGTTCCAGCGCTGCGCCGTTCAGGCCGTCAAGCGGCCAGACGGAGGCCAGGATGCCGTCGGCCGTCTCGTTCGAATCAAGCCCCAGCGCAGCCCGTAAGGCAACGTCGGCGCCGCCTCTGGATTCGGCGTGATCGAGAAAACCCTGGATGGCGGTCCGCTGGGCGACGATCGCCGACAGGAGCTTTTCCAACCCGGTATCGTCGGCCAGTTCAAGCACGGTGGCAAAGGCTTCTGTGAGTTCGATGTCGTCTTCGCTGGCCGTTGCCGTCAAAAGCGCGCGTCGCGCATCGGCCAGCAGCGTCGCCGAGGCCCGGTCGTCAAGAACCGAAAAATGCCCGGCGACATTGGCTTCCAGCGGAAACTGGTGCAGAAGCGCCTCGCAAAAGGCGTGAATGGTCTGGATCTTCAGCCCGCCCGGTGTCTCGAGCGCGCGGGCAAACAGCCGCCGCGCCTCCTGCAGCTTGAAGAGCGAGGGGCGCTCACCCTCGATCTGCCGGATTCGTTCCTCCAGCGCGGCATCGTCGAGCGTCACCCACTCCGCCAGCCGTTCAAAGACACGGTTCGACATTTCGGAGGCCGCAGCCTTGGTATAGGTCAGGCAGAGGATCGCCGAGGGCCGGCAGCCGGCCAGCAGCAGCCGGATAACCCGTTGCGTCAGCACATGCGTCTTGCCCGAGCCGGCATTGGCAGACACCCAGGCGGAGCGGGCCGGGTCGGAAGCCAGCGCCTGTTTTTGAGAGGTCCAGTCCAGCCAGGTCTGCGGCGAAGGCTCGGCCGGGCCGAAATCATCATCCCTCATCGGTTTCGTCCTCGCTGTCGGCGGTGGTCCATTCGGCAACGCGGGCGAGGTGATCATAGTCGCCGCCATAGTCCCGCTCCTTCTGGACAATCAGGCGGGAGGCAAACCCATGCCGCTTGCTCATCAAGGCGGCCAGCAGGCCTGTCAGCTCCTTCAGGGATTCGCCGGCCAGTTGCTCGGCCGATTTGGTCTGCACATTGGCGCGGGGCTTGGCATGTTCGTTGTTTACCTCTTCCGACGCAAACCGTTCGCCGGGTTTGAGGCGCACATAAAGCAGCGATTGCGGATGCCGTTTGCCGACAGCGCTGAAAGCGCCGGCCTTGACGGCCGCAGCCTCGAGCGCCAGCTGCGGATCAAGCAGTGCCCGCGCTTCCTTCAGCGACGGGTTGGAGCCGGTCTTGTAGTCGACGAGCACGACCGAGCCGTCACCGAGTATATCGATGCGGTCGGCAATACCGGTCAGGCGAATGCCGGCGACGCCCAGATCCATGGCGGCCGGCACTTCGGTGTAGGATTGGCGGATGTCCGGTTTGCGGCCGGCCTCCCATTGGATGAAGGCCTTGCCGACGGCGGCAAAGCGCGGACGCCAGACGACATCGATATGTGCCGGCAGAAGCTCGGCGTCGAAGACTTCGTTCAGAATCCGGCTCATCTCCTCCACGGCTTGGGGGGAGGCGGGATCAAAGCCGGAGCGAATGAAACGGTCGACGATGCGGTGATAGAGCGTGCCCCGTTCCGAAGCGCCGGGATCGCGGTTGAACGGATCGATCGGCTGCAGGCGCAGGATACGCCGCGCATAGATCGCATAGGGATCGCGGCGAAGCCGGCTCACTTCGCTGAAGGAATATTTGCGCGGCTGGAATTCTGCATCGGGTTTCGGCTGCGGTCGTTCCGCAAGAGGCTGGAAACCGTCCTGGTCGAGCATGCCCGCCCAGGTCGCATAATCCCGGCCATTGGCGCGAAGCTGGCCGCCCAGACCCTTGCCGCCAATAGCGAGCAGCCTCTGGAGCCAGCGCGAGGCAACCGTCGGCGTCGCCCCCTTGCGCATGGCGCGCGTGAAGATCAGCTTGCGGGTGCCGCAGGCCATTTGCAGGTCGTGCGCCAGCTGGCCGATGCGCCGTTCCGGCGGCTCCAGCCCGATGGCGGTTTTCATGGTGCGCGACAGGAAGGGGTCGTTGGCCGTCTGCCCCGGCCATGTGCCCTCGTTCATGCCGCCGAGCACCACGAGATCGACGCTCTGCAGGCGCGATTCGAGCGCGCCGAAAATGAACACACGCGGATGTCGCATCGAACGCGGCTTGATCGCCTCGCTCGATGAAAGCGCCTCCATGATGTCGCTCCATTGCGGGCCGTCGGCAGTCATCTGCCCATCGGTCTCGAGGATGGTGCGCAACAGCGTCGCCAGCGCATCGCCGGCCTCGCCGGACCAGAGCCCGGCAAGGCTGCCGTTCTCGTCCATTGCGACCGCTTCCAGGGCTTGCCCGGTCTTCGTCGCCCATTCGGCCAGGGTCAGCGAAACGGTGAGGCCGCGCCCGCTGGGGTGCCGGCGCACCAGCGTCCCGGCAAGCGGTTCGACGGCGGCTGCGATCCGCACGGCAAGGTCGCGGCTGGCGGAAATCGCGGCCTCCTCCAGCCCGGCGCGCCATTCTGGGCAGTGGCGGTTGTCCGCCTCGCGCGCCAGAGCCTGGTCGAGAAAGCTCTCGAGGTCGGAGATATCAACGCTGGCGGTGCCGCCGCGCAGCGCCAGCAGTTCCAGACCGTCGGCTGCCCCGCGGACTTCGTCCGACGGCAGGCCGAAACGGGCAAGCGGATGTTTGAGCAGGGCGGTCACGGCGACGGGGTCACCCGGCCGCAGCGTCGCCTCGAGCAAAAGGCGCATCAGGCTGCCGGCCGGTGTCGCGGACAAGGGCGTACCGGCCGAATCATCCGCCTCGATGCCGAACCGCGTCAGTTCTGCTGCAACCCGGCGGGCGAGATCACGATCGGGCGTGATCAGCGCCACCTGGCTGTTGTCGTCGTCCTGCAGGGCAAGTCTCAGCGCAATCGCGATGGCGGTTGCTTCCTCGCGTTCATTGGCCGTCTCGATCAGCGCGACATCGCGGAAGGCGGCATCGCTGCGTGCCGGATCGATATCGGCGCGCAGATCCGGCCAGCCGCTGGTCGCCTGGACCGGCAGCAGGGCATGGGAGAGAAGCGTCGCCCGATAGGCAAGGTCGGGGTCTGCCACGGCAAGCGACGGGATGTCGCTGCGCGCGATCCCCATATGCTTGAGCAGGCGCAAAAATCCGTATTGCGGGTGGCTGCGGCTGGCCGGGCTCGGTTTTCCCGCCAGCGTCTCGCCATCCGAAGCAATCATCGCCCAGTCCGCATCGCTCATCGCCTCGTCGAGGCCGGGAAGCACGATGGTGCCGTTGTCGAGCTTCTGGACGGCGGCGATCAGGTCGGCCGTTGCCGGAATCGAGCCGGTCGAGCCGGCAATGATGATCGGCCCCGTGACCTTGCCGGTCGCGATACGCTGGACCTCGGCCTGCAGGATGGCGTTGCGGTGCCGCGCCGGCGAGGATTGTTTGAGTTCTTCCAGCCGCGCCGGCCAGTAGGTCCGGGCAATTTTCAGGAATTCCAGTGTCAGGGTCCACCACAGCGCGTGGTCCGCAGCCTCGATCGTATCGAGCGCTGCCCAGTCCAGCTCCTCGGTCTCCATCGCATCGATCAGATCTGCGAGGTTTTTCGCCAGCCAGATGGCGTCGGCGGGGCTGGCCGGCGCGATCAGCGGGCTTTCGGCATGGATGTCGAGCACGATCTTCGGCAGCTGGTTGCGCCAGGCCAGTACCAGCCGGCCCAGCTCGATCAGGCGGGACGTGCCCGGCAAGGGCGGGCTGAGATCGAGGATAGCAGGGATTTCGGCATCGAAGAAGCCGCTGTCGTCATCGGTTTCTCCCAGCGCCCGGATCATCGGCAGGATCGCCGAGCGGCCACCGAGATAATCGACCAGTTCCGAACGCAGCACACGGGCCGAGCGCCGCGTCGGCACGAAGATGGTCACACCGGCCAGCGACAGGGGATCGGCCGGATCATAGCGAAAACCGGGAACGAGTTCGCCCTTGCAAAGGGCTGCAACCAGCGTCTTCAGGAAAGCAAGTCCGGCCGGGATCGTGAAGACATTGCCTGCAGCCTGCGCCATCAGCCGGCCTTCGCCAGCAGCCGGGCAATCACGGCCTCGGCGTCGCCGATCGCTTCCGGCGTTCCGACGGTCAGCCAGTGTCCCTCGAGCACGAGGCCGTAGAGCCGTCCCTTTTCGATCGCCCGGTCGAAATAGATGTTGAGGTTGAAGGCATTATTGGGCGCATCGTCCAGAAGCATTGTATGCATTGCAATCGCGCCGGCATAGACCACGGGGTTCGCCATGCCCTCGGCAAACCGGGTCAGGCGGCCGTCGTCCGCCAGCGAAAAATCCAGCTTGCCGTTGTGGCCCGTCGTATCCTCCAGCCGGACGCAGAGCAGCGCCATGTCCATGATGTCTGGGTCGAAGACGTCTGCCAGCCTTTCCAGATTGCTCGGTTGACCCGGTGTTTCACCGATCCAGAACAGGTCGGCATTCATCACCAGAACAGGCCCGTCCGGCAGAAGCGCCAGCCCCCGCGCAAGGCCGCCGCCGGAATTCATCAGCCCGTCGCGCTCATCCGAGATGAGAATCCTCGGGCTGGCCCGCTCTGCCAGATGCGCCTCCATCCGGTCGGCAAAATGATGGACGTTGACGACCGCTGTCTCGACACCGGCATCGGCCAAAAGGTCGAGCACGGTGTTGATCATCGGAACGCCGGCCACGGGCACCAGCGGCTTCGGCATCGTGTCGGTAATCGGGCGCAGGCGGGTGCCGAGCCCTGCGGCCAGCACCATGGCATTCGTGATCGGCATATCTGGTCATCAATCCGCTGATTCGGTGGAAAGGATTCCAGCCTTTATGCACCAATCGCGCAAGGGCGCGAGGACAGGATGTTGGAGCGCGACCTCGAGATAGGCAAATGTGCGCGGCATATGTTTCATGTAGCCGGGTTTGCCGTCCCGCTGCATCAACCGCACCCAGATGCCGACCAGCTTGCAGTTGCGTTGCGCCGACATCAGGTGCCAGTCGCGCCGGAACGCGTCTTCATCGAAAGGCCCCTGCGCTCGGCGCGCTGCCGTGTATGCGTCGAGCATAAGCATTGAGAGTTCAGGTGCGATGGTGACCCGTGCATCCTGCGTCAGCGAGGCGACATCATAGGCGGTCGGGCCGATCATCGCGTCCTGGAAATCGATGATACCGATCCGCTCCAGCCCGTCGCGATCCGCGCGCCAGATGATGTTCGGCGAATGATAGTCGCGCAGCAGCAGGTTTTTTTCCGAAGAGGCCATCCGATCGATCAGGCCGTCCCAGATCGCTGCATAGTCTTTTCGCTCCGCCTCCGATGCCGGTGCATTGCGTTTCCAGGGCAGAAACCAGTCGATCAGCAATTGCGTCTCGATCTTCATCGCCGTGCGATCAAAGTCCGCAATGCAATGGATAATGCCCGGCGCGACCGGAATGTCCCGTTCCGGCGGGGTCGCGTGCAGCTGCGCCAGCAGACGCACGCTTTCGAGATAGCGCTCCGTGATCGGCTGGCCCGCAGCATCGAGCACGCCATCGTGGCCGAGGTTCTCGATCAGCAATATGCCGGCATCGAGATCGGCGGCATGGATCTCCGGTGCACAAAGCCCTTGGCGCCGGAGCGCGTCTGCGATGGCGACAAAGGGAACCACATCTTCGGCGATGTGGGCGAGCTGCTGGTAATATTTCCCGTCCTGCAGGATCGGGCCGGGACTGTGCCGGGCGGCGTCCATCAGGATCGTCGTCGGGCCGTCTGGCGTTTCGATCCGCTCATAGGCGCGGGCCGAAGCATCGCCGCTCAGATGCCGGCGTTTGGCTCCAGCATAGCCATTGCGGTCGAGAAATTCGCGGATGGCCAGGCTGCGGGCAATGCGCTCCAGCGCCGGCGGATTGCCCGAAAGCGTGACGTCGCGCCCCTCGCCGACATGCGAAAAATCCAGGGTCAGGCGATCCCGGGGAAGACCCGACAAGGCCTTTTCCGGCCATTCGACCAGACAGATGCCGTCCGACAGCGCCTCGTCGAAACCAAGCTCGTCGAGTTCGGAGACATCGCCGAGACGATAGAGGTCGAAATGCGCCACCGGAATGCGCAGGTCGTAGGCCTGCACCAGCGTGAAGGTCGGGCTCGGCACATCCAGCGTCTCGTCATCGGCCATGGCGCGCAGCAGCGCGCGGGCCAGGGTCGATTTGCCGGCGCCAAGATCACCGGACAGCGCCAGGCAATCGCCCGCCTTCAATGCCAGCGCCAGATCCTCGCCGAATGCGATGGTGGCCGCCTCATCCTTCAGGAAAAGCGTGATCGGCTGCATTATTCCGCCGCTTCGGCTTTTTGCAGGTCGCCGGACGGAATGCGGCAGGTGACCTCAGTGCCTTCGCCCTCATGGCTGCGGATCGAAACCGTGCCGTGGTGAAGGCTGACGAAGCTTTCGACGATGGACAGGCCGAGGCCTGCGCCACCGTGCTGCCCATGGCTTTCGAAGCGGTTGAACACCGTGTCGAGAATATCCTGCGGGATGCCCGGGCCGTTGTCGGAGACGCTGAAGACGAAGTCATTGCCGTCGCGACGGCATCGCAGGTTGATGGTGCTGCCATCGGGCGCAAAATTCGCGGCATTGGTCAGGAGCTTGATCAGGATCTGCTTCATCCGCTGGTGATCGGCAACGAAAAGCCCCAGCGTGTCGGGCGCATCGATGCGCAGGGTCACCGCGCTTTCCTGCAGCCGGTCGGCCATCTGCAACGAGACTTCATCGAGGAAGTCCGTGAGGTTGATTTCGGAGAGATCGAGCTCGACGATGCCGGCATCGACGGTGGCAAGATCGAGAATATCGTTGACGATGGTCAGCAGCAGCGAGGACGATGTCGAGATATGGTCGACATATTCCGCCTGTCTTTCGTTGAGCGCGCCAAACGTCGGCGTCTTCAAAAGGTCGGCAAAACCGATGATATTGGTGAGCGGCGAGCGCAATTCGTAGGATACGTGCTGGACGAAGTCGTTCTTCAGCGAATCGGCAAGCCTGAGGGCTTCGTTCTTCTCGGTCAGGGCGCGCTCGACGCGGGCGCTGTCGGTGATGTTGACGAAGGTCACCATGGTCTGTGCGTTCGGCAGCGGAATGACGGCGAAATCGAGTATCAGGCCTGTGCGCAGTTCCAGCACGCCCTGGCAAGATGGCCGCTCATCGTCAAAGCTGGTGATGATGTGCGCAAACCGCTTCCAGCCGTCCGGCTGGTCGTAGGACGAGATGCAGGCCTGTTCGATGGCGCGGATATGCGTGCCCGGTTTGGCATCTGCCTCGCTGACGCCCCAGAGCGCCCGGAAGGCGGGATTGGAGAGCTTGATGCGACCATCGGGCCCAAAGACAGCAACGCCTTCCGACAGATGATCGATGGTTTCGCCTTGAACCTGGACCAGCGTATTGTAGCGTGTTTCGAGATCGACTTTCTCGGTCAGGTTCTCGAAAACCCAGGTGGCGCCGCCCTGCGGCCGTGCCGTGGCAAACACGCGCAGCGTCTGGCCGTTGGGCAGGTGCCAGAGATCGGTCTGCGTTTCGATGGCCTGGTAGACGGAAAGCGCCTGGTCCTTCCATTGTTTCCAATTCAGCTGTTCAGGCAGCTTGCCGCCGGCTCGCAACCGGTCGAGGATTTCGCCATTGCCGGGCTTGCGCTCGAGAAAGCCCATGTCGAGATCCCAGAGCGTCTGGAAAGCCTGGTTGTAGAATTGCAGGCGCTGGCTGCCGTCAAACGTGGCGACGGGCGTGGCCAGATGGTCGAGCGTTTCCGAATGGCTCTTCAGGGTACGCTTCAGTTCCTCGCGCACCGCCTCGGCCTCGGAAACATCGACGGCGATGCCGGCCGAACCGGAGGAACTCTTGGCGTCGACGACATCGAAGAAGGTCCGGTTTCCACGAACGACGGTCGAGACCTTGTCGCGGTAGGGCGTGTCATAGGTGCTCACCGAGCGGATCTTTTCCCGCGCCACGGTGGCCAGCAATTCGCGACCTTCGCGGATGGCGACTGCGGGCGCCGCCGCCTCGACCGATTCCGCATAGGCGTGGTTGACCCAGAGCAGATTGCCGTCCGGACCCCGTTGCCAGACCGGCAGGTCGATGGAATCGAGCATGGTCTGGACACAGGAGAGCGAGGCATGCAGGCGGTCGCGTTCGAGCTTCAGATCGGCGAGTTCGGCGCGCAGATTGTTGAGTGCCACGAACCGCACGAAGGCACGGCCGCCGGACACCCGTCCCTGTGCTTCGAGCACCTCGTTGCGGTTCGTTTCGAGCACGAGGTCGAAACTCTGGGCGTTCGAGCGCAATAGCTCGATGGCTTTTTCGAGTTCGGATGCGGATGTCGATTTGATCCAGCGGCCGAAGGCGAGGAAATCGCGATCATCCTGCGGCGCGCCTGTTTCGGCCGGCAGCAGGCCAAGGAATTCCGGCTTGTCGGACAGACCGTCCCAGACGACGATGCGGCGGTTCTTGTCGGCGATCAGGGCCTGGAAACGTGAAATCCGCTGATTGGCGTCGGCCAGCGCAGCATTCAGGTCGCGGTTTTCGGTCTCGATATTGCCCCGCTGGCGGATAAGCCAGATGGCCGAGATCATCGCAGCCGAAATCACGCCGATCAGGACGGAAAAGGTGATGACTTCCGAAGAATGAAAGATTGTGCCTGTGGTCAGCAGGTTTTCGACGGATGCGCTGGCGGGGCTTGCCAATGCCGCCAGGGCAGATCCGGCCGTGAGCCTGCGCATCAGCCGGCGGATTTTTCCACCCGCGCTTGTGCGCCTTGAAGAACCTGTTTTCATGGCGTGCTTTTCCCCGTTTGCACAACACGTGATGCCAGAGCCGAATCGGCAACAGCAATCACACGCGTATTCAACACCTTGGAGCGTGCCCCGACCTTTCGGTGAAGCGCGATCGTCAAGGTTTCTGGTCCGGTTGCAAATCGCCACGCAGGATACATCGATGTCCGCCACTGGCAGGCTCGTTCAGTCCGATCGCATGTCCGGCATGTCTTTGTCTGTTTGCCGCAGAACGACAAGACAGCCCGATCCGCAATGCTGGAGGTCCGCATCTCCATCACGAATCAATGCCTGAAAACATACTTCTTCGGGGAATCTCCGGGAAGGGCGATGCTCAAAAAAGAAACCGCGCCCCTTGTCAAGGACGCGGCTTCTATATGTTGTGGATTATCCGGGTAAGGATTAGTAGCGGTAGTGTTCCGACTTGAACGGGCCCTGCGTTTTCACGCCGATATAACCGGCCTGTTCCTCGGACAGCTCAGTCAGCTTAACGCCGAGCTTGGCAAGATGCAGGCGCGCGACCTTCTCGTCGAGGTGCTTCGGCAGGACGTAGACTTCCTTGCCGTACTGTTCGCCCTTGGTGAACAGCTCGATCTGCGCCAGAACCTGGTTGGAGAACGAGGCGGACATCACGAAGGACGGGTGGCCGGTGGCGTTGCCGAGGTTGAGCAGGCGCCCTTCCGAGAGCAGGATCATGCGATTGCCCTTCGGGAACTCGATCATGTCGACCTGCGGCTTGATGTTCGTCCACTTGAGGTTGCGCAGCGATGCGACCTGGATCTCGTTGTCGAAGTGGCCGATATTACCAACGATCGCCATGTCCTTCATTGCCCGCATGTGGTCCATGCGGATGACGTCCTTGTTGCCGGTCGTCGTGATGAAGATGTCGGCAGACGCCACGACGTCTTCCAGCTGGACGACTTCGAAACCGTCCATGGCGGCCTGCAGGGCGCAGATTGGGTCGACTTCCGTGACCTTGACGCGCGCGCCGGCGCCCGAAAGCGAGGCAGCCGAACCCTTGCCGACGTCGCCATAGCCGCAGACGACGGCAACCTTGCCGGCCATCATCACGTCGGTGCCGCGGCGGATGCCGTCGACCAGCGATTCCTTGCAGCCATACTTGTTGTCGAACTTCGACTTGGTGACCGAATCATTGACGTTGATTGCCGGGAAGGGCAGGAGGCCCTTGGCCTGGAGCTGGTACAGGCGGTTAACGCCGGTCGTGGTTTCTTCGGTCACGCCCTTGATTGCATCGCGCTGCTTGGTGAACCAGCCCGGTGAGGCTGCCAGCCGCTTCTTGATCTGGGCCACGAGGATTTCTTCTTCCTCGGACTCAGGCTTCGACAGGACGTCTTCGCCGGCTTCGGCGCGGGCGCCGAGCAGGATGTACATGGTGGCGTCGCCGCCATCGTCGAGGATCATGTTGGAAACGCCGCCATCGGCCCACTGGAAGATCTTGTCGGTATAGGTCCAGTAGTCTTCAAGGGTTTCGCCCTTGACTGCATAGACCGGGATGCCGGTCGCGGCGATCGCGGCCGCAGCATGGTCCTGCGTCGAGAAGATGTTGCACGATGCCCAGCGGATATCGGCGCCGAGAACAGCGAGCGTCTCGATCAGCACGGCCGTCTGGATGGTCATGTGCAGCGAGCCGGTGATGCGTGCGCCCTTCAGCGGCTTCGAAGCCCCGAATTCCTCACGGCAGGCCATCAGGCCCGGCATTTCCGTTTCAGCAATGGTGATTTCCTTGCGGCCGAAGTCGGCGAGGCCGATATCGGCAACGATATAGTCATTGGTGGTGCTCATGGATGTCTCCTGACTGGTGGCATTCCGCCGGCCGGCCCCGGACAGATGAGGCGAAGGCATGGCGCAGAATCATGCTCTCCCGAAAAGCAATGGGAGTTTGGCATTGACCTATCAGGAAAAGGCGTCAGCAGCAATAGTCATATAAAGAGGTCTTTATATGTTTATATCTTTGCTTTACATTTCCTCACCAAATTTGTCGCCAACAAGCGCATCGAGCGCATCGAGCGCTTCCTGCGCCTGCGCGCCACCGGCGGTGACAAAGATGGTGGATCCGGTACTGGCGGCCAGCATCATAAGGCCCATGATCGACGTGCCGCCCACCGTCATGCCATCCTTGGACACGGTGATGTCGGCCTCATAGCCTTCGACCATCTGGACGAACTTGGCCGAGGCGCGGGCATGAAGCCCTCTTTTGTTGACGATCAGCAGTTCACGGGAGAGCGACATCGGGCAGGCATTCCGGTTATTTGCCGCTCAGAACGCGGCTGGCGACATTGATGTATTTGCGGCCGGCTTCCGAAGCCTCGACCAGGGCCCGGTCCATATCGCTTTCGCCGCGCACGCCGGCCAGCTTGATCAGCATTGGCAGGTTGACGCCGGCAATCACTTCGGTCACGCCGCTCTGCATGACGGAAATCGCCAGGTTCGAGGGCGTGCCTCCGAACATGTCGGTCAGGATGATCACGCCTTTGCCGGAATCGGCCGCTGTGACGGCATCGATTATGTCCTGGCGCCGCTGGTCCATGTCGTCTTCCGGGCCGATACAGACGGTTTCGATTGCCTTTTGCGGACCGACAACATGCTCGAGTGCATGACGAAACTCTTCAGCCAGCTTGCCGTGTGTGACAAGCACAAGTCCGATCATGATGTCTATGCTCCAACTGCATCTGCAACGCTTCGATGGTCAGATATCGCAATGCAGCAATTTCGTCCACCTTTCGGGCGGTCATCTTGGCAAGGAAAAGGCGAAGTGCAAGCCCAAAATGCTACAACGGCGGCAAATGCGGCACTTTCATCCTGCAAGCGCCGAATTTTGAGGCAAAAGCTGTTCCAGAATTGCGAAGGAATCCTGCCCGTCACCATAGGGCAAACGCAGGAGAGGCAGGCTCATCCGCGCGTCGAGCCTATGAAGTTCCGCCGCCGGCGGCAGTCTCTCGACGTTTTCGAGCTTCACCGGACGAAGGGCGAGGTGCAGGACGGCGCAGGAAATCGTCTCTATGTCGGCAATCCCGGCGCCGCGGATCTCGATCAGGCCGCGGATCGTTTCCGGGCCATGCGCAAGGATCTGTCCGCCGGCACAGGAGACGAACACCTGGTCGTCGCTGACAAGCGCGGCATATAGCCCCCGCAGCCTTGCCTGGCTCATCAGGCTGAGCGAAAGGGTTGATTTTCCGGCACCTGAAGGCCCGACCAAAAGAAAACCCATCGTTCCCAGCACGATCGCCGTGCCGTGGACGTTGAAACGGCTGCCGCTCACGGGTTGGCCTCGGTCGGCAGAGACAGGATGAAGCGCGCGCCGACGATCGCGCCAGTCTTCGCGTCTATGATGTTTTCCGCTTTCAGCGTCCCGTCGTGGGCTTCGGCGATCTGGCGTGAGATCGACAGGCCCAGCCCCGAATTCTGGCCGAAATCCTCGCCCTCCGGCCGGTCGGTGTAGAAGCGCTCGAAAATGCGGTCGATGTCTTCCACCTGGATGCCGGGGCCGTTGTCTTCGACATAGACGACGCAGCGCGTGCGCGTCCGGGCCAGCCGCACGACGATCCGCCCACCGGGGTCGGGAACGAAGGATCGGGCGTTCTCGATCAGGTTGGTGATGATCTGGCCGATGCGCAGCTCATAACCGGCAACCGCGAAGCGGGTTTTCGGATTGTCCTTGCGGTCGACGACAAACTCCAGAAGGACGGCCTTCTTGTGGCTGCGGATCTGCCGGGAAATGTCCACGAGGTCACCGAGCAGCTTTTCGAGGTCGACGATACTGGCGTCGCTGCGGGCCAGTTCGGCATCCAGCCGGGAGGCGTCGGAAATATCGCTGATCAGCCGGTCGAGACGGCGCACATCGTGCTGGATCACATCCATCAGCCGCTTTTTCGATTCGTCGGTCCGTGCCAGCGGCAGGGTTTCCACGGCGCTGCGCAAGGATGTCAGCGGATTTTTCAGCTCGTGGCTGACATCGGCGGCAAAGTTCTCGATGGCGGCGATCCGGTCGTAGAGCGCGGAGGTCATTTCGCGCAGGGCAACCGAAAGGTTGCCGATCTCGTCCTGGCGGGAGGAAAAGTCGGGTATCTCCTCGCGCTCCTTGGCGCCGCCGCGGCGCACCCGGACGGCTGCCGCCGACAATCGGCGCAGGGGATTGGCAATGGTGCTGGACAGGAGAAGCGACAGGATCACGTTGACGAGCGCGGCAACGCCGAACACACGAATGATGGCGAGCCGTTCGGCATGCACGATCTTGTCGATATCACCGGCCTGCGTCGACAGGAGCAGCACGCCGAGCACAGCCCTGAAGCGCTGCACCGGCACGGCGACGGAAACGATCAGTTCGCCCTTGTCCGTGACGCGAACGACAGCACCGCGCACGCCGGTCAGCGCGTTCATCACTTCGGGATAGATCGAGCCGTTGCCGCCGGGCGGCTCCTTGTAGAGCGGCAGGTTGCCGGGCTGCAGGATCCGGTTGAACAGGCCGTTCAGCCGTTCCGACCAGGTGGCCGATTCCGGGTCGATCGGCGGCAGGTCGAAGCGCAGCACCTGGCCGCCGGTATAGAGATGGCGCGAATCGAGCAGAAGATCGGCATCGGCGTCGAACAGACGTGCGCGCGTCCGTGTTGGCGAAATCAGCCGTCTCAGCACAGGCGCCACGCGCTCCTGCGTGATCGGAAATTCCAGGTCCTCGTCGCTCGGGAGCGGCGTAATGCTCTGCCCGGCCTGCAGTTCCAGCAGTTTCTGCGGGTCGATGGTGATCGAGTTGGTGTCGACGGAGGCCGACGCCGCGATCGCCCCAGCGATGATTTCGCCCTGGGTCAGCAGGCTCTCGACGCGGGCATCGATCAGCCCCTCGCGAAACTGGTTGAGATACATGATGCCGCCGACGAGCACGACAAGCGCCACAAGGTTGAAAAACAGGATGCGGCGTGTCAGGCTCGAAAAAACGGCATTGCCGAAGATCCGGCGCACCAGGGTGAACGGATGCACCCAGCGCCGATCGGAAGGGTTGTTTCCGTCGCTATCGTCCATGTCCATATTTCGCAAGACTTCGACCAAGCCTTCCACTTCCGCCAGCGCGGTCCTTAACGAGGGGCCCTGAAACTACGGGTCTTGAAACTACGGGCCCTGAAATTACAGGCCTTGAAACTACAGACCTTGATTTGCAGGCTTTGAACAACAGGCGGTCGATCCCGATCTCGGGGTGAGCCAGACCGTCCCGGCAAGCCCGAGTTCCGCCTATCCATCTGGCCGCCCGGGCGATCATACAGGCTGGGACGGCGACGCGCCAGTCTTGCAGCACCGCCGTTCACCTGTTGAAGCCGGTTGAAATCAGGCTGACTCGCGAAAACGATAGCCGACGCCGTAAAGCGTTTCGATCATGTCGAAATCATTGTCGACCATCTTGAACTTCTTGCGCAGCCGCTTGATGTGGCTGTCGATGGTGCGGTCATCGACATAGACCTGCTCGTCATAGGCCGCATCCATCAGCGAATCCCGGCTTTTGACGACGCCCGGACGCTGGGCCAGCGAATGCAGGATCAGGAATTCAGTGACGGTCAGCGTCACCTGCTCGTTCTTCCAGGTGCAGGTGTGGCGTTCCTGGTCCATGGCGAGCTGGCCGCGCTCGAGTGAGCGTGCCTGGATATCGGCGGCCGACTTCGGCGTGCCGGCGGCATTGGCAGCCGCCGCCGCCTCGCGATTGGCAGAGCGCCGCAGGATCGCCTTTACCCGCTCGACCAGCAATCGCTGCGAAAACGGTTTGGTGATGAAATCGTCCGCGCCCATCTTCAGGCCGAACAACTCGTCGATTTCCTCATCCTTCGACGTCAGGAAGATCACCGGAATGTCCGACTTCTGGCGCAGGCGGCGCAAAAGCTCCATGCCGTCCATACGCGGCATCTTGATATCGAAGATCGCCAGTTGCGGCGGCCGCGCAAGAAGCCCGTCAAGAGCGGAGGCACCGTCGGTATAGGTCTCAACCTTGTAGCCTTCCGCTTCCAGGGCAATGGAAACGGAGGTCAGGATGTTCCGGTCGTCATCGACAAGTGCAATCGTCTGCATGTTAAGTGGCTCCATCATTAAGGCGCTCCTGGTCGAATGATCCAGCCTCAGGCCATACTGCCAGTCCAAGCGCTTCTTGAGTATAAAGGTGGAACAAATTGTGGCGAAGTAAATCGCCAAACGTTCTCTCCGCACCGAGAAATCGGAAAAGGCCTTTCAAATATGACGTTTGAAGCGCGTATTTCAACCGATTAAAAAAGCGATATTTTTCTTTAAATCGATTAATATACTGAAATCGTTGAATTTTTTAGTCCGTTGCCTTGTGTTTTAGATGTTCCGCTTTTATGGTCCGGGAAATTCAAAGGCCATTTGGCAAAACACGGAAGGAAAGCTGGACCATGAAGGAACTTGGTATCCGCAACCCGGCGCTCGGGCTGGACGCAATCGGTTTCAAGGCTCTGGATACGGTTCGCTATAACTTCGGTACGGCTGAACTCTACGAGGAGGCCCTGCGCCACGGCGAAGCACAGGTCACCGCCCATGGCGCCCTTCGCGCCTTGACCGGCCAGCACACGGGCCGTTCGGCGAAGGACAAGTTCGTTGTCCGCGACGCCACGACATCCGGCCAGATCTGGTGGGACAACAACAAGGAAATGTCGCCGGAGCATTTCGCCGTGCTGCATGCCGACATGCTGGCCCATACCAATGGGCTGTCGCTCTATGTACAGGATCTGGTTGGCGGTGCCGATGCGGTCAATGCCCTGCCGACACGGGTCGTGACCGAGTTCGCCTGGCACTCGCTGTTCATCCGCAACCTTTTGATCCGCCCGGATCGCGAAGCACTCGCAACCTTCCTGCCGAAGCTGACGATCATCGACCTGCCAAGCTTTAAGGCGGATCCGGCCCGGCACGGATGCCGCTCGGAAACGGTCATCGCCTGCGATCTGGTCAATGGTCTCGTGCTCATCGCCGGCACCTCCTATGCTGGCGAAATGAAGAAATCCGTATTCACGGTGCTGAACTATCTTCTGCCGGAAAAGGGCGTCATGCCGATGCATTGCTCGGCCAATGTCGGCCCCGCCGGTGATTCGGCCGTCTTCTTCGGCCTCTCGGGCACCGGCAAGACAACGCTGTCGGCCGATCCGAAGCGCACGCTGATCGGCGACGACGAACATGGCTGGGGTGAAGACGGCATCTTCAATTTTGAAGGGGGCTGCTATGCCAAGACCATCCGCCTTTCGGCGGAGGCCGAGCCGGAGATCTTTGCAACCACCCGCCGCTTCGGCACGGTTCTGGAAAACGTCATTCTCGACAATGATCGCGTGCCCGATTTCAACGATGGCTCGCTGACCGAAAACACGCGCTGCGCCTATCCGCTGGATTTCATCCCGAATGCCAGCGCAACCGGCAAATCCGGACATCCGAAAACGATCATCATGCTGACCGCAGATGCCTTCGGCGTTTTGCCGCCGATCGCGCAACTGACGCCGGAACAGGCGATGTATCATTTCCTCTCGGGCTACACCGCCAAGGTGGCCGGCACAGAAAAGGGTGTCACCGAGCCGGAGGCCACCTTCTCGACCTGCTTCGGCGCGCCGTTCATGCCGCGGCATCCGTCGGAATACGGCAATCTGCTGAAGGACCTGATCGCCCGCCACGAGGTCACCTGCTGGCTGGTCAATACCGGCTGGACCGGCGGCGCCTACGGCACCGGCAACCGCATGCCGATCAAGGCAACGCGCGCGCTTCTGGCCGCAGCCCTCGACGGGTCGCTGAAGACCGCCGAATTCCGCACGGATGCGAATTTCGGCTTTGCGGTTCCGGTGGCCGTCGCTGGTGTCGACACCACCATTCTCGATCCCCGCTCCACCTGGAGCGATGCCGTCGCCTATGATGCGCAGGCCCGCAAGCTGGTCGATATGTTCGTCGGCAATTTCGCCAAGTTCGAAAGCCATGTCGATGGCAGCGTTCTCGATGCGGCGCCCGGCATGAAGATTGCGGCCGAATAAACCATCGCAGGCGATGATTCACGTGAAACCCGGCTCCTCTGGCCGGGTTTTTCCGTTGCGCCGTTTTCAACGGGCCGATCCTGTGAGATAGACGCAGTCGAAGGAAGACAGCGATGGCCAGTGATCCGCTCTACATCAACGACCGCATCGTCATTGCCGGCTGGGAACTGACGGAGCAATTCGTGCTGGCCGGGGGGCCGGGGGGGCAGAACGTCAACAAGGTCTCGACAGCGGTCCAGCTGTTCTACGGCATCGCGGCCTCGCCGGCCCTGTCGGAGCGCGTCCGTGACAATGCCATCAAGCTCGCCGGCCGCAAGGTGTCCAAGGATGGCGTCTTGATGATCGAGGCGTCGCGGTTCCGCAGCCAGGATCGCAATCGCGAGGATGCACGCGAGCGGTTGAAAGAGCTGATCCTGAAGGCCGCCGAGCCGCCTCCGCCGCCGCGCCGCAAGACAAGGCCAACCAAGGGCTCCATCGAGCGCCGGCTGAAAGCCAAGACAGGTCGCGGCGAGATCAAGAAAATGCGCGGCCGGCCGGATGGCGATTGAGGCCACAAGTTTTCGGCGCACACCTTGTTTTTTGCCGGCAACTGCACTCTCTTAAGTGCAGACAAACATAGGCCAAGACAAAAACGCCAAGGGAGATGTGCGATGGGTCTTTTCAGCTTTATCAAGAATGCCGGCAAGAAGCTCGGAATTGGTGGCGATGATGACGCTCCGGACGTCGAGGCCGTCAAAAAGGAACTCGCCTCGCATGATCTCGGTACCGACAAGGTGGATGTCACCGTGGTCGAGGACAAGATCGTCTTGACCGGCACCGTCAAGGATCAGTCCATCTTCGAAAAGGCCGTCATCGCAGTCGGCAATACGCTGGGCATCTCGCAGGTCGAGGCGAGCGAGCTGAAGGTCGCGGAGTCCGCAAGCGAAACGCCGGCAGCTGCCAAGACGCCGGTGTTCTACACGGTCAAGAAGGGCGACAATCTCTGGAAGATCGCCGAGACCCAGTACGGCAAGGGCAAGGGCGCCAAGAACACCGCGATCTTCGATGCCAATCGCCCGATGCTGACCCATCCCGACAAGATCTATCCCGGCCAGGTCCTGCGCATTCCGGATCTGGAACAGGCGTGAGCTCCGGTCTGGGAAAAACCCTTCTGCTTGCCTGTGCGCTTCTGTTGGCCGCATGGGCAGGCCTTGCACAGGCGCAGGCCGTGCATCAACCGAAAAAAGGATCCGCCGAGCGCGCCGCTGTTCTCGATGCGTTGCGGCCGGCGGTCGAGGCGCAGATGCGCGGCCCGGTCGAGTTTGTCGTCGCAACGTTGCGCACCACGCCGAAATGGGCCTTCGTCCAGGTCGATCCGCAACGCCCCGGCGGCGCCCCGATCAATGTCGAGGATACAAGCTTTTCCGGCGACGCGGATATGATGGACGGCCTGACGGTCTTTGCCCTGCTGCGTTTCCAGTCCGGACGCTGGAACCTCGTCGAACACGTCGTCGGACCGACTGATGTCGCCTATCTCGATTGGGCGGACCGCTTCGGCGCGCCGCCGGTGATCCTCGGGCTCGAATAGGGGGCGGTCATGCAGGTCCTGCCCAAGGGCATACGGCATCTGCCCGGATTTCTTGATCGGGACCGGCAGGAGGCGCTGGTCGAAACAATCCGGGAGGTTGTCGCACAGGCACCGCTCTTCGTCCCGGAAATGCCGCGCACCGGCAAGCCGATGACCGTGCGCATGACCAATTGTGGTTCGCTCGGCTGGGTAACCGACCAGAAGCGCGGCTACCGCTATCAGCCTGATCATCCCGTCACCGGCAAAGCCTGGCCGGCCATGCCGGATAGCCTTCTCGATATCTGGAACACGGTCTGCGCCGGCGCCAGCCCCCCGGAAGCCTGCCTGGTGAATTTCTACAGCGACGATGCGCGCATGGGCCTGCACCAGGATCGCGACGAGCAGGATCTGCAGACGCCGGTCCTGTCGATTTCGCTTGGCGATACCTGTCTTTTTCGTGTCGGCGGCACCGAGCGCGGCGGGCGCACCCTGTCATTCAAGCTGTCGAGCGGCGACATCGTCGTGCTCGGCGGCGAGGGCCGCCTCTGTTTCCATGGCGTCGACAAGATCTATCCGACGACCTCGACGCTGTTGAAGAATGGTGGCCGCATCAATCTGACGCTGCGCCGGGTCACGCTCTGATCGTCAGAGCTTGCGCAGCGCAACCGTTGCCGTCAGGTGGTTTTCGCCCTTCTGCAGGATCAGGTCGGCACGCGGGCGGGTCGGCAGGATGTTCTGGCGCAGGTTCTTCAGGTTGATGTTCTGCCAGAGGCCTTCCGCGATCGCCAGCGCCGCGTCCTCGCTGACCTGCGCATAGCGCTTGAAGAAGGAATTCGGGTCCTTGAACGCAGTCTCCCGCAGCTGCATGAAGCGGCTGACGTACCAGCTGTGGATCAGGCTTTCCTCGGCATCGATATAGATCGAGAAATCGAAGAAGTCGGAGACCATCGGAACGATTTTGCCGTCGGCCGGCAGGTTGCGGGATTGCAAAACGTTGATGCCTTCGAAAATCAGGATGTCGGGACGGTCGATGATCTTGAACTGGTCCGGCAGCACGTCATAGGTCAGGTGCGAATAGGAGGGCGCCTTGACATAGGGCTTGCCGGCCTTGATCGCCGAGAGGAAGCGCAGCAGCGCCCCGGTGTCGTAGCTTTCGGGAAAACCCTTGCGATCCATGATGTTTTCGCGCTGCAGCACGGCATTCGGATAGAGGAAACCATCGGTCGTCACCAGGTCAACCTTGGGGCTCGATGGCCAGCGCGACAGGAGTTCGGCCAGGATACGCGCAGTGGTCGACTTGCCGACCGCAACCGACCCGGCAATGCCGATGACGAAGGGCGTCTTTGCCTCTTCCGGCATCGACAGAAACCGCTGGCGCTGGGCAAACAGCATCTGCGAGGATTCGACATGGGCCGACAGGAGCCGCGACAGCGACAGGTAGATGCGTCGGACTTCGGAGAGATCGATCGGGTCGTTCAGCGACCGCAACCGCTGCACCTCGTCGGCCGTCAGCGTCAGCGGCGTATCGGCACGGAACTTCGACCATTCTTCCGCCGAGAAGAAACGGTAGGGCGAATAATGCTTGTTGTCGAAATGATCCGGAATGTCGGCCGGTTCAAGGTCTTTTGCGACGATCGTCATTAACTCTTCCGGTTGGCCTTTTCCTGTAGCCCGGACTGGCCGGTGCGCCTGGCAAGCTCGTTCATCACATCATGCAACGGGATGCCGGCAATGTTCAATACGACCATCAGGTGATAGAGGAGGTCTGCACTTTCGGCGACAAGCTCTGATTTCTCGCCACCAATGGCGGCAATCACGGTCTCGACGGCTTCCTCGCCGAGTTTCTTTGCGGCTCTCTGCTGGCCCTGGCCCACGAGTTTCGCCGTCCAGGATTCGTCCGGCGAAGCCTTGGCGCGGTCCGCAACGATCTCTTCAAGATCCGATAGGGTGAAATCACTCATCAGGCGTCCTTTTTCAGCGTCAGTCGAGACGCATGGCAATGCCGTGCTCGGCCATGTAGCGCTTGGCCTCGCCAATGCTGTAGGTGCCGAAATGAAAGATCGAGGCGGCCAGAACCGCCGTCGCATGCCCATCCCTGATACCGGCGACCAGATCGTCGAGCGTACCGACGCCGCCGGAGGCAATCACCGGCACCCGCACCGAATCGGCGATGGTGCGCGTCAGCGCGATGTCATAGCCGCTCTTGGTGCCGTCGCGGTCCATCGAGGTCACCAGAAGTTCGCCGGCGCCGAGCTTGACCATGCGCTGTGCAAATTCGACAGCGTCGATGCCGGTTGATTGCCGGCCGCCATGGGTAAAGATCTCCCAGCGATCATCTTCGCCTGAAGCGGAGACCTTCTTGGCGTCGATCGACACGACGATGCACTGGTTGCCGAACTTGTCGGCGGCTTCGGCGACAAAATCCGGGTTCTTCACGGCTGCGGAATTGATCGAAACCTTGTCGGCGCCAGCCAGCAGCAGCTTGCGGATATCGGCGATCTGGCGAACCCCGCCACCCACGGTCAGCGGCATGAAGCAATGATCGGCGGTGCGGGCCACGACGTCGAAAATCGTGTCGCGATTGTCGGAAGACGCGGTGATGTCGAGGAAACACAATTCGTCGGCCCCGGCAGCATCATAGGCCTTGGCCGATTCGACCGGGTCGCCGGCATCGATCAGGTCGAGGAAATTGACCCCCTTGACGACACGACCGTCCTTGACGTCCAGGCAGGGGATAACGCGGGCTTTGAGAGTCATGCCGCTCTTCCTTTTCTGTCCCGGATCAGCGCCAGCGCCTCGGCCGGGTCGATGCGGCCATCATACAGGGCCCGGCCGGAAATGGCACCTTCGAGCTTGGCGGCGTCCGGTTCCAGCATGCGCCTGATATCGTCCATCGAGGCCAGGCCACCGGACGCGATCACCGGAATGGAAACCGCGTCGGCCAGGTCCAGCGTCGAGGTCCAGTTGATACCGGTCAGGATGCCGTCGCGGTCGATATCGGTGTAGATGATCGCGGCAACGCCGGCGCCCTCGAATTTCCGGGCCAGCTCTGTAATGCCGAGCTCGGAGGCCTCCGCCCAGCCTTCCACCGCCACCTTGCCGCCCTTGGCATCAATGCCGACGGCGACCTTGCCCGGAAAGAGCCGGCAGGCCTCGATCACCAGCGCCGGATCGCGCACGGCAACGGTGCCGAGAATGACGCGCGACAGGCCGCGCGACAGCCAGGTCTCGATATGGGCAAGCGTGCGGATGCCGCCGCCGAGCTGCACCGGGTTCTTGGTGGCCTTGAGGATGGCATCGACCGCACTGCCATTGACCGTCTCGCCGGCAAAGGCGCCGTTGAGGTCGACGACGTGCAGCCATTCGAAGCCCTGATCCTCGAAGGCTTTCGCCTGATCGGCCGGATCGGGATTGTAGACGGTCGCCTGGTCCATGTCGCCGAGCTTGAGGCGCACGCACTGGCCGTCTTTCAGGTCGATAGCGGGAAAAAGGATCATGTCAGGGCTTCCAGCGCAGGAAATTGGTGATCAAGGCAAGGCCGAGCACCTGGCTTTTCTCCGGGTGAAACTGGGCACCGGCGGTGTTGTCCTTGGCAACGAACGCCGTCATCGCACCGCCATAGCCGGTGGTGGCCACGAGTTCCTCGGGATTCTCCACGGCGAGATGGTAGGAATGCACGAAATAGGCATGCAGCCCGTCGGCTCCGGTCCGGATCCCCTCAAACAGCGGGTGCGGCCGGTGCAGGTCCAGCGTGTTCCAGCCGATCTGCGGGATCTTCAGCGTCGGATCGGACGGCGCCATCTCGACGACGTCGCCCTTGATCCAGCCGAACCCTTTGGTCGTCGTCTTTTCCAGCCCGCGCGACGACATCAGCTGCATGCCGACGCAAATGCCGAGAAACGGCCGTCCCGCCTTTTCGACAGCCTCCGTCAGCGCTGCATGCATGCCGTCGACGGCATCGAGCCCGCGCCGGCAATCGGCATAGGCGCCCACGCCGGGCAGGACGATCCGGTCGGCACTGGCAACGCGGTCGGGCCTGTCGGTCAGCTCGATGTCGGCAGTCATGCCGGCCTCGCGCACGGCGCGCTCGAAGGCCTTGGTGGCCGAGCGCAGATTGCCCGATCCGTAGTCGATAATGGCGACGCGCATCAGCGTTCTCCGTAGGAACCGAACAGGCCGAAGCCGGGACGGATATCGGTGCGGGTGGTCATGCCAGCTTTTGCTTCCGGCAAGGGCAGGGCAGGTGTCGTCGGGATCGGATGTTCGGCTGGCAGGGCCGCATGGAAATACATCATCTCCGCAGTGGTCGGATCATCCGCCGGGATCACGGCGCGCAGCGTCCAGCCCGAGGCCGAAAGGCGCGAGGCGAGGAATGCCGAGCCTTCCAGCGCCACCAGCAGGCGCAGGGCAAGCTCCATCAGGAGGCTGGCCACAACCAGATGCGGCACCGACGAGATCAATCCAAAGACGACCTGCAGGCCGAAAACCACAAGCCCGGCCAGCCACTGGCGCTTGACGAGCAGCCAGATGGCGGGGAAGGCGAAGGCCACCCACGAAAAACGATCCGCAACGAAGCGGGCGTTCTCGTCATTGCCGGCGGTGCCGGGCGGGGTCAGAACCAGATAGGAAACGGACATGGCGTCAGCCGACTTTCCTTGAGCAGCGCAGTTTCGGACAAGCCTGTTCAAACAAGCGTGCCCTTTGTCGAGGGAACACGGCCGGCCTGGCGCGGATCGATCTCTGTCGCCATGCGCAGGGCACGGGCTACGGCCTTGAAACAGGTTTCGGCGATATGATGGTTGTTGGCGCCGTAGATGTTTTGCACATGCAGCGTGATGCCGGCATGCTGGGCCAGCGCCTGGAAGAATTCGCGCACCAGTTCGGTGTCGAACGTGCCGATCTTCGGCGCCGAGAAGGCAACGTTCCAGACAAGGAACGGCCGGCCCGAGACATCGACCGCCGCCTTTGTCATCGTCTCGTCCATGGCAAGATCGATCGAGGCATAGCGCGTGATGCCGCGACGATCGCCCAGCGCCTTCGACAGCGCCTGGCCGATGACGATCCCGACATCCTCGACCGTGTGGTGATCGTCGACATGCAGGTCGCCGTCTGCCTTGATGTCCATGTCAATCAGCGAATGCCGGGAGAGGTGGTCGAGCATATGGTCGAAAAAGCCGACGCCGGTCGAAATCGTCGATGTGCCGGTTCCGTCGATATTGACGGAGACGCGCACCGCGGTTTCATTCGTCTTGCGCGAAACGCTGCCGGTGCGGTTGGCTTGCAGGTCGGCCATCAGGTTCTCCAGAATGTGACTGAGCCGCTCCATATCAGGCGAGGGGCGAAATATCCAGAAGTGCCGCCATGTTTCTCGCCAATGCGCAGGCAGGGCCGGATCGCCGGCCGCAAGGCCACGGCACGAGAGCTATTTGCAATCGCAAAAAGGCCACTTACATAGTCCTCGACGGAGCCGGTGTGCGGCTCTTCGAAACGGTCCGGTCTCCGGGCAGGCAGGGTTTTGATGACAACGATTATTACCGTCCGGAAGGGCGGACAGGTGGTGATGGCGGGTGATGGCCAGGTTAGTCTCGGCCAGACGGTGATGAAGGGCAATGCCCGCAAGGTCCGCCGTCTCGGCAAGGGCGAGGTGATCGCCGGGTTTGCCGGCGCGACCGCCGATGCCTTCACGCTTCTGGAGCGGCTGGAAGCCAAGCTCGAACAATATCCCGACCAGCTGATGCGGGCCGCCGTCGAACTCGCCAAGGACTGGCGGACGAACAAGTATCTGCGCAATCTCGAAGCCATGATGCTGGTCGCCGACAAATCGATCACCCTGGCGATAACAGGCAATGGCGACGTGCTGGAACCCGAACATGGCACAATCGCCATCGGTTCCGGCGGCAATTATGCCTTTGCTGCGGCGCGTGCCCTGATGGACACCGACAAGTCGGCGGAAGAGATCGCCCGCCGCTCGATGGAGATTGCCGCCGATATCTGCGTCTATACCAATGGCACTATCGTCGTCGAAACTCTCGACGCCGCCTGATTGCAAGCGGCCTGACAGAAAGCCGCGTGCCTGCGCGCCGGCGAAGCGGACCCGATCACTTTGGAAAGAAGACAATGACCACATTTTCCCCCCGCGAAATCGTGTCGGAGCTCGACCGGTTCATCATCGGCCAGCATGATGCCAAGCGCGCCGTGGCGATTGCCTTGCGCAACCGCTGGCGCCGCCAGCAGCTGAATGATGAACTGCGCGACGAAGTCATGCCAAAGAACATCCTGATGATCGGCCCGACCGGTGTCGGCAAGACGGAGATTTCCCGCCGCCTGGCCAAGCTCGCCGGTGCGCCCTTCATCAAGGTCGAAGCGACGAAATTCACCGAAGTCGGTTATGTCGGCCGTGATGTCGAGCAGATCATCCGCGATCTCGTCGAGGTCGGCATCGGCCTCGTGCGTGAAAAGAAGCGCGCCGAGGTCAAGGCCAAGGCCCATCTGAATGCCGAGGCACGTGTGCTGGACGCGCTGGTCGGCGCAACCGCCTCGCCGGCGACGCGCGACAGTTTCCGCAAGAAGCTGCGCGGCAACGAGCTTGACGACAAGGAGATCGATGTCGAGATCGCCGATACCGCCACCCCCGGCGGCGGCTTCGAGATCCCCGGAATGCCCGGCGCCAATATCGGCGTGCTCAACCTGTCGGAAATGTTCGGCAAGGCCATGGGCCCGCGCACGAAGAAGGTCCGCACCACGGTCAAGGAAAGTTATGCCATCCTGATCAACGACGAGTCCGACAAGCTGCTCGACAATGACGAGATCCAGCGCGAAGCGGTCCGCTCCGCCGAAAACGACGGCATCGTCTTCCTCGATGAAATCGACAAGATCGCTGCCCGCGATGGCGGCATGGGCGCCGGCGTCTCGCGCGAGGGTGTGCAGCGCGATCTTCTTCCGCTTGTCGAGGGCACGACGGTCGCAACCAAGTATGGTCCGGTGAAAACCGATCACATCCTGTTCATCGCCTCGGGGGCCTTCCATGTCTCGAAGCCCTCGGATCTCCTGCCCGAACTTCAGGGCCGGCTGCCGATCCGTGTCGAACTGAAGGCCCTGACCAAGGAGGACTTCCGCCGCATTCTGACCGAAACGGAAGTCAGCCTGATCCGCCAGTACAAGGCGCTCCTGGAAACCGAAGGCGTCGAACTCGATTTCACCGAGGATGCGCTCGATGCCTTGGCCGACGTTGCCGTCAAGCTCAACACCAGTGTCGAGAATATCGGCGCGCGGCGTCTGCAGACGGTGATGGAACGTGTCCTTGACGAGATTTCCTTTGCCGCCCCCGACAAATCCGGGGAAGCGCTGATGGTCGATGCCGAATATGTGAAGAAGCATGTCGGCGATCTCGCCGCCAATACCGACCTGTCGCGCTACATTCTGTGACATTTCCGGCACCGGCCGGCGCAATGTCGCATGGCATTGTAAAACGCAGGCGCCTGTCACTCGACAGGCGCCTGCTTTGTTTCTAGAGCGGGGTTGTTTGCAGCGCGGGGCATGATTCCGACACGATTTTGCCGCATGTCACGCGCTCGAAAGCCTGACGCCTGCCCGAAACCGCCTGACAGGACTATGCCGTGCGCCCTTTTCTGACCCTTATGCTTGTAATCGTGCTGTCGCTTTTCCAGGGGCCGGCAATGGCGGCTGGCGGGCGCCCCGTTCCCGAAGGAAACCGCTTCCAGGAACAGCCCGATATCCCCGGCGCCTCCACGAGACGCACAAAGGCAGGCCGTACGTCCTTCGATGCGAAATACGAAAAGGTGCGCAATCTGCTGGCGACGGACCGGCAGCTGCTCGGCAAGATCAGGTCGACGGCCCGCGCCTATGGCATCGATCCCATTCATATGATCGGCGCGATCGTCGGCGAGCATACCTACAATGTCGACGCCTATGACCGCTTGCAGTCCTATTATGTCAAGGCCGCCGCCTATGCCGGCGACAGTTTCCGCTTCGCCTATGACGGTGAATCCATTGCCGATTTCATCGGCCGCCCGCAGTTTTCGTCCTGTGCAGCGAAGAAGAATTCCTATGCCGTGTGGAATTGCCGCGAAAACATCTGGGACCGCCAGTTCCGCGGCAAGTCCGTGGGCGGCAGGTCGTTCCCGAACAATCGTTTCAGCGCGGTATTTTTCCAGCCCTTCTATGCCGGCCAGACCTTCGGCCTTGGCCAGATCAATCCGCTGACGGCGCTGATGCTGACCGACATGGTCGCCCGGGTCTCCGGCTATGACCGGCTCGACGCCAATGATGCCAACGACGTCTACAAGGCGATCATGGATCCGGATATTTCGCTTGCCTATATGGCCGCCTCGATCCGTCACTCGATCGACGCCTACAAGGCGATCGCCGGCGTCGATATCTCGACCAATCCCGGCATCACCGCGACCCTCTACAATGTCGGCAATTCCGACCAGCGCGCCGCGGCCCTGGCCGCCCGAAACAGCAATGGCGAATTCCGCTGGCCCGAGGAAAATTACTATGGCTGGCTGGTGAACGACAAGCTGGCCGAACTGCGCAGCCTGCTCTAAATATCCTGAAATGGCCATGGTCCTCTGCAAGGCTGGCTGCGTATAGACACCGGCAGAGGATGGCAGACAGGAAGCCTTGATGGATATCAGCCCGGAACCGTTCGAACCGCCAGCGCCGATCCCGCGGACCGTGCCCCCTTCGCGCCTGCAGGTCATCCGCACGGTTCTGCGCAATCCGCTCGAGCTCTGGGGCGAGCCCTCCTATACGCTGCCGTGGATCGATACGAAATTCTTCAACCAGCGCACCCTGATCGTCAATGATCCGGACCTGATCCGCTATATCCTCGTCGAAAACGCGTCCAACTACGAAATGTCCAAGGTGCGCCGGCTGATCCTGCGGCCGATCCTGCGCGACGGGCTTCTAACAGCGGAAGGCGAGGTCTGGAAGCGCTCGCGCAAGGCGATGGCGCCGGTCTTCACACCGCGCCATTCCAAGGGCTTTGCCAATCAGATGCTGGCCAAGTCGCAAGACTATGCGCTGAAATACGAGGCGGCCCGCGACGGCGACCAGGTCGTCGATATCGCCACCGATATGACCGAGCTGACCTTTGAAATTCTCTCGGAAACCCTGTTTTCCGGCCAGGTCGCGGCCGAGACGGATGGCTTTGCCGCCAGTGTCGAGCAACTTCTGCATCGCATGGGCCGGGTCGATCCGATGGACATCCTGCTTGCGCCCCCATGGGTGCCGCGCCTGACGCGGATCGGCGGCAAGAAGGTCATGGCGCGTTTCCACGCGGTTGTCTCGCAAACCATCGAAGGCCGCTTGAGCCGGATGCGCGCGGAGCCGGAGACGGTGCCCAAGGATTTCCTGACGCTTCTGCTGCAGCTTGAGGGATCGAACGGCCTGTCGCGCGACGAGATCGCCGACAATATTCTGACGTTCATCGGTGCCGGTCACGAGACAACGGCGCGGGCGCTGGCCTGGACGTTTTACTGCGTCGCCAATGCGCCGCAGGTGCGCGAGGCCATGGAGGCGGAAATCGATGCCGTTCTGGCCAGCGGCGCCGAGCCGGTCGAGTGGCTGGAAAAGATGCCGCATGTGCGGGCCGCCTTCGAGGAAACGATGCGGCTCTATCCGCCGGCCCCCTCGATCAACCGTGCCGCGATCAAGGATGATCACTGGGTTTCGCCTTCCGGTGAACGCGTCGATATCCCCAGGGGGGTGTCCATTCTGATCATGCCCTGGACTCTGCACCGGCATGCGCTCTACTGGGACAAGCCGCGCGCCTTCATGCCGGAACGCTTCCTGCCGGAAAATCGCGACAAGCTGCATCGCTTCCAGTATCTGCCGTTCGGCGCCGGCCCGCGCATCTGCATCGGCGCGACCTTCGCCCTGCAGGAGGCGGTGATCGCGCTTGCCGTGCTGATGAAGCGCTATCGTTTCGACATGACAGCGGAAACCAGGCCCTGGCCGGTGCAGCGGCTGACGACCCAGCCTAGGGGCGGGCTGCCGATGAGGGTGTCGGTTCGCTGAAGGTCTTGCCGCGCGGCGCTGTCTGGGTCGAGCGGATCGGCGAATCCGATATGCCCGGCTCGTTCAGCGGCTTTGCCGGTTTCTTGATCGTCTTGATACGGGCACAGCTGGCATCGCCGACATCGTCACATGGCTTGTAGACGATGATTTCGCTGCCGGCGCCGTCATCCCAGACGACCTGCACGGTGATGGTCTGCGCTTCTTTTGCCGCAAGCGAGATGTAGACATATTCATTGGTGTCGTCGGACGGCAGGTTGAAGGGCAGTTGCGGATCGCAGGCACCGACCGGAAAGCGTTTGTCGAGCGCATCGCCATTGACGGAATACCGGATTTCCGACACCCGGCAATGCATCACCTGAAGCGCAGTGAAATAGATCAGCTGCTTGTTGCCAAAATTGCGAAACTGCACCCAGCCGGTCTGCTTGTTGGCGTCCAGCATCGCCTTGTAGATCGAGACTTCGGGAAGTTCCGGCTTGTACTCCTCCTCGTCGCTGTCCTGCGCCTGGCCATGGGCCGGAAGCACGAGTGCAACGAGCAGCAGCAGAAGCCGGGTGATCGGTCGCAGTTTGAACGCCATTCGCATCTTTCCTTTTCCGCCGGATGTCGCTTCCGGCCTGTCTTCCTGTGCCCGTGGCAATGGTCTTTCCGCACAAGATGTCATATCACCGGTCGCATGTTTCTTGAAGCCGGCCTGCCGGCGCCGTTCAGCCTGTTTCCGAATGGACGTTTCCTTGACTGCTCATCTTCTTCTCGGCATCGATACCGGCGGCACCTATACGGATGCGGTTCTCTTCAGCGAAACGGCTGGCGTTGTCGCCAGGGCAAAGGCGCTGACGACCCGCCACGATCTGGCGATTGGCATTGCCGGCGCGGTCGAATCGGTTCTGGAACAGGCGCGTGTCTTGCCGTCGGCCATCGGCATGGTCTCCCTGTCGACAACGCTGGCGACCAATGCCCTGGTCGAGGGTCAGGGTGGGCGCGCCGGTCTTGTCATGATCGGATTCGCGCCGGAGGATCTGAAGCGCGACGGTCTTTCCGAGGCGCTTGGATCCGATCCGGTCCTCTTTTTGCCCGGCGGCCACAATGTCCATGGCGGCGAGACACCGCTCGACATAACGGCGCTCGACGCGGCCTTGCCCGCCCTTGGCGAACAGGTCTCGTCCTTTGCGGTGGCCGGGTATTTCGCAGTGCGCAATCCCGCCCATGAGCAGCGCGTCCGCGACCGCATCCGCGAGGTCTCGCATCTTCCCGTCACCTGCAGCCACGAATTGTCATCCAGGCTCGGCGGACCGCGCCGGGCCCTGACGACATTGCTCAATGCCCGGCTTGTGTCGATGCTCGACCGGCTGATCGGCGCCTGCGAGGGCTTTCTCGCGGCGCGCGGCATTGATGTGCCGATGATGGTGGTGCGCGGCGATGGCGCGCTGATTTCGGCCAATGAAGCGCGGCTGCGGCCGATCGAGACGATCCTGTCCGGCCCGGCCGCAAGCCTTGTCGGCGCGCGTTACCTGACCGGGCTCGACGATGCCGTGGTCTCCGATATCGGCGGCACGACGACGGATGTTGCCGTGCTCGACAAGGGCCGGCCGCGGCTCGATGCCGAAGGCGCCGTCGTCGGCGGCTTTCGCACCATGGTCGAGGCGGTCGCCATGCGAACCTTCGGGCTCGGCGGCGATTCCGAGGTCCGGATCAACGAGCGCGGCCTCCAGGCAACGATTACGCTTGGCCCGCGCCGCTTCCTGCCGCTCAGCCTTGCCGCAACCCAGCATCCGGATGCCGTCATCGCGGTCCTCGAGCGCCAGTTGCGCGCCCCGCATCTCGGCCGCCATGATGGCCGGCTGGCTGTGCGCACTGGCCTGCCGGATCATCTGGCAAGCGGCCTTCAGCCGCAGGAACTGGCGCTTTATGACCGTATCGGCACAGTGCCGGAGGCACTCGATGTTCTCCTCACCAGTACGCCGCAAAAGGCGACGCTCGACAGGCTGGTCGGGCGCGGCCTTGTCCACATCTGCGGCCTGACGCCGTCGGATGCCATGCATGTTCTGGGCCGGCAGGATCAGTGGAATGCGCAGGCCGCCAGCCTCGGAACAGCCCTTGCCGCCCGGATCAGGGACGGGCAGGGCCGCCCGATCGCCTCAACCCCGGAAGCCTTGGCGACAATGATCGTCGAGCGCCTGACGCGGCAATCTGCGGAAGTCATTCTGTCGGCCTGCCTGGCCGAGGATGGCGCGGCGATCGATCCGGCAGCCTCCCTGGCTGTCGATCGCGCCCTCAAGCGCATGCCGGGCATCGTCGGCTTTTCGCTGGCGCTCGATCGCCCCCTGATCGGCCTCGGCGCCTCGGCGCCGGTCTATTATCCGGCCATCGCAGCCATGCTCGGTGCACGGTCGTCCATCCCGGATGATGCCGGCGTCGCCAATGCGGTCGGTGCCGTCGTCGGCCAGGTCCGGTCCTCGGTCACGGTTTTCGTCACCACCCCTGAAGAGGGCGTGTTCATTGTCAATGGCGCCGGGCCCAGCGGCCGCTTCCTTGACGAGGCGCTGGCCTTCGCCGCAGCCCGCGATCGGGCCGGGGGCGCCGCGCTGCAGGCAGCCAAGCTCAGCGGTGCGCAGGATCCGGTGGTTGCGATCCGCGAGGAAATCGATGCGCCGACGATAGAAGGAAGCCGCAAGCTGGTCGAGGCGCGTTTCATCGCCTCGGCCAGCGGCCGGCCAAGACTTGCCCACGGGTGATTGTTTCCGTTTTGGAAAGAATTCTTCCCATTTTCGCGCAGTTGACGGGAAATGAAACCGTGAGACACTGCGCGCCACCGGATTTGAAAGAGCAGGAGTGACAGATGGCTTGGACCGAGATCAACGGATTGAAAATCGACACGAGCCTCTACAGCTTTCTCGTCGATGAAGCGCTGCCAGGAACGGCTGTGGACGCTGCTGCTTTCTTCGTCGGCTTCTCGGCCCTTGTCGATGATCTGGCCCCGAAGAACCGGGCGCTTCTGGCGCGGCGCGATACGCTGCAGGAACAGCTCGACGTCTGGTACCGCACCAATGGCGCACCGATCGATATGGAAGCCTATGAGGCTTTCCTGCGCGAGATCGGCTATCTGCTGCCCGAGGGCCCGGATTTTTCCGTCTCCACCGAGAATGTCGATCCCGAGATCGCCACGATCGCCGGCCCGCAGCTGGTCGTCCCCGTCATGAACGCCCGCTATGCACTGAATGCCGCCAATGCCCGCTGGGGCTCGCTCTATGACGCACTCTACGGAACCGACGCGATCGCCGAGACGGACGGCGCCGAAAAGGCCGGGGGATACAATGCGGTCCGTGGCCGCAAGGTCATCGACTGGGCCCGGGCCTTCCTCGATTCGAGCGTGCCGCTTGCCGGCGCAGGCTGGGGCGATGCCAGGCGCCTCTCCATCGCTGGTGGCCAGCTCTCGGTGTTCACCGATGCCGGCCCAATCGCGCTGCAGACTCCGGCTCAGTTTGCCGGGTTCAACGGCGCTGCCGACGCACCGGCCGAACTCCTCTTGAAGACCCACAATCTCCACATCCGCATCGTCATCGATAAAACGACGGCGATTGGCAGCGAGGACGCCGCGGGTATCTCCGACATCGTGCTTGAATCGGCGATCACCGCGATCATGGATTGCGAGGATTCGGTCGCCGCCGTCGATGCGCAGGACAAGATCACCGTCTACCGCAACTGGCTCGGCCTGATGAAGGGCGACCTCGCGGAAGAGGTATCCAAGGGCGGCAAGACCTTTACCCGGCGTCTGAACCCGGACCCGGAATTTACCGGCCCGAATGGCGAGACGTTGTCCCTCAAGGGACGCGCGCTGATGCTGGTGCGCAATGTCGGGCACCTCATGACCAATCCGGCCATGCTTGACCGTGAGGGCAACGAGGTGCCCGAAGGCATCATGGACGCTGTCATCACCGGCCTGATCGCGCTGCATGATATCGGCACGGATGGCCGCCGCCTGAACTCGCGCGCCGGCTCGATGTATGTCGTCAAGCCGAAGATGCACGGTCCGGAAGAGGTCGCTTTTGCCAGCGAAATCTTCGGCCGCGTCGAGCATGTGATCGGCATGGCACCGAACACCATCAAGATGGGCATCATGGACGAGGAGCGGCGCACGACCGTCAACCTCAAGGCGTGTATCCGCGCCGCCCGCGAGCGCGTCGTGTTCATCAATACCGGCTTCCTCGATCGCACCGGCGACGAGATGCACACCTCGATGGAAGCCGGGCCGATGATCCGCAAGGGCGATATGAAGCAGGCGGCCTGGATCGCAGCCTACGAAAACTGGAATGTTGATATCGGACTCGAATGTGGTCTGGCCGGCCATGCCCAGATCGGCAAGGGCATGTGGGCCATGCCGGACCTGATGGCGGCCATGCTCGAGCAGAAGATCGGGCATCCGAAGGCGGGCGCCAACACCGCCTGGGTCCCGTCTCCGACGGCCGCCACCCTGCATGCCACCCATTACCACACGGTCGATGTTGCCGAAGTGCAGGCCGCGCTGAAAAGCCGGCCGCGCGCCAGGCTCAGCGATATCCTCTCGGTTCCCGTCGCCGTCAGGCCAAACTGGACGGCGGAAGAGATCCAGCGCGAACTCGACAACAATGCGCAGGGCATTCTTGGTTATGTCGTGCGCTGGGTCGACCAGGGTGTCGGTTGTTCCAAGGTGCCTGACATCAACAATGTCGGCCTGATGGAAGATCGCGCAACCCTGCGCATCTCCGCCCAGCACATGGCCAACTGGCTGCACCACGGCGTGGTAACGCCGGCGCAGATCATCGAGACGATGCGCCGGATGGCCGCCGTGGTCGACGGCCAGAATGCCGGCGATCCGCTCTATGCGCCGATGGCTGGTGATTTCGAGGGATCCATTGCCTTCCAGGCAGCCCTGGAACTCGTGCTCGAGGGCCGCAGCCAGCCGAATGGTTATACCGAACCGGTCCTGCATCGCCGCCGGCTGGAACTGAAGCAGCAGCAGTTGCTGGGGGGCTGATCCACCCCCATTCAAAGAAAAACATCGTCCCCGCAAATCCCCGGCGCATCTCCTGTGCCTGGAATGGCCTCGTCCCGCCATCGGATACACCGGATGAGCGTTGCCGGCGAGGCGGGACCGGTGCCCCGGGGAATGGCGGAACGCCCGCCTGAAGCCGGGGGCTGCGTGAAAGGTGGTTCTCCTCCGGACATTTGGATGGTCCGGGCGTGCCGGGCTTGCCCCGCCGTGTTTAAAGACGGTCGAGGGCAATGCCCCACCTCATTGAAAGGCCGGGCGGGTAAGAGGTCGGGCCGAGGCATTGGAGGCTTTTGTTCTGACAAGGACAAAAGCGCAGAAGAACCTGAGAAGCGCGGCAAAAGACGCCGAGCGGGGCACGGCGCGTGTCAATTTACCTACAAATCCCTGAGGCACGTGTCGTGCCCCGGCCGAACGCAGCGTTGATGCCCGGCCCGTCTAGCATCAAACCCACGGCGGAATTTCCGCGCGTGGATCGAAGCGTTGGCAGTTCGCCCGTTACTGCTGGACGATGACGCGAGTGTTCTTGCCCGGACGAACGCGGGCATAGAGATCGATGATGTCCTGGTTGATCATGCGGATGCAGCCGGAGGACGCGGCAGTGCCGATCGAGGACCATTCCGGCGAACCATGGATCCGGAACAGCGTGTCCCGGCCTTCGTCGTTGAAAAGGTACATGGCGCGCGCGCCAAGCGGGTTGCGCAGGCCCGGACCCATGCCGGCCTCGACATATTGTGCAACATCAGGCTTGCGCTCGGCCATTTCCTTCGGCGGGTGCCAGGTCGGCCATTCCTGCTTCCAGGCGACATAGGCTTTGCCTTGCCAGGCAAAGCCCGACTTGCCGACGCCGATGCCGTAGCGCACGGCCTTGCCGCGCGGCAGCACGAAATACAGGAAACGGCTCGGCGTGTTGACGATGATCGTGCCGGGCTTTTCCTTCGTCGTATAATCGACGATCTGGCGGTGGAAGCGCTCGTTGACCTTGCCGATCGGGATCGCCGGAAGCGCATAGCCGTGATCCTGGACGGGACCGTAACCATCCGAGAAGATCTGGTTGGTGGCCACTGTTTCGCCGACGGGACTGATGGGAGAGGTGGAGCAGCCGGAAAGGACAAGGGTAGCCGCGAGGCTGCACAGCAGAATTGCATTGCGAAAGCGCATGGGGTTCTCTTAAATTTCTGCAAAGGATCGCTGGGTCGATTCGACCATCAGTGACGTCGGTTATTTTCGATCGGCACATGGATTGCAAGGGAATGCGTTGCAGCATTTTTTCCGGCCGTGCCAAATCTTCGCCGGATTGTTTTTTTGCAACAAAAGCCCCGCTGTGCCAGAGTTTGCCCATGGCGATTCTTTCAATCCACAATGACAATCCGCTGATCGATGGGCGCCAGTCGCAGCGCGCGATGATGGTGCGTCGCGGCACGCAGCGTTTCCTGCACGACTTGCGGCATGCCGTTCTGCCGGAACTGACGCTGGCCAGCGGTCGCCGCGCTGATCTTGCGTCGCTGTCGCCGAAGGGAGAGATCTGGATTGTCGAGATCAAGACCTCGATCGAGGATCTGCGTGTCGATCGCAAATGGCCCGATTACCGGCTGCATTCCGACCGGCTGTTCTTCGCCACCCATCCCGGCGTGCCGCTCGATATCTTTCCACCCGACTGCGGCCTGATCGTCTCGGATGGCTATGCCGCCGAACTGATCCGCGAGGCACCGGAACACCGGCTATCGGCGCCGACCCGAAAGTCGGTTTCGCTGGTCTTCGCGCGGGTCGCGGCCCAAAGGCTGATGCTGGCGGAATGGGCTGCCGATCGCACCGGCAGCATGGACGCCGCAACGACGGCGATCCTGTCGGGTGCGCGCGACGACCAGGGCTAGACTGTCTATTTCGGGGCGCGTTTTGCCAGGATGCGCTGCAGCGTGCGGCGGTGCATGTTGAGCCGGCGCGCGGTCTCCGAGACATTGCGCTCGCACATTTCATAGACGCGCTGGATATGCTCCCAGCGGACCCGGTCGGCCGACATCGGATTTTCCGGTGGCTCGGCCTTTTCCCCGGCACGCTGCACAAGTGCTGCAAAGATGTCGTCGGCATCGGCCGGCTTGGCGAGATAATCGACCGCACCGAGCTTCACCGCATTGACCGCCGTCGCGATGTTGCCATAGCCGGTCAGCATGATGATCCGCGTATCGTCGCGGCAGGCGCGGATTGCCTCGATGACGTCAAGGCCGCTGCCATCGGTCAGCCGCAGGTCGATTACAGCGTGTTTCGGTGGGCGGATCTTCGTCTTGGCAATGCCTTCGGCCACAGATTCCGCGATTTCGACGGAAAAGCCCCGGGCCTCCATCGCCCGTGCAAGCCGTCGCAGGAAAGGCGCATCGTCATCGACAAGCAACAGCGACGTATCCGAACCGATCAGACCGGCGTCCATCTTGACGTCATTGCCATCATTGACTGCTGAACTCGTAGGTTTTTCCGACATTTTCACGATCCATGGCGCGTTTTATCGCCGTTTTCATCTTTTCCGGTAGGTGCGCTTATCCGATGTTCCCTGCAGGCCGTAAAGTCATTTTGTCAGCTTGGTGTCCATCAGGTGGCGCGGCCATTCGACATTGATACGCGCGCCGGGCTTGTCCGGACCACCATTCTCGAAGGACAGCCGGGCGCCGGATCGCTCCAGCAGCGTCTTGGCAATGAACAGGCCCAGCCCGAGACCGCCGGCACTGTCGTCCTTCTGGCGTTTCGTCACATAGGGTTCGCCGATCCGGCTCAGGACGTCCGGCGCATAACCAGCGCCGTCATCCTCGATGGTCACGGTGACCTTCTCCGAAGTGTGGCGAACAGTCACTGTGACTTCCGACTTGGCGTAGTCGACAGCATTTTCCAGGAGATTGCCAAGACCGTAGAGAATACCGGCATTGCGGTTGCCGACCGGCTCTGCACTGCGCTCGCCGATCTCGACGAGTTGGATGCGAATGCCGAATTCGCGATGCGGCGCCATGACCTCCTCGATCAGCGAGGACAGTGGCAGATGGCGCATATGCGCCTCGTTCTCAGAAGAAAGGGTGGTCAGGCGCCGCAGGATGTCGCGGCAGCGCTCGCTCTGGCTGCGCAGGAGGTGCACATCCTCGCCAAAGCGCGGGTCATTGCCAAGCTCGCGCTCCATTTCCTTGGCGACAATGCTGATCGTTGCCAGCGGCGTCCCGAGTTCGTGGGCGGCCGCCGCCGCAAGCCCGTCGAGCTGGGACAGGTGCTTTTCCCGTTGCAGCACGAGTTCGGTCGCCGTCAAAGCATCTGAAAGCTCGCTTGCTTCGAGCGAGACGCGGTACGTATAGAATGCGGCAAAGGCCGTGGTCGAAACGATGGCAAACCAGAATCCGGCCGTCAGCACCGGCGGAACCAGAAGCACGACGCCCGGATACCAGGGCAAAGGAAAGGGCGAAAACGCCAGCGCCGTAATGCCGAGAATGGCGGTAAGGGCCAGCGCAATGCTCAGTTTCTTCGGCTGCGACGCCGATGAAATGATCACCGGGACGCAGACCAGCGGCGCGAAGGGATTGGCCAGCCCTCCGGTGACGAACAGCAGCGCTGTCAGTTGCATCAGGTCGAGCCCGAGCAGCGCGAAGGCTGCAGGCGGGCTCAACCGGTGCGACGGCGGATACCGCACGGTCAGATAGACGTTGAGCCAGGCGAGCGCCGCGATCAGTGCTCCGCAGGCAATCAGCGGCAGCGGAAACTGCAGCCAGAAGCCGATGGTGACGACGGCGGTCGACTGGCCGCCAACCGCCAGCCAGCGCAGCCGGATCAGTGTCTCCAGCCGCAATGTCCGGTTCTTTGTCGAACCGTTCTCTTCAAACGCCGCCATGCTCATCCCTTCGTCTCCAGCCGCCGTCATCCGTCCTGTGATCTACTACGTGCTTCATGGACCTCGCGGTTCATCTCCAAGGCGGCTCATGTACCACGTGGTTTGGCACGTGTCGTCGGCATGGCATTGGCTGGATCCTCCGGCCACGGGTGCCGTGGATACCGCCCGCGCATATCGGCCCGGACATCCTTCCAGGAGCCGGCCCAGAAACCGGGTAGGTCGCGCGTCGTCTGAATCGGCCGCTGGCCCGGCGAAACCAGTTCCAGAAGCAGCGGCAAACGTCCGCCGCCGATTGCCGGATGCGTCTTCAGGCCGAACAGTTCCTGCACCCGGATCGCCAGCACCGGCTCCTCGCCATCATAGCGGATCGGATGGCGCTGGCCGGTCGGCGCCTCGAAATGCGTCGGGGCAAGCCGCCCCAGATCACGGCTTGCCGCATGCGGCACCAAAGACATCAGCCCTTCCGACAGGCTGGAGGGCGACACGTCGTCGAGCCCGCGCGTCTCGTGCTGGTAGGGCACGAACCAGTCGTCGAGCCGCGCAAGCAGCGCCTCGTCCGCCATATCAGGCCAGGGATCGCCCAGCGTCCGGAACAGAAAACCGATCCGGTCGCGCAGCTGGCTTGCCTCCTGCGAAAACGGCAGGCTTGCCAGACCAAGCTGGCGCACGCCGTCGGCCAGAGCCCGCGCCGCTGCCTCTCCCCTTGGTCGCGGCAGCGGGGTTTCGTCAAACAGGATGGCGCCCAGCCGCGTCACCCGCCGGGCGCGAATTTGCCGGCTCTGTCGCTCGAAGCTGACCTGGTCCTCGCGCCGGATCGCATCCGGCCTGTAGGCCTCGACATCGGTGCGGCTGATCTCGGCTGCGGCCAGCACGCGCTGGCCACCGGCCCGTCCGGTGAGGTCCGCAATCACAAGCATCGAGGCACCAGCCAGGCGCTCGGTCTCGGGGATCTCCGCGCCGCGGCCATTGGCCATGACGAAGCGTCCGCGCCCGCCGCGCTGCAGCGCAATCCGATCGGGAAAGGCCCACATCAAAAGAATACCGGGCTGCAGCGGCATCGGCGCGCGCTGCCCCGGCTTCAGGTCCCGTGCCATGCGCCTTGCCAGTCCGCGCGAGGCTTCGGCCCGCTCGCCACGCTCGGTGCGGAAACGCCGGAGCCGATCTTCGAGGTCGATGCTGGTGCCGCCGAGGCCCTGCTCGGTCAACAGCACGGCCAGCAGGCAGGCGTCCTCGGCATGCCCTTCGGCGGCCGCAGTGACCGCCATCGCCGCCAGTCGCGGCGGTAGCGCCAGCGCCCGGATCTGTTTTCCGCGCGCCGTCAGCGCACCGGTCGGATCCAGCGCACCCAGCGCGAGCAAAAGCGCTTGTGCCTCCTGCCATGTCGTTGCCGGGGGTTGGTCGAGAAAGGCGAGTTGCGCCGGGTCCTTCACGCCCCAATGCGCCATGTCGAGCGCCAGGCTAGAAAGATCGCTCGCCAGGATCTGGGGTGGGGTGAAGGCCGGCAGCGCCGCCGTCTGCCCGGCATGCCAGAGCCGGATGGCCTTTCCCGGCTCGGTGCGGCCGGCACGGCCGGCACGCTGGTCGGCCGAAGCCCGCGAAACACGCACCGTCTCGAGCCGGGTGATGCCCGTCGAGGCCTCGAAGGCCGGCAGGCGCTGGAGACCGCTGTCGATGACGATGCGCACGCCGTCGATGGTGATCGAGGTCTCGGCGATCGAGGTTGCCAGCACGATCTTGCGTTTGCCGGCCGGCGCCGGCCGGATTGCCGCATCCTGTTCCTTCTGGCTGAGATTGCCATAGAGCGGCGTGATCATTGTATCACTGTCAAACCGGCCCTGGAGCCGCTCGACCGTGCGGGTGATTTCCGCCTGTCCCGGCAGGAAGGCCAGGATCGAGCCGCTCTCGTCGCGACACGCCTCGATGATCGCCCGCGTCACGGCATCCTCTATCCGCTCGCTCGAGGCGCGCTCCCGATGGCTGATCTCGACAGGAAAAGCGCGGCCCTGGCTTTCGATGACCGGCGCATTGCCCAGCAGAGCCGCCACCCGTCCGACATCGAGCGTCGCGGACATCACCAGAAGCCTGAGATCCTCGCGCAGGCCCTGCTGGGCATCGAGCGCCAGCGCCAGGCCGAAATCGGCGTCGAGCGAGCGCTCGTGGAACTCGTCGAAGACAACGGCTGCGATGCCGGAGAGCGCGGGGTCGTCGAGGATCATCCGCGCAAAGACGCCTTCTGTGACCACCTCGATCCGGGTTCTTGTCGAAATCCGGCTGTCGAGCCGCATGCGGTAGCCGACGGTTTCACCGACGGTCTCGCCGAGCAGGCTGGCCATGCGGTGTGCCGCTGCACGCGCCGCCAGCCGGCGCGGCTCGAGCAGAATGATCCTGCCGTCGCCGCGCCAGGCCTGTTGCAGCAGGAACAGCGGCACGACCGTTGTCTTGCCGGCCCCGGGCGGTGCCGACAGCACGCAGCAGGAGGCAACGCTGAGCGCTTCGCCAAGCTGCGGAAGACTGGCGCAGACCGGCAGGTCAGGCAGGGAGATGGCACGGTCGCCGCTCAATGATGTTCTCCCCTGTCGTCGCTTCGTGCCGCCTTGCACGGCCAGAGCGTGCAGGCAGGACCGGGCAGGGCAAGCACATCTCCTCCGGCAACGTCGTCTCTGATCGGTTCATGTGTCATGGCCGTCCTCATCGCCCGCCATCAGCGCCATGGCAAGTCTGGTCGCCGCGACGCAACGCGATCAAGGCCGCGGACGGTTGCGCCATTGTCAGCGTCGGTGCGCCTCATAGGCAAGGATCGCCCCTGCGAGGTCTTCCGAAGCAGCGCCAACCGACTTGAACAGGGTAATCGCCTGGTCGGAGCTGCGCCCCCGATAGAGCCCCTTGGCAAGCTCGGCCAGATCGGCCCGCACCGAGAGCGGCGTGATAACGCCACTCTCTATAGGCTGGACGAGATCGCCGCCTTCGGCCAGCGCACCGTCGCGGGTATCGACAAAGATCTCCGCCCGCACCACGGCGCCATCATCTGTCTCGCGCATGCTCGGCTTGAACGCCCCGACCAGATCGAGATGGCATCCGGGTTTCAGCCAGTCGCCGAAGATCAGCGGTTCGGTCGAAAGCGTCGCACAGGATATAATGTCGGCACTGCCCGCCGCGGTCTCAAGATCGGTGGCGACGGCGACGGTGATGCCGGGAATGACGATCTGCGCCGCCGTTTGCGCCGCCTTGTGTGGATCCCGCGCCCAGATCACCACCTCCGTGATCGGCCGTATCGAGGCATGCGCTTCGATGAGGTTCTGCGACAGGCGACCGGCGCCGACCATCAGAAGACGGCTTGCATCCTTGACGGCAAGATAATCGGCTGCCAGCGCAGAGGCCGCCGCCGTCCGCCGCGCCGTCAGTTCGGCGCCGTCGATGATGGCGAGCAGCTGCCCTGTCTGGCCGCAGGACAGGAGATAGCTGCCATGGATGGCCGGAAGTCCGCGTGTGCTGTTGCCGGGAAACACCGAAACCATCTTGACGCCGATATAGGCGCCCGGCTGCCAGGCCGGCATCAGCAGCAGGGTCGCCGATGCCTCGCCGGGCACGCGCACACCATGATGATGGCGCACCGGCATCTCGCATCCCTCGGCAAACATCCGCCGCACCGCCGCAATCAAGGCGGCAAAGGGGAGGGCGGCACGGGTTTCGGCTTCGGTCAGGACCAGCATCGGCATTCTCCAGTGAAAACGGGCTCTAATGAGCATGGGCCCCATTGAGCCCAGGGACAAAGCCTAGCAGGACTTTCAAAGCGCGTAAAAGCACCTGTCCTTCTCACCTCGTGCACAGCGCGCATGAGGGCAAAAGGCCCAGTGTCAAGCTCCTTAGTACTTTTGACCATTTGGACAAGATTTGTGTGTTTGGTTTTGTGTTTGCGGGGCGGATTTTGGGTGTGTTTTGGGGATTTTTGAAATTAGTGTTTAGAAACAGTATGTTGTTAGAAATCTGATTTTTTTGAAATTGGGCTGTTGACTTCGTTTGTGTGTGGGGACTATAAACCGCTCACCAACGAGGGCGGCGGCGCTGCTGGCGACCGACGAACTCGCTCTGAAGTTTCTTACGAAAGTTTAGTGCGGATTGTGGGTTTAGGCG
>NZ_LSRP01000076.1 GCF_001885585.1 Pararhizobium antarcticum
TCTTCGCAAAGGGTCAGAAGAAGGCCAGACCAGGTCTGGCAACTGAAATCGTCAAGCGATCCGATGCGGCCAAAGGCTTCGAGTTGTTGCCACGCCGATGGGTTGTCGAGCGAACCTTCGCATGGCTCGGACGATGCCGTAGACTGGCCAAGGACCTCGAAAACCTGTCAAGAAATGCGCTTGCCTTCCTCAAATTAGCCTCCATCCGCCTCATGCTGCGAAGGCTATGTTCAAAATGAGAAAGTGTTCGGACGGACTCTTACGCATGTATCCCCTCCGAATTTAAACCACCTTATTACTGGTGTCCCAACACGGCACAGAATATACAACACCTATAATCATACAAGTTTAAGCGAAATGGAAAATTTTCACCTAAAAAATTCCATAAAATGATAGCAAAACAAGCAACGTCAGCTCAACATGAAAGCAATAGGAACAAGAACTGCTACCGTTGCGGCCAGCACCGTACACGCCGCGTAAAAAACCGAGATGGCCTTTTCTATGTCGACGCCGGTCGCATCTGTTCGCCCTGCACCGTTGATCATCGGCTCGGAGACGAGGATGCCGGCATAGAGCCTCGGACCCGCCAATTGCATGTCCAATGCACCGGCCATCGCCGCTTCCGGCCAGCCGGAGTTCGGCGAGCGATGCAGGCCATGATCGCGCAGGCCGACATTCAGCGCATTGCGGGCCGCATGGCGACCGAGCCTCAGCCAGGCCCCGACCGCAAACAGCAGCACGGACAGTCGGGCCGCCGGCAGGTTTGCAAGATCGTCCAGCCGCGCCGAAGCCCATCCGAAATGCAGATATTTTTCGCTTTTGTGACCAATCATCGAATCGGCCGTGTTCAGCATTTTATAGGCAAGCAATCCCGGCAGCCCGAGGAGCGCATACCAGAAGGCCGGCGCTACGACCCCGTCGGAAAAATTCTCCGCGAGGCTTTCGATTGCCGCCCGGCAGACGCCGGGCACGTCGAGCGTCTCCGGATCGCGGCCGACAATCATCGAGACAGCCTTTCTGCCGCCGGCGAGCCCGTCGGTTCGCAGACCGTCAGCCACGCGCTGAACATGATCGCCAAGGCTTTTTTGCGCCAGAAAGATAGCCACGACAATTGCCTCTGCGAACCAGCCGAAAAGCCCCATCGTCGCGAACAGGCGGTGAAGAACAAAGCCGGCGCCGATGCTGAGCAGAAGCAGAAAGACGATGCTGATGACGCCGCTGATCCGAAGCGCATCGTCGCTCAGGCGCTTGCGGTTGAACGACCGATCGCACCAGCCGATGGCCGCCCCGAACCAGACGACCGGATGCGGCACCCTGCGCCACAGCCAGTCGGGATCGCCGACCAGCCGGTCGAGGAGAAGGGCAGCGACAAGCACCAGGAGAATTGCAATCGACATGATCAAAGGCCCGACGTTCGAAGCGCATCGGCCAGACGTGCATCCCCGGCCGCATCCGGCGCAAGCCCGATGCGCAACCAGCGGGCCTCGTAGTCGAAGCGCCGCGTCAGGATCTGCGCCCTGCAGAGATGGGTGTGCAGGTCAAGCGCACGGTCATGCTCGATCAGGCTGAAGAGCCCGGTACCACCTGAAACCGTCAGCCCGGCCTGATGCAGGACACGATCGAGAGCCGCCTTGCGCGCCACCAGCGCGGCCTTGATCGTCGCCGCCGATCCGTCGGTCATCTGGGTCGTCGCCAGAAACAGCGCCGGCCCCGAGACCGCCCAGGGGCCAAGCCAGTCGCGGAACCGCTCGGTCACCGTCGCGTCTGCAATGACAAAGCCGAGCCGCAGGCCGGCGAGGCCGAAGAATTTGCCAAAGGACCGAAAGACGATCAGGCCGGTCATCTGAGGCCGGTCTCGAGCAACGCTCAGATCTGGCTGCTGATCGCCAAAGGCTTCGTCGACGACGAGCATGCCGCCATGCCCGACGACGACGCGGCGGAGATCCTCGACCGCGGACGCGGTCAATGTCCGGCCCGTCGGGTTGTTCGGGTTGACCAGCACGACGAGGCCGTGATCACTGGAAACTTCATCTTTTGACGCGATCACGTCGATCGCGAAGCCGGAAGCCGTGAAGCAGCGGGCATATTCGCCATAGGTCGGGCCGAAGATCGCGATACGCCGCCCTGGTGTCGCCAGCCGCGGAAGCAGCTGGATGACCGATTGTGTTCCCGGAACCGGCAGCGGCAGGTGATCACCCGTACCATAATAGAGTGCAGCGGCCTGCATTGCCGCATCGACAAGGTGCCGGTCCGGCAGGCGGTGCCAGACGCTTGCCGGCACATCCGGAAGGGGCGGAGGACACGGATTGATACCGGTCGACAGGTCGAGCCAGTCCTGCGGCTGGCCGCCGAATTGCGCAGCCGCCTCGGTCACGCCGCCGCCATGGACGATCGTGCCGCTCACGCGGTGACCGCCATATCGATCAGGTGCATGAAGGAGCCGGCAACGCAGCCGCGCTGGAGACCGGCCGGGCCGACGATCTCGCCTGCCGCATCGACCGTGTCGAACAGCCGGTCGGCGTCTCCTTCGGAAACGATCGTTGCATAGTGAAACTCGTGCGCCATCAGAGGGCCGTCGAAAAAGCTGCGATTGCGGGGTGTGGCCCGGCGATAACCGAGATGCCGCTTGCGTTCGGCAAAACTCGTGACCAACGGCAACAGCCCCAGCATGCCGTAGCGTTTGCCATCCGCAGCGACAAGCCCTTCCCCCAGAGTCATGTAGCCGCCGCATTCTGCGAAAATCCGGGCATCACGGTCCCGTGCCGCCAGCATCCCGGCATGGAATTGACGCGCACCGGACAAGGCGCCGGCGTGCAGCTCCGGATAGCCACCGGGCAGATAGACGGCATCGGCCTCCGCCTGCGGCGCCTCGTCTGCCAGAGGCGAAAAGAACGAGATGTCGCAACCCTGCCGGCGCCAGTCGCGCAGGAGATGTTCATAACAGAAGGCAAAGGCGACATCGCGTGCCACGGCAATCCTCTGGCCCAGCGGCTTGAGGCCGGCAATGGCGGTAGCATCCGGACGCCCCGTCCCCGCGAGCGCAAGGATCGCATCGAGGTCGCATCCACCGGAGACGCGGGACGCGGCATGTTCGATGAAGGCATCGAGTTCACCGTGCTCGCTCGCCTGCACCAGCCCGAGATGGCGTTCGGGCAGCTTCATCCGGCTGTCCAAGCGGACGACACCGAGCACCGGCATATGGATCGCGACCAAGGCATCGCGCAGCATTTTCTCATGCCGGTCGCTGCCGACCTTGTTGAGAATGACGCCGGCGACGCGAATATCGGCGCGATGGCCAGCATAGCCCCTGACCAGCGCTGCCACCGACTGCGCCATGCGCCCGCAATCGACGACCATGATGACGGCGAGATCGAGCACGCAGGCGAGATCGGCGGGCGAGCCGGTGCCATCGACCGATGCGTCATGGAGCCCCATCATCGCCTCGACGATGAACGCCCGGTCCCGACCTGCGGCTTCACCGGCATTGAAACGCAGGAGTTCGGGGCGCATCGCCCAGGGATCATAATTGACGCAGGGCGCACCACTGGCCGCGGTGTGAAAGGCCGGATCGATATAGTCTGGCCCGGCCTTGCCGGGTGCAAGGGCGACGCCGCGATTGCGCAGCGCGCGCAGCAGCCCGAGCGTGATCGTCGTCTTGCCGGAACCGGACGAAGGAGCCGCGATCAGGACACCACTCATGCCGGATCCTTCAACCCTTGCCGAAGCGGGTCGGCGTCGAGAACGCGGCCCTCCAGCGCACCAAGCCAGTCGAGCGCGCTGCGCAGTCGCACCACCTCGCCGACCACGACAATCGCCGGCGGCGCCAGCCCGGCGGCCATGACGTCGGCCTCAGCATTTTGCAGCGTGGTTTCCAGAACCGTCTGTTGCACAGTTGAGGCGTTGCAGACGAACGCCATGGGCTCATCCGGCGCGCGCCCGGCAGCGATGAGCTTGGCGGTGATCTGGCCGATATGTTTCATCGCCATGTACATGACGATGACAGGCGAGCCCTTGGCGATCGCATCCCACTGGATCCGGTCCGGCACGACGCCTGCCGAATCATGGCCGGTCAGGAAGGTCACGGCATGGGTGACCTCGCGGTGCGTCACGGGTATGCCGGCATAGGCAAGGCCGCCGATACCCGCCGTCACGCCCGGCACGATCCGGAACGGAATGCGGTTTTCAACCAGCGTCAGCGCCTCCTCGCCGCCACGGCCGAAGACGAACGGATCGCCGCCCTTCAGCCGCAGCACGCGGTGGCCGGCCCGCGCCAGTTCGACCAGGCGCAGCGAAATGTCACGCTGCTTGGGCGATGGTTTGCCGCCGCGTTTACCGGCGAACTCCAGGACGGCGCCCGGCTTGGCCATGGTCAGGCAGTCGGCATTGACCAGCGCATCATGGACGATGACATCGGCCTGGCGCAGCGCATTGACGGCATGGAGCGTCAACAGTCCGGGATCACCAGGACCGGCGCCAACAAGCCAGACGGAGCCTTTTTCCAGAACAGGCAGGCCTGCAAATAGCGCGTCGCTCATATCGGCCACCGGCCATTCCCAAGCGTCCCGGCCCGACCTGATTCAATCTGTGAACAACCGGATTCAACCTCTAAACAATCCGTCACATCTGCCTGAAAAGAATCGGAATTCAACGCACCGGCAAGCAAGACATTCATCACGCGCTCATCTCGCAATCGACCAGTTCCAGACGGACAACCGCTGCGGTCGCGTGCGCAGACCGGATCTTCGGCACGACGAGTTCCGCCATTGCACCGGCACAGGCAAGCGCGGAGGCTTCGGCCACGCCATGGCAGCCGGTCAGGGCGAAGATCCGCTCGGACGGAGTATGAAGGCGCGGCGTTTCCGCTTCGAGAATGCTGGCGTGAAAAAACCGCGATGGAACGGCAAAGTGCAAAGCTGCGGCCTGTATGGCCGGTTCGCCCCTTCGGCTCTCAAGGGACGCGATGCAGGTCAAGTCCGAGCGCTGAGCACCGGCAAGGGCCAGCACGTTTTCAGCAAGCGCGATGATCTCGTCAGCCGGCGTGCCACGCGCGCAGCCGAGGCCGAGAACGAAGCGGGCCGAACCGGGCCGATCAATAGTTGCCACCTGCATGAAACATCCGCCTCCCTTCGTCGCATCCATACGAAACGCCGGGAGCCGCGCGCAGTCTCCTGCCCGAAGCCGTCTGGACAGCACCGGATGAAGCCCCCTGACTGGGTCGGCCGCACCGGACGCTCTTTCAGCCCTTGCAAAGGGCACCGTCGCACGTCGGTGGAGTTTATCGAACCCGGCAGGATGGGTCAAACCGGTTTGCGCCATTGCCGAGGCCGGAAACGCCATCCGCATCGGCTATGCCCCGGTAATATCGGGGGGAACATTGCGGGGAAGATCGGCAACCGGCCTTTACAGTCTGCGACGCACTCTGCCAGAAAGGCGCGCGCCTTGCGTCAACCACCCTCCGGTCATGAGTCCTCTCCCTTGCCAGATCTCGCTCTCCATATTCTCGTCTTCCTGTTTGCCGCAGCTTTTCTTGCCGGCTTCATCGATTCGATCGCCGGTGGTGGCGGCATGATCACCATACCGGCCATGCTGATTGCCGGCATCCCGCCTTTGGAAACACTTGGCACGAACAAATTGCAGTCGCTGTTCGGGTCGGGCTCGGCCAGTCTCGCCTATGCGCGGCGCGGCCATGTGAACCTCGTCGAGCAGCTTCCGATGGCGGCGCTGGCCGTGCTCGGCGGCGCCGTCGGCGCGGGTCTCGCCACGATCGTGCCCGGTGATGTCTTGAAGATCCTCCTGCCATTCCTTTTGATCGCCATTGCGCTCTATTTCGGCTTCAAGCCGAACATCAGCGACGCCGACCGGACGCGGCGAATAACACCGTTTCTGTTCGGCCTGACCTTCGTGCCGCTGATCGGCTTCTATGACGGGGTTTTTGGCCCGGGCACCGGATCCTTCTTCATGCTCGGTTTCGTGACGCTGGCCGGTTTCGGCGTTCTGAAAGCCACGGCCCACACGAAGTTTCTCAACTTCGGCTCCAACATCGGCGGCTTCATCGTGTTCGCCCTCTATGGCGTTGTTTTATGGAAGACCGGCCTGATCATGGGCGTCGGCCAGTTCATCGGCGCACAGGTCGGCTCGCGTTTTGCCATGAAGAACGGGGCCAGGATCATCAAGCCGTTGCTCGTCGTCACCTGCATTGCGCTGGCGATCAAGCTGCTCTCCGATCCCGCCCATCCGATAAGGCTATGGATGGGCGTATAGTCCGGCAAGGCATCAATATTCGACGCCGACCTGTGCCTTGATGCCGGAGCGGAAGGGGTGTTTCAGCAATTCCATCTCCGTCACCAGATCGGCGATCTCGATCAGTTCCTCCTTGGCGTTGCGTCCGGTCAGCACGACATGGGTCATGTGCGGCTTTTCCTCGGCAAGGAAACGCACGACCTCGGCAATGTCGATATAGTCGTAGCGCAGCGCGATGTTGATTTCGTCGAGCAACACCATGGAATTGCGTTCGTCGCGGATCAGTTCCTTGGCCTTCTCCCAGGCTGTCTGCGCCATGGCGATATCGCGGCTCCGGTCCTGCGTTTCCCAGGTGAACCCCTCGCCCAGCGTGTAGAACTGGCAAACGTCGGCGAAATGCTTCTCGATCAGATTGCGCTCGCCGGTCTCCCAGCCGCCCTTGATGAACTGGACGACGGCGGACGGCATGCCATGGGCGATGTGGCGGAAGATCATGCCGAAACCGGCGGTCGACTTGCCCTTGCCCTTGCCGGTATTGACGATGATCAGGCCCTTCTTGTCCGTCTTCGTCGCCATGATCTTTTCACGCGCCGTCTTTTTCTTCGCCATCTTCATGGCGTGACGGGCTTCGTCATTGGCCACAGGCGCCTCAATGGCCGTGATGTCGTCTTCGCTCATGGTCTTGTTCTCCCAAATATGTCTGTGCACCGCTCGCCGGCTTTTGTCTTGTCAGGCCGCGGCATCGGTGCGACTGCGCAGATCGAACCGCGCCGAATTCGACCGTGGCGTCCAGAGGCCCCGGTCGATCGCCTCCATGAGCTTGTCGGTCATGTCGCGGAATGCGGCCGGGTTCTTGTCTTCCATGAAGCGGCGAACCTTGTCATCCAGCACGAAGGCGCGGTAGACCGCCTCGAAATGATGATCGCGCACCGCGCCGGTGGTCGCTGCGAAGGCGAACATGTAGTCGACGGTTGCGGCGATCTCAAAGGCGCCCTTATAGCCATGGCGCATGACGCCGGCGATCCATTTCGGATTGACAACACGGCCGCGCACGACGCGCCCGATCTCTTCTTCCAGAGAGCGGATGACCGGCTTTTCCGGACGCGAATGATCATTGTGATAGATCGACGGACGGTTGCCGGCGAGCGATTCGACAGCCAGGCTCATGCCGCCCTCGAACTGGTAATAATCATCGCTGTCGAGCAGGTCATGCTCGCGGTTGTCCTGGTTCTGGACGACGGCCTCGACCGATTTCAGCCGCTCCTCCAACAGGCCGCGCTCGGCCTTGCCATCCTCGCCGGCGCCATAGGCGTAACCACCCCAGGTGAGATAGGCCTCGGCCAAATCCTTCTTGTCGTCCCAGCCCTTTTCGTCGATCAGCGCCTGCAGGCCCGCACCATAGGCCCCGGGCTTGGCACCGAAGACGCGGTAGGACGCGCGCCGCGCGGCCTCCTTGCCATCGACACCTTCGGCGACAAGACGCGCGGTCTCAACCCGCATGCGGGCCGCGATCATGTTGTCGGCATCGTCTTCGTCCAGCCCGCCGACAGCCCGGATCGCGTTGTCGAACAGGGCGATCTGGTCGGGGAAGGCATCGCGGAAAAATCCGGAAATCCGCAGCGTCACGTCGACACGCGGCCGGCCAAGCAGGGCGAGCGGTACGATCTCGTAGCCGGTGACGCGGCGTGACATCATATCCCAGACCGGTTTGGTGCCGATCAGTGCCATCGCCTGGGCAATATCGTCGCCACCGGTGCGCATGTTGGATGTGCCCCAGGCGGTCAGGCCAAAGGAGGTTGGCCAATCGCCATGATCCTGCAGATAGCGGCGGATGAGCAGCTCGGCGGATTTCTTGCCGAGTTCGAAGGCGGCCGGCGTCGGCACGGCCCGGCTGTCGACGGAATAGAAATTGCGCCCCGTCGGCAAGACGTCCGGTCGCCCGCGTGTCGGTGCGCCGGAGGGGCCAGGCGGAACGAAACGTCCGTCGAGGCCGGTGAGCAAAGCCGCGATTTCCGCAGGGCCGGACTGGACGATGGAGGGTTTCAGGCGGGTTTCGACTTCGTGCAGAACCGCGCCTGTGGCGATCCACGCCTGCGGGCACGGCAGGACGCCGGAGACAAATTCGGCGGCCAGAAGCTCAATGCGCTCGACTGTATCGCCGGCGGTCCGCCAGGGGGCGTCGGATAGGTCAGCGAGAATGGTCGGCTTCGGCCCCGCCCAGGGATCGGAGAGGACGCAATCGAGCGGATCGAACGGAAGACACCCCAGCCCAGCCTCTGCCGAGGGGTTTTCATTTGTGAACGCATCGGCGGAAATCGCCCGCTGCAGGCTCTGGTCACCGCCTTCGCTCTGCCCGCGCGGCACCCGTGCCAGGGAAACCGTCAGGTCCGTCAGCAAACGGCCTTCCGGTGCAACGCCGAACACATGCAGGCCGTCGCGGATCTGCAGTTCCTTCAGGTCGCAGAGATAGGCATCGAGCTTTTCCAGCGCCTTGTCCTCGCCGTCCGTGCCCGCAATGCCGGCATCCTGATCGAGGCCGATGTCACGCACGAGGTCGAGGATCTGCTTGCTGAGCAGACGCAGGCGGCGCGGATCGCTGCCGGCAGCGTCGTAATATTCATCGACCAGTGCTTCCAGATCCTTCAAAGGCCCGTAGGATTCGGCGCGTGTCAGCGGCGGCGTCAGATGGTCGATGATGACGGCGGCAGTGCGGCGCTTGGCCTGCGTGCCCTCGCCCGGATCGTTGACGATGAACGGATAGAGATGCGGCATCGGCCCGAAGATCGCTTCCGGATAACAATTTTCCGACAGCGCCAGCGCCTTGCCCGGCAGCCATTCGAGATTGCCGTGTTTGCCCATGTGAATGACGGCATGGGCACCGTAGGCGATGCGCAGGAAGGCATAGAAAGCGAGGTACCCGTGCGGCGGCACGAGGTCCGGGGAATGGTAGGTTTCCTTCGGATCGATATTGTAGCCCCGCGCCGGCTGGATACCGACCAGCGTTTCGCCAAAGCGCGCTAGAGGCAGCGCAAAAGATCCGTCCCGGAAGAAGGGATCCGTTTCCGGAGCCCCCCAACGGGCCGCAACCGCATCCTGAATCTGAAGTGGAAGAGACGCGAAGAACGTCTTGTATTGACTCAAGGAAAGCGTCTCGCGGATCTCGCGATCCTGCCTTGCATCATTGGTCGGGCCTGCCATCAGATGCGTGATCAGGGCATCGCCATCGGCGGGGATCGCGTCCACGGGATAACCCGCGGCGCGCATCGCACGCAGAACTTCGATCGTGCCGGCCGGCGTATCAAGCCCGACGCCATTGCCGAGACGGCCGTCGCGGTTCGGATAATTGGCCAGGATGATGGCGACGCGACGATGCTCCGGCTCTGTCCTGCGCAGACGCGCCCAGTTGGCGGCAAGCCGGGCGGCAAACAGCACGCGGTCGGCGAGCGGCTCATGGCCGACGATATTGGCTTCCACGTCCGGATCATAGATCGCCGCCGCCTTGAAGGAGACGGCCCGCGACAGGATGCGGCCATCGACCTCCGGCAACGCCACATTCATCGCCAGATCCCGTGCCATCAGGCCCTGCGCCGAGCCTTCCCAGGCCTTGCGCGACGAGCCGGAAAAGATCACCTGCAGCACCGGCGCATCGGTGAATTCGAGCACCGTCGGCTTGCGATCGGCACCCGGCGCAGACACGGCAAAACCGGTGGCGTTCATCACCACGTCGGGCGAGGCCTCCGAAAAGATCGCTTCCAGCGTTCCGACCGAAACCGAATCCTTGAGGCTCGAAACGAACACCGGCAGCACCGCCATGCCTTCCGCCGAAAGCGCCGCAATCAGCGCTTCGACCGGCTTCGTCTCGCCGCTCTGGACAAGGGCACGGTAGAAGGAGATGGCGACAACTGGCTGCGGCTGTGCGGCCGTGTTGGACGCGGAGAGTTTGCGCCAGGCCTCGACACCGATAACGCCGGTGCCCGGCCACCAGATGCCGGCCTTCAGCAGCGGCGATGCCGGCTGGGGTCTTTCCGCCCCGCCGATCAGCGCGTCGCCATAGTCAAGCAGGCGCGCCATGTTGTCGGCACCGCCCTCGTTGAAGTAGGCCCACATGGCGGCCCGGTCTTCAGTGCCGACCGTGGAAAACGGCTCGAGACCGGGATCAGGCTTGTCGCAGCCCGGCAGCACCGCGATCTTGAACCCATGGGTCACCGCGGCAGCATACAGGGCTTCGAGCACATAGTGGAAATAGCTGGCCCCACCCAGCGGTCGCACGATGATCAGTTTGGCATGCCGCGCCGTGCGCTCGACATAGGTATCGACCGACATCGGATGTTTGAGGGTCAAGAGGCTGGCGACGCGCAGGCTGGACGATGCCTTCCGCACACGCTGGGCACCGGCAATCGACGACAACTCCGTATCGGCGGCCGACAGAAACAGGATATCCCCCGGCGACTGGCCGAGATCGATCGCCTCCTCGCCATCGGTGATCGTGCCCTTCTGGGCTAGAAGAAGGTGCATAGTGCCTCCAAAGGGCCGTGATACCCCCCTCTGTCCGGTCGGCCATCTCTTCCACAAGGGGGGAGATCGACGACGCCAAGCCTGGTTTCGAAAGGAAAGTTTACAGCGAAAGATCGCAGTGCACGCCCGATCTCCCCCCTTGCGGGGGAGATGTCACGAAGTGACGAAGAAGGGCGAGCCACGATCACCATTCTCAAACAACCGCCGCTTCGATCGCGGCACGAACGGCCGTCTCGTCCATGTCGTGCAGGCCGATGACGACCAGCCGGGTCCGGCGAACCTCGCCGGCCGCCCAGGGGCGATCGAAATACTGGTCGATGCGGGCGCCGACGCCCTGGATCAGCAGACGCATCGGCTTGCCCGGCACATCGGCAAAGCCCTTGATGCGCAGAATGTCATGCGCCACGATGACGGTCTTCAGCGTCTCGATGAAGGCGACCGGATCGGCAAGCGGGCCAAGTTCGACAACAAAACTCTCGAACTCGTCGTGATCGTGTTCCTCGCCGGCCTCGTGTTCCATTTCGTGATGGGACTTGCGGTTGGCGATGTCGGCTTCGGTGCCGACGCCAAGACCGAGCAGGATGGCGGCGGACACCTCGCCGTGCTTCGCCTCGATCATCGTCGGCTTGCGGCTGGTGCGCGCAGCGACCTCGCCGCGCACGAACAAAAGGCCAGCCGCATCAAGCAGGTCGGTCTTGTTGAGAACGATCAGGTCGGCTGCAGTCAACTGGTCCTCGAAAAGCTCCTCGATCGGGCTTTCATGATCGAGATTGTCGTCCTCGACACGAGCCGCATCGACCTTGTCATGGTCGTCGGCAAAGCGGCCGGCGGCAACGGCGGCACTGTCGACCACGGTAATGACGCCATCGACGGTCACCTGGGTACGGATGTCCGGCCAGTTGAAGGCGGCAATCAGCGGCTGCGGCAATGCCAGCCCCGATGTTTCGATGACGATGTGGTCCGGGCGGTTTTCGCGCTCAAGCAGCTTTGTCATTGTCGGGATGAAATCGTCGGCGACTGTGCAGCAGATGCAGCCGTTCGTCAGTTCGATAATGTCGTCCTCGCTGCAGGCGTCCGCACCGCAGCCCTTCAGCACGTCACCGTCGACGCCGAGATCGCCGAACTCGTTGATAATGAGCGCGATGCGACGGCCGCCGGCGTTCTGCAGGATATTGCGGATCATCGTCGTCTTGCCGGCGCCGAGAAAGCCGGTGATCACGGTGGCCGGGATCTTGCCGTTTCCAGCCTTTGCGAGTGTCATGGTCAACCCTTCATTTTCAGCGGCAGTCCGGCCGCAATAAAGTAAACTTCCGCGGCCTTTGCCGCGACGATCTGGTGCAGCCGGCCGGCATGGTCGCGAAAATCGCGCGCCATGCGGTTGTCCGGCACGATGCCGAGGCCGACTTCGTTTGAGACAAAGATGAGTTTCGCCCTTGCCGTCAGCATATGGCCGGCGAGTTGGGCAAATTCCGCCGCCATGTCACGCTCTTCCATCATCAGATTGGTAACCCACAGCGTCAGGCAATCGACAAGGATGACCCGATCCGGCGTGTCGATGGATTTCAGGCCGTCGACAAGCGCCAGCGGCTCCTCGAGCGTCTGCCATTCCCCCCCGCGCCGATCGCGATGCTCGGCAATCCTTGATGTCATTTCGCCGTCCCAGGCTCTCCCGGTCGCGACATAATGCATGGCAAGCCCCGACGCCGTCACCAGCGCTTCGGCAAATGTGGATTTTCCGGAGCGGGCGCCGCCCAGAACGAGGACGGATCCGGTCTCTGACGATATCATGATGCAATTCCGCCGTCAGTCGATGGCACGGACAGAGGCAGACGGTGTTTTAAACAGGCGCGTGTTTTTTGTCGCGCCCACGCGCAAACCGGGTGATAGAGCCATGACAACCTCCGTGCTGGCATCGGGAACGTCCCGCAGGCGGGCATTATGCCCTTGTCGGATGGCAGGTCTCCTGGCTCACGGGTCTACGCACCCAAGGGTGCGAACGGGTTCGCCTCGCCTTCCCGGAGTCTTCAGGCCGGATTGCTAACCGCAATCGACAGGCATCACGAAGAGGTGGACGATTCGTAGACAAAGAGGCGTCCGGCCCCGGCTGATCATGATGCCACTCCAGTGGCTTTTCCGGTTGGGCCTGCGCCTGCGACATGCCGCACCATGCGACATTCCCGAAGGATCGGCTTTCCCGGATGGCGAACCCTGACCGCTCTACAGTCGCGGGGTCGGCTGCGATAAGAGTGCCCGATCTGGGTCCACCCTGTCACATTCCCATTTACTCCCGCAAAACAGAGCGCTCTGCGGGAACCATCCAATGGGTCGATGATTATGGGTGGCTTGTGGCAAAGTCAATCGCATTGGCGCCGCAGCGCATTCCTCCGATCGCAACTTGATCAGCGCGGCGATGACGATTACGAGAGATAGCATTCTGAAAGGCGGACTGCGGATGCCCAAGATTCTTGCGAAACTCGATCTGCGTCGGCTTGGTTATGTGTCTCTTCTGTTCGATATCGGACGCCTGCGCGCATTCGCACGCCGCAGCGAAGTTGGACTGGTGGCCGCAGGCATTGTCGTCGGCGTGATCGCCGGGCTTGCAGTCACTGCGATGAGTTTCATTGCCAGCCGCATGCATGGCCTTGTCTTCGGCATCGGCGACACCGAGAGGCTGAGCTCCAGCGACCTCGACGGCGATATCGCGGTTCTGATGGCGCCCATTGTCGGCGGTATCATTCTTGGTCTCCTGATGCTGTCGCTTGCTTCCTGGCGCAAGAAACCGATGGTCGATCCGATCGAAGCCAATGCGCTGCATGGTGGACGGCTTTCGCTGACGGACAGCATCATCGTCGCCGTCCAGAATCTCATCTCCAACGGGTTCGGCGCATCCGTCGGGCTCGAGGCCGGCTATACGCAACTGGCGTCCGGCCTTGCCTCCAAGCTGGGGATTACCCTTCAACTGCGCCGCTCGGACCTGCGGACCCTGGTCGGCTGCGGCGCCGCTGGTGCCATTGCGGCGGCGTTCAATGCGCCGCTTACAGGTGCCTTCTATGCGTTCGAACTGATCATCGGCACCTATACGATCCTGTCGCTGACACCGGTCGTCGTCTCGGCTCTGGTCGCCAACCTTGTGGCAAGGCTGCTCTCCGACAGCGATTTCACCATCGATGTCGGAACCTTCGGCGCCGTGGTGCCGGCCGATTATCTGCCCGCTCTGCTGCTCGGCGTCTTTTGCGCCGGCATGGGCATTCTCCTGATGAAAGCCGTGTCGGCCGTCGAGGGCCTGGCGCGCCGCAGTTCGATCCCGGCGCCGCTGCGCCCCGCGATCGGCGGCATCGTGGTTGGTCTTCTCGCGATGATTTCACCGCAGGTTCTCTCGGCCGGCCATGGTGCCCTCCATCTGAACCTTGACCACTCGATGACAATCCCAGCGCTTATCGGCCTGTTCCTGTTGAAATCCTTCGCCTCGGCGGTATCGATCGGTTCGGGCTTTCGCGGCGGCCTGTTCTTCGCATCGCTGTTCATGGGCGCGCTTCTCGGCAAGCTTTTTGCCTATTGCGCGCCGTTCATCTTTGCCAATGCCACCCTGACGCCGGTGATCTACGCGGTCGTCGGCATGAGTTCGCTTGCGGTTGCCGTCATTGGCGGACCGCTGACCATGACCTTTCTGGCCCTGGAGATCACCGGCGACTTTCCCATTACGGCGCTTGTCCTGGCAGCATCGATCACCTCGTCGCTCGTCGTGAGAACAACATTCGGCTATTCGTTTGCCACCTGGCGCCTGCACCTGCGCGGCGAGAGCATCCGCAGCGCGCACGACATCGGCTGGATCCGGAACCTGACCGTCGACCGGCTCATGCGCTCGGATGTGCGCACGGTCAGCACCGACACAACGCTGGAGGCCTTCAAGCAGGATCACCCGCTCGGCTCGAGCCAGCGGGTGATCGCAGTGGATGGCAACAACAAATATGCCGGTATCATCATCGTGCCGGAGGTCTTTGCCGATCCCGTCGAAACCTCCGGAGCGAACGAAAGCCTGGACATGTTCATTCACCTGAACAACGATTTCCTCGTCCCCAACATGAATGCGAAACAGGCCGCCGCCCTTTTCGACAAGACCGGCAACGATGCCCTTGCCGTGGTCAACAATCTGATCGAGCGGCGTGTCGTCGGTCTGCTGACGGAAAGCCACACGCTGCGCCGTTACAGCGAGGAACTTGACAGGCGACGTCGGGAAGCCTCCGGCGAGATCTGAACGTCGTCAGGACATCAGCGCGTCGATCCAGGCGGAATCCAAAACCGTTTCCAGTTCGACGGCAATCGCGTCGAGCGCGTCATCGACGCTCTGGCGGTAGTTGTGGCCGCCACCGACAATGCCGAAGCTGGCCAAAAGTGCCGCGCGGTAGGCATCGCTTGCAAACAGCCCGTGCAGATAGGTGCCGACGATGCGGCCATCGGCCGACATTGCCCCATCGTCGCGCCCGTCGATCGACACCGGGGCGCGGATGCAATCGGGACCGGTGGTGAGGCCGAGATGGATTTCGTAGCCCCTGAGTGCCACATCATGCTGCAGCGACCAGGCGCTGACATTGCGCACCGTCTTTTCCGGAGCCATTACCGTCGTGACATCGAGCAGGCCGAGGCCATCGATGACCTGAAGATCGCCTTCGATGCCCAAGGGGTCGGTGACCTGCCGCCCCAGCATCTGATACCCACCGCACACGCCGATGACGCCTCCGCCGCGGCGGACATGGGCTTGCAGATCGCGATCCCAGCCCTGAGCCCTGAAATCACGGAGATCGGAAAGCGTCGATTTGGAGCCGGGTATGACCACGAGACCGGCATCGACGGGCAGGTGTTCTCCCGGCGGCACGAAGACGAGGTCGACATCCGGCTCGGATGCCAAGGGGTCGAGATCGTCGAAATTGGCGATCCGCGACAAAATCGGCACGGCGACCTTCAGCGCCTTGCCGGTTCCACGGGTCAGCTTGTCGAGAACCACCGAATCTTCCGCCGGTAGGCGCGCCGCACTCTTCAGCCAGGGCACAACGCCAAAACACGGCCATCCGGTGTAGCGCCCGATGGCCGCGATACCATCGTCGAACAGCGACACGTCGCCGCGAAACTTGTTGATGAGATAGCCGGAGATCATCCGGCGGTCTTCGTCGGACAGGATCGCATGGGTGCCGACCAGCGACGCAATCACCCCGCCCCGGTCGATATCGCCGACAAGCACGACCGGCACCTGCGCGCGGGTGGCAAAACCCATATTGGCGATATCCCCTGCCCGCAGGTTGATTTCGGCTGGCGAACCCGCGCCTTCGACGACGACGAGGTCGGCACCCGAACAGATGGTCTCGAAGCTGTCCATGACGGCACCGAGCAGTTTCGGCTTGAGGGCCTGATAGTCGCGGCCGCGCGCCTGGCCGGCAACCTTGCCCTGCACGATGATCTGGCTGCCCGTCTCGGACTGCGGCTTCAGCAGCACCGGGTTCATATGCACGGATGACGGCACCCGCGCGGCCATCGACTGCAGCCACTGCGCCCGGCCGATCTCGCCCCCGTCATCGGATACTGCGGCGTTGTTCGACATGTTCTGCGGTTTGAACGGCCTGACCTTCAAGCCCCTGTTTGCGGCAAGCCGGCAGAGCCCAGCCACCAATACCGTTTTTCCGACATCCGAGCCGGTTCCCTGAAGCATGATCGTCTTTGTCATGGCAGCGTCTTTACCAGCTGCGAGACCCCAAGCAAAGCCTTGCCCTGCCGCAATTTCGCCACGATCCCCACGGTTTTTTCACGCTGTATTTCACCCTGTTTCAAGCCTTGTGACGCTTCCTGCTTTCATCGGTCAAAATGCGACATTGCATGGCGAGTTTGATTGTTGTTTTGCGCCATATCTTGCGTATATCAGCGACATGTCTTCACGGCGCGCAGGCAGGCACCGAAACCCGCGCCACACCCAAGGTCACAGTCCGATGTTGTTCATCTTCAGCAAGCCAAATTTCGTCCAGATCGCCTGGAATTCGATCGTTCCGGACAGCCAGTCGCGCGTCCGCAACACGGTCATGACCGCGCCGATCGGGCCGCTCGGTTTTATCCGCACGCGCAGCGTCGGCTAACCGGCGTCGATCGTCCTTGAAGCTTTAAACCGCATCGCGAAAGCGACGCGGTTTTTTTTGTGCCATGAAGGCGACAGAGCGGATGTGCCGCGCGCGCCGCCATCGGTTCCAAAACGCGAAAACCGCACCAACCCCATCCGGGATCGTGCGGTCTGCCAAAAAACACATGGCTTCTTCAAAATACGCGAAGATCGCTCCGACCCGGGACGCAAAACCTGATCCGGGCGGGCGGCAGTTGTCCCCCGCCGCAGGAGAACAATTAGCCTGACATCGTTACCGGATGGTTAGTGAGAGATGAATCAAAGATGAATTTGGGCTTTTTTCGAGATTTTTTTTAAAGACGTAAAAAAACACCCGACGGCGCATTCGGGACAAAAAACGTCTGCAACGAAACGGGCAGAACACCACGATTGAAGGTGAAGGCGGGATTTGCGGCAATTGTAGGCCGCGATGCTCAAAAATATTGCCGCAGCAAGGCAAATCAACAGCTTGTGCAAGTCTTCCAGGCGGCAGGCGAAAGCCCGGTATCGCTTCGATTGAATTCCGGAGGTTGATTTCTGCGGAGGAACAAATAGGCTTAAGGGCATACGGTCAAAAGAGAGCGGGTTGGCGACAGGGTTCCGCGACCAGACAAAAAAGCTCTACGACCGTTGCAGCGGGGGCGACATGCGGCCCTGCCCGAAAGTGCGCTCCCTTTCGCTGCGAAGTTCATCCATTTGGGCAGCCGGGACGGCAGCATCCCGCCTTGCCTCCAGATTTTTTGCTGCATTAAGACTGGGAGGTCTTAAACATGAAGAAGCTCCTCGCTTCCACCATCCTCGCCGCCAGCGTCTATGCGCTTGCGGGTTCAGCATCGGCCGCAGAGTGCGGCGACGTCAGCATTGCGGAAATGAACTGGGCATCGGCAGGCGTCGCAGCCCATGTCGACAAATTCATTCTTGAAAATGGTTATGGCTGCACGGCGACCCTCGTCACCGGCGACACCATGCCGACCTTCACGTCGATGAACGAAAAAGGCCAGCCGGACATGGCTCCGGAAATGTGGGTCAACGCCGTGCGCACCCCGCTCGATGCGGCCATCAAGGAAGGTCGCCTCATCGAAGCGGCGAAGATCCTCAACGAAGGCGGCGTCGAAGGCTGGTGGATTCCGAAATTCCTCGCCGACGCAAATCCTGACATCAAGACCGTTCAGGACGCCCTGAAGCGTCCCGAGCTCTTCCCGGCCCCCGAAGATGCGTCGAAGGCTGCCGTCATCAACTGCCCGTCGGGCTGGAACTGCCAGGTTTCGACGGCCAATCTGTACAAGGCGCTGGGAGCCAAAGAGGCCGGGTTCGAACTGGTCGACACCGGATCGGCTGCGGGCCTGGACGGCTCCATTTCCAACGCCTTCAGCACGCAGAAGGGCTGGCTTGGCTATTATTGGGCTCCGACCGCCATTCTCGGCAAATATGAAATGACCCGTCTGAGCTTCGGCGTGGACAATGACAAGGCCGAATGGGACGCCTGCACGGCCGTTCCGGATTGCGCCGCCCCCAAGGTCAATTCCTATCCGACTTCGGACGTCTTCACGGTCGTAACCAAGGCATTCTCGGAAAAGGCCGGCGTCGCCATGGATTACGTCAAGGCCCGCAACTGGGACAATGGAACCGTGAACAAGGTTCTGGCCTGGATGGACGAGAACCAAGGCACCAACGAAGATGCAGCAAAGCACTTCCTGGAAACCTATCCGGACATGTGGACCAAGTGGGTTGCGCCGGATGTTGCCGAAAAGGTCAAGGCAGCTCTGTAAGTGAAAATAGAAAGGCAGCGGGTCCACGGATCCGCTGCCTCTTTTTGCACAACGACGAACGTGGAATGCAGAGAAGCTGACTTTGGTCGCAAACAACAAAGTGGAGATCGTGCCGATCTGCGACGTTCCCGCCCACAGGCATCCGCTTCAGATGCCTGCCTTTCCAAGACAAGACTGACTTCCGACGCCGTTCGTCCGGCGTGAGGGGACAAGACACCGGGGTCCGCAGAGACCAGCGAAAATCCGTACAGGGCAGATCCGATCTGTCCGATGACACGGCCGGTTGATAAAATTTCCGGTTAAAAAGGGGAACGACATGGCGTGCACTTTGTTGCCAGACCTATTTTGTGAATTTCCGTCCTTGGACGACACGACCATCCGCATCGCGCGAAAAAGTATTGACGATGGCTTCAAGGGACTTGTCCGCGCCTATACCAATGCCATCGATGTGCTCGTGCAGCCGCTCCAGGTGTTTTTGAACTTTCTGGAAAATCTTTTCGTCAACTCACCCTGGATCATCATCCTCGCGGTCATGGTGGCGATCGTCTATTATGGCAGTCGGGACATCCGCATCACACTCGGCACCATTGCCTCCATGCTGGCCATCGGACTTGTTGGCCTCTGGAACGACACGATGGTGACGCTTGCGATGGTTACGGTCTGTACGCTGATCGCCATTCTCGTCGGCATTCCGATCGGCATCCTGATGGCCCGCTCCGAGCGTGCGCAGTCCATCATCAACCCGGTCCTGGACGTCATGCAGACAATGCCCAGCTTCGTCTACCTGATCCCGGTCGTCATGATCTTTGGCATCGGCAAGGTTCCTGGCCTGATCGCCGTCGTTATCTACGCCGTTCCCCCGATGATCCGTCTGACCAATCTGGGCATCCGGCTTGTCGACAAGGAAGTGCTGGAAGCGGCAGACGCCTTCGGTTCGTCGCAATGGCAACGCCTCAAGAACGTCCAGATCCCGCTGGCCTTGCCGACCATCATGGCCGGCATCAACCAGACCATCATGATGTCGCTGGCCATGGTGGTGGTCGCATCAATGGTGGGCGTCGGCGGTCTCGGCCGAAATGTGCTGCAGGCGATCAACAACCAGTTCTTCACCGTCGGCTTCCTGAACGGCTTCGCGCTCGTCGCGATCGCCATCATTTTTGACCGGACCAGCCAGGCCTATGGCAAGCGGCTGCAGAAGCATTCGGAGGTGATCCATGGCTAGTCACGCAATCGAGGTCAAGAACCTCTACAAGATCTTCGGTCCGCAAGGAAAACAGTATGTCGACCAGGTCAAGGCAGGCCTTGGCAAGACCGAACTCAACGAAAAGCACGGTCACGTGCTCGGCCTCCAGGACATCAATATCTCCATGCCCGCCGGTGGCGTGATGGTGGTGATGGGCCTGTCGGGTTCCGGAAAATCGACCCTCATCCGGCATATCAACCGGCTGATCGACCCGACGGCCGGCGAAGTGCTCTATGACGGTGTCGACGTCTGCAAGATGAACGAAAACGACCTTCGCGAATTCCGGCGGCATAAGACCGCCATGGTCTTCCAGAAGTTTGCGCTTCTGCCGCACCGCACGATCATCGAGAACACGATCTATGGCCTGGAAATCCAGGGCGTGCCGGATGCGGAAAGCCGCAAGCGGGCCCAGGAATGGATTGAGCGTGTCGGTCTCAAGGGTTTTGAGAACCACTACCCCAACCAGTTGTCAGGCGGCATGCAGCAACGTGTCGGTCTGGCGCGCGCACTGACCAATGATGCCGATATCCTGTTGATGGACGAAGCCTATTCCGCGCTCGACCCGCTGATCCGTGTCGACATGCAGACGGTGCTTCTCGACCTGCAGAAGGAACTGAAGAAGACCGTCGTCTTCATCACCCACGATCTCGACGAGGCCCTGCGCCTCGGCGACAAGATCGCCGTCCTGCGCGACGGCAAGGTCATCCAGCAGGGGAGCGGCCAGGATATCGTGCTGAAGCCGGCCGATGAATACATCACCGCCTTCGTCAAGGAAGTGAACCGTGGCCGGGTGATCAACGTCGAGACCATCATGAAGCCGCTCTCTGGAAACCCGGAAGGCATTCCGGTGGTTATCGGAACCGTGCTTGAGGCTGCCGCCCGGATGATGACGGTTTCCAACCACACCACCGCGCACGTGGTGACGGTCGACGGCAAGGCGGTGGGATCGATCGATCTGTCCACGATCATCTCCGCAATGGTGACACCGATCGGCCATGAACCGGCATTGCAGGCCGCCGAGTAGCCGCTCTTTCGCCAGACAAACGGAAGGCATCCGGCAACGGGTGCCTTTTTTGTTTGGCGCCGGCCGGGCGAACGCGTTCACCGGCGGTTAACCATATCGCGGCATGGTGGAAACTCGGGCTGAACATCGTTCGCAGCTTCTGCCATCACGGAAACCGCCCGCTGTCTTCGCCATTGGGGCGCTCCATATGCAAGCCATGTATCAATGACCATGCAGACCTACCATCCGGCAGCGCCCATGTCGCTCGAGGCGAACGAACACCTGAAAGCCAGGTTCCTCAAGACTTTAGCCGCCTTCCTGTCGGGCGCCGGACTGTTCCTCATTGCGCTGACGCTGATCCCGTTTCAGGGCGTGGTGGCAGTCGATCTGAGTTCCGGCAATGAAGGCAACATCATCAATCAGGTCGGTTATCTCGGCCTGGGCGTCGTTTACCTCGCTGCCATGCTGCTGATCGTCGAGCGACGGACGATGGTGCGCATCCTGTCGCCAACCTGGCTCCTGATCTTCGGCATCGCCTTCATCTCCTGCCTGCAATCCTATGATCCGACCGCTTCGGCGCGCGGTCTCATGCTCAGCCTGGTGGCGATGATTCTCGTCGCTGGCGTTCTGGTTCTGCCGCGCAGCGAGGAGGATTTTGTCAACGCCGGCGCCAACGCCATCCTGCTGCTTGTTCTTATCGACTATGCCGCTTTGTTCATCGTTCCCGATCGTGCCATCCATTCCGCCGCTGGCGGCGAGCCGTGGCATGCCGGTTTCTGGAAGGGGCACCTGCTGCACAAGAACGTGACAGCACCGGTTTTTTCCGTGCTCTGCGTCTTCGGTATCTATTGCTTTCGCGCCGGGGCACGGGTGCGCGGCGCGCTTATTGCGCTCCTGGCGATGAATTTCGTTCTGCACACGGGATCCAAGACCACCATCGGATTTTTGCCGATTGCCATCCTCTTTGTGCTGGGCGGTCGCGCCGTCGGCAGGCCCGGTCTGATGATCCTCGGGCATTTCCTCTTCACCATCCTCATTTTCGCGCTGACGCTCGGAACGATCTATTCGGATCAGTTGCTGGCCGTAACGACCGCACTCCTGGACGATCCGACCTATACGGGACGCGATGCGATCTGGCGTTTTGCCAGCACCAGCATTCCCGATCATCTCTGGGCTGGCCATGGTTATGCCAGCTTCTGGTTGTCGCCGGTGATCCGGGGGCTTGAGGCCGATTTCGAAGCGACTTGGGACGTCCGGGGCATTGTATCCGGGCACAACAGCTATCTCGACGCCGTCCTCACCTTCGGCCTGCCGGGCGGTATCGCCATTATCCTGCTGTTGTTTGTCAAACCGTTCTACGACTACGCCCGCGCCAACCAGCGCGCCGGCAATCGCCATTTTGCGGATTTCTGCATCATGGTCGTGATCTTCATGACCTATAACAGCATGATGGAGAGCTTTTTCCTCAATCGCGCCGATCCCATGTGGCTGCTGACGGCCGTTGCGGTTTACGGTCTGGGGCTTGCCGCCCGCCTTGGGGTGCGCGGCCCACCCCGATGACCGGCTGCTGGCCAGCGCCTTCAAAATGATTGCAATCACATAAAGACATCTTTATATGTTATTTCAACACGACAGTTGAGGATATGACCATGAGCGCCGCTGCAAACCCACTTTCCGACCTCCTTGCCGAAAAAGGAGTTCTGCTCGCAGACGGCGCGACCGGGACCTCGCTGTTTGCCATGGGCCTCGAAGCAGGCGAAGCACCGGAGCTCTGGAACGAGACCAGGCCGGAGAACATCACCAAGCTCCACCAGGATTTCGTCGATGCCGGCGCCGACATCATCCTCACCAATTCGTTTGGCGGAACCCGGCATCGCCTGAAGCTGCACAATGCGCAGGATCGTGTTTTCGACCTCAACAGGAAAGCCGCCGAGATCGCCCGCGCCGTTGCCGACAAGGCGCCGCGCAAGGTGATCACCGCCGGCTCCGTCGGGCCGACGGGTGAACTGCTGATCCCGCTCGGCGCCATGTCCTATGAAGATGCGGTCGCAGCCTTTGCCGAGCAGATCGAAGGCCTGAAGGCCGGGGGTGCCGAAGTCGCCTGGATCGAGACGATGTCGTCTGCCGATGAGATCCGCGCCGCGGCCGAAGCGGCTGTCAAACTCGGCATGCCCTATGTCTACACGGGTTCGTTCGACACGGCTGGCAAGACGATGATGGGCGTACATCCGCGCGATTTCCCCGCTGTCGCCAAAGACATCGGCGATGGTCCGGTGGCGGTTGGCGCCAATTGCGGCGTCGGCGCATCGGACATCCTGTCCTCGCTGCTCGACATGACGGACGCCGATCCGAGTGCGACGATCGTCGTCAAGGGCAATTGCGGCATTCCGGAATTTCGCGGTTCGGAGATCTACTATTCCGGCACGCCACCGCTGATGGCCGATTATGCTCGGCTCGCCCGTGACGCCGGCGCGCGGATCATCGGCGGCTGTTGCGGCACGTCCTGCGAACATCTGGCGGCGATGCGGGTCGCGCTGGACGACTATACGCCCAGCGAGCGTCCGACGGTCGAAACCATCATCGCCCGTATCGGCCCGATGCGAAACAAGACAGCCAATGAGGGTCCGACCAGCGCGCCGCGCGAACGCACCGGTCGCCGCAGGCAGTAGTCATCAGGCCAGGCAAGCGGCGGCGCGCATCGCGACGAACCGCCGAAAGGCGTAGCATAGGCTGTGATCTCAGGCCGCGACAGCGGCCTGGAAGAAGCGAACATACCGTTCCTTCAGTCCTGGCTGTACGCAGTCGGTCAGCATCAGCGCGATCTGGAAAATAGTGTCGAGATTGGCTTCACTCTCGATCAGCTCGACCAGGTAGCGCGTCGTCTCATCGAACTTCCCCCCGTCCGCGCGCACATCCCGAACGAAGGTGGCAAGCGCGATGCGACAGGTCATCATCAACGCACTCTGCCGCTCTGCTGCCGAAAGCGGCAGGGAACCGCGCATCAGGAGAATATAGAGGTCGACAAAGGTCAGCAGCGCCCAGAAATCCTCTGCTGTGTCCGGCAGCCCGACCATGCGATAGAGGAACAGCTTGGTATCATCAATGCTCTTCTGTTGCGCCCAACGGCCCATATCGTAGCGGTACACCATCGAGGGATCGTGGACCATCCTGCCGCAGGCAAACAACGATAGACAGAGCGCCCAGTCGCAATAGCCGCCGCGGGTCGGGTGCGCTGTATAGAACAGTTCCAGCAGCGGCTTGAACAGGCTGGTGCGATAGATGCTGTAATAGATCGTGTTGTTGCCCTTGGCTTTCTCATTATATTCCATAAGCCGCATGTCCGCCGCATCTGCATCGATGGTGAAGCGTTCGGTGCGGCCAACGCCGCCATCCAGTGTCCACAACTGCGTGCGCGGCCGGACGCCGACAACATCGGCAGGCAAGCTCGACAGGTCGACCCTCGCCGCACCCTCGAGAAAATGCACCTCGTCATCATCGCCCATCGGCAGAAGAAACGGTGTCTCCACCCGGGACAAGGCGTTCATCATGTTGAACATCGGGTCATCATTGTCCGGAACGACATAGACGAGGCGCGCAGAACACCCTTCAAAGCAGGCGCGTTTTTCCGGATCGCGGGAATTGTCCGAAAGAATAAGGCGCGCATCCGTCGCCTCCGCATAGGCCAGCGCGCTTTCGATGGCCCGCCGCGAGCGCTTGAGATCGCGATTGCTGGGCATGCAGATGGACAATTGGGGCATGGCGACTTCCAGACGATACGGGGCACGGAAACAATTGGACGCAAACGATCGGCCGAAGGGTGGCCCCCAGAGGAGGCTTTCCGTTCAGGACGTGACCATCGACCTGATTCTTGAAGCTGCCCGTCGGCCCGAGAATATCTGCCAGCCAATGGCTGCGTCAGGCTTGCGCCCCAGATACTGTCCAGACAGGGAATCCAGTTTTGCCCCAGCCTGATCGGCTAGAAGCAGGCAACCAGTCGCAATCCAGCCTTTCGGAACCCATGTCGATGATCCTTCAGAATGCCCTGAAAAGCTATCATGCCGGCAAATATCGCCAGAGCCTGACACTCCTGTCCCCCCTGCTTGCCAAGTCGGACGCGGGGCTGCAAACCGTACTTCTCGCCGCCCAGTGCCACGCCAAGGCCGAGCAATATGCCGATGCTGCGCACTACTACGGAAGGGCATCCGAGGCCGATGGCGGCAAGGAGCCGCTGTTCAAGACGCTGGCAGCAGCGATGCTGATGCGCACGAACGAATCGAAACAGGCCCTGAAGGCTGCCCGGCACGCCGCACGCTCCGGCGACTTCAACAGCGATGGCGAGGAAGCATACCGACGCTGCCTGCACAATTACCTCTGCCTCGAGGAAGCCGCGATCGAGGACCAGCGTTTCCTGCAGAAGCTGAAATCCGGGGAGCCTGCCTTCTTCGCCGTCGAAAACCCGTTCGACCACATCAGCTGGTGCGCAGACGAAAGCATCAATGCCAGGTTGACGCGCATCCAGAAAGGCAAGGCGTTCACAGCACAATCGCGGGCCGCACGTCGCGCCCAGCCGCATGTCTATGAAGACAAGATCCGCATCGGCTACCTCTCGAGCGACTTCTCCGACCAGCACGCAACGATGCGACTGTTTCAGGGCGTCATCCTACGCCACGATCCTGAAAAATTCGAGGTCACGCTGTTCTGTCACACCGAGCAGAAGGTCATCGGTACGGACAAGGGCATGCGCCGCAAATATGGACGGCTCATCCCGATCAGCCATCTGAGCGACGAGAAGGCGGCGCAATTGATCCGCAAGCACAAGATCGATATCCTCGTTGACCTGAAAGGCCATACGAAGGGCGCCCGCGTCGATCTGATCAATCTCGGGCTGGCGCCGATCCAGGTCGCCTATCTCGGCTTTCCCGGCAGCGGCAACGGGATCGACTGCGACTACGTGATCAGCGATCCGATCGTCACGCCCGACAGCAGCAAGCCGCATTATCACGAGAAACTCTGCCGTTTGCCGGAAAGCTATCAGTCGAACGACGACACCCATCGCGCCCTGACGCCTGCCGCAACACGCGCCGAGGCCGGCCTGCCGGAAACCGGAATCGTCTTTGCCTCGTTCAACGCGATCCGGAAAATCACCCCGGCCACTGCCCGTCTGTGGGTGACAATCCTGAATTCAGTGCCGGACAGCGTCCTTTGGATGATGTGCGAGAACGAATTCGCCCGCGACAATTTCCTGCAATATGTGACCGACGAGGGCCTCGACGAGAGCCGTGTGATCTTTGCGAAATCCTTGGCCTACGACCTACACATCGCCCGCCTGCAGGCCGCCGATATCGGCCTCGATACCTTTCCCTATAACGGTCACACGACGACATCCGACAAGCTCTGGGCTGGACTGCCGGTTGTCACCATGAAGGGCAGTCATTTTGCATCGCGCGTGTCGGAAAGCCTGCTGACGGCGCTCGCCGTGCCCGAACTGATCGCCGCAGACGCCGCTGGCTATGTGGCGCTCTGCAAGACACTCGCCAGCAATCCCGATCAGCTGAAAGCGATCCGCGACAAACTGGTGGAAAATCGCTTCTCAGCGCCGCTCTTCGATACCGAGCGCTTCACCCGCCATCTCGAAGACGCCTATATCCGGATGATCGACCGGGAAAAGGCCGGACTGGAGCCGGACCACATCGACGTTCCGGCCCGCCCGGCGCGAACCGCACCGTTCCGGAAGTAGCGGTCAACAGACCTCCAGCCGACAGAGACAGACAGGAAAGACCAAGCATGAACGGTACAGCTGCCGCATTTCCCGATCGCGACGCCGTCGCAAGCAAACTTGCTAATCTTGGCGAGACCGAGCAGTCCTACCTGCGTCTCCTGATGGAGAACGCGGCGCAGGACGGAAATCTTCTCGAGGGTCTGTACCGCTATCTCGATCTCGCCTCGGAAGCGCGCTTCCTGAACTCCCTGAAACTCGAGACGGCCGGCGAGTGGATCGGCACCCATGCCCCCGCCCGGCTGCAGATCCGGCTCATGGAAGCGGCGCGCTCGAGCCAGCACGCCGCCTTTGCCGCTTTCCGTACAGGCCTTGTCCGCTCCGGCGGTTTGGAGCGTGCCTACCCGAAGGCCTGAACCGCCCGGCCGATCACCGGCTTTTCCAGTGACCAGCCCTGCCAGCCAGGAACTTTGTCCGTCACTCGCCGGACAGGCTTTTTGCGAGCCGGACAAGATTGAGGAATTCGGCACGGTAGCTATAGGGATCGTCGCCTCTGGCGCCTGCGGCAAGTTCGAGGATGGCGTCATAGGCATAGGCTGCGACTGCATCCGTGCCGCGCAGCTTCTGCCCGAAGGCGGCAACCGCCACCGAAAATCGGGCATCCGCGCCTGCCGCGTCGAGGCTGGTGACAGCGTTTTCCTCGGTCACCGGCGTGGTGATCAGGCGGCTGGTGTCGCTATCCGGCTGCTTGTAGCGGATCTTCAGGAAGGCCAGCTCGCCCCCCTTGCCCGGCGCTACCGCCGCTTCTTCCGATGTCTTCCCCGCCTGGTAGCGCAAATCGTCGTTCAACACGGCCGGGCTGCCCTTCGGCGTCACCTCATAGATCGCCGTCACCCGATGGCCGGAGCCGATATCGCCGGCATCGACGCGGTCATTGTTGAAATCCTCGCGCTTCAACGCCCGCGTTTCATAGCCGATCAGCCGGTATTCGGCGATCTGTGTCGGGTTGAACTCGACCTGGAACTTCACATCCCTGGCGATCGGGAATAGCTGCGATCCGGCCTCCTCGACCAGGGCTTTCTGCGCCTCGGCCAACGTGTCGATATAGGCGGCAATGCCGTTTCCATTCTGCGCCAGCGTCTGCATCAGCGCATCATTGTAGTTGCCACGCCCGAAACCGAGCACCGAGAGGAAAATGCCAGCCTTGCGCTTCTCCTCAATGACGGCCTTCAGCGCATCGTCGCTGGCAGGGCCAACGTTGAAATCGCCATCGGTCGCCAGCAGGATGCGGTTGACGCCATCCTTGGCAAAACCGCTTTGCGCCAGCGCATAGGCTGCCTCGATCCCCTGCGCACCCGCCGTTGCGCCACCCGGCTGAAGCGTGTCGATGGCCGACAGGATCGTCTGCTTGTCCTTGACCTTTGTCGGCTCCAGCACCGTGCCGGCATTGCCGGCATAGGTGACGATCGAGACCGTGTCGTCGGGTTTGAGTTTTTCGACGAGAAGGCGGAAAGCGCTTTTCAGAAGCGGCAGCTTGTCTCGCTCCTCCATCGAACCCGAGACGTCGATGAGAAAGACCAGATTGGCGCGCGGCGCAGCCGCCGGCAGGACATCATAGCCCTTGATCCCGATATGCATCAGCCGGGTGTTCGGGTTCCAGGGGGTCGGCAGAAGCTTGACCGTCGCCTTGAACGGCGCGGCGTCGGTCTCCGGTCCCGGCCAGTCATAGGGGAAATAATTGACCATCTCCTCGACCCGCACGCTGTCCTTGTCCGGCAAACCGCCGGCCAGAAGCGCCTTGCGAACAAAGGCATAGGAGGCCGTGTCGACATCGGCGGAAAAGGTCGAGACCGGATCGGAGGCAACGCTCTTGACCGGATTGTTATCCTCGCTTGAAAAGCGATCACCGCTCTTCTCCGGCTGCGGCAGAAGACCATCCGGAAGCAAAGACGGAGCAGGCATCGCCTCCTGCATCATCGTGGTGACCTGTCGTGTCCGTGTGAGCGTCCCGACCGGTGCCGCAGCGTCCACTGACTGCGATTCCGCGCGCTGTGGCTGCACACCGGATGCAGCCCCATCAGCGATCGGCGCAAGCTTTTTCCCATCCGAACTGCGACCTGCATCCTCGGAGGGGTTATTTTCCTTCAACAGCATCCCAACAGGCTCCCCCGTCAAGTCGGTTGGTTTGACTGCCGTTTCTTGCTCGAGGGGCACGGCCTTCGTTTTCGCTGCATCCGCAGCAGCCTCGTCGCCAATTTTCGGATTTTCCGTTGGCAGCACATCGCCGGCAATCTCGAGATCCGGCTTGCCAACAGGCAGATTGCCGCGCGTGAGTTCGAGGGTCAGAAAGGCGGCGGCAGGGACCACGAGAAGCGTGGCGAGTGCCGAGCCGGCCAGAAGTTTCCTGTTCATGATGGGGCTCCATATCCAGTTGATGATGGAGCTTTGACGCCAGCCGTTCTGTTTTCCTTGGGGGGCGGTCGAAAACTTTTCTTTGCCCGCGTCCTGCGCGTCGAACGCCTGCATCGCTGCAGCAACCGCCCGCGCCCGCGCATCTGCAGACGCTGCAGGCGTTGCGGTCTTCGAAAGTCTGTCGAGTTCGTCGGTCATGATCACACCGTCTCCCTGCCGAGCAGGATTTTCAATCTTTTGCGCGCCTCATGCACATGAAAGGACACGGTGCCCTCGGAGCAGCCCATGACATCGGCGGCGGCAGCGTGGTTCAAACCCTCGGCATAGACGAGCAGCACGGCATCGCATTGTTTTTCCGGCAGGCTGCGCACCGCTGCCCAAAGGGCATCGGCCTGCGCCGTATTGTCATTGGCCGCCGCAACTGCCGCAAAGGCCGGGTCGGCGATGAACTGTCCGGCATTGCGCCGTTCGCGCGATGCCTTGCGCTGATGATCGCGGACAGCATTGAGCGTCAGCGTATAGAGCCAGGTCCGGAAGCGGCTTGTGCCGCGAAAGCTGCGGATGGCTTGACCAAGTTTGACGCAGACATCCTGGGTGATGTCCTCCGCATCCGCACGATTGCCCGACCACCGCCAAGCAACCGCATGGACAAAATCATAGTGCTGTTCCAGAAGCGCGCTGAACGCCTGCCGGTCCCCCTTTTGTGCACTCTCGATCAACGTCGCGTCCAAGATCCCGCCCGCTTTTTAAGTCCTCATCACACTAGACGTCTGCTGGAGGACATTCCTTGGGTGCCTGACAAGATTTTTTTTATTCTGGCCTCAACGCCGGCGTTCCACCACCGCAATGATCGGCCCCATCGGGAAAATGCGGTCGTGACGACCGATGTCAGGCGCAAACAGGCTGGAGATGGAGCCGTCGAGAAACAGCGCATTCGGGCAGTCGAGACGATCCCGAAACAGAACAGCGAAATCGTAAAAGCGGACAGGTCCGTTCGAAACCACGAAATGCACGATCCCGTCGCGATCGATTCCGACGCCGTTGCGGATCTTCAGGCTGTCGCTGTCGGCCAGAAAGCGCGGATGCAGGACGCCGTCGATCACCAGCATCGGCCCAGACTGCGTCGCATAGATCGGCTTTAAGCCCGCCTTGAGAAAGGCTCCCGTTTCCAGAACGCCAGCTTTGCCCGGCACAACGAAGAACACGCCATTCGGCAGGAGATGGAAATTGCCCCAGCCGGCTTTTGTGCTGATTGGCTGCTTTTCAATGCCGACCTCGGTGAACAGGCCGACCGGAGACAGGTCGGCGTGATACATGCCACCATTGACGGCGAAAACCATAGTTTCGCGGTCGAACCGGAGATCGTCGGCCAAAGCCTTGAACGATCGGTAAGGCACGCCTCTCCGATCTTTGTTGTAGGTGCGGATCTCGGTGCTGGCCGGGTCGAAGCTGCAGATCGTGTAATCGCCGCCCGCGGGGGCAATATGCCGACAGGCCGCATCCGCCGTCTTGCCACCGGCGAGAAACCCGGCAAGGATGATCATCAGGCTTTTCAGTGCGTGCAAGACAGCAACCCCTCTTTTCCCGTCCTGCATCACCGCCGATTGCGGCAAAATCGCGAAGATGCCGGTTCAAAGCGGTCGCCAAAGCGCCGCCATGTGAAACTGCAACTGCGCCTGTTTATAGCGATAGTCCGTGCCAACGGGACAGGCATTGCGCGCTATACAGCCGCCCTCCCCACAGCCATCAGCACCTGCCTTTGTTGCAAGATGCGTCCGGCAGGCCGAAACCGCAAACCCGCCCGGCTGCACCGCATCGACCGGACAGCATGAAAGACAGGGCTTGTCCCGGCAGCTATCGCACGGATGCTCTGTCTTGTCGGCGCCCGTCTGCAGCTGCGCACGGTCGAACGCCAGCGCCGCACGATAGCCGTGCCAGAGGCCGTATTGCGGATGGATCAGGATGCCGAGCGGCGAAGTCTTGATCCCCTCCGCCCGCACCGCCCATTGCTGGAACGGCTGAAACGGCGGATCGGACGGGAAAAACGGTGTTGCGCCAAAGGCTGTGGCGACCGGCCGGATTACCGATTTTGTCCAGTCGTCGAGAGGATGATCGGTCGGGGCTGCGCTGCCGCGCCAGCGCTCGAACGCCGGCCATATCGAACTGCCGACATTGCCGATCAGGACTACGGAACGCGCGGGCCGACCATCGGCAAGATCCGGCGCCGTTTCGCCCAATGCGAAGTTCACCGTGCCGCGCAAAAAAAGTCCGTGCGGTTCGAGAACCGCACGGACTTGCTCAACTGATCGGTTGTCATCCGTCATTTCGGCATTGGCCCGCGAACCGCGTTGTAGTGCGACCGCCAGACCTCCTTTTGTATGAGGTCCGCCACTTTTGCCGTGCCGCCTTGCTCCCTGGCGCTCTCGGGCTCGCTTCAGGTGAAGGCGTCGGGCATGGAATCCTTCTTCTCGGCGATGAACTGCTTCAGCGCATCATCGATCGCGGGATCAAGATGGGGGGCCTCGTACTGGTCGAGCCAGCTGCGGCACAGCGCGTTGGCCCGCTGCTCGATGCGTTTTTCGCCTTCGACTTCCCACTGTTCGTAGGAATTATTGTCGGCCAGCGCCGAGCGATAGAAGGCCGTCTGGAAATTGGCCTGGGTGTGGGCGCAGCCGAGATAATGGCTGCCGGGACCGACTTCGCGGATGGCGTCGAGCGCCTGCGCATTCTCCGAAAGATCGATGCCTTCTGCGAGTTTCTGCATCATGCCGAGCTGGTCCTGATCGATCATGAACTTCTCGTAGGAGGAGACCAGACCGCCTTCGAGCCAGCCGGCCGCGTGCAGCACGAAGTTGGTCCCGGCAAGCAGCGTCATGTTGATCGTATTGGCCGATTCGTGCGCTGCCTGCGCATCCGGAACCTTGGAGCCGCAGAGCGAGCCGCCGGTGCGGAACGGAAGCCCGAGACGGCGGGCGAGCTGGGCAGCGCCGTAGGAAACCAGCGACGGCTCCGGCGATCCGAAGGTCGGCGCACCGGATTGCATCGAGATCGAGGCGGCAAACGTGCCGAACAGAACCGGTGCGCCGGGGCGGATCAGCTGCGTGAAGGCGGCACCGGCCAGAACCTCAGCCAGAATCTGCGTCAGCGTGCCGGCAACCGTGACCGGGCTCATGGCACCGGACAGGATGAACGGCGAAATCACGCAGGCCTGGTTATGGCGCGCATAGACCTTCAGCGCCCCGACCATGGTCTCGTCGAAGACCATCGGCGAATTGGCGTTGATCAGGTTGAGCGTGACGCAGTTGTTTTCGACAAATTCGTCGCCGAAAACCAGCTTGGCCATGGCGATCGTGTCTTCGGCGCGTTCAGGCGCCGTCACCGAGCCCATGAAAGGCTTGTCGGAATATTTGATATGGCTGTAGATCATATCGAGGTGGCGCTTGTTGACCGGCACGTCGACCGGCTCGCAGACCGTGCCGCCGGACGAATGGATCGACGGCGCCATATAGGCGAGCTTCACGAAATTGCGAAAATCCTCGATCGTCGCATAGCGGCGCACGCCTTCGAGGTCGCGCACGAAGGGGGGGCCGTAGACCGGCGCAAAGCAGGTGGCCTTGCCGCCGATGGTGACGTTGCGCTCGGGATTGCGGGAATGCCAGGTGAAGCTCGACGGCGCGGTCTTCAACAGTTCGCGGCAGAGACCTTTGGGAAAATGCACCCTTTCGCCACGCACGTCGGCGCCGGCCTGCCTCCACAGCTCCAGCGCTTCCGGATCTTCACGAAACTCGATGCCGATTTCCTCGAGGATAAGATCGGCATTGTTCTCGATCAGTTGCAGGCCGTCTTCATCGAGGACCTCGTATTCCTTGATCTTGCGGGTGATGAACGGCAGTGAGGGGCCAGCGCCTCCACCGGTCCGCGACGCCCGGCGGGCGGCGGCTCCGCGGCCTTCGCCGCGCGTGCGGCGACCGCCGGCTTCAGCTTCGGTCTGTTCGATCTTGTCGCTCATCTCTGTCTTCCTCGCTCCCGTGCAGTCGCTGCACCGTCATTCGAAAACTATGCTACCAACAGGCCAAGTCGAGACGGTTCTTAATGCGTCACCAAGTGACGCAGGTCGGATACCCGCGCAGGCATGGCGCATTTGCCGCCTCCGCTACGCGTTGCCATCGTTGTTCCAGACCGGCCGGCACAGGCTCTGAACCCGCTCATAATCTGTTGTTTTTGTTAAGCAGATTCGGCTACAAAATAGCGCTGGACGGTTATCGTCGTTTTTCATCGCATGCGGCGTCGCTTTCGAAAAGGGGTTTCCGTCGCAATGCGGTTAACGATGACAGGCTGGAGGCAGTGTCGAGGCATTTCGTGCTTCGCTCTGGGCGTTGGCGCCGGTGGGACGGAGCGATGCCGGCAAGGATGCTTTATTGACAGATGCGCTGTGACCGGACCATGCTGACCGGGCGCACAAACCGAGGAAACCGATCATGGCAGACGACGAAATCATTCTCGAGGATCTTTCCGACGAAGAGCTTGTGCAGCAGATGCACGACGATCTCTATGACGGCCTGAAGGAAGAGATCGAGGATGCGACCAATATCCTGCTGAAGCGCGGCTGGGTTCCCTACGACGTCCTGACCCAGGCGCTGGTCGAAGGCATGCGGATCGTCGGCGTGGATTTCCGCGACGGCATCCTGTTCGTTCCAGAAGTGCTGCTCTCGGCCAATGCCATGAAGGCCGGCATGTTCATCCTGCGTCCGCTGCTCGCCGCCACCGGCGCGCCGAAGCAGGGCAAAATGGTCATCGGCACCGTCAAGGGCGACATCCACGACATCGGCAAGAACCTCGTCGGCATGATGATGGAAGGGGCTGGCTTTGACGTCATCGACCTCGGCATCAACAATCCCGTCGAAAACTATCTCGAGGCCATCGAGCGCGAGCAGCCGGACATTCTCGGCATGTCCGCCCTTCTGACGACGACCATGCCCTATATGAAGGTCGTGATCGACACGATGAAGGAAAAGGGCATGCGCGACGACTATGTCGTGCTGGTCGGCGGTGCGCCGCTGAACGAGGAATTCGGCAGGGCTGTCGGCGCCGATGCCTATTGCCGCGATGCAGCCGTCGCCGTCGAGACAGCCAAGGAATTCATGAAGCGCAAGCACAACCAGATGTCCGGCGCCTGATCGGTTCCAAATGACACCGGAGAAACGAAAACGGCCGCGCCTGTCAAAGGCGCGGCCGTTTTCATTCGGGAACTCAGAAATCTTAGTTGGCAGCGCGTTCGACGTTGCGGCCGGCATCCTGCGTTGCATCCACCGTGTTCGCAGCATCACGGCCGACGCCACGGATCGTGTTGCCGCAGGCGCTGAGTGTGGTGAGTGCGAAGAGAACGACGCCAACGGTCGCGATTGTCTTTGCTGTCATGGTCTGGATTCCTTTAGATTGGTTCAACATGAAACTGCGATGGAAGTGATCCAACAGCCATGAAACGCACGAGTGCGGAAAAAGTTCACGTGATTGCCTGCGGTGCGATCGCCCGTGAAATTCTGGCGGTCTGCGAAGCCAACGGTCTCGATCATATTGACCTCGCCTGTTTGCCGGCCATCTGGCACAATACGCCGGACAAGATCACGCCGGGCATCAAGGTGGCGATCGACAAGGCGCGGGCTGCGGGTTTCGAGCGCATTTTCGTCGCCTATGCCGATTGCGGCACCGGCGGGCATCTCGACCGGCTCTGCGAAGAAGAAAAGGTCGGGCGCATCGCCGGGCCACACTGTTTTTCCTTCTTTGCCGGCAATGCCGATTTCGAATCGCGCTGGGACGAAGACTTCACGGCGTTCTTCCTTACCGATTTTCTCGCCCGCCAGTTCGAGGCGTTTGTCATCGAACCGCTCGGGCTTGATCGCCACCCCGAGCTGCGCGACATGTATTTCGGCCATTACCGCAAGCTGATCTATCTGTCGCAGGTGGAGGATGCGGCCCTTCAGGCCAAGGCGAAAGCCGCCGCCGAAACGCTCGGCCTTGCCTATGAATATCGTCATACCGGTTATGGCGATCTGACGCCTGCGCTGCTCACCCTCTGACGACGGGCGGTCGAAACCTTCCGTTAGCCTTGCGAACAATTTTAAGCTTTTCCTCATCCCTGCCTTAAGTCGATCGTAAGCACACCGCACCAGACTGATCGACAACAAGCAAGAAACGGAACTGAACGGGGAAGAGATGACGGACACGTTTTCTACGGGCACACAGGCCAAGTCTCGAGCACACGGCCATTCCGATCGCCAGCTTTCGCATCTGCTGCGCAATCTCGCACTCAACTCCGGACCGAAAGTGACGCTGCGCGACATCGCGGTCGCCATGGAAGACCGCTCCTTCGGCGCCTTCCTCGTCGTCTTTGCTTTGCCCAATCTCATTCCCTTGCCGCCGGGGGCGACCTTCATTCTCGGCCTGCCGCTGATCTTCGTTGCCTGGCAGATGTTCGCCTCGCGCCGGACGCGCATCTGGCTTCCGAAGCGCATGGGCGATTATGCCTTCGAACAGGCGAGTTTTGCCGCCATCGTCACCCGCATCACGCCCTGGCTGGTGCGCGCCGAACGTCTGGTCAAGCCGCGTGCCTGGTTTCTCGGCAGCCGGTTTTGCGAGCGTCTCGTCGGCCTTCTGGCGCTGATCCTTGCGATTGTCATCTTCCTGCCGATCCCGTTTGGAAACTGGCTGCCGGCCTTTGCGCTCGCCATCATCGGCTTTGCCCATACGGAGCGTGACGGCATCAGCCTTCTGGTCGGAACGACGATCGGCGTCGGATCGATCGCGATCGCCACCGCCGTGGTGTTTGCCGCCGGTACCCTCCTCAGCTTTTTGTTCTAGGGCGGGCGCATGCGCGACAACACGGCATCCGGCCCCCGCATCGTCGTCGTCACCGCAGGCGGAGCCAATCCGCAGATCATGATCAACGCGCTGGCGAGCCGCTTCGGGACCGAAGCGATCACGGTCGTCCAGGAGGAGCCCGAATCAAAATCAGTATTTTTGAGGCGCCGCGCCCGGAAACTTGGCTGGATCGCCGCTGCCGGACAATTTGCCACCATGGTTGTTTCGAAGGTCGGCAAGCGCTTCACACATCTGCGCGCCGTCGAGATCCTGCGCGACTACGGCGTCAGCGACGAACAAAATCCGGCGATTGCCGTGCTGCCCATCAGCAGCATCAATGAAGCCTCGGCCGCAGCGCGCATATGCGATCTTGCCCCCGACGTTGTTTTCCTGATCAGCTGCCGCATGCTGAGCCGCGCCACGCTGTCAGCCCTGCCCTGTCCCGTCCTCAATTTCCATGCCGGCATCAATCCGCATTATCGCGGCCTGATGGGCGGATACTGGGCGCTGGCCAGCGGCGACGCGGCCAATTTCGGTGCGACCGTGCATCTCGTCGATGCCGGCGTCGATACCGGCGACGTCCTCTACCAGTCGCGCATGACCCCGTCGAAGCGCGACACGCTGCACACCTACCCGCTGTTGCAGACGGCTGCTTCCACCGACATCGCGATCAGGGCGATCGAGGACGTTCTGGACGGCGCGATCCGTCCGGTCGCGACGTCCGGCCCCTCCAAGCAATGGTATCATCCGCCGATCTGGACATGGCTCTGGAATGGCATCGCGCGCCGCATCTGGTAGTCGGCACGTCCACGCCCTATCATCGTTTTCCGGTATATTTCGCCGATGCTGCAGGAAGGTCGCTTTTGAGCCTGTCGCGCGTCGTGGCGAGATGAGCCACGAGCCACCGACATGCGCATTGTCGGACAAGAGGAGAATTCACAGAGATGGCAGACCGCATTATCGTATACTGGCGCGATATTCCCGCGCAGGTCATCATCAAACAGGGACGCAAGACCGCCAAGCGCGAACTCTCCCTGCGTTTCACCGAAGCGATCGACATGGCGGCCATGCGCACCGGGGCTGCCGAATCCGGCGACTATCTTGCCGAATGGCGCAAGGCCGCCCCGACCCCTGTTTCCGACGACCTTGAAGCCGAAGCCGACACCGCGGCAGCGGAAATCGAGGCGGCCTACGACAAGGAACGGCTGGTGGCGCTGGTGAAAGCGGGTGGCAAGGACAATGGCTGACGCAAAACCCGGCAATGCCGCCCCCGCCAAAAAGGCTGCCACCGGCGCCTTCACGCCATCCGGGGTGTCACCCAACCGGCGTGCCCGCCGCAGCTATACGATCCGGCTCTGGGCCGTGCGCCACGCGCGCTTCCTCGAATGGTTCTACCATCGCTTTGCCAGCACCTTCCTGCTTCTGCACCCGCTCTGGAAGGCGATCGGCTACAGCCGCGTGGAAGCGCCGATCACCTTCATCGAGCGCAACGTCAAGGGCCTCATGTTCGACTGTCGCATGTGCGGCCAGTGCGTGCTGTCGTCGACGGGCATGTCCTGCCCGATGAACTGTCCGAAACAGCTGCGCAACGGCCCCTGCGGCGGCGTGCGCGCCAATGGCAACTGCGAAGTCGAGCCCGACATGCCCTGCGTCTGGGTCAAGGCCTGGGAAGGCTCGCGCAGCATGGTCGGCGGCGACGCGATCCTCAAGGTGCAGCAGCCGGTCAATCAGTCGCTGCGCGAAACATCCTCCTGGCTGCGCGTCACCGCGCAGGCCGCAGAAGCCCGCGAAGCGGCAGCGAAGGACGCCTGAGCCATGGCGCATATCGACGAAAACCCGCTTGGACGCGACCTGCCGCTCGATCCCCTGCCCGGGCATTCTTCGCGCGGACGGCTGGAGCGTGTGCTCAGGCGCGGTGAATTTGCCGTAACAGCCGAGCTCAACCCGCCCGACAGTGCCAATCCGCAGGACGTCTACGAGCGCGCCGCGATCTTCGAGGGCTGGGTCGACGGCATCAACGCCGTCGATGCCTCCGGCGCCAATTGCCATATGTCGTCGGTCGGCATCTGCGCCCTTCTGACCCGCATGGGTTATGCGCCGATCATGCAGATCGCCTGCCGCGACAAGAACCGCATCGCCATCCAGGGCGACGTGCTGGGGGCTGCCGCCATGGGCGTGGCCAACATCATGTGCCTGACCGGCGACGGCGTGCAGGCCGGCGACCAGCCGGGCGCAAAGCCCGTCTTCGACCTCGACTGCATGTCGCTGCTCGAAACGGTCCGGATCATGCGCGACAACGGCAAGTTCCTGTCGGGCCGCAAGCTGACGACACCGCCGCAGGTGTTTCTGGGGGCGGCCATCAACCCCTTCGCGCCGCCCTATGATTTTCGTCCCTATCGCCTCGCCAAGAAGATCGAGGCCGGCGCGCAATTCGTGCAGAGCCAGTATTGCTTCGACGTGCCGATGTTCCGCACCTACATGGAGAAGGTGCGCGATCTCGGCCTGGACGAGAAATGCTACATCCTCTGCGGCGTTGGCCCGCTTGCCTCCGCCAAGACCGCGAGATGGATCCGTTCGAACGTGCCCGGCATCCACATTCCCGATTCGATCATTGCCCGCCTCGAAGGCGCGCAGGACCAGAAGAAGGAGGGAAAACAGCTCTGCATTGACATCATCAATGAGGTGAAGGAGATCGCGGGCGTGTCCGGCGTGCACGTCATGGCCTACCGCCAGGAAGAATATGTGGCCGAGATCGTCCACGAATCCGGCGTCCTCAAGGGGCGTACGCCGTGGAAGCGCGAATCCAACCTTGGCGACGCACTGGTGGCCGAACGCATGGACGCATTGCGCGATGGCAAGACCGAAAACCAGGAGGAAATGGCCGACGTCGCGGCCCATCGGCCGCACTGACCGCCTTCCTGCAACAATCAGGGTGCCGCTGTCAGGCGCACCTTCCTAAAACACGCCGGTTATCCTAAACAAACGGGCCATCCAGACAGACCGGATGCGCCACCCGACCAGAGGATCAGACATGACCCGCACCATCGTTGCCTCCGCCACACGCGAAATCATCATCGGCTTCGACCAGCCCTTCTGCGTCATCGGCGAGCGCATCAATCCGACCGGCCGCAAGAAACTGGCCGCCGAGATGATCGAGGGCAATTTCGACACCGTCATCCGGGACGCGCTGGAACAGGTCGCCGCCGGCGCCACCATGCTCGATGTCAATGCCGGCGTCACCTCGGTCAACCCGAATGAAACCGAGCCGGGCCTGCTTGTGCGGACCATGGAGATCGTCCAGGGCCTTGTTGACGTACCGCTGTCGATCGACAGCTCGGTCACCGCTGCCATCGAAGCGGCACTCAAGGTCGCCAAGGGTCGCCCGCTGGTCAATTCGGTCACAGGCGAGGAGGAGAAGCTTGAGGCCATCCTGCCGCTCTGCAAGAAATACGACGTTCCTGTCGTTGCCATTTCCAACGACGAGACCGGCATTTCGATGGACCCCGACGTTCGTTTCGCAGTTGCGAAGAAAATTGTCGAGCGTGCCATGGACTATGGTATCAAGCCGCACGATATCGTCGTCGATCCCTTGGTGATGCCGATCGGTGCCTTGGGTGATGCCGGCCGCCAGGTCTTTGCGCTGCTCTACCGCCTGCGCAACGAATTGAAGGTCAACACCACCTGCGGCCTGTCGAACATCTCGTTCGGCCTGCCGCATCGCCACGGCATCAATGCCGGCTTCATCCCGATGGTCATCGGTGCCGGCATGACGTCGGCGATCATGAACCCCTGCCGTCCGCAGGAAATGGAAGCCGTGCGCGCCGCCAACGTGCTGAACGGAACGGACCCGAACTGCGGCAACTGGATCATGTCCTATCGTGACCACAAGCCTGGTGAAGCCGTAGCGGCCTCGACGGCTGCCCCCGGCGCCTCCAGCGGTCGTCGCGGCGGACGTGCCGGCCGCGCCCGTCCGGAATAAAGCCGCCAGCGGCTGGAATAAAGCCTGATCCCCCGGAATCATCCGGCGGGATCGGGCGCAAAAGGCGGAAACCCGCCCGGAAAGAGACAAGATGTTTTTCAGTGCTGATCTGCTCGACGAATGTGCGAGCCTCTGGTTCCAGGCCCCGATGGTCATGTCGTCGCGCCTGCAGGACCTTGCCGCATCGAGCCTGAGCGGATCAACGGGCGGGCCGGCCGAAGTCGGCCAGATGATCAACGAGAAACTGTCCGCAGCCGTCGAGAGCGTCATGGCCGTCAACATGGCCATGGTAAAGGAAGGCATGATTGCCGTCACGGCGCTTGCCACCGGAACCTGTGCCGGCATGGCCGGTGCCTCCGACCGCGTCGCCGTTGCGGCCCTCGAACCCTACGGCAAGCGCGTTCGCGCCAATGCGCAGCGTCTGAGCAGATAGCCAAGGCTTAAAAGGAATGAACTGACCGTGTCGGCTGAGCAGAACAAAAGCGATCCCCTCGTCCTCTTCATGCCATCCGGCAAGCGCGGCCATTTTCCGGTCGGTACGCCGGTGCTCGATGCGGCCCGTCAGCTTGGCGTCTATGTCGAGAGTGTCTGCGGCGGTCGCGCCACCTGTGGCCGCTGTCAGGTGACCGTGCAGGAAGGCAATTTCGCCAAGCACAAGATCGTCTCTTCGAACGACCACATCTCTCCGCTTGGCCCCAAGGAGCAGCGTTACGCCTCGGTGCGCGACCTGCCCGATGGCCGGCGTCTCTCCTGTTCAGCCCAGATCCTTGGCGACCTCGTCATCGACGTGCCGCAGGATACGGTGATCAATGCACAGGTGGTGCGCAAGGCGGCCACAGACCGTGTGATCGAGCGCAATGCTGCAGTCCAGCTCTGTTACGTCGAGGTCGACGAGCCTGATATGCACAAGCCGCTCGGCGATCTCGACCGTTTGAAGGTTATGCTGGAAAAGGACTGGGGCTGGAAGGATCTCCTGATCGCGCCGCATCTCATTCCGCAGATCCAGGGCATCCTGCGCAAGGGCAACTGGGGTGTGACCGCCGCCATCCACCGCGACATGGATTCGTCGCGTCCCTTCATCGTCTCGCTCTGGCCGGGCCTGAAAAATGAAGCCTATGGCATCGCCTGCGACATCGGATCGACGACGATCGCCATGCATCTCGTCTCCCTGCTGTCGGGCCGCATCGTCGCGTCGTCCGGCACCTCCAATCCGCAGATCCGCTTCGGCGAAGACCTGATGAGCCGCGTCTCCTATGTGATGATGAACCCGGACGGCCGGGAAGCCATGACGAAGGCCGTGCGCGAGGCAATCAACGTGCTGATCGGCAAGGTCTGCGCGGAAGGTCAGGTCGATCGTCACGACATTCTCGACATGGTCTTCGTCGGCAATCCGATCATGCACCATCTGTTCCTCGGCATCGACCCGACCGAACTGGGCCAGGCGCCGTTCGCGCTTGCCGTTTCCGGAGCGCTGCAGTTCTGGGCACACGAGATCGACATCGACGTCAATCGCGGTGCGCGGCTCTACATGCTGCCCTGCATTGCCGGCCATGTTGGTGCTGACGCAGCCGGCGCAACGCTGGCCGAGGGTCCCTATCGCCAGGACAAGATGATGCTGCTCGTCGATGTTGGCACAAATGCCGAAATCGTACTGGGCAATAGCCAGCGCGTCGTTGCGGCGTCCTCGCCCACCGGCCCGGCCTTCGAAGGTGCCGAAATTTCGTCGGGCCAGCGGGCCGCGCCCGGCGCCATCGAGCGTGTGCGGATCGATCCGGTGACGCTGGAGCCGAAATTTCGGGTCATTGGCGTCGAGAAATGGTCGGATGAACAGGGTTTTGCCGAGGACGCGGCCTCTGTCGGCGTCACTGGCATCTGCGGCTCGGCGATCATCGAAGTCGTCGCCGAAATGTACCTCGCCGGCATCATCTCGGAAGACGGCGTCGTCGACGGCACGATGGCGGAAAAAAGTCCGCGCATCCTCCCGAGCGGCCGCACCTTCTCCTATCTGCTGCATGATGGCGAACAGCGCATCACCGTCACCCAGAACGACGTGCGTGCCATTCAACTTGCCAAGTCCGCGCTTTATGCCGGTATCAAGCTGCTGATGGAAAAGCTCGGGATCGATCATGTCGATACGATCCGTTTCGCCGGCGCCTTCGGCTCGTTCATCGATCCCAAATACGCCATGGTGCTGGGGCTCATTCCGGACTGCGACCTGTCTGAAGTCAAGGCCGTCGGCAATGCCGCAGGCACCGGCGCGCTGATGGCGCTTCTCAACCGTGACCACCGCCGCGAGATCGAAACCATGGTCAACCGGATCGAAAAGATCGAGACGGCGCTGGAGCCGAAATTCCAGGAGCATTTCGTCTACGCCATGGCGCTCCCGAACAAGGTCGATACCTTCCCGAAGCTTTCGGCCGTGGTGACCCTGCCGGCACGCAAGGTCATGGCGGACGATGGCGGTGGCGAAGGCGGCGGCCGTCGCCGCAGGCGCAGTCGCGACTGATACGGCTCCTGCTTCTTTCAGGAAAGGAACCAAGTCGATCCGCATCGCGTTTATGGGGACTGTGACCCTGTCCACCCCCTCACGGAAACCATGCCATGCACGGAACACGCACGCGGCGTGACGAAGCCGATACGCCTGCCCTCGACGCGCTCACCTATGCGACCAGCCTTGAGGGCGGCATCACCCGCCGGCAGGGCAAGCGCGGTTTTCACTACCGCAGCGGCGATGGCAAGCGGATCACGGACCGGGAGGCACTGGAGCGTATCGCGGCCCTTGCCATCCCGCCCGCCTATACCGACGTGCTGATCTCGCCGGACCCGACCACCCATCTCCAGGCAACCGGACGTGACGCGAGGGGCCGCAAGCAATATCGCTACCATCCCGGATGGTCGCAAGCACGTGGCAGGGCAAAGTTTGCGCTGCTGACCCAATTTGCGGCCAGCCTTCCGAAAATCCGTGAACGGGTCGATAGCGATCTCAGGCGTCAGAAGCCATGCATGGAAAAGGCCCTGGCGACCGTCGTCTGGCTGCTCGACAATCTTCTGATCCGCATCGGCAACATGACCTACGCGCAGGAAAACGGCTCCTACGGGCTGACGACGCTGCGCAACAAACATGTGAAGATCGACGGTTCCACGGTGCATTTCCAGTTCAAGGGAAAGTCCGGCAAGGAATGGAAACTCAGCCACAACGACCGGCGCATCACCCGCACGATCCGCATGCTGCAGGAACTGCCCGGCCAGCGGCTGTTCCAATATATCGACGCGGACGGCAACCGCCATCCGATCAGTTCCCAGGATGTGAACGCCTATATCAGGGAGGCCGCCGGTGCGGAATTCAGTTCGCGCCAATTCCGCACCTGGGGCGCAACGCGCCACGCGGCAACCGCGCTTGCGGCGCTCGAACCCGGCAATAGCCAGACGGCGATTGCCCGCCAGATCAATGCGGCGATCGACAGCGTTGCAAGCCGCATGGTCAACACCCGCGCCGTCTGTCGCTCGTCCTATATCCATCCGCTGATTCTGCAGCATTTTCCCGAAGGCGGGCTAACGGCGCTCCGGAAAATAAGGGTGAGTGGCGCAAGCCGAGCCGCCCGCTGGATGGACGAAGACGAAATCCGCTTGCTGCGCTGGCTGAAATTGGCGGACAGCACCGATCTTGAAAACTCCGCGCGCTAAACCGGTTTACTGGAGGTCGACAAAGGCCGCCCGGACATAGTCTGCCACCGCCAGGACGGGCGGCGACGCGTTTTCGACGATCTGCAGGCCGATATTGTAGGAGCCGAGGTCCGGCAGGCCATCCACCTCGCCCAGCGCCACCAGATCGCCCTGCACGAGATAGCGCGGCAGGGGGGCGACCGCGAGGTCGGCCTGGATGGCCGCCCGCTGGCCGGTCGTATGGGCGCTGAGGAACGCGACCCGGAACTTTCGCCCTGCTTTCGCGAGCTTTTCGACGGCATCCGAGCGCCAGACGCAGCCATCCTCCCACATCGAGATCGGCAGCGGCTCGCGGGTATGGGCCGTGCCGCATTTTGTCCCGGTCCAGACCAGTCTCTCCGACAGCAGGATTTCACCGCCACCGGTATTTTCACCGCACATGCTGTTGAAGATGGCGATGTCCATCCGGTGCTCCTCGACCCGCTTGCGCAGGACGCTGCTGTTGCCGATCATCACGTCGACGGTGACGTTCGGATAGGATAAGGCGAACCGCTTCAGCACTTCGGGCAGGATGCGTTCCCCAATATCCTCCGGCGCACCGACGCGCACGACGCCGTTCATGTCCGGCAAAAGGAAGCGCGACACCGTCTCGTTGTTCAGCGCCAGAAGCCGGCGGGCGTAGCCGAGCAGCAGTTCACCGTTGGGCGTCAGCGAGACGGAGCGCGCATCCCGCAGGAAGAGGACGCAGCCGAGGATTTCCTCGAGTTTCTTGATCTGCATCGAGACGGCCGATGGCGTCCGGTAGACGGTTTCGGCTGCCGTGGTGAAATTGCCGGTCTCGGCGATGGCGACAAAGGTCTTCAGAATGTCCATTTCCAGAAGCGGAAGGGCATGCCGCAGCATCATGTTCATCGAAACACTCCAGGATCAGTTTTTCTGAAAGATATCATGACTTCATTTCGTTTGATTGAACATGAGGGAGCAGCGATAGTCAAGTTGCAACATCGAAGCGAGACGAAAGGAGCCTGCCATGTCCATCCACTCAACCGGCCCTCACGACCACGCACCAGCGCTTAGCGGGCGCGCCGGACAACTCGTCCTTGGCATCGGCCGCATGGTCAGCCCCCTGCTGCTGCAGATCACCGACAACAGGCAGGTGCGCAGGATCGCCGCCCTCCGCCGCCAGACGCGCGCAGAAATTGCCAATCTACCCGCTTCGTTGCAGCAGGACATCGCTTTTTCGAAGGAGCTGAAACACAACGATCCTTGATGAAAAACATCAAATATATTCGTTTGAATGATGAATTGGGTTGCGACATTATCCTCACATGGTCGCGACCTTTTGAAAACCAAACCTCAAAAGGAACCAGCAAATGACGCTCTCCAGTTGTGAACACACCGTGCCCGGACGCCGTCCGAGGCTGTCCTCGAACCTGTTTCGGCCCGCGCTGTCCCTGTTTCAGACGGCACGCACCCGTATGGCCGACGCCTGGCAACAGCACCGCACCGAACGCGCCTTCGAAGGCCTGTCCTATGACACGTTGAAGGACATCGGCTTTCCGTCCGCAACCGCTGAAAAGACAGGCAAGCCGGCACGATGACAGTCCGGATCCCGACAGAACAAGAGGACGGACCGTCCTGTCGAAAATGGATCGGCGTATGAAAAGGGCATTCCACCATGACGGCGGAGTGCCCTTTTTGATGACAGCGCCCTGTCGCTCTGCCAAATTCGTATGATCCGGGCATGGCCTGATTCCGACACACACGCCCAAGCCGTCGAAAGACGTCGCAATTCACAAAGTTGCGCAACCTACAAGCACACCGCGCCAAGCCACGCACGCTGCGGAATTGCCTGCCGAAGTCCCGCTGTTCGACGCTGAAAGCAAAAAGAATAGGCGTCTGCATGACGCCATGACCACTTTGGCAGCCGTCTCAAACCAGACCCAAAAATATACATCTTCCCAGTCGTGGACATCCATGCGAATGTCGTATTCAGACAAGCGACAACTCCGGCTTCCACGTGACAAATGCGACATCCTCTGGGCATGGAACGGTCTCATGAACAAGCCAATGACTAAAAAACGGTCTCTCGTTTTCTTTCTGGTACCGAATTTCTCCATGCTGCCGTTTTCAGCGGCGATCGAGACCCTGCGCATCGCCAACCGCATGTTGGGCTATGAGGCCTACACATGGCGTCTGGCCTCGACGGACGGGCTGCAGGTGCTCTCCTCGAGCGGCATCGGCATCGAGGTCAACTCCTCGCTGGCCGACGAACGCAAACATCTCGGCGGTGAAAACCGCCCCTCCATGGTGCTCGTCTGTTCGGGCATCTATGTCGAGGATTTCTACAACAAGTCGGTGAATGCCTGGCTGCGCGAAGTCTACAATCGCGGCGTCTCCGTCGGCAGCCTCTGCACGGGCGCCCATGTCCTGGCGTCCGCCGGACTTCTGACCGGCAAACGCTGTGCGATCCACTGGGAGAACCTGCCCGGCTTCGCCGAAAGCTTCCCGCAGGTCGATGTCTATGCCGATCTCTATGAAATCGACGGCAATATCTACACTTGCGCCGGCGGCACGGCGTCTCTCGACATGATGCTGAACCTGATTGATCAGGATTTTGGCGAAAACCTCGTCAACCGCGTCTGCGAGCAGGCTCTGACGGACCGCGTGCGCGGCCCGCATGACCGCCAGCGCCTGCCCCTGCGCGCCCGCCTCGGCGTCCAGAACGCCAAGGTCCTGTCGATCATCGAACTGATGGAGGGCAATCTTTCAGAACCCCTGTCGCTGATCGAGATCGCCGACAGTGCCGGCCTCTCGCGCCGCCAGATCGAGCGGTTGTTTCGCCAGGAAATGGGCCGCTCGCCTGCCCGCTACTACCTGGAGATCCGTCTTGACCGCGCCCGGCACCTGCTCGTCCAGTCGGCCATGCCCGTCGTTGAAGTGGCTGTCGCCTGTGGCTTCGTATCCGCCTCGCATTTTTCCAAGTGTTATCGCGAACTCTACAACCGCTCGCCGCAGCAGGAGCGAGCCGAGCGCAAACTGACCCTTCAGGCCGCACGTTAAGACCAGCGGGCGAGTTCATCGCGACGTTCGGACAGGACTTGATCAGGGTGTTCAGGATGCCATTGCGTTGAGCAGCGTCAGTTCGGAGACGGTCCGGTTGCGGCCATCATATTTCGCCATATAGAGAAACTGGTCGGCAGCATTCAGATAGTTGTCGAAGGATTCGCGACCCTCGATGATCGCCAAGCCGATCGATACGGTGACCGAGAGTTCTTCATCGTCCGCAGTCACTTTTGCCGAGGCAAGGTCGAGTCGCAGGTCCTCGCAAAACCGGCTGGCATCGGCAACGTTGAGGCTGTTGAACAGGATGCCGAATTCCTCGCCACCCAGACGCGCCAGAAGATGTTCCTCGCCCACCTGGGCGCGCAGGCGCCGGGCAACCGCCGTCAATACGAGATCGCCGACCTCGTGGCCATACGTGTCGTTCAGACGCTTGAAATGGTCGATGTCGAGAATGGCGATGCACGTCGTCCCGCCCCGACGCAGGCATTGATCCACGAGGCGCGGCCCGACCTGGAAGAAGTGTCGGCGATTGTAGAGGTCCGTCAGATAGTCGCGCGCGGCAATATTGTGCAGGGCCTGGACACGATTCTGAATGCTGGCGACATGAAAAATTCGACTGATGAATTCATCGACCAGAAACGGCGATTGAATGAACTCCGTTCCGCCGTTGCGCAGGAAGCGGGCCGCCTGCTGGCGATCGCCACTCGAATCCACGGCGATCACGCCCAGCGCATCCTCGCCGTAGCGCAGCCGGATCTCCGCCAGCAGCCAATGGCCTGACATGTCGGAAAGATTGATGTTTGTAACGACCAGGTCGAACGCCTCCGCCCCCTCGAGCCGCTCCAAAACCTGCGTGCCGCTGTCGACAGCGGTGACACGGAATTGTTGTCGCACCAGCAGGCTGGCGAGACCGGAGCGCGAATCGGCATCGGAATCCGCAAGCAGAACATGAGTCTTGCTGTTCGTCAGGGCACGATCGACGGCTGACATCACCTGGCCGATAGAATCCATCTGGTTCTTCAGCACGCAATCAACCACGTTCTTCGACAGAATATAGTCGCGTGTCGCGTCGTTGAAGGTGGCGGTGAAGACGATCACCGCAATGCCCTTGGAAAGCACAAATTCCAAAGCCTCACAGTTCGGTGCATCGGGAAGATTGAGATCAAGGACGGCCAGCGAAAAATCGGCCTGGCCCGTCCCGAACAGAGTTTTCAACGCCTGCAATGAGGAACAATGGGTGACCGAGACACCATGGGCCGTTTCCAGACCATGCTTCAGTGCTGTCGAGAACATCCGGGAATCTTCTACAAGAAGCATCCGCCTGTCCGGATGTTTCTGCACGGCGTTCCCACGCCCCAGTGCCTTGCGAAAGCCCACGTTGCTACCAATCCCATTGTTGAGCCGGAGGCGCTTTCGCTTGAAAGGCTGACTCGCAATATTTTTTGATTGTGACCGGGCGGCGACCAGGCATTCCCTGCCGGATCAACCGCTCCCGTCCCAATGTTCCCGTTGGTGCAATCAAACGGGGTCGCCGTTTCGAATTGGTTAATTCGCGGCGTGTCTTAAGAAAAATGATGAAATAAGCGACAGCTGTTGCAAAATCGGTCGAAAAGCTGTGAAAATGAGCAAATTCTAAAAAAATCAGACCTTTCGGGCTGATTTCGCGTTCATCGTCTGGATTCTCGTCAACGTATCGAGGTTCTGGTTCACCCGGCAGTAGAATTCCTCATTGATGAATGGCCGCAGCATGAAATCATTGCCGCCGGCTTTCAGGAAGCGCGCAGACAGGAGCCGGTCGGCGGAAGAGGAAACACCGATAATGCGGAGTTGATGCGGGCCATGGCTGCCGCGGATGCGCCGCGTCAATTCGAAACCGTCGATATCGGGCATGTTATAGTCCGTGATCATCAGGCCGATATCGGGATTTTTCTTCAGAATGTCGAGAGCGACCGCACCGTTTTCAGCCGAGCTTGTCCGGAAGTTGTAGCGCTTGAGCTGGGTCGTCAGGAGGGCGCGCGCCGTCGGGCTGTCATCGACGATCAGCACATGGTGCTGATGGTTGGTGAGAAAGCGGCAGACGGATTCGGCCAGCATGTCGACTGCGAAGACGCTGTCCTTCAGGACATAGTCCACGATATCCTTGGCCAGGATCTTCTCCCGGATGCTTTCCTGGAACGTCCCCGTGAACACGATCGTCGGAATGCTCATGTCCGTCAGATAGGACAGAGCTTCCCCGTTTTCGGCGCCGGGAAGATTGATGTTGGAAATTGCCAGCGTTGCCGGGAAGGATGAGTTCTCGACAGCGAAGGTCATGTCGTCGTAGTCGCGACACACGATCACGTCGATATCAAGCAACTCCTTCAGCCGCTTGGATACCATGGCCGAAAAGAGGTTTGAGTCCTCGGCAAGCACGATACGGTGCTGCTGCAAGGATTCGCCGGAGTAGTACATGCCGGAAACGCCAAAAAATGACATAGCTCGCCTATCTGAAAGATTGTCCCCACAGAGAAGCTACGCGGAAAGGTTTTCGCAGTGGTTAACCGATTGCTGAAATAACAAGGGAGTGTTTTCGGCAGGACAAGCCTGAAACGAGGCGTTCAGCCTGTCGCAAATTCCACGCCAGCGCCGACACATGGCCGTTCAAAGGCCGCAACATCGCGGAATGGCCGGCGGCCTATTTCACCACGGCGGAACCGTTGATGATCTCGACATTTTCATCACCCTGCAGGCCGATGCGGTCGCCGCTCGGCGTGGTCAGGAAACAGCCCGCCGGGCAGATCGATTCCGAGCCGCCGGCATCAACTGCAATCTCCATGCGGCTTTCGCCCTCGACGACGACGAGGATCGCCGTGTCGGCGTCCTTGTTCGTAACCGTGGCAGCGCCCGCTGGCGCAATTGCAAGAAGGACGAGAAGAAATGCACCCGATGCTGTCTTCATTGCTCATCGGCGTAAACGCCGCCCCTTTTTGGTGCGCGCAGTTCCGAAGCGATATACCGCGGATAAGGCCTGCACCTCTTCAGCCATTCGAAGACTAGACCGCGAATGAAGGAATTGCATGGGTTTTATTGCGCGATGGCTGAATGCAGCGTGAATATGTTCGTCGCGAGCATTAGGAGGGCTCACCGCCGGTACCGACACCAACGCGACGGGGGCGGCGCGCTGTCGCACCGGGCTTGGCATCTTCAGGCGCCGGCAGGCCGACCTCCAGCGAAGCGGGTTCTTCCGGCACAGGTTCCAGCGCCACCGCCTCGACGACATCCTTTGGAAAAGGAGACCCGATGCCCTCGGCGCGGAAGCGTTCGTAGATTGCCAGCCGAAGATCATTGCGGACACCCCCGCCATTGACGATGTCGGCGACATAGACGCGCAGTTCAAACGTCATCGTCGCTTCGCCAAAGGCACTGAAGACGGCCGATGGCGATGGGTTGCGCAAAACCAGCGGATGCGCTTCGGCGATCTCAAGCAGGAGATCCATGACCCGGCGCGGCGCCGTGTCATAACCGACGACGACAGGAATATCCGATCGTCCGAGCTTGTTGCGATGCGTCCAGTTGCCAACTGAGGCATTGATGAACAGCGAGTTCGGGACCATGATCGACTGATGCTGGAATGTCTCGATTTCGGTGGCGCGAACCGAGATCCGCTTGACGAAGCCTTCCGTCGTGCCGGTGACCACCCAGTCGCCAACCTTGAAGGGACGCTCAACCAGAAGAATGAGGCCCGAGACAAAGTTCGACACGATGTTCTGGAGGCCGAAACCGACACCCAGCGAAAGGGCGCCCGCGACAAGCGCAAGGCTCGACAGATCGAGGCCCGCCGCGGAAATGCCAACCAGACCCGCAAGGCCGACCCCGAGATAACCGATCCCTGTCTTGATTGAATTTCGCACGCCGGCATCGACGCGAGAGCGCGCCATGACGCTGCCGTCCAGCCAGCGCTGAAACCAGCGGGTCATGAAAAATCCGATGGTAAACAGCAGAATGCCGGCAAAGATGCCGACCAGCGAAATGGTAATGCTGCCGATCTTGATTTCCGTGAACAACCGGTAGGCCCCAGCCTGGATATCGGCGACCTTGAAGCCCCACTGGAGCAGGATCAGCGGAATGAAAATCAGGATGACGAGGGCATAGATGCCAAGCCCCGCAGCGAGGCCGGACTGGTCAAGGGACACCTGCCCCATGCCATATCGCTTTTCGAGGAAACGACCAACGACAGTGTCGGCAAAGGCGTTCTGCTTGGCCACGGCCTTGCCCGTCAGGATACCGATATAGGCCGTGACCATGATCGCGCTGGTAACGACGATCTGTGTTGCGATGAACCGCGCAAGCCCGACATACCCAGCCAGCGCCGCGGCAATCAGCGCACCGCCGGTCAACACGAACAGCACGGACATGAAGCGAGGCCACGGCCGTCCCGGTCCGTCAAGAGGTGCACCGGCCGGCACCATGGGCTTGATCAGCGCCAGGGTCATCAGGATGAGCCCGATGATGACAGAAGCGAACAGGCTCTTGACGACGGTCAGGACGACTGGCGAGCCCATGGCTTCGCTGATCCCGCCGAGCAGGTAATCGAAGGAGTTGACCGCAGTCATCGCAAAGATAGCGACCATCAGGCGCCGCGCGCCGACATCGGATACACGAACCAGACGCCAGTTGCCTTCGCCCGGCGCCAGCACGGCATTGGCCAGCGTCACCACGAACAAGAGCGCGACGCTGACACCCAGCGTGATCGCGATGATCGGGGCGATGTCGGCGCGCAGGACATTGAAGGACTGCAGGAAGAAATAGCTGGACAGCACGAAGGCCCCCGCCGCCGTCGTCGGGATCATCGTCGACCAGAAGGCGACAGAGAGACGCGTGATGTAGCCCGGCTCGGGATCCTTCACATCGCGGCGGATCAGCGGAGAAAACACACGGTAGCTGCCGGACAGGAACAGCAGCGCTGCACAGAGCGACAGAAAAAGCGCGCTCAACACCGAGAGGCGCTTGTACTTCCAGACAAAGGAAACCCAGCTCGTCAGGCTGCGCGACAGCGCCTGCCCTTCAATGGCAAGCGCCTTTCCAGCGTTCACGAGAACGTCGGGATTGATGTCCGTGTGCTGGAGCAGCGTGTTGGAAAACAGCGCCCGCCTTATCTCGGTGATCGCGTTCGACAGTCTGGTCGCCTGTATGGAGAGATTTTCTGCATCGCCCGTCAGCGCGTTGATTTCGCCGCGCTCGGCAATCAGCCGCTCGCGTTCCTGGCGGACGATTTCGGCTTCCGGAGGCGCATTTTCGGCCGGCGGATCACCAAGCTCGGCGAGCCGCGCCTTGATCTCGTCAAGCCGCGGCCGCGTGGCGATGGAGATCGCGATGATCTTCTTGGCGGTCGCATCGACATCGACCTTGAGTTCGGACAGCCGGTTGTCGTCGCTCTTTTCCGCCTGCATCAGATCCGTCAGGCGCGTCAATTCGTTGCGCGCCACGTTCAACTGCTCGCTCGCCTGGCTCTGCGCGCTGCCCACCGCAGTCTCGGTCGCCGAGACCGGGGCTGCAGCGTCCTGAGCAAACACCGTCGGCACCGACAGCGCTACCCCGAGCGAAAACAGCAGGACAAGAAATTTCGGTGGCATCGGCAAGCCTTTGGCTTTCAGAGCGATGGGAATGACAGCGGAGGGAGAATCGGCACGCAACGTGTTTGTCTAGTTTCAATAGGTGGCGATGCGGAGAGATGCAAAGGCGGCTTATCCGGGATCGATCTAGAAGCCCGCACCCGGCTGGCTGAGATACGCTTCCTCTGCGGCCGTCGAGGTCCGCCCGATCATCTCGTTGCGATGCGGGAAGCGGCCGAACAGGCGGATGACTTCATGGTGGCGAATGGCAAAATCGAGATAGTGCGCGTCTGCCAATTCGGTGAACAGCTTGACCGACTGAACCTGTTCCGCGAGATTTTCGGCATGTTCGAAGGGCATGTAGAAAAAACAGCGTCGCTCTGCCGGGGTCGCCAGATCGGCGCCGGCGGCGATAGCAAGCTTTGCTTCCCGCAAGGCCAGGCTATCCGTTGCAAAGGCCAGCGGGCTGGCGCGATAGATGTTGCGCGGCAATTGATCGAGGACGATGATCGCCGCCAGCCGATTGTCCGGTGTTTCGCGCCAAAGCGGCGGAATACCGCGTGCCAATGCCAGATGCGTGCTCATAAAACGCCGCTGGCATTGCTCGTCGAGGCCCGGCGGCGACTTGAACCAGTGCTCGGGCTGCAACTCCTCGAACCAGAAGGTCAGAATTTCCCCTGGGGTGCAGAGCGGCGCGTCCATGCTCATCGTTTTCCATCCTCTTCCCGGCCCCGCACCAGCGCGAAGGCCTTTCCTGACATCCATCATAGGCGAGGGATTTAGAATTTGAATGGGACTTTTCCAAGGGCATTTCCGATACACATCAGAACGCGCGCCGGCGTAAAATCGCAATGAAGGCGATGCCGCCGACTAGGCCTGTGACCACGCCGATCGGCATGTCTTCCGGCGCCATGACGATCCGGGCGACCAGATCCGCCCAGATCAGCGCCGCAGCGCCAAAGACCGCCGAGAGCGGAATGACCCGGACATTGTCGCTGCCGGCGACCATACGCACGAAATGCGGCACCATCAGCCCGATAAAGCCGATCGCACCCGAAAACGCCACCATGACACCGGTCAACAGTGCCGTGACGACGAACAGCATCATGCGAAAGCGCGCAACCGGAATGCCAAGCGTCAGCGCGGTCTCGTCGCCCATGGCCAGGGCATTGATCTCGCGTGCCTTGAGACACAGCCACAAAAGGCTGCCGGCCAGAACGATCGCGGGATAGGCGAGGTGCGGCCACTGCGCCAGCCCCAGCCCGCCGAGCATCCAGAAGATCACCGTATGAACGGCGCGCGGATCGCCGAGAAAGATCGTCAGATTGGAGAGGGCCGTCAGGACAAAGGCAACGGCGACACCGGCAAGCACCAGCCGATCGGCCCCCGCCCCCGTCATCCGGCTGACACCGGCAACCGCGACGGTCGCCAGCAGCGCCCCGGCAAAGGAAAACAGCGGCACGGTCACCAGCCCGAAGATCAGCCCGGTGTGCAAGAGCGCGATGATCGCACCCAGCGCGCCCCCCGAGGAGACGCCAAGCAGATGCGGATCCGCAAGCGGGTTGCGGGTCAGCGACTGCAGCACGGCGCCGGTGACCGCCAGTCCCGCACCGACCAGACCAGCGAGGATCACCCTTGGAAAACGCACCTCCCAGACGATGCTTTCGCGCCCGGCCGACCAGGTGGCCTCCAGCACTCCGGGCATCACCTTGTTGGCGACGATCGACCAGACCGTCGACAGCGGAACGGGCGCAGCCCCGAGCGAGACACCGGCCGAAACCGACAGGGCGAGCAGCAGGCAGGCTGCCAGCCCGGCGAGGCAGACTTTGATGGTCATGGTCAAAAAGAGCTTTCCTGTGCAGAAGAATGCCGCCGGATGCATCCGGCGGCATGAACAGAGGCGCAGACGGAAAGCCTACATCGTGCCCGGATGAAAGGCGGCCGAGAGTCTTTCGATCGCATCGACATTGCGCGGACCGGGCGTCGCCTCGACATAGTCCAGAACCACGAAACGATCATTGCGAACGGCGTCGATCGCCTTGAAGGCGGGATTGGTCTTCATGAAGGCGATTTTCTGTTCTGCGGTCACCTCGCCGTAATTGACGATGACGATCACCTGCGGGTCGGCCTCAATGACCGGTTCCCAGGACACCTCCGTCCAGCTCTTCTCGACGCCGTCCATGACATTGATGCCGCCCGCAGCCTCGATCATTGCCGTCGGGATGCCGTATCGGCCGGAGGTGAACGGCTTTTCCTCGCCCGAATCATAGACGAAGACGCGAACCGGCGCCTTGACCGCACCGATCCTGGTGGTGATGCCTTCCAGCTTCTTGCGATAGTCCGCCACAAGCGCTTCGGCCCGGTCCTCGACATGAAATATTTTGCCGAGATTGATCAGGTCGACAAACATCTCGTCCATAGTCGGTTTGCTTCTGGCCATGATGTGAATGCAGGACTCGGTCAGTTCGTAGACCTTGATGCCGAAAGGCGCCAGCGTCTCGGGCGTCACCTCGCCGCCGACCTTCATGCCGTAGTTCCAGCCGGCGAAATAGAAATCGGCATCGGCATTCAGCAGCACTTCCTTGGTCGGATATTTTGCCGACAATTCCGGCAATGCCTTGACGCCCTGGCGCAACGTCTCGTCCAGCGTCTTCCAGCCGGAAACACCGGTATAGCCGACCATATGATCCTGCAGTTTCAAGGCGAGCATCATTTCCGTCAGATTGACGTCGTTGGAGACGGCCCGCTTCGGCACCGTATCGAAACTGACGTCGCGGTCACAACTCCTGACGGTCGTGTCCTGGGCCAGGCTGTGACCCGTGAAGAGGCAGGTGATGAGCACGGCAAGCGCCGTGGTAGACAGCATCGACTTGATCATGATGATCTCCGTTCAAGCGGTAAGGGAAAACGAAAAACGCGGGGCATCGCCGTCCACCTTGCTGTGCGCGGTGGCCGTGACGCTGAAGGCCCGGGAAATCTCCAAGGATGTCAGCACCTCTGATGGCACGCCAAAACAGGTCATGCGGCCGTCCTGCATGATGGCGATCCTTGTGGCGAAATCGACCGCCAGGTTGATATCGTGCAGCGTCGTGACGATGGTGAGCCCGAGGCTGCGCAACAGCGTCAGGATTTCCAGCTGGTGGCGAATATCCAGATGATTGGTCGGCTCGTCGAGAATGACGATCTGCGGCTCCTGTGCCAGCGCCCGCGCCACCAGGACGCGTTGCTTTTCCCCACCCGACAGGGTCGTGAACTGGCGTGTCGCCAGATGTGCGAGGTCGAGATGATCAAGCGCATGATGCACATGCTCGCGGTCAAGCTCGGTCCAGCCGCTCATGCCCTGCCGCCGCGGTATCCGCCCCATCGTCACGACATCCAGCACACTGAATGGAAAATCAGCCGGCATTTCCTGCAGCACAACGGCGATCTTGCGGGCGGCGTCCCGCGCTGACAGCTGCCAGAGATCGTCGCCGTCGATCTCGACGGATCCCTTCAGTGGCTTCACCGCGCGGAACAGGCAGCGCAGCAGCGAAGACTTGCCTGCACCGTTTGGTCCCAGAATGACGAGCCGGTCGCCGGGGACGATGGAAAAACTGACATCGCGGACCAGCATCAGTTCGGCGCGCGGCCCCCAGCACAGTGATCGGGCCGCGAGACCAGACCCTTCTGAACGGCAGTTCATGGCCGGCCTCCCTTGAACGCGCCGCTCACTGCAGGCGCTCCCCGAGCAGTTCCGAAGCCACCAGGGCAGCCGGAATCCGGGCGATTGTCTTGCCGTTCAGCCCCCAAGGACGCTCCGCGGCGCGTGTCAGCCCGTCGCCGCGCCCGGCATACAAGCCGGCGAAAGCCATGAGATCATCGATGTCCTGGTCCGGCAGGATGTCGCCGAAAAGATATGTCGCCTTGCCACTCGCTTGGAAGGCGATCGTACACGGCCGCGTGCAGCCGGCCATGCAGACGGTGCCGGACACCGAGAAATCACGGTCGAGAGGCCGGCCCAGCCGGGCGAGGCTTTCGTTCAGCCGGGCAAGCAATTCCAGTCCCGGCCGGCAGGGTGTGCCGGTAATCCGGCAATCGGTGCAGACCGTAATCGCGTGTTTGTTCGAAGATGATTTTGCCATCGTTTTCCCCCGGTGGCTTTTTCCGGAGACAAAATGGCAAGGTCCTGCAGGAGCAAGCAGCCCCCGGCGGCAGGCCAGATTTTTTCCATCGGAACACCCCGTCCGTTGCGGTTGATCGGTTTGATGGCAGGTCTCCTGGCTTGCGGGTCGATGCGCATTCACCCCTTCCCGGCTTTCGCCAGTGGGATAACGTGAATGCACTCTCCGCTTACAGTTGCGGGGGCAGCCACGGTTTCGGCCCCGTGTTGGGTCGTCCTCACCGTGTTCCCTTTTCAGCCGCTTCCTATTCCTCGTGGAAGCAGCACCATCGATCCAAACCAATACACACCCCGCCAAAACTGACAACCTTGCGCGCGCCGTCTTCCCGGGAAATCTGGCGCGAACTGTTGATCTGCGGACTTGTTATATAATAACATTACATCGGTCAATATGGTCTGATAGGCGTTTTTATCGATGGGCAAGCGTTCTGGCCGCAGGCGACATCAGGGCAAGGATACGGACTGTCACCAACAGGCACGGGCAGCGTTTGTCGCTTTTCCGCAGGTACCGGAGGCGTGTCTAGAGAGGCCACACATAGGCCAGGGCCGGAACGCTGACGAGCACGATGACCAGAGACAGCGGCAGCCCCAGCCTTGGATAGTCGCTGAACCGGTAGCCGCCGGGGCCCATAACCAGCGTGTTGCACTGGTGGCCGATCGGCGTCAGGAAGTCGCACCCGGCACCGATGGCGACGGCCATCAGGAAGGCTTCGGGCCTGTAGCCGAGCGCCGTTGCAAAACTGGCCGCGATCGGCGCCATGACGAGTACGGTTGCGGCGTTGTTGAGAAAGGGCGTCACCGCCATTGCCGCCAGAAGGATCAGAGCCAGCGCGCCCATCGGCGGAAGCTGTGTTGCCACCCCGCCCAGCCATTGCGCGATCACGTCCGTACCGCCGGTGGTGCGCAGCGAATCGCTGACGGGGATCAGTGCTGCGAGCATCACCAGGATCGGCCCATCGACGGAGCGGTAGACGTCTCTAAGCGGAATGACCCGCAACACCACCATGGCCAAGGCCGCAGCGAAGAAAGCGATCGGCACCGGCAGGATGCCGACGGCCGTGCTGCCCATGGCGGCAAACAGCACCAGAAGCGGCAGATAGGCGCGCCGGATCGTGCCGAGCAGGATTTCCCGCTGCGCCAGCGGCAGGCAGCCGAACTCCTGCAGGAAGCCCGGCAGTTCCGTGCGTGCACCCTGCAGCACCAGAATGTCGCCAACCTGCAGTTTCAGTGAGCCGAGACGCTCCTTGATCCGCTGCCCCTGGCGGCTGACGGCCAGAAGATTGATGTTGTGGGCATTGAACAACGCAAGCCGGGTCGCCGACATACCGGCCAGTGGACTGTCGCTGCCGATGACCGCTTCGACGGCCTCGACTTCAACCCCGGGCTTCGTGCCGGACGGAGAGCGGTCGCCGGACAGCTTCAGCTTGGCCTGCGAAACGACGCGGTCCAGAGCCAGCGGGCTTCCCTCCAGAAGCACGATATCGTCGGCTTCGAGGATAACATCCGGCAGCGGTGTCTTGTGCTGCGCCTTGCGAATGACGGAGGTGGCGATGGCTTCGCCGTCGCTCGCCTTCAGCATGGCACTCAGCGACTTGCCGACGAAGGGTGAGCCTGCCGGAATGGCAGCTTCCGAAGCATAATTGCTGATCTCGATGGCTTCTTCGATCGAAAACTGCTGGCTGACCCGCTCCGGCACCAGCTTGTAGGCAAACATGAGAAAGATCGTTCCGACCAGTGCCAGCGTGGCACCAACAGGGGTGAAGTCGAACATGGTGAAGCTTTCGCCCGTCAACTCCTGACGTACCCTCGACACGACAATATTCGGAGAGGTGCCGATCTGAGTCATCAGTCCACCCAGCAGCGCACCGAAGGCCATCGGCATCAGGAAGCGCGACGGCTGGATATTGGAGCGCCGCGCAAACTGGAAGGCGACTGGCATCATGATGGCCAACGCGCCGATATTCTTGATAAAGGCCGACAGGACTGTGACGAGCACGACGAGAATCAACAATTGGCCGCGCACGGAGCCAAGCCGCGGAAGGTAGCGCTCGATTGCCGCATCGACGAGACCAGAGCGCGCGACGCCGGCGCTAACGATCAGGGCACTTGCGACGATGATGACGATATCGTCGCTGAAGCCGGTAAACGCCTTGTCATAGGGTACGATGCCAACAGCGACCGCCAACATCAGTGCGCAGCAGCCAATAATGTCGTAGCGAAACCGGCCCCAGATGAAAAACGCCATCATCAGGCCGATGACCGCAAACGCAAGAGATTGATCGACGGTCATCGGAATGCCTGCAATGAGATCGGAGCCGCTGGTATAGCATCACCTTCGGCGATTTAAAGCGTTGCCGACAGCCAAAGTTCCGCCGTTGCGAAAAAGTCGTCGAAGCGTCAGCGTTCGCGCAGCATGCCCGGAAGCGCAACTCCACCGGGGCCATATTGGCGACGCCCTGTTTCGCAGGCGTTCCAGAAATCGCCGCCGCGGCGCATCGCCCCTTCGCGCGCATTGGCCATGGCGTCGATCACATCATAGTCGCGATTGGATTTTCCAATGCTCTGCCCAATGCTGATGGTGGTGATGGACACGGTGTCCATTTCGAGCGCCGGACAGACACGGGCGAAAGCCACGACGTCGGCAATCTTTTCCATCAGATCGTCGCGCGCGCTTTTTGCGTCGACCGAATCGACATGGGAGATGAGGAGAACAAGGAGAGAAGCATAGGCAAAGAGTTTCATGACATCTAAGTCCCCGTGAAACCTCCCCAATTCATTCTGTCTGATTCGCCGTGGTTCGCAAGCCTGCCAGGTCCGGCCGCGCAAGCCTCAGGCAAGGTGGCGGACGTGCGGAAAAACAGCCCACGCTTGCGCAAGAAACCGGGCCGATGGACAAGTGCAGCACCTGCCCTACTTGTTGTTGATATGCGCAGCATGTTTGAGATTGGAGCACACCATGAAAATCGCCCTGGCAGCAGCAGCACTTGCCGCCTTGCTCACCGCATGCACGACGACGGAACTCCAGCCGATCCCCGGAAGCATCACTTATAACGGGCAGCCGAGGACGAAATTGACGAAATCGCCGATCGGTAGCAGTTTCACCCATCTGTTCACGGGCGACATGGGCCAGCAGGTCTATGAAATATATGTCATCCAGCCCGATCGATCCTTGAAGATTGTAAGCAGGCGCAGCCAGAACGCGTTTTTCCCCGATCCGTGACCGTCGCACCGCCATTGGGGCCAAACGTCAAAGCCCCGGGATCGGGTAAAGTTTTCCATATCAGCGATTACAAAGGCACGACTTTGCTCCTGCGCGTCGTTCGCGGGAAAAGTTCTGCGTTATAATAATCGATAATATGACTAGACTATGCCTACTAACAATGGAGGTAGGCATGCGCTCGAAACGACTGACGCGACTGATCACGGTGGCGCTGCTGGCAAGCAGCAGTCAGGTGGGTGGGCTTGGTTTCGCATTTGCCGACACGACAATCCTCAATGTGTCCTATGACCCGACCCGGGAACTCTACAAGGACTTCAACGCTGCCTTTGCGGAAAAGTGGAAGACCGACACGGGAGAGACCGTGACGATCCAGACATCGCATGGCGGCTCCGGCAAACAGGCGCGCTCGGTCATCGACGGGCTCGCTGCCGACGTCGTGACGCTGGCGCTCGAAGCCGACATCGATGCCATCGCCAGGGACACCGGCAAGATCCCGGCCGACTGGAAAGGCAGGTTGGACAACAACAGCGCGCCCTATACGTCGACCATCGTGTTTCTCGTCCGCAAGGGCAATCCGAAGGGCGTCAAGGACTGGGGTGATCTCGTCAAGGATGATATCCAGGTCATTACACCCAACCCGAAGACGTCCGGTGGTGCCCGCTGGAATTTCCTCGCGGCCTGGGCCTGGGCACGGCAGGCCAATGGCGGCGATGACGCGAAGGCGCAGGAATACGTTGCCAGGCTTTTCAAGAACGTTCCGGTTCTCGATACCGGCGCAAGAGGTGCAACGACGACCTTCGTCCAGCGCGGTCTCGGCGATGTTCTGCTCGCCTGGGAAAACGAAGCCTATCTGTCGCTGGAAGAACTCGGTCCCGACAGGTTCGAGATCGTCACGCCATCCGTCTCCATCAAGGCAGAACCGCCGGTCGCTTTGGTCGACGGCAATGTCGATACCAAGGGCACCCGCCAGGTGGCGGAAGCCTACCTGCAATATCTCTATTCGGATGTTGGCCAGAAGATCGCCGCCAAGCACTACTACCGGCCGTTCAAGACGGAGGTCGCAGACCCCAAGGACATTGCCCGCTTCGCCGACGTCAAACTTTCCACCATTGACGAATTCGGTGGATGGAAGGAAGCTCAGCCGAAATTCTTCGGGGACGGTGGCCTCTTCGATCAGATCTACAAGCCGGGGCAATAAGTTTACATGACCGCAAGCACACGCAAGCGGTGGCAATTTCGACAGCCGAGCGTCATTCCGGGTTTCGGATTGGCACTCGGCGTCACCTTGTCATGGCTCATTCTGATTATTCTCATCCCGCTCTCGGGTCTCCTCTGGCGCTCCAGTGCGCTTGGCTGGGAGACGTTCTGGGCGATGGCAACCGATCAGCGCACCCTCAATGCGCTGCGCATCAGCTTCGGCACCGCCTTTGCCGCCGCCTTGGTGAACGTCGTCTTTGGTGTGATCCTGGCCTGGGTGCTCGTCCGGTATCGCTTTCCCGGCAAGCGCATCATCGATGCCATGGTGGATCTGCCCTTCGCGCTGCCGACTGCCGTTGCCGGCATCGCCTTGACGACACTGTATGCGCCGAATGGCTGGATCGGCTCGCTTCTGACGCCGCTCGGCATCAAGATCGCCTTCACGCCGATCGGCATCGTCATCGCGCTCGTCTTTGTCGGCCTGCCCTTTGTCGTGCGCACCGTGCAGCCGATCATGGAGGAGATCGACAAAGAGGTCGAGGAGGCCGCAGCCACGCTCGGTGCCAATCGGTTCCAGACGATCAGCCGCGTGCTCCTGCCCGGTCTGACACCGGCCGTTCTCACCGGCTTTGCGCTGGCCTTCGCGCGCGGCGTCGGTGAATATGGCTCTGTCATCTTCATCGCCGGCAATCTCCCTTATGTTTCGGAGATCGCGCCGCTGCTGATCGTCATCCGGCTGGAAGAATTCAACTATCCGGCAGCAACGGCAATTGCCGCTGTCATGCTGGTCATCTCATTCGCCATGCTGCTCGTCATCAACATGATCCAGGCCTGGAGCAGACGGAGGTATGGTTATGGCACATGATAGTTCCGACCCGATCGGCCACCACGGCAATTCCGAAATGGTCGCGTCCGCAACCTCCGAAAGCCGGATGGCGCGCTATGTGCTGATCGGCCTCGCCCTCTGTTTCGTCGGCCTGTTCGTGCTGATGCCGCTCGCCGCTGTCTTCACCGAGGCCATGCGCAACGGGGCCGGCGAGTTCCTGACAGTGCTCGGGGATCCCGAAACCTTTGCGGCCATCCGCCTGACTCTGCTTGTCGCGGTCATCGCCGTGCCGCTCAACCTGGTGTTTGGCGTGGCTGCCGCCTGGGCGATCGCCAAGTTCGAATTCAAGGGCAAGGCCTTCCTGACGACACTGATCGACCTGCCGTTTTCGGTTTCGCCGGTGATTTCAGGCCTGGTCTTCATCCTGCTGTTCGGCTCGCACAGCCTGCTTGGCCCCTGGCTGCAAAGCCATGGCATCCAGATCCTGTTTGCGGTACCCGGCATCGTGCTCGCAACCGTGTTCGTGACCTTCCCCTTCGTTGCCCGGGAGCTGATCCCGCTGATGCAGGAACAGGGCACGAGCGACGAGGAAGCAGCACTGTCGCTTGGCGCAAGCGGCTGGCAGACATTCTGGTATGTGACGCTGCCGAACATCAAATGGGGCCTGCTCTATGGCGTGCTGCTCTGCAACGCCCGAGCCATGGGGGAATTTGGCGCTGTCTCGGTTGTCTCGGGCCACATCCGCGGCCTGACCAACACCATGCCGCTGCAGGTGGAAATCCTCTACAATGAATACAATTTCGTTGCCGCCTTCGCGGTCGCAACGCTTCTCGCCTTGCTGGCTCTCGTCACTCTCGTTCTGAAATCGCTGCTTGAAATGAAGTTCAGCGAACAGATCGCCGCCAGCCGCCGGCATTGAAAGGTCCTGATATCCATGGAAGTCCGCGTACAAAACATCCACAAGGAATTCGGCCGCTTTCCGGCGCTTGACGACGTGTCGCTCGACATTCGCTCGGGCGAGCTGATTGCCCTGCTGGGCCCTTCCGGCTCCGGCAAGACGACACTGCTGCGGCTGGTCGCAGGGCTGGAAACGCCAACCGATGGAACGATCTATTTCGGCGACGAGGATGCCTCGCGAAAGACGGTGCAGCAGCGCAATATCGGCTTTGTGTTCCAGCATTACGCCCTGTTCCGGCATATGACGGTGCTCGACAATATTTCCTTCGGCCTGAAGATCCGCCCCGCTTCACGCCGGCCGACATCCACCGATATCAAGCGGCGGGCAATGGAACTGATCGATCTCGTCCAGCTGTCCGGCCTTGAAAAGCGCTATCCGGCCCAATTGTCCGGCGGCCAGCGCCAGCGTGTGGCACTCGCCCGCGCCATGGCGGTGGAGCCGAACGTGCTTCTGCTTGATGAGCCGTTCGGTGCACTGGACGCACAGGTCCGCAAGGAACTGCGGCGCTGGTTGCGCGAAATTCACGACCGGACCGGTCACACGACGATCTTCGTTACCCACGACCAGGAGGAAGCGCTCGAACTTGCCGATCGTGTGGTGGTGATGAGCAAGGGCAAGATCGAGCAGGTCGGCACGCCCGACGAAATCTACGACACGCCGGTTTCGCCCTTCGTCTTCGGCTTTATCGGCCAGTCAAACATTCTGTCCGTCCGCGTCGAAAGCGGCCAGCTGTGGATCGAGGACCGCTCGATCGGCGTCAGCGCTGCAGGCGAGCCGGACGGGCCGGCACAACTCTATTTCCGCCCGCATGATATCGAACTGCTCGAGGACTGCGGCGGATGCATTGCCGGGATCGTCACGGCCAGTCGCCGGGTCGCCGGCACCCGCCATGTCGAACTCGACATCGGCGCGACGCAGGGCAAGGTCGAGATCGAGCTTCCGCCGGAAAAGACCGCTACGGACCGGTCGCGCATCGCTTTCCGCCCGACCCGGTGGAAATTGTTCCGGAGCTGAAAATCCTCCGGTTGACCTGACGCCTGAAACTGGTTTCCTTGTCCGGCCCCGGTTGCTCCCTGCAGCCGGGGCCGATTCCATGGCGCTAGCCCCTGGGCGATCTGCACCCACGCTTTTCCGATTTGACCATCATGGACCGTTGAATGCTTTACAGACGCGAAATCGACGGGCTGCGTGCGCTTGCGGTCATCCCGGTCATCCTGTTCCATGCGGAAATAGAAGCCTTCTCCGGCGGCTTTGTCGGGGTCGACATCTTCTTTGTCATCAGCGGCTACCTGATCACCTCGATCATCATCGGCGACCAGGAAAAAGGCCGGTTCTCGATCCTGAAATTCTACGAGCGGCGCGCACGGCGCATCATGCCGGTTCTGTTCTTCGTGATCCTCTGCTGCCTGCCCTTTGCCTGGGCGTGGATGCTGCCGATGCAGATGGAGAACTTCGGCCGCAGCATCATCGCCGTCTGCCTGTTCGTCTCCAATTTCCTGTTCTGGCAGGAGACCGGCTATTTCGCTGCCGCCGCCGAGGAGCAGCCGCTGCTGCACACCTGGAGCCTCGCCGTCGAGGAGCAGTACTACGTCATCTTTCCGCTGGTGATCATGCTCTGCTGGCGCTTTGGCCGCACCGCCCTTGTTGCCATCATCGCGGTCGTTGCCCTCCTGAGCCTTCTCCTGGCGCAATACGGATCGATCCACTTCGCCTCTGCCAACTTCTATCTGCCGACGACGCGGGCCTGGGAGCTTCTGGCAGGCTCGCTGGCCGCTTTCGCGCTGTCGGGCCGAACGCAGAAACCCAACGATATCCTGTCCCTTGCCGGCCTGGCGCTGATCGTCTTTTCGATCTTCGCCTATGATGAACTGACGCCCTTCCCCTCGTTTTATGCACTGCCGCCGGTCATCGGCGCGGTCCTGATCATCCTGTTCGGTGCGCAGGGCACGCTGGTCGCACGCCTGTTGTCGACGCGCGCGATGGTCGGCATCGGGCTGATCAGTTACAGCACCTATCTCTGGCACCAGCCGCTCTTTGCCTTTGCCCGGATCCGCAGCCTGACGGAACCCACGACCGCCGTCTTTCTGACGCTTGCGGCCGCTTCGCTTGTCCTTGCCTATTTCTCCTGGCGCTTCGTCGAAACGCCGTTCCGAACCGGCCGGATGACGGCGCTCTCATCCGCGCCACGGGTGCTGGCGGCAACGGCAATCGGTGCCGCTCTCTTTATCGGCATCGGCCTTGCGGCCACCCGTGACGACGGCCTGGAATTCCGGCTTCCGCAAGAGGCGCGCAAGGCCCTTGCCGAAAAACAGGCCCACGACCCGGCCATGGATACCTGCCTGTTCGACAAGGGGGAACGCAACATCCAGCACCCGGTCCGGGCCTGTCTGACGGCCCATTCCACCGGGAGCAAGACCATACTGATCGGCGATTCCCACGCCGGTGCAATCGCCGGCGAGGCCTTGCGCCAGTTCGACCGCGCCAATCTCGATCTCTATGCGATGAGCCATTCCGCCTGCGTCGGGTTTTCCGGGTTTTACGTGTCCGACAGAAAATATCGCAACCGCTGCAATTCGTTTTTCACCGGTATCGAGGACTATATCCGCACCAGTGGCGTCGACACCGTGATCATGCTCGACCGCTGGTCGCTCTATATCGATGGCGGCGGCTTCGACAATGGCGAGGGCGGCGTCGAGGAGCTGACGCCGATCTATGCCGACCTTCTCGAAAACGAGAGCGAGGCTGCAGATCGCTTCGATGAGGCCCGCAAGGCCCGCGTGCTTGATCGCTACCTGCGCGATATAGCGGCCTATCTCGACACCGGCACGAAGGTGGTCCTGGTCTATCCGATCCCGGAAGCGGGCTGGAACGTGCCCGACGTCGTCGCCAAGGCGGCGATGGCAGGTGCGACGGACCCGATCTTCTCGACAAGCGCCGACCTCTATCGACAGCGCAACGCGACCGTGACAGCCGCATTCGATGCCCTGGAACATCCCAACCTCTACCGCGTCAAACCTGCGGCATTCTTCTGCGACACAGTCGTCAAGCAGCGATGCGTCAACAATCAGGGCTATGACAGGATCTATTATATCGACAGCAACCACCCCTCGAATGCAGGGGCGGCGCTGATCGTGCCGGCGATCCTTCAAGCCGTCGAGGCCAGCAGGGGGGCCACTGACGGCAACAGCCCGGCAGCGGCAAGCCAAGCGCGGTAGCGTAGCGCTCAGACCTTTTCGGGCTTCTTCACCGGCGCCTTGCGCTGCGGTTCCTCGGGTGCCTCCGGCATATAAGGTTTTTCACCCTTGGGTGTCGGGGCCAGTAGATTGCGCAGCGCAGACAGCTTGTCGCGCAACAAGGGCCGGAACCGGGTCGCCCGATAGGGCATGTCGGCGGCGCCGTAGCCTTCCGGACCGTCGTCATTGCCGCGATGGATTTCCTCGAGCTTGATGCCGATGAACTCGCCGTCGATATAGTGCTTGTAGGCACCGATCCAGCGGATCGTGTAGATCTGCCCCTTACGGATGCCCTGGTCGATCGACACATTCTTGAACTTGTCATCGATGCAGACGACCTTCTGGCCGACGTGAAACTGGTTCATGATCCGCTCTCCGCGTACAACAGCCGCATTCCTTAGCGGAAGGCAACACCCCCTGTCCACCCGGCCCGATCCACCCGGACCTTGCCACTGCTCCCTATTCACTCCAGGCGGGCCGGTCCTGCGCATTCCTTTCGGGAACCAACCAGCGACAGAATCGTTTTCACGTCAGAAGGAGAAACGATCATGCCAACAACCATCCCCGAACCGACGACAGAATCACCACGCGGTCCGCAGACCACACCTGGCCTCCCCGACCGGACGCAGGAAAAGCCCGCGACGCCGCCGATCATCGACAGCGGCGACAGCAAGAACCCGAACGATCCGGTTCTCAATCCTGCTTTGCTACCGATCGGCGACCCGGCCTCCATGGCCTGAACCGCTCACACAAATAATAGGTAACCGAGTGGAAAAGGGGCGCCCGCACGGCGTCCCTTTTGACGTGGCAGATGCCGAAAACGATGCAGCATCCCCGTCGGCCGCAGCATCGCCGATTTTTGCTGCGCCAGACCTTCCGCAAGCGCAAGCGAATTAAATTTTGATTCAAACTTGCACCGAAAAATCCTGCGCAAGAGGCTGTTTTATCGACGCTTTTTCGCCGCGACCGTGCCGCAGCAGGGTTTGGCGACGGGGATGGATGGAAGGGAATATTAACCTTCATTTCCTATTCAATCAGTCATCTTATCAGTCATGATTTTCGCTTGCAGGTTCCATGCGTATTCCCAGAACGAACTTTCATCCCGCGACCTCCGACACGACGATATCCGCAGACGAACGCGACCCGAATACGGTCGCGGCGCAGGATCATCCATGGCCGGGCGAGGTACCCTATGCACCGGTCTGGACGCCGCCTGCTGACGCCGGGACGGGTGGTGAAACCTCGCGGTTCCGGTCGCCGATCCTGCGCGCCAGTGATCCGACCCATCTCGTCGATGGCAGCCTGAACAGCCATTTCCTGATGGCGCCAAACGTGCGGTTCACCCGCACACCCGACCGCGAGCCGCAGCGCGACATTCCCGCTGCAGTCCCCGTCGCGGCCGTCCCCGTTGTCGCCATGCCAGTTGTCGCCCTGCCTGTTGTCACCGTCGCCGAAACAGCAGCAGCGCTTCCTGCACAGGTGACGACGCTGGCGGCGCAGGGTGTCGAACTGGCCCAGCCCTCCCCGGTTGCTGTTGAAATCGAGCGGCTGCGCGAGGCCATGAGCGAACGGCGGATGATGCGCTGGAAAACGCAAGCGCATGAGCCCGCTCCGGACACAGCAGAGCGTCTCAAGGCAGCGCCCCCCGTGGCGATCGCGCCGGAAAACCGGCTCATCGAGCCTCTCATCGTACCGGCAACGCCATCACTCCCTATCGTTGCGGAAAAACATCAGCCCTATCTCTCGGATTTCGCCTTCTTCGAATCGGCGAACTTCGACTTTCCGGAACCGGCCGTGGTCACACCGGTCGTTGCAGCCCCCATGCCAGCCGTCGACAGCGGTTCGATTGCAGCAAAGTTCCGTGTTGTGGAGGTTCGCAAATCCCCCGCGCAGCCAGCGCCGGCGGCAATCATCGCAGCGACGCCGGTCGCAGCCATACCGCCCGCGTCGTTTGCCCCCGCGCCACACCCGACAGTCCGTCCGGCAAACGTTGTGGTCACGCCGGCCGTGCCTGAACCGTCTGTTGTCAGGCAGACGACCTCCTCAGGCGTTGCCATCTCAAAGCCCTTCCAGATCCCGCAATCGACACTCTCGATGGTCAGCGGTGATAGCTATGCGTTCCCGCCCCGCGATCTGCTGCAGGAAGCGCCGCAGTCCAGCGGTTTCGTGCTGACGCAGGAACAGCTCGAGCAGAATGCCGGACACCTCGAAAGCGTGCTCGAGGATTTCGGGGTTCGCGGTGAAATCATTCATGTGCGCCCGGGCCCTGTTGTCACGCTCTATGAATTCGAGCCGGCCCCCGGCGTCAAATCTTCCCGCGTCATTGGCCTCGCCGACGACATCGCCCGCTCGATGTCGGCCGTTTCGGCGCGTGTTGCCGTGGTTCCCGGCCGCAACGTCATCGGCATAGATTTGCCGAATGCCCATCGCGAAACCGTCTATTTCCGCGAGCTGATCGATTCGCCGGATTTCAACCGGACGGCTTTCAAGCTGCCGCTGTGCCTCGGCAAGACGATCGGTGGCGAGCCGGTGATTGCCGAGCTCGCAAAGATGCCGCATCTCCTGGTCGCCGGCACCACCGGTTCCGGCAAGTCCGTTGCCATCAACACCATGATCCTCTCCCTGCTCTACCGGCTGACGCCGGAAGAGTGCCGGCTGATCATGGTGGACCCGAAAATGCTGGAACTGTCGATCTATGACGGCATCCCGCATCTGCTCACCCCCGTCGTCACCGATCCGAAGAAGGCCGTCATGGCCCTGAAATGGGCAGTGAAGGAGATGGAGGACCGCTATCGCAAGATGTCGAAGCTCGGCGTGCGCAACATCGACGGCTACAATGCCCGCGCCGCTGCCGCCCGCGAAAAGGGCGAGACCTTTACGACGCTCGTCCAGACCGGCTTCGAGAAGGGCACCGGCGAGGCCATCCACCAGGAGCAGGACCTCGACCTGACCCGCATGCCCTATATCGTCGTCATCGTCGACGAAATGGCCGACCTGATGATGGTCGCCGGCAAGGAGATCGAAGGCGCGATCCAGCGGCTCGCCCAGATGGCGCGTGCCGCCGGCATCCACCTGATCATGGCAACGCAGCGTCCTTCGGTGGACGTCATCACCGGCACGATCAAGGCCAATTTCCCGACGCGCATCTCTTTCCAGGTGACGTCGAAGATCGACAGCCGCACCATCCTTGGCGAACAGGGCGCCGAACAGCTGCTCGGACAGGGCGACATGCTGCACATGGCCGGTGGCGGCCGCATCGTGCGCGTCCACGGCCCGTTCGTTTCCGACGAAGAGGTCGAGAATGTCGTGGCGCATCTGCGCACCCAGGGTCGCCCCGAATATCTGGACACCGTCACCGCGACGGACGAAGAGCCGGACGACGCCGACGACAAGCAGGACAAGGGCGCTGTTTTCGACAAGGGCGACATGGCCGCCGAAGACAGCAACGACCTCTACGACAAGGCCGTCAAGGTGGTGTTGCGCGACAAGAAATGCTCGACCTCCTACATCCAGCGACGGCTTGGCATCGGTTACAACCGCGCGGCCTCACTGGTCGAGCGGATGGAAAAAGAAGGCCTCGTCGGCTCCGCCAATCACGTCGGCAAGCGCGAGATCGTCAGCAACAGTGCTGACCGGCCACTGGCCGCCTTCGACAGCGATATGGATTGAGCGATATCGGGGAGAGCGAGGGTTGCACCTCCCCTCCCCGTTCTTTCTGCCAAGCCGCTGCTAGAGACGATGCCGGTATTGCAGGAAACCCGAGCGATCGGCAATCCGGTCGTAGAGCAGCATCGCCTCGGTGTTCGTCTCATGGGTCAGCCAGTGGACGCGATCACAGCCGTTCTGCGCGGCGATATCATAGACATGGCCAATCAGCCTGCGGCCGACGCCGGAGCCCCGCAGCGTTTCGTCGACAAACAGATCCTGCAGGTAGCAATAATCTCCCACCGTCCAGCACGAACGGTGGCGAATGTGGTGCACGAGACCGACCGCCCTCTGGCCCTGCCAGGCCAGCGCACCGCCCATGGGTTCCGCCGGGTCGTTCAGCCGTTGCCAGGTGACCTGCGAAACGGAGGCGGGAATGTCGACCTTGTAGAAGGCCTGGTAACCGCGCCAGAGCGGCAGCCAGGCGGCATGGTCTTGAGGTTCGAGCGGACGGATGTCGGTGATCTCTGCGGTCACGGATCTTCCCTTCAAAAGGCCAGCCTGTTCACCTGCCGGCCATCGGCATCGAAATTGTCAGGTTGCAGCCATGTCTCGAACCCGGCTTTCAGTCGCGGCCATTCTGTGTCGGTGATTGAAAACCAGGCGGTGTCGCGGTTGCGGCCCTTGACGACCATGTGCTGTCGGAAAATACCTTCGAAGGTAAAGCCGAAGCGGGCTGCAGCGCGCTTCGAGGGCTCATTGTCGTCGTTGCACTTCCACTCGAACCGGCGGTAGCCCATGTCGAACGCCGTGCAGGCAAACAGATAGAGTGCCTCCGTTGCCATGCGGCTGCGGGCAATCGCCGGTCCCCAGAGAATGTTGCCGATCTCGATCACGCCATGCGCGGTGTCGATCCGCATCAGCGCCTGGCGCCCCTCGGCGCGACCGGTGCTCCTGTCGATCACCGCAAAAAACAAGGGATCGGCGCCTGCCGCCGCCTTTTCCAGCCAGACGTCGAACTGGGCCTGATCGGCTGGCACGTCCTCGAACAGATAGCGGAAGCGATCCTCCGCGCCGCCGGCCTGTGCCGACGCAAACAAATCCGCGGAATGGCGCGCAGGATCGAGCGGCTCGAGCCGCACGTAACGTCCGTTGAGCGGCGCCCGCTCCGGGCGCGAAACGCCCTTCCAGTCTGTAAGGTTCATCGAAACATCCTGTCTCTCCTCTGCGGTGTCGCAGACGACCGAGCCGCATGAAACCGCCAATGATCGGCAAATTGCAGACAAAAGAGGTCTGCTGTAAACATCCGGTTCACGAATAATCATAAGACCAGTGGAAGGATCCACCGCTTGGACAAGCCGACATGGCTGACGCTCGACCGCACCGCCGGGAATCTGGAAGGTCAGATCTATCGCAGCCTGCGCGAACGCATTCTCAACGGCCAGATGGCCGAGCAGCGGCTGACCTCGACACGGGCGCTGGCTGCCACGCTGGGCGTCGCCCGCTCGACGGTCGTCAGGGCCTATGAACGCCTGAAGGCCGAAGGTTTCCTGCGCACCAGCGGCGGCGCAGCCACACGCACCGTCGCGATCCGGCCGCTTGCCTTGGCCTCCGGCGCGTCGCAGGCGCAAGCCAAAGGAGACGATCGCGACATCTGCGGCGGCAAGGATCTTTTCCGACCGGGTGTGCCGGATCTTTCGCATTTCCCCCATGCGGCCTGGGCCCGCTGCCTTGCATCACGCGCCCGGTCCCTGCGCATCCACGATCTCGGTTATGCCTCCGCAGAAGGCCTGCCGGAGCTGCAGTCGGCGATCCTAGACCATATTTCGGCAACGCGCGGCGTGTCCGCCCGTCCGGAACAGGTGATGATCGTGCCATCGACGGGGGCAGCCATTGATCTCCTGGCACGGGTGCTGATCAAGCCGCAACGCGACGATGTCGTCTGGATGGAGGAACCTGGCTACAAGGCCGCACATGCGCTGTTCCTTGCGGCCGGCGCCCGCCTCGAACCCGTCCCCTGCGATGGGCAGGGCATCGACGTCGCCCGTGCCCGCAGCGGAAGGCCGCGCCTGATCTACACGACGCCCTCACACCAGTACCCGACCGGGGTGACGATGAGCCTGAAACGGCGACTGGCCCTTTTGGAGCTTGCCCGCGAAGCCAATGCCGTCGTGGTGGAGGATGATTATGACAGCGAATTCCACTATGGCGCCCGACCGATCGCCGCCCTGCAGGGCATAGACCGCGCCGGCGTCGTTGCCTATCTCGGCACGTTTTCCAAGATGCTCGCCCCCGGCCTCCGCGTCGCCTACATGATCGTGCCGCCTTGGCTGGTGTCGGAGATCGCGGCTGCGCTTTACCTCAAGGGCGCCATGGTCTCGATCCACCTGCAGGCGGCACTGGCGGATTTCATGCGCGAGGGGCGTCTGCGCGCCCATGTCCGCCGCATGACTGCGATTTATGGAGCACGCATGGCAGCAACCGTAGACGCCCTGTCCCGCCATTGTGCCGACAGGCTCGGGCTCGGGACTGAAAACGACGGCCTGCATCTGGCGACATGGTTTTGCGACGCCGGCGTCGATGACCACGCGCTTGTCGAAACGCTTGGCGCGAACGGACTGGCGATGCAGCCGCTGTCGCAGTTCTACCTGGGAAGACCGAGCCCCGGCCTGCTTTTCGGGATCGCCCGGGTCGATCTGGCGACCGTGGACAAAGACATGCAGCGGCTGGGCGCGCTCTTGTCGGAGCCCCTTCCCGCATCCTCCTGACAGGATAATCCGGAACAAACACGCGTTGCACCGGGTTTGTCCTGTGATCAAAAGGAGAAAACCATGTCCATCCCAGTCAATCCAGAACCGGGCCCAGAACCGGGTTCAATCCCCTTTCCGGAGCCGGGCAATATCCCCCAGACGCCGCCTCTCGACGAGCCTGCGCCGCCGATCCGCGAACCGGACCCTGATATTCTGCCGGATGAAACACCGCTGCCGAACCCCGACGAAAACCCAGAGCCGGCCAAGATTGTTTGATCCCCGCGATTGCGACTGACACACCATCTGGCCGAGGATTTGACAAGGGTGTTGAGGGCCAGTGAAAGCGGTGCCAAAACATCCATTGACGTCGAAATTTCGCCGGAACTTTTTCGCAATATCGCCGTTTCCGTGATAGAATTGCGATGGAAGGAGTGGAAATGGGACAGATATACCATTTGACAGAAGATCAGGACGATCTGCTTTCCGAGGCTGAAAAGGCCTTCGATCTCTCTGCACGACGCCAGTCGATCGGCTGGAGCAATGAGCAGAAAACGGTCGATGATCGTGCGCCCGGCGCTTTTGATTTCCTGTCCGGCTGGCTGCGCCGCGTGGAAACCGACAATCATATCGGCTGAACCCGCCTGCTTCGCGATCCGCGCACGGACAGAGCACGCATGCGCGCGCAGAAATCTGTGAACCGGCGGAGCCCGCTCACGTCTCCACAGATGCGATCTCTTCCGACGCCTCGGCCGGATCCGGATCCAGCATCTGCGCTTGTCGCTGGTCCTTCACGACCTCCTCGATCGCGGTAAACACTTCCATTGCTGTCCAGCCGGCCGAAACAGCTTGGTCGATCAAGATGCGGATCGGAGCACTGAAGTGGTGCTCGCATTCCAGGCTACGAGTCATGTCACCGGGGACGCCGGTTGGGGCCGGAATATTCATCGGATTGTCCTCTATGTGTTGCGTGATTTGATCATCAACCGACGACACGCCCGAATGTTCCGGACCACTCAATTTCGTCCGATAAAAGTCCTTCGGGAACAATCGATTCACACAGTCGTTTCCTCATTGATAAATCAAAGGAGACCGCCATGATCCTGTCATCCGCCGGCAAGAACGGCACGAACAGGGAATTCCGCAAGCTGATCCGCCGCGAACGTTTCGTCTGGCTGAGCGGCATCGTCGTTCCGATCCTGATGCTGCTCGCGATCTTCGTTCTGTAACGCACCCCTCGCGCCCGGCAACACGAGGCGACGTCGCCACATTTTTGCCACACACCCCTTGACCGTGCAGCGAGCCGCTCCAATTCCCCTGAAGTGATGAATGGAGCGATGATGACTTACGATTGGACCGGACGCCGCACGCGAACCCTGCGCATCTGTCGGCAGATGACAGGCCTTTTGCTCGCCCTGTTCGCGCTGGCACTTCCCCTTTTGATGTTTGTTTGACGCTTCGCCTCACCCGTCGGCTTTTGCAGCCGTCGTGCCGGAACAAAGAACCCGCCAAGCGGTTTTTTTGGGTATGCAACAGGAGGAGACAAGCATGGGTATCGAACAGGCACCGACCAAAACAGGCAAGGAATCCGCCAGAGGGCTGCGTAAGAGCGCAGCCGAAGGGGAAAGAAAGACAGAGGCGAACAAGGGCTCTGATCTTGCCAAAGGCGCCGACAGATTTGAAGAACGGGCGCGAAGCTCGGATGGAAAAGGCGCCGGCGAGAAACAGACCGGTTGAACGCAGAGACGCCGTTTCACGCAGCGCAAGCGGCGAAAAGCGCCACAGAAAAAGCTGTAAAATAGAGTTCTGTTCAAGATCAGGGAGCTTTAAAACAACGGAGAAGCGTCACATGATTTGACTGCTAATCCGTTGTTTCTAAAAGGTTTGGTGGGTGATGTAGGGTTCGAACCTACGACCCGCTGATTAAGAGTCAGCTGCTCTACCAACTGAGCTAATCACCCGTCCAAGCCCGCATCGCTGCGGTCTGATGGGGCGTATAATGGCCTTCGCCGGGCTTGTCTAGTTCGGAACGCAATTTTCTTTCGAGATTTGGAAAAAAAGTGGGGACGCTGCGTTTAATGCCTGTTTTTCAAAGATAAAGCTCTCCGGCGGCAATCCTGACAGCCTGTCCCCCGATGCGCGCTGCGGAGATCGCACCGCCCGTCACATCCAGATGCAGGTGCAACAGCGAAGGGCGCCCCATCTCGACGCCCTGCTCCACCAGGAATGCATGGTGACCATCCAGAAGCGCGTCGAAGTGGTGAATCGTGCCGGAAAATGCGGCCAGCGCAGCGCCGGTTGCCGGATCCTCTCCAATGCCCATAGCCGGCGCGAACATGCGCGTATGGAACCGCGCCATGTGGTTCACCCCGCCACGACAATAGAGATAGGCCGCAGCGGCGCGGCCCTGCCCCATCGGCGCGAGCTTTTCCCACAGGGCTGGATCGAATGTGACGGCGGCGGCGGCAGCCAGGTCATGCACGGGGATCGTGACGAACGGCACCCCTGCGCTCCAGAGCGATGGTACGTGGTCCTCGAAGCCGATTTGTGACGGGCTGAGGCTGAAGGCGTCGGCCAGGGCAGCACGATCGAGCGTCGCCGCAATCCTCTCTGATTTTCGCGGCAGGTCGAATTCGGCAAAGCCCGCCTCCCCCTTGCGCAGACGCACCGCGCAGCGCACCGGGCCGACATTCTCCTCCAGCACATGGACGAGATCAAAATCGCCGCTGTCGATGCCATGCGCGCGCTCGGCCAGCGCCACGGCCGTCCCGACCGTCGGATGGCCGGCAAAGGGCAATTCATGTCCCGGCGTGAAGATGCGCAGCCGCGCCGCATGACCGGCCCGCTCCGGCGTCCGGACAAAGACCGTTTCGGACAGATTGAACTCGCCGGCGATCGCCTGCATGCGCGCATCATCAAGACCGTCGCCATCGAACACCACCGCGAGCGGATTGCCCTCGAGCCCGTGCTCGGTGAAAACATCATAGATCGCATAGCGTCGCGCCACATAAGTCTCCCGTTTCCATGTCGATGCCCGAGCTTGCACCGGCGCTGACGGGGCGACAAGCCTTAATGCGTGGCGGCGCCCTCGAAAATCCTCGCAAGGATGCGCGGCATGAACGGCGGATAGGGATGGAGATCGGGATCGGCGCTGAAGATCGCGAGTGCTTCGTCGATCTCCGATTGCGCCTCGGTCTCGATATGGGCGCGGATCCGGGCAATCAGCCCTTCCGCAGTCTCCTGGAAACGATAGGTTCGGAACAGCGTCACCATGTCCTCGCCATGCAATGCGTGAAAACCCGGGCTGGCAAACGCATCCGCAAGATCAAGTCCGGTTTCCTCGCGCACTTCCCGCGCCATGTTGCCATTGATATCGCAACGTCCATCGACGACGTCGTCCGGATCGATCGAGCCGGCGGCGCAATACACACGCCCCGGATTGGCCGTGTGCCGGCCCATGCGAATGGCAATGACCGCGCCGTCCGAAGACAGGATGACCGGCAGCCCGAACAGATGCAGCGCCGAGCCGGGCGGCCGGGTCTTTCGCCACCACAGAAAGGTTGAAAACGGCACGACGTGCGCCTGGCTGGAGATCGCGCCATCGCGGATATCGACGCGATGCTGCAGCACCATCTTGCCGTCGAACAGCGCCGGATTGGCGGCAATTTCAAGGCGCCAGTTTTCGGCCGCCGCGGTCTTCTCGGCGAGATGGAAGGGATGCGGCTCGGGACTGACCTTGAGGTCGAGGGACGTGACAGCAAAAATCACGTTTTCCTCTGGCCAATGGGCGCGATCAATCTTCGGGTCAGACATGTCTAAAGCTCCAGGGAAACAACGACGGGGCAATGATCGGATGCCTTGGGCCGGTCCCAGCCGGTGCGGGGAAAACGCTCGACATCCTGCCCGGGTGGGAAAAGCGTGCGGAACGGCTGTCCGCCGCGAATGATCTCCGGCACGGCCTTGGCATTGTGGCGCGCCAAAGCGGGCGACAGCCAGATATAATCAAGCTGGCAAAGGTGCCGCTCCTGCGGCCCGCGGCTGTGAAACAGCGTCCATCGATCCAGTTCGGGACGGCGCTGAACGACGTTTTCGGCAAAGCCATCATGGCTGAAGACGTCGAGCGCGCTGGTCGCCTCGCGTTGCGACACGAAACTGTAGCCGGAGCGCCGGTCGCCGCCTATCTCGATGCGTTCCTGATAATCGTTCATGTCGCCGCAAATGGCGAAGATGGCATCGGCCATCTGGCCGGCAAAGCGCTTTTCGATGATCTTTCTGACGGCGCGGGCTTCGGCCATGCGCACCGGCATCGTGGCGGCCCGCCCGTCCAGTCCGTCACGGGCCGGCCCCATGGATTTGAAATGCACGACGAAGAGGGTGATCGGCCGACCGCCGATGCGCAGGTTGAGTTCGAGACAATCGCGTTTGAAGATGCGGTCGAGCGGCCTGTTGCCGGCGGCCAGCGCGTCGTCGAAAAGATCGAGATCTTCATAGGTCAGTCCGGCATGGGAGACGACATTCAGGCACTCGATCGTCTTGCCGTCCCGGGTTTCCGGCCGCATCAGCACGGCAACGTCGATGCCGCGGCTGTCATTGCCCTCGACGAGGAATTTCTGGCGATAGCCATTGCCGACCATACGGAACAGATAGCCGTATTCGAAGGCCTGCAGCGCCGCCATGTTGTCGGCCTCCTGCAGGCAAAGAATATCCGCATCGCAATCGGCAATCGCCAGAGCCGACATCTGGCGCGTATCGTCGGTATGGGCAATGGTGCGAGCTTCCTCCAGCCTCTGATACTCGGCCTCGCTCTTCACCTCGAACAACCGGATTACCCGATCCTGCCTCAACTGGTTGCGAAAACCGGAAAAATCAAAACGGCTCATCAGGTTTTCAATATTGAACGTGCCAAGGCGAAGGGTCATGTAATGTGTCCGTCTGCAAGAAGCCGGACCTTAGCCGATGAACCGCGAAAGTCGAACGGGTTTTCCGGTCTTGCTTGCGACCGCTGCAGCCTTTCCCGGCGTTGCGACAAAACCGGTGATAACCAGAATGCCAGCGATTGCCGGCTGGCGATCGGGTTCCAGAATGGCTGGCGTGAGACGGGGTGACAATCGCTGCGATGCGCAACAGACCGTGATGCAATCCCGCGAAGAACAGTCGGCCTATGGTTGCCGAACCCGTCGCTGGCAATGGTGCGGCGCCCGAAAACAGACGGCTGAAACGGCGCGTCTGCAGGAGGACCCGGCACCTGCAAGGCGGCAGCGCCGTCCTCAGACATTACACGATGTGCCCACTTCGGCCGTCAAACATCCGACGAGACCGGGCAGTAGCCAGCCGTTTTCGAAAATATCGAGCAAATTGATGAACTTGCAGCTTAATAACGCCAAACGATCGGCGCAATCGCATCGGCATGGTCACGGCGATCCGCGTGGTTAACGCTCGTCAAAAAAAAACGAACGTGTAACGCTATCGCAACCTTTTCACGCAATGATGCAGTCATGACGGATTGAGCTTTTGGACATTTGAAAGCTGAGTGGCATGAAGCCGACCTTCATCACCGGTAAGTTGTATCGAACCCGGTATGTCCCCCCATTTGTTTTTTGTTCAAGGGACACTGTAAATGACAAGCATTCTGACAAATTCCTCCGCCATGGCGGCACTTTCCACCCTGCGTTCGATCTCCTCCGACATGGAAACGACCCAGGGCCGCATTTCGTCCGGCCTGCGCGTTGGCAGCGCTTCTGACAACGCCGCCTACTGGTCGATCGCCACCACCATGCGTTCGGACAACAAGGCGCTTTCGACGGTTCAGGATGCCCTCGGCCTTGGCGCTGCCAAGACCGACACAGCCTATACCGGTCTGAACGCCG
>NZ_LSRP01000077.1 GCF_001885585.1 Pararhizobium antarcticum
GCATTGGCAAAGCCGCAGAAAAGCAGTGCCGAGCCCGAGCCCAGCAGAAAAGTCTTCAATTTCATAATCTTCCTCCCAGAAGAGTGATGAGCATTTGCTTCGCTCGTGGGCAATTACTCATCAAACAACCAGCAGAGTCAATCGATATTCCATGCTGCACTGCAGAGTGAAACATCCAACCTAATGATTATAAAGGATAATATTTTCAGCGCCGCAAACGACGTCCCTGCATAAACCCGTCCTATGAACGATAGAACGATGCTTTCAAACGCTCAGGCGCTCAGCAGATAGGCTGCGGTGACTTCATCGGTGATGATTCCGTTGATGATGCGGCCTGTAAGGGCTGCCCGGATCGCCGTATATTTTTTCAGCCCTTTGGCAAGGCCGATGACCGTGGCGGTGTCCCGTGACGGCAAGGGCACGCTGGCCACGCGATCATTGATCACATCAGCGAGAAGCTGGCCTTCCTTGTCGAACATCCAGCCGCAGATCTCGCCGCAGGCGCCGGTTGACGTAAGCCGGTCCATTTCCTCCCGGGCGAGGAACCCGTCGACGCAAAGCGGCGCGTCTGTGCCCAGTTCGCCGACGCCGACAAAAGCGACATTCGCCTGCCGTCCCAGCTGCAACGCAAACTGCACGAGGTCCTGGCGATGCAAAAGGTCGCGCTCTTCGGGCGAGGAGACGAGGACCGGCAGCGGCATGGGGAAATGTCGCGCTTTCACGGCATCCGCCATCGAAAAGATGACGTTGTAGTAGGCAGCCGATCCATCAGGACCGATATTGCCGGTCAGCGACACGATCCGGTGCTGCGGACATTCCATCGGCGGCAACTGGTCGATCGCCGCCTTCAGCGTTCGCCCGGTGCCAACAGCAAGCACCATCGGATCGGTTGATTTCAGCCAGCGCTCGATCTCGACCGCAGCGGCCTCGGCAATACCGACCGTGGTGGATGTCGAGGCAGGATCGGTCGGAACCACCTCGACATAGCGAAGCGCGAACTTGTCCTTCAGGCGCTCCGCCAGTTCCAGGCAGGCGGCAATCGGGTGGTCGAGCCGGACCTTGATGAGCTTTTCGGCCACGGCGAGCGAAACCAGCCGTTGCGCGGACTGGCGCGAAATGCCCATTGCCGAGGCGATCTCGTCCTGCGTCCGGCCGGCGACATAATAGAGCCAACCGGCCCGCGCCGCATCGTCCAACCTGTTGTTTGCCTCCGCCCGTCTCGCCATCGACCATTCTTCCCTTGCGCAAACTCCGATTGAATTGCTGGCATTTTTACAGGCTGCCTGTCAAACGGGCGACAAGCGAGAAGCCCTGAAATACACACCTAACAAGCTGAAAAGACAGTCGTTTAAGAGAAATTGAATTTCGAAATTTTACCATTTGATAAAAAAATCAAGCTGAGTTACCGTTTCGTCAGCCAAAGCTCGACATTTGGGGAGATAAAAATGGGAACTATGGAATCCGGAATTCACAGGGGCCGTCTGTCCCCGGCGCAATATGAGGCGAATTTTTCCGACCTCCACGCACCGCTCGACGATCACGAAGCCCTTGTTGCAGCCGACCGCTGCTACTTCTGCCACGACGCGCCATGCATGACGGCCTGTCCCACCTCGATCGATATCCCGCTGTTCATTCGGCAGATATCGACCGGCAACCCGATCGGCTCGGCCAACACGATTTTCGACCAGAACATTCTGGGCGGCATGTGCGCCCGCGTCTGTCCCACCGAGACGCTGTGCGAGCAGGCTTGCGTGCGCAACGAGGCCGAGCACAGGCCGGTGGAAATCGGCCGGTTGCAGCGATACGCGACCGACATCGCGATGGAACAGGACAAGCAGTTCTACGCCCGCTCCGAGCCGACCGGCAAGACCATTGCTGTCGTCGGTGCCGGACCGGCGGGCCTCGCCTGCGCCCATCGCCTTGCCGTCAACGGCCATGACGTCGTCATCTATGATGCCCGCGAAAAGGCCGGTGGCCTCAATGAATACGGCATTGCCACCTACAAGGCGGTCGACGATTTCGCCCAGAAGGAAGTCGATTACGTGCTCGCCATTGGCGGGATCGAGATCCGCAACAGCCAGATGCTCGGCCGTGACGTCTCTCTGGCTGACCTGAAATCCCGCCATGATGCGGTTTTCCTCGGCATGGGCCTGAGCGGCGTCAATGCGCTGCGCACCGAGGGAGAGGCTGCCGATGGTGTCGAAGACGCCATTGATTTCATCGCCCGCCTGCGCCAGGCCGGCGACAAGGCTGAGGTAGCCATCGGCCGCCGCGTCGTCGTTCTCGGCGGCGGCATGACGGCAATCGATGCCGCTGTCCAGGCCAAGCTGCTGGGTGCAGAGGAAGTGACCATCTGCTACCGCCGCGGCAAGGAGCACATGAACGCTTCTGAGTTCGAGCAGGATCTGGCGGCCTCGAAGGGCGTCTCGATCAAGCACTGGCTGCAGCCGAAACGCATTGTCAGCCGCGATGGCAAGGTCGCCGGCATCGAGCTGGAATATACCACGCTCAGCGAAAACCGCCTCGTCGGCACCGGAGAGACCGGCATCATCGCCGCGGACCAGATCCTGAAGGCGATCGGCCAGACATTCGAAGCCGACGGCCTCGGTGCGCTGCTGCTCGACGGTGGCCGCATTTCGACGGATGCCGAAGGTCGCACGACGCTCGACGGCGTCTGGGCCGGTGGTGACTGCGTCAAGGGCGGCGAGGACCTGACGGTTTCCGCCGTTGCCATGGGTCGCGACGCGGCCATGTCGATCCACCGGGCGCTTGCCGCCGACGTTCAGCCCGCCACAGCGGTCGCTTGAAGAGGAGAATGAACAATGGCTGATCTCCGCAACAATTTCGTTGGTATCAAGTCTCCCAATCCGTTCTGGCTGGCCTCTGCGCCACCGACGGACAAGGCCTACAATGTCGAGCGCGCCTTCAAGGCCGGCTGGGGCGGCGTGGTCTGGAAGACGCTCGGCGAGGAAGGCCCGCCGGTCGTCAACGTCAATGGCCCGCGCTACGGCGCCATTTGGGGAGCCGACCGCCGCCTTCTTGGTCTCAACAACATCGAACTGATTACCGACCGCGACCTCTACACCAACCTGCGCGAGATGAAGCAGGTGAAGATGAACTGGCCGGACCGGGCGCTGATCGCCTCGATCATGGTGCCGTGCGAAGAGCAGGCTTGGAAATCCATCCTGCCATTGGTCGAAGAAACCGGTGCCGACGGCATCGAGCTCAATTTCGGCTGTCCGCACGGCATGTCGGAGCGCGGCATGGGGGCTGCGGTCGGCCAGGTTCCGGAATATATCGAGATGGTGGTGCGCTGGTGCAAGCAATACACTCGCATGCCTGTCATCACCAAGCTTACGCCCAATATCACCGATATCCGCAATCCCGCGCGCGCCGCCAAACGCGGCGGGACGGATGCGGTCTCGCTGATCAACACGATCAACTCGATCACCTCGGTCAATCTCGACACCTTCTCCCCGGAACCGTCGATCGATGGCAAGGGCAGCCATGGCGGTTATTGCGGCCCGGCAGTCAAGCCGATCGCGCTGAACATGGTGGCCGAAATCGCCCGCGATCCGGAAACGAGTGGGTTGCCGATCTCCGGCATCGGCGGCGTCACCACCTGGCGCGATGCGGCAGAATTCCTCGTTCTTGGCGCCGGCAATGTGCAGGTCTGCACGGCCGCCATGACCTATGGCTTCAAGATCGTCGAGGAAATGATCACCGGTCTCTCCGACTGGATGGACGCCAAGGGCCACCGGACCCTCGACGACATCACCGGCCGCGCCGTGCCGAACATTTCCGACTGGCAGTATCTCAACCTCAACTACATCGCCAAGGCGCATATCGATCAGGATGCCTGCATCAAATGCGGCCGCTGTCACATCGCCTGCGAGGATACGTCCCACCAGGCGATCACCCAGTTCGTCGATGGCATCAGGCACTTCGAAGTGATGGATGATGAATGTGTCGGCTGCAATCTCTGCGTCAACGTCTGTCCCGTGCAGGACTGCATCACCATGGTGCCGCTGGCGGCAGGCACGCTGGACGAACGCACCGGCAAACCTGTTGATCCCAACTATGCCAACTGGACGACCCATCCGAACAACCCGATGGCCCGTCAGGCCGCGGAATAAGCCTTTCAGACCAACAGCAGACAGCACTATATTGGCCGGCTTCCCCGTGGAGCCGGCCAAACTTCCTCTAAAGCTCAGCGACAGCCAATTGCACAGGGGCGAAACGCCGTCTCCGCAAATCCGCCGTTGCTCCCGGTCGCGGAACCCGTCAATATAAGGGAAATCAAAAACGGCGGGCGCAGACAGCAACCGCGCAGCGACCGGATACCCGCATTTGAAACGCGATCTCGCAACGCTGCGCAAGAAGCTGCACCTGTTCTCGGGCTTGGTGCTGGCGACCTTCATCCTTGGCCATTTCGGCAATCTTTTCGCCGGCCTCGTTTCGGTGGAAGCCATGGAGGCTGTGCGCCAACCGCTGCATCTGATCTGGCGCAGCTGGCCGGGTACGATCCTGCTCTATGGCGCACTTTTCGGGCATTTTGCCATGGCGCTCGACAGTCTGTACCGACGACAGACCCTGCGCATGCCGCCACGGGAAGCGTTGAAAATCCTGTTCGGATTGAGCCTGCCCTTCCTGCTGGTTGCCCATGTCGTGGGCACGCGGCTCGAATACACACTGTCTGGCTTCAGCATGGACTATCCCCGCATATTGCGGATCCTCTGGTCCAATAATTTCGACACCTACAAACAGTCCTTTGCGCTTCTCGCGGCCTGGTCCCATGGTTGCCTCGGCATCTGGTTCTGGCTGCGCGGCAAGGCCTGGTTCGACCGTTACGCGCTGGCGCTCTATTCCGCAGCCATTCTCGTTCCCGTGATCGCCCTGATCGGTTTTGCCGTCTCCGCCCGCTCGCTCGATCCTGCGGTGCAAAGCCTGCGCTGGTTCGAGGAAGGCCGCAGCGATCCCGCCACGCTCGCCGCCCTGAGACAGGCGATCTATATCGGGCTGCTGCTGGCCATCGGCACAGTCCTGACCCTCCGCGCCTGGCCATCGCGCGGCCGCATCCGCATCACCTATCCGGACGGCCGCGTCGTTCCCGTGACCGCCGGCTTCAGCGTACTGGAAGCCAGCCGTTCCGCCGGCATCCCGCATCTCTCCATCTGCGGCGGTCGTGGCCGTTGTTCCACCTGCAGGGTCCGGATCACCAGCGGTCTGCATGGCCAGCCCGATGCAACCGACGCCGAAAGCGCAACGCTCAGGCGTATCCGGGCGCCGGCCAATGTCCGCCTTGCCTGCCAGTTGCGCCCGGCAAAAGACCTGACGATCGCGCCGGTCCTGGGTGCCGACAGCATGGGGCTGAAATCCGGTCCATCCAGTGAAGAGGCTGCGGGCCGCGAGCGCCGGATTACCGTGTTGTTCTGCGACCTCAGGGACTTCACACAACTCGCCCAGAAACAATTGCCCTTCGACACGGTTTTCCTGCTCAATCGCTATTTCGAAACCATCGGCGAGGCTGTCGAAAGCTCGGGCGGCGTCATCGACAAATTCATCGGTGACGGCGTGCTGGCACTTTTCGGGCTCAACACCACGGTGGAAGAGGCAAGCGCGCAGGCACTGGCCGCCACGGTGCGCATCAGCAAGGGCATCGCGCTTTTGAACCGCAGCTTTTCCAGCGAGCTCGAAAAGCCGCTGCGCATCGCCATGGGCATGCATGCCGGCCCGGCGATCATCGGCCATATCGGTTATGGCAAGGCCACGGCACTGACCGCCGTTGGTGATACGATCAATGCCGCCAGCCGTCTGGAGGGATTTGCCAAGGAATATGATGCGGAAATCGCCGTCTCTGCCGATGTTGTCCGCTATGCCGGACTGACGCTGGAAGGCCACGAACGGCACCACATCACCATTCGCGGCCGGACCGGCACGCTGGAAACGCTGATCATCCCGAAAGCCACAGATATCGCGGCATCCCTGCCAGCAACCGAAGCGCAGGCGGTCTGATCAAACGCAAGCCGTATCAGACCGTTGCAGGGCCGTGGACGGCAAGACCGTTGATGAAAAGCTGTTCCAGGAAGCGCGCGGCATCCTCGAAGCGCCCCTCGCCGGAATGCGTCTCGCCGAGAACGGCACGCACCTGCACATCGAAATCGGCATAGTGCTGGGTCGTCGACCAGATCGCAAAAATCAGATGGTATGGATCGCATTTGGCGATCTTGCCAGCCTTGACCCAGGTTCGGATCACCTCGGCCTTTTCATCCACCAGGGTTTTCAGCGGCCCTTTCAACTCATCGAGAATATGCGGTGCATTCTGCAGAACCTCGTTGGCGAAAAGCCGGCTTTCGCGCGGAAAATCCCGGGCCATTTCAAGCTTTCGGCGGATATAGCTGCGGATCTCGGCGACCGGATTTCCCTCGGCATCGAACTCGCGCAGCGGGTCAAGCCAGCTGTCGAGCACGCGGTCGATCAGTGCCCGGTGCATCGCCTCCTTGGTGCGGAAATAATAGAGGAGATTGGGCTTCGACATGCCAGCCACATCGGCAATCTGGTCGATGGTGCTGCCGCGGAAGCCATGCGTCGCAAAAACCTCCAGCGCGGCCTCCAGGATCTGCTCTTCCTTCTCCTCCTGGATGCGGGTTCGCCGCTGGGTCTTCGCCGCTCTCGGTAGGACCATGTCTCCCCCTGAACTCCGTTTCCGTCACGCCACCACAGCCAATTATATGCCCACCATCAGCCTGCGCTAAAATTTTGGACACCGTCCCCGCTTTTTTGTTTTTTCGTCTTGAGTGCGGCAACGGAAGTTGTAATGTTTTACCAACCGGTCAAATTATCAGTCAGTTCCGAAACAAACGCAACGACTGATCGCAGGGCAATCGAAAAAACCAGATGCCCCGATCTGACCGACGGGAACCATAGGCGCCGCAGCATGCGAAACCGCCAAGACACTGGATGAGGGAGAAAGCCATGGCAGCACCGGGCGAGAACATGCGCATCAATGCGGATCGTCTCTGGGATACGCTGATGGACATGGCGAAGATCGGCCCCGGCATTGCCGGCGGCAACAACCGCCAGACTTTGACCGACGAAGACGGCGAAGGCCGCAAGCTGTTCCAGTCCTGGTGCGAACAGGCCGGCATGAGCATGGGCGTCGATACCATGGGCAACATGTTCTTCACCCGCCCCGGCACCGATCCGGACGCCCTTCCCGTCTATGTCGGCTCGCATCTCGACACGCAGCCGACCGGCGGAAAATATGACGGCGTTCTCGGCGTGCTCGCCGGTCTCGAACTGGTGCGCTCGATGAACGATCTCGACATCCGGACGAAGCACCCCATCGTCGTCACCAACTGGACCAACGAGGAAGGCGCCCGTTTTGCACCCGCCATGCTCGCGTCGGGCGTCTTTGCCGGCGTGCACGCCCAGGATTTCGCCTATGACCGCAAGGATCCCGAGGGAAAGCGTTTCGGCGACGAGTTGAAGCGCATCGGCTGGATTGGCGACGAGGTGGTCGGCGCGCGCAAGATGCACGCCTATTTCGAATATCACATCGAGCAGGGCCCGATCCTCGAGGCAGAGAACAAGCAGATCGGCGTCGTCACCCACTGCCAGGGTCTCTGGTGGCTGGAATTCACGCTCACCGGCCGCGAGGCGCATACCGGCTCGACGCCAATGAACCTGCGCGTCAATGCCGGCCTTGCCATGGCCCGCATCATCGAAATGGTCCAAGGGGTGGCGATAGCCGAACAGCCGGGTGCCGTCGGCGGCGTCGGCCAGGTGTTCTTTTCCCCCAACTCCCGCAACGTGCTGCCGGGAAAGGTCGTCTTCACCGTCGATATCCGCTCACCAGACAAGGAAAAGCTCGACCGGATGCGGGCGAAAATCGAGGCGGAAGCGCCTGAGATCACCGACGCGCTCGGCGTCGGCTGCTCGATCGAGGCGATCGGCCATTTCGAGCCTGTCACATTCGACCCGACGCTCGTCACCGCCGTGCGCAACGCCGCCGAACGGCTCGGCTACAGCCACATGAACCTGATTTCTGGCGCTGGCCATGACGCCTGCTGGACCGCGAAAGTCGCGCCCTCGACCATGGTCATGTGCCCTTGCGTCGGCGGCTTGAGCCACAACGAGGCCGAGGACATTTCAAAGGAATGGGCCGCCGCAGGCTGCGACGTGCTGCTGCATGCGGTGGTGGAGACGGCGGGGATTGTGGAGTGACCCCAGACACCTCCACGGATCCGACTGAGACCAGCCGCGGCGAGAAGGCAGCGGTTGAATATTCGTTCACCATGCGCTTGCAAGGCCTTTCTCCCGCGGAAATTGAACGCTTCGTTGCTGAGGCTGACGGTTGGCGAATAAAACCCGGTGCCAATGTTGTTTACCTGTTCCCGGAAAACGAACCGGAGTTCGACGGAAACGCCGGGGATTACTTGCACGGTGTCTTTTCCCGTCACGAAACGGTTTTGAATGCCGCAGCGCAGATCGGCACATCCCGTGAAATCAGCCTCGCAATCTATTTCGACGCGAACCGGATCGCAGCGATTTGCCCCAAATTTGACAACACGATCATCCGGCGACTGGCGGACCTGAATTTCTCGCTCGAAATCTGCGTGTTTCCGAGCAACTTTGAAGACGACGAAGGAACGGAAGAATGACCACCATCATCAAAAACGGCACAATCGTCACCGCAGACCTCACCTACAAGGCCGACCTCAAGATCGATGCCGGCAAGATCATAGAGATCGGCCCAAACCTGACCGGCGACGAGGTGCTGGACGCCACGGGCTGTTATGTCATGCCGGGTGGCATCGATCCGCACACCCATCTCGAAATGCCGTTCATGGGCACCTATTCGTCCGACGATTTCGAAAGCGGGACGCGGGCGGCGCTGTCCGGCGGCACGACCATGGTCGTCGATTTTGCCTTGCCCGCACCAGGCCAGTCGCTGCTCGAAGCGCTGGATATGTGGGACAACAAGACCTCGCGGGCCAATTGCGACTTCTCCTTCCACATGGCGATCACCTGGTGGGGCGAGCAGGTCTTCAACGAGATGCAGACGATCGTTCAGGACAAGGGTATCAACTCGTTCAAGCACTTCATGGCCTACAAGGGCGCGCTGATGGTGGATGACGACGAAATGTTCCACTCGTTCCAGCGCTGCGCCGAACTCGGCGCGCTGCCGATGGTGCACGCCGAAAATGGCGACATCGTTGCGCAGATGCAGGCCAAGCTTTTGGCCGACGGCAACAATGGCCCGGAGGCGCATGCCTATTCGAGGCCCGCCGCCGTCGAGGGGGAGGCAACCAACCGCGCCATCATCATCGCCGACATGGCCGGCGCGCCGCTCTATGTCGTGCACACCTCCTGCGAACAAGCGCACGAAGCCATCCGCCGCGCCCGGCAAAACGGCATGCGCGTCTATGGCGAACCGCTGATCCAGCACCTGACGCTGGACGAGAGCGAATATGCCAATCCCGACTGGGACCACGCCGCCCGCCGCGTCATGAGCCCGCCGTTCCGCAACAAGCAGCATCAGGATTCACTCTGGGCCGGCCTTTCCGCCGGTTCGCTGCAGGTCGTCGCCACCGATCACTGTGCCTTCACGACCGCCCAGAAACGCTTCGGCGTCGGCGATTTCACCAAGATCCCGAATGGCACCGGCGGCCTCGAAGACCGCATGCCGATGCTCTGGACCCACGGCGTCGCCACTGGCCGCATCACCATGAACGAGTTCGTCGCGGTGACCTCGACCAACATCGCCAAGATCCTCAACATGTATCCGAGAAAGGGCGCGATCCTCGTCGGCGCCGATGCCGATCTTGTCGTCTGGGATCCGAAGCGCTCGAAAACCATCTCGGCCTCCGCGCAGCAATCGGCGATCGACTACAATGTCTTCGAAGGCAAGACCGTCACCGGCCTTCCGCGCTACACGCTGACGCGCGGCGTCGTCGCGATAGAGGAAGGCACCATCAAGACCCGCGAGGGCCACGGCGAATTCGTCAAGCGCGACGCCTTCACGGCCGTCAACAGGGCACTTTCGACCTGGAAGGACATCACCGCCCCCCGCAAAGTCCAGCGCACCGGCATTCCGGCAAGCGGAGTTTGATGCGCGTGCCGCGGAAACATGGCTCCATCGCTGTCATCGCTGCCCTTGCGATACCCGTAGCCGCATCTGCGCAGGAAAAATTCCTGGACGGCGCGTACGGGAACAAGGAAGGCTGCACCTACGCCAACACGGGTGAGAGTTCCGGCGCGGACTCCTTCTTCCTTTTGACGGATGAGGCCATCACTACCGCTGCGTCCTACTGCGCATTCAAGGGGCCGGTCCGCAAGTCTGGCGCATCCTTTTCGGTAAGGATTGACTGCGAGGAGGAAGGCATGGAAGGCTCGGTTGAGGAGACCGTAGACATTCGCCGGACAGGCCCAGCCTACAGCATCATCTTCGAGGACGGAAACACATGGGGACCCCTCGACAAATGCAAATGACCGGCGTCCGACACTGTCCCACCGCCGGCTCAAGCTGGCACCAGCCCATCCAGTTCCGGCAGCAGGATGACGCTTTCCTGTTCGTTCGGATCTGTCCGGGCGATCACTGCCGAGGCTGGCTGGTCGGAGAGGTTGGCCGGCAGATGCGGTACGCCCGCCGGGATGTAGAACATCTCGCCGGCGCGAACGACAACGTGGTTTTCCAGCCGCTCACCGTACCAGGTGTGCGCCTCGCCGGACAGCATGTAGATGGCGGTTTCGTGGCTTGCATGCTTGTGCGCCTTGGCGCGGCCGCCGGGCGGAATGGTCAGCAGATGCATGCAGATGCCGCTCGACCCGACACTCTCCGCAGCGATGCCCGCGAAATAGCTGAACCCCTGCTTGCCGTCATAGGTGTCGCCGGGACGAACTATGCGGCAGGTCGGCTGTGATGATTGCGACATATGCTTCCTCCCTCAGGAATCGAAACCCCAGCAAGGGTACTGCAATCTCGATGAATTGCGCAGGCCAAAACAAGATCGCAGCCCCCATGATGCGCCCGTCAGGCGCTCCGACAGAAGCAGGCAGGACGACATGAACCAGACTTCCGAATCCGTTGTCTCCGCAAGGCAGCTGGGCCTGACCTTCGAGACCAATGACGGCCCCGTCCATGCGCTGACGGGTGTCGATCTCTCGGTCAACAAGGGCGATTTCGTCTCCTTCATCGGCCCCTCCGGCTGCGGCAAGACGACCTTCCTGCGCGTGATTGCTGATCTCGAAAAACCGACCTCGGGCACGATCACCGTCAATGGCCTGTCGCCGGAGGAAGCCCGCCGCAAGCGCGCCTATGGCTATGTCTTCCAGGCCGCAGCGCTCTATCCGTGGCGGACGATCGAAAACAACATCGCGCTTCCCTTGGAGATCATGGGCTATTCGAAACAGGAGCAGAAAGAGCGCGTCGACCGCACGCTCGACCTCGTCAACCTCTCCGGCTTCGGCAAGAAATTTCCCTGGCAGCTGTCCGGCGGCATGCAGCAGCGGGCCTCGATTGCCCGCGCGCTTGCCTTCGATGCCGACCTGCTTTTGATGGACGAACCCTTCGGCGCACTGGACGAGATTGTCCGCGATCACCTCAACGAGCAATTGCTGAAGCTCTGGGACCGCACCAACAAGACGATCTGTTTCGTCACCCATTCAATCCCCGAAGCGGTCTACCTCTCGACCCGCATCGTCGTCATGAGCCCCCGCCCCGGCCGCGTCACCGACGTGATCGAATCCCCCCTGCCGCGCGACCGCCCGCTCGGCATCCGCGAAACCCCCGAATTCCTGGAAATCGCCCATCGTGTGCGCGAAGGCTTGAGAGCGGGGCACAGCTATGACGAATAGGGTTTCGGTGTTTGCGGAATGCCGCGCTTGCTTCCTCTTCTTCCCTGCGGGGAGACGTGCCGAGCACATGCGAGGCGATGAGGGGGGATCGCGACACACTCGGAAAAGGCCGCACCGCCCCCTCATCCGGCGCGCTGCGCCACCTTCTCCCCGCTGGGGAGAAGAGGAGTTGGGATCATGACCGCGCCTTACGCCTTCTGGCTGTTCCTCGCGACCGGCATTTTCCTCGGTGGCGCCACGGCGTCGCGGGCCTATGTCGGCAATGACAAAATTCTGTTGCTGCTGCTGTCGCTTGGGCTCTACATGGTCGGAAACCTGATCATGCTGAAGCTGATGCGCATCGGTGGCCTGGGTCTTGCCATCTCGCTGTCGGCCGTCGTGCAACTGGTGCTGATCAACCTGATCGCCTTCGGCGTCTTCGGCGAAAGACTGAGCCTTGCCCAGATGGCAGGCGTCGGTCTGGGCATCGTAGCGATGGGGCTGATGATGCTGCCAGCAGGAGGCAAGGCATGATGGAAAAGCCGAGTGTGTTTCAGGAGCGTGTGCTCCCCGTCCTCACCATTCTCTTCGCTTTGCTCGTCATCTGGTATGTCGCCGTCGTCTTTCTCAATGCGCCCTTCGAACGAGACACGGCCGGCCGGGCCGGGACGACGATCACGTTTTCCGAAATCCTGCCGAAAACCATGTTTCAGCAGCGGCCGGTACTGCCGGCACCGCACCAGGTGATCGCCGAGATCTGGGATACGACCGTCAACAAGGCCGTGACCTCGAAGCGCAGCCTTGTCTACCACGCCTGGATCACGCTGTCGGCGACGCTGCTCGGCTTCATCATGGGTGGCGTTCTCGGCATCCTGCTGGCCGTGGGCATCGTCCACAACAGGGCAATGGATCGATCTTTCATGCCCTGGGTGATCGCCAGCCAGACGATCCCGATCCTTGCCATCGCCCCGATGATCATCGTGGTCTTGAACGCAATCGGCATTTCCGGCCTGCTGCCAAAGGCGCTGATCTCGACCTACTTGTCGTTCTTCCCCGTCGTCGTCGGCATGGTGAAGGGCCTGCGCAGCCCCGAACAGATCCAGCTCGATCTGATGCACACCTATCATGCCAGCAAGGCCCAGACCTTCTGGAAGCTGCGCTGGCCAGCCTCGATGCCCTATCTCTTCGCGTCGCTGAAAGTGGCGGTGGCGATTTCGCTGGTCGGGGCCATTGTCGGAGAGCTTCCAACCGGCGCGGTCGCCGGCCTCGGTGCCCGGCTTCTGGCGGGCTCCTATTACGGCCAGACAGTGCAGATCTGGTCGGCCCTGTTCATGGCGGCGGCGTTGGCTGCAACGCTGGTTATGGTCGTCGGGCTTGCCCATACCGCTGTCCTCAAACGCATGGGGATCAAGCCATGAACCAGGCAACCGACATGGGCGCCCTGATCGCCGCCATCCTCTTCTGGCTTTCCGCCTGGGCGCTGAACGAATGGCTGGTGCGCCGGACATTCCGGAGCGGAGTGTTGAACCGGACCGCACGGATCGTCGTGCCTGTGCTGTTCGGCGTCTCGATCCTCGTGCTCTGGGAAGGCATCGTCCGTGGCTTTGCCATCCCTTCGGTGCTTCTGCCGCCGCCATCGATGATCTGGGTGCGGCTGATCGGTTCCGTGCCGATCCTCTGGGCGGATTTCCAGCAGACGTTCCTCAAGGCGGTGATTACAGGTTATGCGCTCGGCTGCGGCCTCGGCTTCCTGGTGGCGCTCGCCATCGACCGCTCGCCCTTCCTGCAGAAGGGGCTGTTGCCGCTCGGCAATTTCGTCTCCGCCCTGCCCGTCATCGGCGTCGCGCCGATCATGGTCATGTGGTTCGGCTTCGACTGGCAGTCCAAGGTGGCCGTTGTCGTCATCATGACCTTCTTCCCGATGCTGGTGAACACGGTCTCGGGTCTCGCCGCCGCCAGCCACATGGAACGTGACCTGATGCACACCTATGCGGCCACCTGGTTCCAGACGCTCGTCAAGCTGCGGCTGCCGGCGGCCTGGCCGTTCATCTTCAACGCCCTGAAAATCAATTCGACATTGGCGCTGATCGGCGCGATTGTCGCTGAATTCTTCGGGACGCCGATCGTCGGCATGGGCTTTCGCATTTCCACCGAAGTGGGGCGCATGAATGTCGACATGGTCTGGGCCGAGATCGCCGTTGCCGCGGTGGCGGGCTCCATCTTTTACGGGGTGATCGCGCTCATCGAGCGGGCCGTCACCTTCTGGCATCCGTCCGTTCGCAATGCGCGGACGGTCTGAGGAGAAAGGCCCGTCCGCTCACGGACAGGCCAAAACAAGAAGGCCGCCCGACCGTAAAGGGAGGGCATAACAAAAGAGGGAACTGAGATGAAAACGAAACTTGCCTCCATGCTTCTGGCCAGCGCATTTTCGCTGTCCGCCTTTCAGGCAGAAGCCGCCGACAAGGTGGTCCTGCAGTTGAAATGGGTCACACAGGCCCAGTTCGCCGGCTATTACGTCGCCAAGGACAAGGGCTTCTATGAAGAAGAAGGCCTCGACGTCGAGATCAAGCCGGGCGGCCCGGATATTGCCCCGCCGCAGGTCATCGCCGGCGGTGGCGCCGATGTCGTCGTCGACTGGATGCCGTCGGCGCTTGCAACCCGTGAAAAGGGCGTTCCGCTCGTCAACATCGCCCAGCCGTTCAAGTCTTCGGGCATGATGCTGACCTGCCTGAAGGAGTCAGGCGTTGCGACACCGGCCGACTTCAAGGGCAAGACGCTCGGCGTCTGGTTCTTCGGCAATGAATATCCCTTCTTGTCCTGGATGAGCCAGCTTGGTCTGAAGACCGACGGCGGCCCGGATGGCGTCACCGTCCTCAAGCAGGGCTTCAACGTCGATCCGCTGATCCAGAAGCAGGCTGCCTGCATCTCGACCATGACCTACAATGAATACTGGCAGGTCATCGATGCCGGTATCAAGGCCGAAGACCTGGTGACCTTCAAGTATGAGGACCAGGGCGTTGCGACGCTCGAGGACGGCCTCTACGTGCTCGAAGACAAGCTCAAGGACCCGGCCTTCAAGGAAAAGATGGTCAAGTTCGTACGGGCCTCGATGAAGGGCTGGAAATACGCCGAGACCAATCCGGATGAAGCGGCCGGCATTGTGCTGGAAAACGATTCCACCGGCGCCCAGACGGAAGAACACCAGAAGCGCATGATGGGTGAAGTCGCCAAGCTGACCGCCGGCTCCAACGGCGCACTCGACGAAGCCGACTACAAGCGCACCGTGGAGTCCCTGATGAAGGGCGGTTCCGACCCTGTGATCACCAAGCAGCCGGAAGGCGCCTTCACGCTCGACATCACGGCCGAAGCGCTGAAATAAACCTTTCGCCACTAAATCTGCAAACGGAAGACGCGCGGCTTGCCCCGCGCGTCTTTTTTTTCCGGCGAAATTGCACGTCGGAGACGAATGGTCGCAAGGTTCAGAAACAAAAACCGCGTTGCATTGCAAAAAGCAGATGATAGAAATAGTGAGGCACCATTGTTTGCAGCCGGTCTCTTGTAACAGGAAGACAGCACAGTTACATGAGCCTCGGCGTAAAGCGTGAGGACGCCCCGGGAAGAGTGACCCAAATTGCAGCTGGCATGTGCGGAGACCAAAGCGAGGAATGCGCCGGTTTCCTGTTGCAGCACAATTGCTGGCGCAGCGGCGTTTCTGGATGGCATAGTCGATTTTCAAGGAAACTGTTCTGATGGCCTTTAATGCAAAGTTCGCCGCCGGTGTATCTGCTTCGCTGATGCTGCTGCTGATGTCGTCGCCGGGACGGGCCCAGGAACCGGCAGAGCCGGCATCCGAACAGAATCTGCCATCCATCGTTGTCAGCGAGGTCCGTAACAATCCAATCGTCGAACGGGTGCTGGCAACAGGTGCGCTTCAGGCCGTCGAGGAAACCTACGTTGCGCCGCTGGTCGATGGACTTTCTATCCGCTCCCTGAATGCCGATGTCGGAGACACGGTCAAGGAGGGCAGCACGCTGGTCGTGCTCAACAACGACATGCTGCTTCTGACGAAGAGCGAGGGTATGGCTAATCTCGCCAAGGCCAATGCCTCCCTTGCGCAATATAAAGCGCAGCTTGCTGAAGCCACGGCGACGGCCGACGAAGCGGTGCGTGTCGCCACGCGCTCGCGCCAGCTGGCCACATCCGGCACCGTCTCGACGGCGCAGGCTGATCAGGATGAAGCATCCGCAACGGCGGCACGCGCCCGCGTCAATTCGGCAGAACAGATGATCGCCGTCGCCAATGCCGACATCAAGGTCGTCGAAGCGCAGATCTCCGACGTCGCTCTGCGCCTGACCCGGACAGAAGTGAAAGCGCCAGTGAGCGGCGTCATTGCCGCAAAGACGGCCAAGGTCGGGTCCATTGCCAGCGGTGCAGGCGAACCGCTGTTCACCATCATCAAGGACGGCGCCATCGAGATGAAGGCGGATGTTTCCGAATCCGACCTTCTGAAACTTGCCGTCGGCCAGAAGGCCAGGATCACGCTTGCCGATGGCAACAACCCGCTCGATGGCACGATCCGGCTGATTTCCCCGAAAGTCGATGACCAGACACGCCTCGGCACGGTCTATGTCAGCCTGGCACAGCCGGAAAAGGCCCGCATCGGCATGTATGCCAATGCAGAGCTGATCGTTACCGAAAAGCAGGCGATCGTTTTGCCGCTGACCGCCGTGACAACCGCGCGCAACGAGACGACCGTGCGCAAGGTTGAGGATGGCGTGGTCAGGATCGTCAAGGTCGAGACGGGGATCCAGGACGGCAGGTTCATCGAGATCACCGCCGGGCTTACGGCCGGAGACGAGGTCGTCGCAAAGGCCGGCGCCTATGTGCGCGACGGTGACAGGATCAATCCGGTCAAGCCGACCACTGACGCAACGAACTGACGGGAACGCGCTCGATGAACTTTTCAGCCTGGGCAATTCGCAATCCGATCGCGCCGATTCTCGCCTTCGTCGTCCTGATGTTCCTCGGCTATCAGGCGTTCAACACGCTGCCGATCACCCGCTTTCCAAACATCGACGTTCCCATCGTTTCGATTTCCGTCGCGCAAAGCGGCGCGGCGCCTGCCGAACTCGAGACGCAGGTGACCAAGGAGATCGAGGATGCCGTCGCCGGCATCACCGGCGTCGATCACATCACCTCGACAATCAGCGACGGCATGTCCACGACGGCCGTTCAGTTCGAGATGGACATTCCGACCAACCAGGCGGTGCAGGATACCAAGGACGCGATCGATCGCATCCGCGGCGACCTGCCGGCTTCGATCGAGGAGCCGATTGTCGCCAAGGTGGATGTCGAGGGCCAGGCCATCCAGACCTTTGCCGTTTCGGCACCGGGCATGACGCTGGAAGAAATCTCCTGGTTTGTCGACGATACGATCAAGCGCTCGCTGCAGGGCAGAAGCGGCATCGGCCGCATCGACCGCTACGGCGGCGCCGACCGCGAAGTGCGCATCGAGCTCAACCAGGACCGGCTGAACTCCTACGGGATCACCGCATCGGACGTGAACAACCAGTTGCGCAAGATGAACACCGACCTCGGCTCCGGCCGTGGCCAGGTGGGCGGCAGCGAGCAGGCCATCCGCACGCTTGGCGACGCCCGATCCGTCGAAGCACTGACGAGCACCATGATCGCCACGCCGAACGGCCGCTTCGTGCGCCTTGCCGAACTCGGCACAGTCACCGATACCTATGAGGAGCCAAAGTCCTTCTCGCGCTTCGACGGCGATCCGGTCGTCACTTTCGCGGTCTTCCGGGCCAAGGGTGCCAGCGAGGTTTCCGTCGCCGAAACAGTCTCCGGCGCGCTGGATGACGTGCGGGCGAAGAATCCTGACGTTGCGATCGATCTGATCAATGACAGCGTCTATTTCACCTATGGCAATTACGAAGCCGCCATCCATACATTGCTTGAAGGTGCGCTTCTGGCGGTTGCCGTCGTGCTTCTGTTCCTGCGCAACTGGCGCGCCACGCTGATTTCAGCGATGGCGCTGCCGCTCTCGGCCATCCCCACCTTCTGGGTCATGGACATGCTTGGCTTCTCGCTGAATCTCGTCAGCTTCCTGGCGCTGACGCTGGCCACCGGGATCCTGGTGGATGACGCCATCGTCGAGATCGAGAACATCGCGCGGCACATCAAGATGGGCAAGACGCCGTATCGTGCCGCCATCGAAGCCGCCGACGAGATCGGTCTTGCGGTCATCGCCACGACTTTTACCATTATCGCCGTCTTCGTGCCGGTCTCGTTCATGCCCGGCATTCCCGGCCAGTATTTCATCCAGTTTGGTCTGACGGTCGCCGTATCCGTGTTCTTCTCGCTGGCGGTCGCCCGCCTGATAACACCTGTGATGGCGGCCTATCTGATGCGCTCCAATGATGGCGATGGCCATCACGAGGACAAGGACGGCGCGATCATGCGCGGTTACACCTGGATCGTCACCACGACGACCAGACGCTGGTACATGCGCTATTTGACGCTGCTTGCCGCCATCGGCTTCGTCGTTGGTTCGGTCATGCTGCTGATGACCGTTCCCGGCAGCTTCCTGCCACCGGAAGACGCGTCGCGCATCGTGCTTTCCGTCGAATTGCCGCCGAATGCCATGCTCGAGGACACAGACCGCACCAGCACCGAGATCTATGACAGGATCAAGGGTCTGGACGGCGTCGAGGGCATCTTCGTGCTGGGTGGCGCATCGCCGAAGGGCGATCTCGAACTGCGCCGCGCGACGATCACTGTCATGCTCGACAAGCTCGACCATTCGCTGGTCAACAAGCTGGTGAACGATGTGCTCGGAAGCACGCCGCTGATCGGTCAATACATGCCGAAACTGCCGCCGGCCGGCCGTATCATCCCGCAGGCGCAGATCGAAAAACAGGTCTATGCTGCGGTCCGGTCCATTCCGGACGTGCGCATCCTCAAGCTTAACGACCGCGGCGAGCGCGACCTTGCGTTCAACCTTCTGTCCAACAATGACGAGGACCTGAACAGCGCCGTTTCGCTTCTCGAAGGCAAGCTGCGCGGTGAACCGCTTCTTGCCAATGTCAGCCCGGACGGCGCCCTGCCCCGGCCCGAACTGCAGATCCGGCCGCGCACCGACCAGATGTCCCGGCTTGGCATCACCACATCGCAGATTGCCGAGGTCGTGCGCGTTGCCACCACCGGCGATATCGATGCAGCCCTGACGAAGATGTCGCTCGACAGCCGCCAGATCCCGATCCGCGTCCAGATCGATACGGACTTCCGCACCGATCTGGCCGCTATCCGCAACCTGAAGGTCCAGACGGCCGCCGGCGCGCTGGTGCCGCTCGCGACCGTTGCCGATATCAACTATTCGGAAGGTCCAAGTTCGATCAAGCGCTACGACCGCAATCGTGTGGTGACGATCGGGGCCGACCTTCCGATCGGCGTCGCGCTGAATTCAGCCTCCGACCGTTTCAAGGAAATCGCCAAGGAAACAACCCTTCCGCCGAGCGTGCAATTCCTCGAAAGCGGCGACGCTGAAGTGCAGGCGGAAATGGAGCAGGGCTTCGTCAACGCCATGCTGCTCGGCCTGATGCTGGTTCTCGTCGTCCTGATCCTTTTGTTCAAGGACGTGATCCAGCCGTTCACCATTCTGTTCTCGTTGCCGCTGGCCATTGGCGGCGTGGCGATAGGCCTGATTGTGACCCAGAACGCCATGTCGATGCCGGTTCTCATCGGTATTCTCATGCTCATGGGCATCGTCACGAAGAACGCCATCCTCTTGGTCGATTTTGCCATCGAAATGATCCATCAGGGCATGGAGCGTACCCATGCCATGGTCGAGGCCGGCCGCAAGCGGGCGAGACCGATCATCATGACCTCGATCGCTATGTCGGCCGGCATGCTGCCCTCCGCGCTCGGCGTCGGTGAAGGCGGCTCGTTCCGCGCACCGATGGCCATTGCCGTGATCGGCGGCATCATCGTTTCGACGGTGATCTCGCTGGTTGTCGTACCGGCCTTCTTCCTGATCATGGACGACCTGTCGCATCTGCTCGGCCGGCTGTTTGGCCGATTTGTCGGCAAGAAGGACGTGGAAATGCAGGTGCTGGAAAACGAGGCTTTGACGGAAGCGGTGACCGATCAGGCAACGACGATCGCCGAACTGCAGGCCCGCCTGGACCGCCTCGAAGGCCGCAACAGCAAAGGCGGCGGCTCCAACGTCATCAACCATCCGGCGCTCGCTGCGGAATAGCAGGCACCCTCAAAACCGAAGACGCCGCGTGCAGCCCAGCACGCGGCGTCTTTGATTCCAGTCCTGGCTATTCTCAGAGACCGCCCTGAACCGTGAGGAAATCGACGATCGTATCAACCCCCTCGCCGCGCTTCATGTCCGAAAACACAAAGGCGCCGCCGGCGCGCATGCGGGTTGCGTCGCGCTCCATCACGTCGAGATCGGCGCCGACATAGGGGGCCAGATCCTTCTTGTTGATGACCAGAATATCCGATCGGGTGATTCCCGGACCGCCTTTGCGCGGGATTTCCTCGCCCTGGCAGACGGAAATGACATAGATGGTGATATCGGCAAGATCCGGGGAAAACGTCGCCGCCAGATTGTCGCCGCCGGATTCGATGAAGACGACGTCGAGATCGGGAATGCGCCGGTTGAGATCGGCAATCGCCTGCAGGTTGATCGAGGCGTCCTCGCGGATGGCCGTGTGCGGGCACCCGCCCGTTTCGACGCCGACAATGCGCTCCGATGGCAAGGCCTGCATGCGCACGAGAGCCTCGGCATCCTCCTTGGTGTAGATGTCATTGGTCACCACGGCCACCGAGTAACGGTCGCGCATTGCCTTGCAGAGCTTGTCAGTCAGCGCTGTCTTGCCGGACCCGACAGGGCCGCCGATTCCGACGCGCAGAGGACCGTTTGCAGATTTCATCGTCGTCTTCCTTCTCAAATCCGCATGATCCGACTCAGGAGCGGAACAGGCGCGAATGCAATGTCTCATGTTTCAGCGACGCAATGTCGGCCATGACCGTCGCCGAGCCGAGATCGTCGAGCGTGCTCTCGGCCGCGCGTTTGGCGACATCGCCGATCGCAGGTTCGAGAGCCGCCAGGATGCCGACACCATCGCGCTGACCCATGACGCCGCAGCGAATGGCGACGGAAACCGAATTCGAAGCCTGCGCATGCAGATAGGCGGCAAGTGCTGCCGCAAGACCCGTCCGGTGCATGCCGGCGACCGCACCGACCGCAACCGGATAGGGTGCCGTTCCCAACAAGGTGTCGAGCCCCGGGTGCGGCCAGTGCGCCGCAGCCGACAGGAACGCCTCGCCCTGCAGCGTCGTTTCCATGTGCCGCTCGCGCGAGCCGGCAAGCGCGATTGCCAGTTCGCGAACCGACAGCAACCGTGCGGGATCGTCGACCGATCGATAGCTCTCCGCCAGAAGCACGGCATCGTTCCAGCCCGTGCCGCTGACAACCACCGTCTTCAACCATGCGCTCAAACCCGGCGCATCGGCAATCAGTCCCTCGTGGATCGCCTGCTCCAGACCACCGGAATAGGAGAAGGCGCCGATCGGAAAGGCTGGCGACAGCCATGTCAGCAACCGGACAAGCGCCTGCGTCTTGTCAGGTTCATCCATGCGCGTGACTGTGACCATGTCCATGGCTGTGACCGCCCGACCCGTGATAGGCTCCGCGCATCGGCTGAAACGGCTCCGTCACGTCGCTGACGTCAGCGCCGAGCCTTTCGAGCATGGCCCTGATGACCGGATCGCGCGCAATCAGGATCCTGTCTTCGCGCAGTTCTGCAGGCAGGTGCCGGTTGCCGAGATGCCAGGCAAGTTCGATCAGGTGCTGGCGATCGCGTGGACGGATATCATAGAGGGCTTCCTCCGTGGCGGCGATCCGCACATAGTCCCCGCTATCGAGAACCAGTAGATCACCATCGGCAAGCATCACCGCTTCCTTGAGGTCAAGCATGACGACATCATCGTCAGGCAGATGCAGGAGCTTGCGACGCAGGTGTCGCTGGTCATGGGCAAGCGCAATGGTGTGCAACGGCACCACGTCAGCCGGACCCGGCGACAGGATTTCCGTGGAACGATAGGGCATTTCAGAGTACCTCGACTTTTTCCGGATGAAACAGTTCAACGCGCCCGTCTATCACCAGGCTCGCCGTCGCGCGTTGAAACGCCTTTGCGGGCCTGTGCGTCAGATGCGCATCGAACGAGGCCCGGCTCCTCCAGTTTTCGACGAAAACCAGCGTGTCTGCGACCCCCGGTTTTTGGTAGAGATCATAGGAAAGACAGTCCTTTTCCAAGCGGGCGGCCGCGATCAGTGGCTGCGCCACGGCAACGACGTCGGCGGCCCGACCCTGCTGGACTTTGACATAGGCGACGACATAAACCATGGAACGCCTTTCCTGGAAACACAGACTAGAACAGAAAATACCGCTGCGCCATGGGCAGCACCGTCGCCGGCTGGCAGGTTAGCAATTCGCCATCGGCGCGCACCTCGTAGGTTTCCGGATCGACCTCGATATGCGGCGTCAGGCTGTTGTGGATCATCGAATGTTTGCCGATGCCGCCCCGGGTGTTTTTCACCGCCAGCAGTTCCTTACCGACCCCCAGCCGTGCTTTCAGGCCCGCATCCAGCGAAGCCTGCGATACGAAGGTGGCCGAGGAATTGGTGCGGGCCTTGCCGAAGGCCCCGAACATCGGCCGGTAGTGCACCGGCTGCGGTGTCGGGATCGAGGCGTTCGGATCGCCCATGGGCGCTGCCGCGATCATGCCGCCGAGCAGCACCATGTCTGGCTTCACGCCGAAGAAGGCGGGGTTCCAGATCACCAGATCGGCACGCTTGCCCACCTCGATCGAGCCGATCTCATGGGAAAGACCCTGCGCGATGGCCGGGTTGATCGTGTATTTGGCGATATAGCGCCGGACCCGGAAATTGTCGTTCTCGCCGGTTTCCGAGGCGAGACGCCCGCGCTGGCGCTTCATCTTGTCGGCGGTCTGCCAGGTGCGGATGGCGACTTCCCCGACGCGGCCCATGGCCTGGCTGTCGGAAGAGATGATCGAGAAGGCGCCGATATCGTGGAGGATGTCTTCTGCCGCGATGGTTTCCTTGCGGATCCGGCTTTCGGCAAAGGCGATGTCTTCCGGGATAGACGGCGACAGATGATGGCAGACCATCAGCATGTCGAGATGTTCGGCCAGCGTATTGATCGTGTAGGGCCGCGTCGGATTGGTCGAGGACGGGATGACGTTCGACTGGCCGCAGATCTTGATGATGTCGGGCGCATGCCCGCCGCCCGCCCCTTCCGTGTGGAAGGCATGGATGGTGCGGCCCTTGATGGCACCGATCGTATCCTCGACGAAGCCGCTTTCGTTCAGCGTGTCTGTGTGGATCATCACCTGCACGTCGTATTCGTCGGCAACCGAAAGGCAGCAGTCGATGGCGGCCGGCGTCGTGCCCCAGTCCTCGTGCAGTTTCAGGCTGGACGCACCGGCAAGCACCATCTCGACCAGCGGCGCAGGCAGCGAGGCATTGCCCTTGCCGGCAAGGGCAAGGTTCATCGGGAAGCCATCGAAACTCTCGATCATCCGTTCGATGTGCCAGGCGCCGGTGCAGGTGGTCGCGAGCGTGCCGTGGGCGGGACCGCTGCCACCGCCGAGCATCGTCGTGATCCCCGACATCAGCGCTTCCTCGATCTGCTGCGGGCAGATGAAGTGGATATGGGCATCCATGCCGCCGGCCGTGAGAATTTTGCCTTCGCCGGCGATAACCTCTGTCGATGGTCCGACGATGATCGTCACACCCGGCTGCGTGTCCGGATTGCCGGCCTTGCCGATCCCGGCGATCCGGCCGTTCTTCAGGCCGACATCGGCCTTGACGATCCCCCAGTGATCGACGACCAGCGCGTTGGTGATCACCGTATCGACCGCGCCCTCGGCACGGGTCGCCTGGCTCTGGCCCATGCCGTCGCGGATGACCTTGCCGCCACCAAACTTCACTTCATCGCCATAGGTGGTGAAATCCTTCTCCACCTCGATGAACAGTTCGGTATCCGCCAGCCGCACCTTGTCGCCGGTGGTCGGCCCGAACATCGAGGCATAGGCGGCGCGTGACATCTTGTAGGACATGGGTTCGGGTTCCTTCGAAAACGCTTAAAGAGGCAAGGTCTCCAGTCGCTGCAGGCGACCGGCTGCGATGTAACTGTCCACCAGACGCTTTTCGGCGGCAAACGGATGCCCGGCCCAGCCCTGATGGCCAAAGCCGGCAATGGTGACCCGGTCGCCCGGCATCGCCCGCCGATCCAGGATCTCGTCGATAACCAGCATGCCACTGCTCGGCACGACATAGGGCTCGGCACCGGTGGCACTCAGGCGATCGTCCACAGCCGCATGGGCTTCCGCCGGCATCTGAAACAGGCGACGCCCCGTGGCCGCCGCAAAGGCAGAAAAGCCAGCGCTGTAGTCGTCGCAGAAATCCTCGAGAGAGGGATGCCGGACGGCCAGATCGCCGCGCAGGGCCTTGAATTTTTCGGGCGCCCGCGTGCACCAGATTTCCGATGCCCGGCGCACCGCGGCGTTGGTCTTCCACGTCCCCCCGCCAAGCATCGACAGGGCCGGACGCCCGGTATTGCAGACGGCTACGATATCCGTCCTGGTGCCGCCGGCCCCGTAGGAGCGGCAATCGTTGAAGCGCACGACCAGATCGGCGGCATCGATCGCCGCTGCATGCTCCGGACCGATCTCGCCATTGCCGACGATCATGATGCTCTGCCCCACGCTCAATCCCAAATTCCGCTCATCAATAGGCTTCCAGCACGTCTTTCAGTTCCGCCGTCCGCCTTGTCGTCAGGTCGGCCAGGCAACCCGAGACCAGCATCGGTTCCATCGAACCGCCACGCGCCGAAAAGCCGGACAAAACGCATTGCCCGTCGCGATAGCCAATCCACGCACGCTGGGCCTTCTTCAAAGCATCGGCAGCGCCGACAAGGCTTGGATCCGATCCGGCCATCGCCTTGTCGACCCCGACCATATGCGCCATCACCATCTTGTAGGTCGCATTCAGCACCTTGTCGGCAGCCTCGTATTCACGGTTGGCGCAGTAATTCAGCTCGAACTGCGTCGTGGCATTCCCGCAATCAATATCCGGATCCTCCTGCGCCACGGATACGCCGGCACCGACCAGAAGCGTCGTGATTGCGAGACCGAAGAGCAGACTGCGAGATCTCATAGAGCCCCCATGACTTCCTGCCGGAAACCGTAGACTTCACGCTTGCCGGCGAAGGGAATGAGATGAACAGTCCGGGTCTGGCCCGGCTCGAAACGCACCGCCGTGCCTGCCGGAATATCGAGCCGCCGGCCGTGGGCTGCGCTGCGGTCGAACGCAAGACCCGGATTGGTTTCGGCAAAATGATAGTGGCTGCCCACCTGCACGGGACGGTCGCCGGTGTTGGAAACGTCGAGGCTGATGCTTTCCAGACCGGCATTCAGCTCGATCTCGCCCTCTGCTGCAATGATTTCGCCCGGGATCATGCGTCTCTCCTGTTCATGTGGCTCTGGTTGCCTGGTCATCACCCGGCGCACAGCCTTCGGCTTTCAACACGCGCAGCAACGAAGGCGGGTTGTTTTCAAGTTTTGCGGCGGGCCGGATCGGACGGCGGACAAGCTCGCCGCCGCAGTTCGGGCAGATGCCCGAAAGTGTCTCCGACGCGCAATCGCTGCAGAACGTGCATTCGAAACTGCAGATCAGCGCGTCCCGGCTATCGGGTGGAAGATCCCGGTCGCAGCATTCGCAATTGGGTGTGAGCGCCAGCATCGCCGATCCTCAGCGAATGGGTTCGTGCACGGTGACAAGCTTGGTGCCGTCTGGGAACGTCGCCTCGATCTGGATGTCGTGGATCATTTCCGGAATGCCCTCCATCACCTGAGACCGCGTGATGACATGGGCGCCCGCCTCCATCAGATCGGCGACGGAACGGCCGTCCCGCGCGCCTTCGACGACAAAATCGCTGATCAGCGCGATGGCTTCCGGGTGATTGAGCTTGACGCCGCGCTCGAGCCGCCGGCGGGCTACCATGGCGGCCATCGAAATCAGCAGTTTGTCTTTTTCGCGGGGAGTGAGATTCATGCGTCGCCACCGATATTGCGTGCCAGATTACAGTGTCCAGACTTTCGGCACTGGCGCGCCTTTACGCAAGTGCGAAATGAGTGGGATGAGGATTTTTCTCAAGGCAAAGCCATCCTTTGCCGCAAGCCGCGCGACGAGTTTGTCCTCGCCTGCGACCTGGTACTGGCTGACACCGCCCGAAGCATTTCCGAGTAGACGGCGCAAGCCCGCGACCAGCGCCTCGCAATCCGGCCCCGTATAGAAGATCGTTGCGAAAGCGACCTTGCCGCCCAGCACCGCAGCGCCTTGCGTCAAGGCGCCGACATCGCCCGAAAGCCGCATGTTTTCCGCATGGATGAGCGCGCCGGATTTACGGATGCGCCAGCAATCCTGGAACAGGCCCGTCTCCATTGCCTCGCCCATGGCCGTACGACCGAGCAGCACCGCTTCGACCGCGAGAAACTGCCCGCCGTCGGCAATATCGACCTCCAGGCGGCGGCTGAGCGAGGCCCGCTCGAACAGGATCGTCTCCTGCGGGAGCCAGTTGACACTTGCCCCCGGCCCGACCTCGATCCTCGTTGCAACCCCGGCTGTGTCGGCGCTCGCCTTGTAGATTTTTTCGCAGGCCTGCGTCGTCAAAGTCAGTTGCGTGCCTTCGCCCGACGCAAAGCTCCAGTCCATCCGGTCGCCGCCGGTCAGGCCGCCGGAACTGTTGATCAGCACCGCCTCCATCGTTCCGTCGAAGCTCTCGGGCAGGCGGATCTTGGCGCAGCCTTCCTGGTAGAGTTCGGCAAGGCGGGTGCGGCCGGCAAACGGCTTTGCCACCAGCCGTCCCTTGCCCCAGGCCCGTTGCGGGGCAATCACTGCCGCCTGTTCCATAAAATCCGCCGTCAGACTGTGAGGTGGCGGCGCGCTTCCGGCGTATCCAGCGTTTCGGCCGGGCCTTCATGCACGATCTCGCCACGATCCATGATGTAGACATGGTCTGCAAGCTCGCGGCAGAAGTCAAGGTATTGTTCCACAAGCAGAATCGCCATGCCGGTCGAATCCCGCAGATACTGGATGGCGCGGCCGATATCCTTGATGATCGAGGGCTGGATACCCTCGGTCGGCTCGTCGAGCACCAGGATTTTCGGACGTGTGACCAACGCCCGGCCGATCGCCAGCTGCTGCTGCTGCCCCCCGGACAGATCGCCGCCGCGTCGTTTCAGCATGGTGTTGAGAACCGGAAACAGGCTGAAAATATCGTCCGGAATGAAGCGGTCCTTGCGCGCAACCGGCGCGTAGCCGGACTCCAGGTTTTCCTTGACTGTCAGCAGCGGGAAAACCTCGCGGCCCTGCGGCACGAAACCGATGCCCTGCTTGGCGCGATTGTAGGGTGCCATGCCGTTCAAAAGCTTGCCGTTGAAAGTAACGGTTCCGCCACTGACCGCATGCTGGCCGGTAACCGCGCGCATCAGGCTGGTCTTGCCGACGCCGTTGCGGCCAAGCACGCAGGTGATCTTGCCCATCGGAGCCGTGATGGAGACACCGCGAAGCGCCTGCGCCGCACCATAGTGCAGATTGATGTTATCGACCGTCAGCATGGGGCGGATCCTTGGGAGTGTACGGAGGGATTGACCTCGTTCGTGAGGCCGCTTGCGGCCTCTTCTCCCCAGCGGGGAGAAGGTGGCGCAAAGCGCCGGATGAGGGGGATTGCTGACTCGGAACTCCCGGCGAAGCCCCCCTCATCGCCTCGCATACGCTCGGCACTTCTCCCCGTTGGGGAGAAGGGGGAGACCGCATCAAGCTCCGTAGCAAACAGCGAGACGTTATAGTGCATGATCACCGCCCCAGATAATTCTCGATCACCTTCGGATCGCTGCTGACAAAATCGATCGAGCCTTCGGCAAGCACCGATCCCTCGGCAAGGCACGTCACCTTGACGCCGAGATCGCGAATGAAGCCCATATCGTGCTCGACGACGACGACGGAGCGGGTCTTGGCGATTTCCTTCAAAAGCACCGCTGTCTCGGAGGTTTCGGCGTCAGTCATGCCGGCAACCGGCTCGTCGACCAAAAGAAGCTTCGGTTCCTGCGCCAGCAGCATGCCGATTTCCAGCCACTGCTTTTGGCCATGGGAAAGATTGGCGGCCAGATCGTCCTTGCGCGCCGTCATGCGCACGGTTTCGAGGATTTCCTCGATGCGGGCCTTGTCGCCGGGTGTCATGCGGTAGAACAGGGTCGAGAACACGCCGCGTTTGCGGTTCAGCGCCAGCTCGATATTGTCCCACACCGTATGGCTTTCAAACACCGTTGGCTTCTGGAACTTGCGGCCGATGCCGAGCTGGGCAATGTCGGCTTCATCCTTCTTGGTCAGGTCGACTTCGCCATTGAAAAAAACCTGCCCCGAATCCGGCCGGGTCTTGCCGGTGATAATGTCCATCATCGTCGTCTTGCCGGCGCCGTTCGGCCCGATGATCGCCCTGAGCTCTCCTGGCTCGACCACGAAAGACAGAGAATTCAGCGCCTTGAAACCATCAAAGGAGACGGAGACACCATCGAGATAGAGCATGCTTGTCGACATTTTTCCGGCCATGGCTCTACTCCGCTGCCTGTGGGCTTGCTGTGGTTGCGGTCAGGGCCGCCGCCTTGTCTTCCTGGTAGGTCTTCTCGGTTTCGCCGGCAGCCTTGTATTCCCGGCGGCGCGCAAAATACTGCTCGACCGTACCGACAATGCCCTTGGGCAGGAACAGCGTGGTGGCCACGAACAGGGCACCGAGCGCAAACAGCCAGAACTCCGGGAAGGCGGCCGTGAAGATGCTCTTGCCGAAGTTGACGAGGATGGCGCCGATGATCGGGCCGATCAGCGTTCCGCGTCCGCCGACAGCCGTCCAGATGACCACCTCGATGGAGTTTGCCGGGGCAAACTCGCCCGGATTGATAATGCCGACCTGCGGCACGTAAAGCGCGCCGGCGACACCCGCCATCATTGCCGAGATCGTGAAGATGAAGAGCTTCATGTTCTCAACGCGATAGCCGAGGAAGCGCGTCCGGCTTTCCGCATCCCGCACGCCGACCAGAACCTTGCCGTATTTCGACCGGACGATGGCCGAACTGAGCAGCAGCGCCAGTGCCAGGGCAATGGCGGTTGCGGCAAACAGCGAGGCGCGTGTTCCCGCGGCCTGGATATTCTGTCCGAGAATATCCTTGAAGTCCGTCAGGCCGTTATTGCCGCCAAAGCCCATTTCGTTGCGGAAGAAGGCGAGGAGCAAAGCATAGGTCATGGCCTGCGTGATGATCGACAGGTAGACGCCTGTGACGCGCGAGCGGAAGGCCAGCCAACCGAAGACGAAGGCGAGCAGGCCAGTCACGACAATCACCATCAGGGCGGCAAAACCGAAATGGCTGAAACCATACCAGTACCAGGGCAATTCCGGCCAGTTGAGGAAGACCATGAAGTCCGGCAGGTCCGGATTGGCATAGACGCCGCGATTGCCGATCTGGCGCATCAGGTACATGCCCATGGCATAACCGCCCAGCGCAAAGAAGGCGCCATGGCCGAGCGACAGGATGCCGCAATAGCCCCAGACAAGATCGAGCGCGAGCGCCAGCAGCGCATAGCAGAGATATTTTCCCAGCAGCGGCACAAGATAGCCCGGGATATGCAGCGGATTGCTTTCTGCCAGAAGCAGGTTTGACAGCGGAACGAAGGCAGCGGCCAGAAGGATCAGAAAAGCGACGATGAGCGTCTTCTTTTCGTGGGTGCGCAGGAGCATTTGCGAAATCATTGTTCGACCGCCCTTCCCTTGAGCGCGAACAGCCCGCGCGGCCGCCGCTGAATGAACAGAATGATGAGAACCAGGATCAGGATCTTGCCAAGCACGGCGCCGGCATAGGGCTCGAGAAACTTGTTGGCGATGCCGAGCGTCAGCGCGCCGACCAGCGTGCCCCAGAGATTGCCGACCCCGCCGAACACGACGACCATGAAGCTGTCGATGATGTAGTTCTGCCCGAGATTGGGCGAGACGTTGTCGATCTGGCTGAGTGCGACCCCGGCAATGCCGGCAATGCCGGAGCCGAGACCGAAGGTCAGCGCATCGACCCAGGGGGTGCGGATACCCATGGAAGAAGCCATGCGTCGGTTCTGGGTGACAGCGCGCATCTGCAGGCCAAATTTCGAACGCTTCAGCAGCAGCAGCAGGGCGATGAAGACGCCGATCGAAAAGACGATGATCCACATCCGGTTATAGGTGATCGACAGACCGCCAAAGTCGAACGCGCCGGACATCCAGCTCGGATTGTCCACCTGTCGGTTGGTCGGCCCGAAGATCGTGCGGATCGACTGTTGCAGGATGAGCGACAGACCCCAGGTGGCAAGCAGCGTCTCGAGCGGCCGGCCATAGAGCCAGCGGATAATGCTGCGCTCGATGCCGATACCGACGAGACCGGTGAAGAGAAAAGCCATCGGTACCGCAAAAGCCAGCGTGTAATCGACAAGCCCGGGTGCAACGGCAGCCACGGTCTGCTGCACGACATAGGTCGTGTAGGCGCCGAGCATGACCATTTCGCCATGCGCCATGTTGATGATGCCCATGACGCCGAAGGTGATTGCCAGACCGATGGCGGCCAGCAGCAGCACCGACCCCAGCGACAGCCCGTACCAGAGGTTCTGGGCGACGTCCCACACGGCAAGGCTGCTCTCGATCGAGCTGATGTGGCGCTCAATTTCAGGCTTTAGTTCTACCGGCGCGCTGGTCAGCGCGGCCTTCAGGATCGTCAGCGCATCGCGATTGCCGCGCGACGCGACCATTTCGATGGCTGCCTCCTTTTCGGCGACGCTGGCGTCGGTTTTCAGCAGGATGACAGCGCGCACAGCCTCCATCGTGTTCTTGACCTCGGTATCCTTTTCCTCCGCCAGCGCGCTGTTGAGAAGATCCAGATTGTCCGGGTTCGCATCCCTTAGCAGGTCCTGTGCCGCAGCCAGACGCGCCGAGCGGTCCGGGCTCATCAGTGTCAGCTGGCTCATCGCCGCGGTGATCGCGCCACGCAGACTGTTGTTGAGGCGGATTTTGGTGAGATTTCCGGGCGCATCGGCAACCGGCGTACCCGTGAGCACATCGACGAAACTGCCATCGCTGTCACCGGCGAGATAGATGGGGCCGCCATTTTTGGCTGCAAAAAGTTTGCCGTCGCTGAGGTTCTGCAGGATCTCCGCGACCTTGGGATCGCCGGATGCAGCCAGCGCGTTGACCGCCTGGACCTTCTGGGGGAAATTGCCGACACCGAGCGCATCGACGAGCGGCCTTATGTCTTCCTGGGCACGCAGCCCGGTTGCCAGGCAACTGACGAGAAGACAAAGGGCGACAAGGAAGGTTTGGATGGCGCGATACATGGCTCTTCTTGTTCCGTTGGATCCGGCGCTGCGCCTCGGGAGATAGCGCGGCATCAAAGCTGTTGCCTAACATTTCCGCATATCCGTGCCGGCTGAGGACCAGATCGAACACCAGGGAAGCGATCGGCCGCCCGGAACAGGTGCCGCCGTTCACGAAGCAGGAAACGTGCCACCTGTGGGCGCCCTCATGAGCGCAAGATGGGAGTGAAGTCCCTCCGTCCAGATGGGAGACCGGGACGGAGGGTATTGGCGTAAAATCAAAACGTCATGGGATCATTTGAGAGTGACGGCCGAGACCGTCACCCGAATATATTGACCTTGATGAAAACAGCAATCTTACTATCAGGAACCCTTGCCACCACACTTGCCGGTGGCAACGTTGAAGTTGCCGCACTCCATCGGCTTGCGCCAATCGGAGATAAGATCCTTCGAGTCGGGCAGGTAGTCGGACCATTCGTCACCGACGACGGCCGGGGTCTGCTGCACGATTTCGAACTGGCCGTCTTCCTGGATTTCACCGATCAGCACCGGCTTGGTGATGTGGTGGTTCGGCATGACGGTGGCATAGCCGCCCGAAAGGTTCGGAACGGTCGTGCCGATGATCGTGTCGAGAACGGCGTCCGTGTCTGTCGTGCCGGCAGCTTCGACGGCAGATACCCAGGCCTTGAAGCCGATATAGGCAGCTTCCATCGGGTCGTTGGTAACGCGCTTGTCGTTCTTGGTGTAGGCATGCCACTGTTCGATGAACTCGGCATTGACCGGCGCATCAACCGACTGGAAGTAGTTCCAGGCAGCAAGATGGCCAACCAGCGGCTTCGTATCGAGGCCCGCGAGTTCTTCTTCCCCGACGGAGAACGCGATAACAGGGATGTCGGTGGCCTTGATGCCCTGGTTGCCGAGTTCCTTGTAGAAGGGAACGTTGGCATCACCATTGATCGTCGAGACGACCGCGGTCTTCTTGCCGGCCGAGCCGAATTCCTTGATCTTGGCAACTTCCGTCTGCCAGTCGGAGAAACCGAACGGCGTGTAGTTGATCAGGATGTCTTCCTTCGGGATGCCCTTCGCGATCAGGTAGGCTTCCAGGATCTTGTTGGTCGTGCGCGGATAGACATAGTCGGTGCCTTCCAGAACGAAACGCTCGACGCCTTCGGTTTCCATCAGGTAATCGACGGCCGGAATGGCCTGCTGGTTCGGCGCGGCGCCTGTGTAGAAAATGTTGCGCGAGGATTCTTCACCCTCGTACTGGACCGGGTAGAAGAGGATGGAATTCAGCTCTTCGAAAACAGGCAGGACGGATTTGCGCGACGACGAGGTCCAGCAACCGAATACGGCCGAAACCTTGTTGACCGAGATCAGCTCGCGGGCCTTTTCGGCGAACAGCGGCCAGTCGGAGGCCGGATCGACGACGACGGCTTCAAGTTTCTTGCCGAGCAGACCGCCCTTCTTGTTCTGATCCTCGATGAGCATCAGCATGGCATCCTTGAGCGTGGTCTCGGAGATGGCCATCGTGCCGGACAGCGAATGCAGAACGCCGACCTTGATCGTGTCTTCCTGCGCAATTGCAGGGGACATTGCTGTCGCAGCCAGTGCCGCGGCCAGAAACGCACCCATGACATGAGATTTGATTTTCATTGTGAACCCCTCTCGTTCTCTTGACGACGGCGTCTTGGGAGACCTTTAACCGTTCGTAAACAGACTATCCGCCGGGGTTCATCAAAGCTGTATACGTCAATTGACGTAGTCGGGGTGGGCAAGTGTGCAATGCGGTATACTTAATACCGATCCGTTTCTATGCTACGCCCAATCGAGGCCGCCAAAACCGGCCGCAACGGCCAGAAAACGGGACACCCACGCATCGATGACAGCCCGCCAGCGCATCATTCCGGTCCGGCGCGAATACAATCGCTGGGTCGCCAACCAGACGCTGGAAGATTATGCGCTGCGCTTCACCGCCAAGAGCGCCCGGCAATTTTCCTCGCAGCGCATCTCGCAAACCGCGATCGGAGCGATTTCGTTCCTGGCGCTGGAAGCGATCGGCGGCGCCATCACGCTGTCCTACGGTACGACCAATGCGATCATCGCCATTCTGGTAGCCAGCGCCGTCATGCTCGGTGTCGGCCTGCCGATCAGCCGCTATGCCATCCGCCATGGCGTCGATATCGACCTCCTGACACGCGGGGCGAGCTTCGGTTACATCGGCTCGACGATCACCTCGCTGATCTATGCCTCCTTCACCTTCATGCTGTTTGCCATCGAGGCCTCAATCATGTCGGCGGCGCTCGAACTGGCGCTCGGCATACCACTGTGGATCGGGTATATCATCAGCGCCGTTATGGTCATCCCGCTGGTGACGCATGGGGTGCGGCTGATCAGCCGGTTCCAGATCATGACCCAGCCGTTCTGGATCATCCTCAACATCCTGCCCTTCATTTTCATTGCGCTGGCCGACTGGAGCAAATTCGATCTCTGGCTGTCCTTCGAGGGCGCCCACAAGGCTGCCGCGGCACCCGGCCAGATCGCGTCCTTCTCGCTTGCCGAATTCGGCGCCGCATCCGCCGTTATTCTCGCGCTGATGGCGCAGATCGGTGAACAGGTCGACTTCCTGCGTTTTCTGCCGCCTGAAGGGCAAAGCAAGGCGCGACATCGTTTCGCAGTGTTTCTGGCCGGCGCCGGCTGGGTGGTCGTCGGTGCGCCGAAGCTGCTTGCCGGATCCTTCCTTGTCGTTCTGTGCCTGAGTGCCGGCGTCTCGGTCGAGGATGCCGCCGATCCGGCCCATATGTATCTGACCGCCTTTGGCTACATGATCCCCTGGCCCAATGCGACGCTGCTTCTGATGGTCGCCTTCGTCGTCGTCTCGCAGTTGAAGATCAACGTCATGAACGCCTATGCAGGATCACTCGCCTGGTCGAATTTCTTTTCGCGGCTGACCCACAGCCACCCCGGCCGCGTCGTCTGGCTGATGTTCAACGTCGCGATCGCGCTTCTTCTGATGGAACTCGGCATCTACCGGCTGCTAGAGGAAACGCTCGGCATCTTCTCGATCATCGCCATGTCCTGGCTCTGCGCGATTTCGGCCGATCTCTTCATCAACAAGCCATTTGGCCTTGCGCCCCCCGGCATCGAGTTCAAGCGGGCACATCTCTACGACATCAATCCGGTCGGCGTCGGAGCAATGACGATTTCCGCCGCCGTCGCCCTTTTTGCGCATTTCGGGGCGTTCGGCGCCATGGCAGCCTCGCTCGCCCCCTATATCGCGCTGATCACCGCCTTCATCACCTCGCCGGCCATCGCCAGGGCCACGAAAGGCAAATATTATCTGGCGCGCAAACCGCGGCAGAGCTGGAAAATGCTGCCGACCGTCACCTGCTCGATCTGCGAACATCCCTTCGAGCCGGAGGACATGGCCTGGTGCCCGGCCTATTCCGCGCCGATCTGTTCGCTCTGCTGCTCGCTCGACAGCCGCTGCCACGACATGTGCAAGCCGCATGCGCGCTTCAATGCGCAGACCGCCGTCGTCGCCAAGGCGCTCCTGCCGCAGATCGTCACGGAAAAGCTTGCGACCCGCCTCGGCCGCTACGGCATCGCCGTGGTGCTGGCAATCACCGGCATCGGCATCATCCTCGCGATGATCGCCCACCAGACGGGTACCGCATCGCCCGAAATGGCCGAGGTGATCAACCGGACGGCGGTTGTTGTCTTCTTCGTCTTTTCGGTCGTCACCGGCGTCGTCTGCTGGTTCTATGTTCTTGCCCATGACAGCCGACTGGTCGCCGAGGAAGAATCGTCCCGGCAGAACACGCTGCTGCTCAAGGAAATCGCCGCCCACAAGAAGACCGATGCCGCCCTGCAATATGCAAAGGAGACGGCGGAAGCCGCCAACCGCGCCAAGAGCCGTTATGTCGTCGGCCTCAGCCACGAACTGCGGACGCCCTTGAATGCCGTGCTCGGTTACGCGCAGATCCTCGAGCGGGACGAAACCATTCCGGCACCGCGACAATCGGCGATCAAGGTGATCAAGCGCAGCGCCGATCATCTGTCTGGTCTGATCGACGGGCTGCTCGACATATCCAAGATCGAGGCCGGCAGGCTTCAGGTCTATTCCAACGAGATCAACATCCAGGATTTTCTCGACCAGATCGCCGACATGTTCCGGCCGCAGGCGCAGGCCAAAGGACTGGTCTTCATTCACGATCGGGCCTCCAGTCTGCCGCAGCATGTCCGCACCGACGAAAAGCGGCTGCGCCAGATCCTCGTCAATCTCCTGTCCAATGCCATCAAGTTCACCGATACCGGCACCATCCGCTTCGATGTCGCCTATCGCAGCCAGGTTGCCACCTTCACGGTCTCCGATACCGGTCGCGGCATTTCGGAAACAGACTTGCCGCGCATCTTCGAGCCTTTCCAGCGTGGCGAGGCCGAACATATCCGTCCGATGCCGGGTCTCGGGCTGGGGCTGACGATCACCCGGCTTCTGACGGAAACGCTGGGAGGCGAGATTTCCGTGGTCAGCACCCGCGACCAGGGCTCGACCTTCAAGGTCCGCCTGATGCTGTCGGCGATCGACCGGCCGATGCTTCCTTTGCCCTCCGTGCGCAAGATCGCCGGCTATAGCGGGCCGCGCCGCACCGTCGTCGTCGTCGATGACAATGAGGATCACCGCGATCTGATGCGCGAAGTGCTGATGCCGCTGGACTTCGTCGTTTTGACTGCCGCTGGCGGCACGGAATGCCTGACACTGATCGAAGGGGTGCGCCCGGACCTTTTCCTGATCGACATTTCCATGCCCGGAATGAACGGCTGGCAGCTGGTGAGCCGGTTGCGCGACCAGGAACAGATCGCACCGATTATCATGCTCTCGGCGAATATCGGCGATGGTACGGCCGCAGACAGCCAGACCGGACACAACGACACGCTCGCCAAACCCTTCGATATCCGGCAATTGCAGGACAAACTCGCCGTGCAGCTGGGTCTGGAATGGATCTACAGCGACACCCTGCCCGCGTCGCCCGAGAAACCGTCCGGCGAGATCCGCAATCCGGGCGTCACCCATGTCGAGGAGTTGATCAGGCTGGGCGAAATCGGCTATGTCCGTGGCATCGAGGCCAAGCTTGCCGATCTCGCGCGCTCCGAAGAAAACCAGCCCTTTACCGAGGCGGTGAAGACCTACGTGCAGGCCTTCGATCTGGCCGGCTATGCGGACTTCCTGCAGAATATCAACAAACAAGGGAGGCCGGCCGGTGACTGAGACTGCCCATCCCCGCGATATCGTGCTGATCGTCGACGACAGCCCGGAGACGCTGGGCTTTCTCACCGATGCGCTGGAGCAGTCCGGCTTTTCCGTGCTGATCGCCACCTCCGGCAAGGCCGCGATCAATGTCGTCGACCGGATCACGCCGGATGTCATCCTCATGGACGCCATCATGCCGGGCATGGACGGATTCGATACCTGCCGGACACTGAAGACCAATCCCGGCGTGGCGCAGGTTCCGGTGATCTTCATGACCGGCCTGACGGAAACCGAGCATATCGTTCATGCCCTGGAATCGGGAGGCGTCGATTACCTCTCCAAACCGATCAACATCGACGAACTGCGCGCGCGCATCCGCGTGCATCTGGCCAATGCGCGCTCGGCGCAGAGTGCCCGTGTCGCGCTTGACGCCGCCGGACGCCATCTCCTCGCCGTGCGCAGCAATGGCACGATCCAGTGGTCGACGCCGCAGGCGACACGGCTCGTCAATGCAGCGACCGGGCGCGACGACGGCCTGGATACGCTGGCGAGCCATATCCAGCAATGGATGGCGGACAGGGAAAAACCCGGTGCGCCGAAGAATGCGGTTCTGATGATCCACCAGCAGGGTCAGCCGGTGCTGCAGCTTGCCTTTCTCGGCGCAATCGGCAGCGACGAGTTCCTGTTTCGCCTGACCGGGGTCAGCCAGACCAGTGATGACGAAATCCTGCGCCAGAGTTTCTCGCTGACAGTGCGCGAGGCGCAGGTGCTGCTGTGGATCGGCAAGGGCAAATCCAATCGCGACATCGGCGAGATCCTGGGCCTCAGTGCGCGCACCGTGAACAAGCATCTCGAACAGATCTACGTCAAGCTCGGCGTCGAGAACCGCGCATCCGCAGCCGTCAAGGCGGCCAATGTTCTGCATCAGGAATAGGCGCAACCGGGCTGCGTGGTAAAACGCAGCCCGGTTGCGTTTGCTCAGGACCTTGCGAAGGCGAGCATATCGGCGTTCAGCTGATCCTTGTGCGTATCCGCCAGGCCGTGCGGTGCACCCGGATAGACCTTGAGTTCGGCATGCGGCACCAGCGTCTTCGAAGCAAGGGCGGCGGCCGCGATCGGCACGATCTGGTCGTCGTCGCCATGAACGATCAGCGTCGGGATATCGAACTTCTTCAGGTCTTCGGTGAAGTCGGTCTCGGAAAACGCCTTGATCGAATCATAGGCGTTCTTGTGTCCGGACGTCATGCCCTGCAGCCAGAAGCTGTCGATCATGCCTTGCGAGACCTTGGCGCCCGGTCGGTTGAAGCCGAAGAACGGACCACTGGCAATATCGCGGTAGAGCTTGGAGCGATCGGCAAGGCTGCCGGCGCGGATACCATCGAAAACCTCGATCGGCAGGCCGCCGGGGTTGGCGGATGTCTTGAGCATCAATGGCGGCACGGCGGAGATCAGGCCGGCCTTCGCGATGCGCGATGTTCCATGACGGCCGATATAACGCGCCACTTCGCCGCCGCCCGTTGAAAAGCCCATCAGGATGACATCCTTCAGGTCCAGCGCCTCGATCACCGCAGCGAGGTCGTCGGCATAGTGATCCATGTCGTTACCGTCCCAGGGCTGGCTGGATCGCCCATGGCCGCGCCGGTCATGCGTGACGACGCGAAAGCCATTTGATGCCAAATGGAAAGCCTGTGCCTCCCAGCTATCGGAGTTCAGTGGCCAGCCATGGCTGAGAACGACGGCCTGACCGGTGCCCCAATCCTTGTAGTAGATTTCAACGCCGTCCTTGGTCACGATCTTGCTGCTCATTGTCTCTTCTCCTTTTGTCGATGCCTGGGTGGATACAGTGGAGGCCGACGCAGCGATCGCTACGGCCGGCAGTCCGACCGCGGCTGCTGCACCGATGCCGGTCAGCAGAAGATTGCGGCGGGAAAGTCTGATGTCGGGTGTCGATGCGCGGCGGGCCATTTCAGTGTCCTTCGAGAGCTTGTTTTCTTGCCGGCTGGGCAGAAAACCGTTGCATTTAATTTGTTAGCGATTAAATCGTAAGCGATTTATTTATGCGTCATTTTCAAACCTGAAAGTCACCAGTTTTAATATCGCTAACGATTAGATCGTGCGATAGACATATAATTGGAATATACGACAGTCAAGCCCTTGCGATTAAATCGTGCACGATTATTTTATGACAATAGCAAAGGAACCCTTCGATGACCGAAAAGCCAAGCAGTTCCGGTGACCACATGAAACTCGATGATTTCCTGTGCTTCACCGTCTACTCCACCAACCACGCCTTCAACCGGATCTACAAACCGCTGCTCGAGACCCTTGACCTGACCTACCCGCAATATCTGGCCATGGTCGCGCTTTGGCAGAAAGACGACCAGACCGTCGGCAGTCTTGGGGAAAAACTGTTTCTGGAGTCCAGCACGCTGACGCCGCTGCTGAAACGCCTGGAAGCGACAGGGCATCTGAAACGCGTCCGCGACGCCAGAGACGAGCGGCAGGTGCGGATCCAGTTGACGGAATCCGGCCGCGCGCTTGAGGAAAAAGCCCAGGCCATTCCGAATTGCATTCTGGAAGCGACAGGACTGACAGAGGAAACATTGCAGGCTTTGAAACACGCACTCTCGAAGGTCCGGACCGCGATGCTGCGCTGATCGACACGACAACACCTGTTCCCGTTGGCGCGACACAGGAACAATGACCGGTCTGAAATGCAAAAAGCCCGGGACGTGCCCGGGCTTTCGCGATCCTGAGATCATGGGTTCGGATCAAGCCGAAACCAGAAGACTACTCGTTCTGGAAGTAGGTGTACTTGCCGTCGTCACCCTTCTTCCAGGTGTACATGACGTAGTCCGGGCGGGTGATGTCGCCCTTGTCGTCATAGCTGAGTTCGCCGATGACGGTCTGGAACGGGCCCTTGCCCTTGACGTTCTCGGCAACTGCCTGCGGGTCGTTGCCGCCGGCGGTCTTTGCAGCTTCTGCGATGATCTGCAGGGCAGCATAGGAGTACAGCGTGTAGGCTTCAGGCTCGAAACCTGCAGCGCGGAACTTTTCGACGAGTTCAGCAGCAGCCGGGTTCTTGCGCGGATCCGGAGCAAACGTCATCAGCGTGCCCTCAACAGCGTCGCCAGCGATCGAAGCCAGTTCGTTCGAAACGATGCCGTCGCCGGACATGAAGGTTGCCTTCAGGCCCTGGTCGGCAGCCTGGCGCTCGATCAGACCGAATTCAGTGTGCAGGCCGCCGTAGTAAACGACGGAAACGCCGGCTTCCTTCATCTTGGCGATCAGGGCCGAGAAGTCCTTGTCACCAGCGGTGATGCCTTCGTAAACGACTTCGGTTACACCGGCTTCGTTCATGGCAGCCTTGGTCAGGTCAGCAAGGCCCTGGCCGTAAGGTGTCTTGTCGTGAACGACAGCAACCTTGGCATCCTTGAAGTTTGCAGCGATGTAGGCACCGGCAACGGCGCCCTGCTGGTCATCACGGCCGCAGGTGCGGAACGTGTTCCAGAGGCCGCGCTCGGTAAAGGTCGGGTTGGTCGAAGCCGGCGTGATCTGCATGATGCCGTTTTCAGCGTAGACTTCAGAAGCCGGGATCGAAACGCCGGAGTTGAAGTGGCCGATGACGAACTTCACGCCGTCAGCAACGAACTTGTTGGCAACGGAAACGCCCTGCTTCGGGTCGGAAACGTCGTCGCCGAGCACAACCTTGATCTGCTCGCCATTGATGCCGCCGGCAGCATTGATGTCAGCAGCAGCCTGCTCAGCACCCTTCTGAAGCTGCGCACCGAAAGCTGCGTTCGGACCCGTCAACGGACCAGCAACACCAACCAGCAATTCAGCCCATGCAGTACCGCTGAAAGCGACCATTGCAGTCAGCGCAACAGCCGACAAAAGTGACTTCTTCATCTTGTTACTCCCAAAAAATTGAGCGGGTGTCGTTTAAAACCGGTCACGATACCCACTATAATCGTGCCGGTGTTTTTATCCGCCAGCAGCACAACGCGTGCCGCTGCCGGGATTCCCTCGGTTATTTCGACTTCCAGGAAAAGGGCGATGCCTTCTCATAGAGCCAGTAGTAATTATTGGTCATCTGCTTCGTACGGTAATAGCGATAACCTGCCGTAGCAAATAGCAAAAGGATCACCGTGTCCACGACATAGAACTGGAAAGCCAGCATGCCGCCGTTGAAAAGCGCGTGATGGATGAAGCGGATGGCGACGCCGAGAAGCAGCGTGTAGATGACCAGCGTGCCGTATCCGCTCCAGCCTTCCGCAGCGCTTCTTCCTGTTCGCCATGCGGTCCATCCACCCATGATGACAGTGATGAACGCAAATTGCAGAACCGTGGGTTCTTCATAGAGAATGCCTTGCATTCCGTTTCTCCCTCAAAGCGCCATCCGGCTCAAGAACCCGGTGGACCGCTGCGAATATCGGCTTCCATTTCCTGTCTGACGGCCGCCAAAACGGCAACAGCAGACAGCCCGGCCATCAGTGATGGCCACCTTCGAGATAGGCCGCGCGCACTTCCGGATTGGCGAGAAGCTCCTTGCCGGACCCGCTCATCGTCACCTTGCCATTGACCATGACGTAGCCACGGTCGGACAGCTTCAGTGCTGCAAATGCGTTCTGCTCGACGAGGAAGACGGTCAGTCCCTCTTCCTGGTTGAGCTTCTTGATCGCGGCGAAAATGCCCTTGACGATCAGCGGGGCAAGACCAAGCGACGGCTCGTCGAGGAGCAGGAGCTTGGGGCGGGCCATCAGTGCACGGCCGATCGACAGCATCTGCTGCTCGCCGCCCGAAAGTGTTCCGCCGCGCTGCGACTGGCGTTCCTTGAGGCGCGGAAACAGCGTGAAGATCTTATCCACGTCTTCGTTGAAATACTTCAGGTTATCGAGGCTCGCGCCCATCTGAAGGTTTTCATAGACGGTCATGCGCGGAAAGATCCGGCGCCCTTCCGGCGACTGCGCAATGCGCAGACGCGCAATTTCGTGCGTCGGCATGCGCGTGATGTCCTGGCCGTCGAAGATCACAGAGCCGGTGCGTGCCTGCGGGCTGCCGCAGACGGTCATCATCAGGGTCGACTTGCCGGCACCGTTGGCGCCGATCATGCAGACGATCTCGCCCTTCCTGACCTCGACATCGACGCCAGCCAGCGCCCGGATATTGCCATAATACGTTTCGACGTTCTGCACATGGAGAAGGGTATCGCTCATCACAGCGTTCCTCCAGGGGCAATATGCTCGATCTCTTCGATCACTTCATCGACCTCGTCATCCTCTACACCGAGATAGGCCGCAATAACCTTCGGATCGTTTTTCACATGCTCTGGATTGCCGTCGGAAATCTTCTGGCCATATTCCAGCACAACAACATGGTCGGAAATTTCCATGACCACCGACATGTCGTGCTCGATGAGCAGGATCGACGTGCCGGTATCGGAGCGGATGCTGCGCAGAAGCTCGTTCAGCGCCAGCGATTCACGCGGATTGAGGCCGGCAGCCGGTTCATCAAGGCACAGGAATTCCGGTGCTGTGCACATCGCGCGGGCGATTTCCAGGCGACGCTGGGCACCATAGGGCAGATCGCCGGCCGGATCGTCGGCGCGGTCCGTGAGGCTGGCCTTGTCGAGCCAGTACTTTGCCTGCTCGATCGACTCTGCCGCAGCCTTCTTGTAGGCCGGGAAGCCGAGCAGACCGAGGATCGTATAGCCAGAAGCCAGCATCAGCTTGTTGTGCTGGGCAACCAGCAGGTTCTCGAGAACCGTCAGGCCGGAAAACAGCCGGATGTTCTGGAAGGTGCGGGCGACCTTCGCGTCGCGCGTCACCTCGAAATCCGACATGCGCTCGAGCAGAAACTCCTTGCCGGCTTTCTGGCGCATGGTGATCATGCCCATCGTCGGCTTGTAGAAGCCGGTGATGCAATTGAAGACCGTGGTCTTCCCGGCCCCGTTCGGGCCGATCAGAGCGGTGATATTGCCACGATAGGCTTCAAACGAGAGATCGTTGATGGCCATCAGGCCGCCGAAGCGCATCGAGAGGTGTTCGACTTTGAGAATTGGATCTTTTGTCATCATGTTCACTCCGGTCGCCATCAACCGTGACCTTCCTTGGTGAAGCTGCCGGAAACGCTCTTGCGTTCGCGCAGGAATGCCGTCGGTTCACGCGATCCGACGAAGCCGCGCGGTTTCCAGACCATCACCACGATCATGGCCAGACCGAAGATCAGCATGCGGTACAGTTCCGGGGTGAATTCCGGCCCGAAGACCTGTTTCAGGATCGTCATCTCGCGCAGCAGTTCCGTGCCACCGATCATGACCGTCGCAGCCACTGCGATCCCGACAAGCGAGCCCATGCCGCCAAGAACGACGATGGCAAGGATGATCGCGGATTCGAGGAACACAAAGCTTTCCGGCGAAACGAAGCCCTGACGGACGGCGAAGAACGAGCCGGCGAAACCACCGAACATGGCACCCGTCGCAAAGGCCGTGAGCTTCGTCGTGACCGTGTTGATACCGAGCGAGCGGCAGGCGATTTCGTCTTCGCGCAATGCTTCCCAGGCACGGCCGATCGGCATCCGACGCAGGCGAACGGTGACCAGTGCGGTCAGCATGCAGAGTGCGAGTGCCAGATAGAACAGGAAGATCTTGTAGTAGGCCGAGGACATCGGCAGCTCGAAGACCTTTGCGAAATTGTTGGGTGCAGCGAGATCGAACGACCAGATGCCGAACACCGACGCCTTGGCGATGCCCGAAATACCGAAGGTTCCCTTGGTCACGGCCGTCCAGTTGATCAGCACGAGACGGATGATTTCGCCGAAAGCCAAAGTCACGATCGCCAGATAGTCACCCTTGAGGCGCAGGACCGGGAAGCCCAGTATAATGCCCCAGAACCCGGCCAGAATGCCGGCCATCGGCAGAAGGATCCAGAACGACAGGCCGAAATAGGACGACAGCAGCGCGTAGGAATAGGCCCCGACCGCGTAGAAGGCGACATATCCCAGATCCAGCAGACCGGCGAGACCGACGACAATGTTCAGTCCCCAGGCCAGCATGACATAAATCAGGATCTGGATGCCGAAATTGTCGACATATTTCAACGACCCCTGGAAGCCGAACAGATAGACCATCAGCGGCGGGTAGATGAGCAGCGCGATCAGCGCCAGCATGTTGAAATGCGCGGAAATATAGGCGCGGAAATAGAAGAACCCGAACGCCAGGACGTAGATGATCGCAAAGGCGCGGATCATCGTGACCCAGGGCGCGAGCGCGGCCGGCACAGCCGCCCCGATCGTCTCCCCGGCAAACATCAGGATGACGGCGATCACAGCGGCGACGATGAGCGCCGGCATGCGGAAGAACCGCGTTGCGACACTGTCGGGCAAGAGGCCGGTGACGACATCGGTGACCTTCTGGCGAGCCAGGAAAGGCCGGATATAGGCAACGGTCAGGAAGCGCCCGACGGCCGCGATCGCGACGAAGACTGCAAGCAGGCCCCAGCGCTGCACGAGGATCAGTTCGTTCAGAATGTTCTGGTCGGTTTTCAGGCCGACGAAGAGGATGAACAGGCCAAGGGCGACGAGGGCCGCATAAAAGCCCTCGCGCAGCGCCCGCGCCATCAGGTTGTCGTCGGAAACGGCAGTTTTGGAAGTCGTTTTTGCCATGGGATTATACCTTCTCGACTTCCGGACGTCCAAGGATACCGGACGGTTTGAAGATCAGCACGATGGCGAGGATCGAGAATGTCGCAACATCCTTGTAGTCGATCGTGAAATAGGCCGACCACAGGCTTTCGATCAGACCGATCATCAGACCGCCGAGCACAGCCCCAGGAAGCGAACCGATACCGCCGAGGACCGCTGCCGTGAACGCCTTGACGCCCGGAGTAAAGCCGTCGGTGAACACGATCACGCCGTAATACATCAGGTACATGGTGCCGGCGACGGCCGCGAGCGCAGCGCCCATGACGAAGGTGATCGAGATGGTCTTGTCGACATCGATGCCGAGCAGCGCCGCCATCTTGCGATCCTGTTCGGTCGCCCGCTGCGCACGGCCGAGCGGCGTGTGATTGACGATGTACCAGAAGATCGTCAACAGCACCGCGGTGACCACGAAAATGATGATCTGCTTCAGCGAAATCGAGATCCCGAAGACTTCATAGACGGTGGAAACCATGGATGGGATCGGCTTGTTGCGCGGACCCTGCGTTACCTGGATGAAGTTGGACAGCGCGATCGACATGCCGATCGCAGTGATCAGAGGCGCCAGCCGGAACGAACCGCGCAATGGCCGATAGGCCATCTTCTCGATCACCCAGTTCCAGAGACCCGTCATCACCATCGCAACGAGGATCATGATCAACAGCGCAAGCGCGATGGGGATGCCACCGAACAGCGAAACCAGCAAAAGGTAGACGATCAGGGCAGCAAAGCCGCCGAGCATGAAAATATCGCCATGCGCGAAGTTCACCATGCCGATGATCCCGTAGACCATCGTGTAGCCAATGGCGATCAAACCATAGATCGAGCCAAGCGTCAGGCCGTTAACGACCTGCTGGACAAAATACTCCATATCTATCCCCCGGATCCGATCCCCTTAGGGTCAGACCTCTTGTTTTGCAGGCTCTTTGCGAGCCTATTTCAATGGGGATTCCATAATGCTTTCGAAACAAAAGTGAAGCGCAAAGTGCGGCTTCCCGGAAAATCTTTGAATTTTTGGTGAAAGTGACGCTTTAAAAGCCATTTAACCAAAAAATCAGCAGTTTGGCGCTGTATTTTCAGCACCAAACGGTGAATTCTACGGCGCCGCCTTCGCAATCGCCGGATCGGGCCACTGCACGATGAAATGCGACAAAACTGCAATCGCCCGGTCAGGAGCGCATGCGCGATCCATTGGCGTCGAATAGAGCCTGCGGTTGCAGTCGGGCGGGCAGGATCTCGCCCAGAAGTTCGATCGACCAACCCGCCGTTTCCTCGGCGATTTCCTTCGGGACATAACCGATGGCCACCGAAACGCCGGATGCATGGGCATAGCCGCCCGAGGTCACCCAGCCGCGCACTTCGCCGTTGAGGTAGATCGGTTCGTCGCCGATCACGTCCGCATCTTGGGCTTCGAGGATGAAGGTGCGCAGCCGCAGCGTGCCGCCATGAACCTTTTCCGCCGCAGCTGCCGCCTTGCCGATGAAATCGGCCGCCTTGGACAGGGCGACGAATCGGCCAAGGCCTGCCTCGTAGGGGCCGTAGAGCGGTCGATATTCACGCGACCAGCTGCCGAAGGATTTTTCGACACGAAGCGCGTTGAGCGCCCGCAGACCGAACAGACGGATCCCGAATTCCCCACCCGCTTCCATCAGGAGGTCGTAGATGTAACGCTGATATTCCGGCTTCATCCAGATTTCATAGCCGAGATCGCCGGTATAGCTGACGCGGCCGACGATAGCCGGTGCCATCTTCAGGTCCATGCGACGGATATCCATGAACGGGAAGGCCGCATCCGACATGTCGAGATGCGTGAGCTTTGCCATGACGGCGCGTGCGTTCGGCCCGGCGATCGACAGGCCGACCAGCTCCAGATTGAGCGCCCGAAGCGTCACGGAACCATCCTTCGGCAGGTGGCTCTCGAACCAGCGCATGTGATAATCCTCGGCAATGCCGGAGCCGATCAGGAGGAAGTCCCCCTCGCCCAGCTTGGCCAGCGTAAAATCACCGATCAGCTTGCCGTCGTCCTTCAGCATCGGCGCCAGTGCCATGCGTCCCACCGATGGCATGCGGCAGGTGAGCAGGCGGTCGAGCCATGCTTCTGCGCCCGTGCCGGTGATGGCATATTTGGCAAAACCCGAGGTTTCCATCAGGCCGACACTGTCGCGCACCGCCCTTGCTTCCGCGCCGACGACATCGAAGTCGTTGGACCGGTACCACGAGAACTTGTCCTCCTCGCCCTTCGGCGCAAACCACAGCGGCGCCTCAAGGCCATAGGACGCGCCGAAGATCGCACCGGCTTCCTTGAGCTTGTCATAGATCGGCGTGGTCAGGAACGGGCGCCCGCCCGGCAGTTCCTCGTTCGGATAGCGGATCGAGAAGCGGCGGGAATAGTTTTCCCGCACCTTGGCATTGGTATAACCAAGCGTCGCGAAATCGCCGTAGCGCGAAACGTCCATGGCAAACACGTCATAGCCCGGATCGCCGTAAATCATCCAGTTGGCGAGGGCCAGACCAACGCCGCCACCCTGGCTGAAGCCGGCCATGACGGCACAGGCCGACCAGTAATTGGTCAGGCCGCGCACCGGACCGACCAGCGGGTTTCCATCCGGCGAGAATGTGAACGGGCCGTTGATGATCTTCTTGATGCCGGCATTGTTGAAGGCCGGGAAATGGCGGAAGCCGACTTCCAGCTCGGGCGTGATGCGCTCGATGTCCTCGGCCAGCAGCTCATGGCCGAAATCCCACGGCGTCGTCAGCGGCGACCAGGGCCGGCAGGCCTTTTCATAGGTGCCCATCAGCATGCCGTTGCGTTCCTGGCGCAGATAGATCTCGCCGTCGAAATCGACGCAATGCATCAGTTCCTTGCCGGTCGTCTTGTTGAACTCGATAACCTCAGGCATGTCCTCGGTGATGAGATACATGTGCTCCATGGCAAGCACCGGCAGTTCGAGCCCGGTCATGCGGCCGACTTCGCGGGCCCACAGGCCTGCGGCATTGACGACATGCTCGGCGATGATCTCGCCCTTGTTGGTGATCACCCGCCAGGCACCGCTTTCGAGCTGCACAAGATCCTCGACCTTGGTGTGCAGATAGATGTCGGCACCATTCTTCTTGGCCGACTTGGCATAGGCATGCGTCGTGCCATAGGGGTCGAGATGGCCTTCGACCGGATCGAACACGGCACCGACGAACTGCTTGGGATCAAGCAAGGGCATCAGCTCGTGCGCTTCCTGTGGGCTCAGGAGATGCGCGTCGAGGCCCATATAGCGCCCCTTGGCCAGGATCGACTTCATCCAGTCGAAACGTTCCTTGGTGGCCGCGAGCATCATGCCGGAGGTCATGTGCAGGCCGATGTCCTGTCCGGAATACGCCTCGATCTCCTTGTAGAGTTCGACCGTGTATTTCTGCAGCTTGGCGACGTTCGGATCGCCATTGATCGTGTGCATGCCACCGGCCGCATGCCAGGTGGAGCCGGATGTCAGCTCCGAACGCTCGAGCAGCACGACATCGGTCCAGCCGAACTTGGTCAGATGGTACAGGATCGAACACCCGACGACACCTCCACCGATGACGACGACCCTGGCATGGCTCTTCATGGAAAACTCTCCGGTTCGCGGGTGCGCAAGCAGACTGCGCACCGGACATCTGGTGTAACAACGATCGCTGAAAACCTATTGGGAAAGCCACGCCGGATAAAGACAGCTGTGCGAAGAGGTCTTGTCCATTCCCGCCATTTTCTGACCCGTCAACGCCGCAAATGCGTCAGCACATGACGCATTCGTTTCTCACGCCAGAAACGCGGTCGTCAGATCGAAGGCGCGGCCCATGTCCCTGAGGTCGTGCAGCAGGGTATCGGCAAAACTGCGCATCACGACGATCTCGAAGGCGTCGTCCCCGACACGCGCCAGATTGACGCTGATATGGCCACACAGGACATTGGCTGATTGGCCGACGGAGAATGCGGACGGGTGCAGGTCGAGACCCGCGCCCTTTGCGAGAATGGCGCGCGCATTCAGGCCCGTGAGGCGCAGCAAAACGCGCCCGTGGCTCTGGTCGATGCAATGGGCCATGTCGCCCAGGAGAGCGGCGAGCGCCTGATGCAAAAGCTCGGGCGTCTGCAGGCCAGATATGACAAGCCATTCTCCGGGTGCCGAAAACCGCGCCGAGAGATCCTCGTCGGAGGCGAGCAGGTGAGCAACCGCAGCCTCCTGCCCCGGCGCGGCAAGAACGACAACGATTGCCTGCCGCGCAGCCACCGCCAGATGGTCGGCACCGGCCGAAACATCCGCCGGAACGAGGCCCTCCAGGGTGTGGCGGTCTGCATATTGGTGAACCATATCCGTTCCCTCAGAGGTTGAGCCTGGCATTGGCGGGATCGACGAAGACCGGGCTGCAGACTTCGGCAAGCGTTTCCTCGCCGCGCAGCCTGTCCCAGATGACAACTTTCTCGCCATAGCGCTCCCGGCCGGACTTCAGGAAGCCTAGCGCGATGAACTGGCCGAGCACGGGCGAGTGGCAGGCCGAGGAGACATAGCCCTGGTCGTTCAGCGTCGAGGGCTTGGCGCCTTCGCGCAGGAGATGCGCACCAGCCCGGATATCCTTATCTTTCTCGATCGGTTTCAGGCCGACCATCTGCATGCGATCGGCCGCCGTGAGGCCGAAACGTGTCGACAGCCGCTTGCCGATGAAATCGGCCTTCTGCGACGACAGCATCCGACCGAAGCCAACATCGTCAGGCGTCACGCGCCCATCCAGTTCGGCATGGGTGACATGGCCCTTCTCGATGCGCAACACATTGAGCGCCTCCAGTCCGTAGGCGCAGATGCCATGGGCCCTGCCCGCCTCCATAAGCGCATCGGCGACCGCTTCGCCGTAACCGGCTGGCACCGCCAGCTCGTAGGCCAGCTCGCCCGAAAACGAGATCCGGAACAAACGACCCTTCAGGCCGCCCTTGAGGGTCACGGCCTTTGCCGCAAGAAACGGGAAAGCCGCGTTCGACACATCGTCTTCGACCAGCGCCTGCACGACCAGCCGCGCCTTTGGCCCGGCGATTGCCATCTGCGCCCATTGGTCGGAAACCGAGCAGAACCTGAGATTGAGGTCCGGCCAGAGCACCTGCGCGCAATATTCCATATGGGACAGGACACCGCCGGCCAGCGCCGTGGTGGTGGTGACGACAAAATGCTCCGGACCCAGCCGGCTCGTCGTGCCATCATCATAGACCATGCCGTCCTCGCGCAGCATCAGGCCGTAGCGCGCCTTGCCGACCGGCAGCTTGAGAAACGGGTTGCAATAGACACGATTGAGGAATTCGGCCGCATCCGGACCGAAGACCTCGATCTTGCCAAGCGTCGAGACGTCGCAAAGCCCGACATTGGCGCGCACGGTCAGCACTTCGCGATCAACGCTTTCGCGCCAGGTCTTTTCGCCGGCGCGCGCAAACCAGGACGGGCGATACCAGAGGCCGGAATCGATGAACACAGCGCCATTGCGGGCGGCCCAGCCATGCAGCGGCGAGACCCGCTTGGGGGCCGCATGTTCGTCCCGTGATGTGCCGGCCAGCGCCCCGAACGGCACCGGCGTATAGAACGGCCGGAAGGTCGTCGTGCCGACATCGGCCGGGCTGATGCCCTGCATGGCGGCCAGCAGCCCCGTGGCGTTGATGCCGGAAAGCTTACCCTGGTCGGTTGCCATGCCGTTGGTCGTATAGCGCTTGGCATGCTCGACATGGCCGAAGCCCTCGCGCAGCGCAAGCCCCAGATCGCTGACATGCACGTCGTTCTGGAAATCGACAAAAGCCTTGGATTTGGCACCCGCAACATACCAGAGCGCGGTGAAGGATGGATCCGGCTCCGCGCCGACGACCGGCAGATCGGCGGGTGACGTCGAGAAGCCGAGGTCGTTTGCAAAAGCCTGCGCCTTGTCGGCACCGTCCCTCAGGCAGGCAGGCAGCGAATAAAGCCCCGCTGCCGAACCGGCAACGCCAAACCCCTGCCCCACATCCGGGGCGACGAAGGCTTTGAGCGCCTCCGACCATAGGGGCTTGGCACCCCGCTGGCAGGCCAGATGGATGACAGGGCTGAAACCGCCGGACATGCCAATGGCGTCGCAGTCGATGATTTCCTCAAAGCCGGCACGTTCGACCACCAATCCCGAGAGGCGCAACTTGCCCTTTGTATCGACGATCGATCCACCGCGGATCACGCGCGTTCCGGACGGAGCAACATCGGGGCTCTCCGCGCGGCTGTCGATGATCGCGGCAACGCTGATGCCGTGCGCGGAAAGATCGGCGGCGGTGCGATAACCGGCGCTGCCATTGGTAAAGATCGCCACCGACGTGCCGGCAGCGACGCCGTAGCGATTGGCATAGGTCGACAGCGCGCCCGCCATCATCACGCCCGGCCGGTCGTTTCCACCAAAGACCAGCGGCCGCTCTTCCGCCCCCGTGGCAAGAAGTGCGCGCCTGGCGGCAATGCGCCAGAGCCGCTCCACCGGCAGCTTCGCCGATGGCGTCGCGACATGCTTCTGCACCCGCTCCAGCGCGCCGAAGACATTGTCATCGTACCAGCCGAACACGGTGGTACGCGTCATCAACGTCACGTTCGGCAAGGCTTCCAGTTCCGTGATCGCCGCTGCGGCGAAAGCGGCAGCCGGAGCGCCGTCGATCGGGGTCGTCTCCGACAACAGCGATCCACCGTGGCGAAATCCTTCGTCAGCGAGAACAACACGCAGCCCAGCGCGCCCGGCGCTGAGCGCTGCCATCAGCCCCGTCGGGCCCGAGCCGATGACCAGAAGGTCGCAATGGGCCCAGCATTTCTCGTAGGTTTCCGGATCGCGCTCGAGCACGGCGCGACCAAGCCCCGCCGCCTTGCGGATGATCGGCTCGTAGACCTTTTCCCAGAAGGCCGCCGGCCACATGAAGGTCTTGTAGTAGAAGCCCGCCGACAGGAACGGCGAGAGAAGCCCGTTTACGGCACCGACATCATATTTCAACGATGGCCAGCGGTTTTGGCTGCGGGCGTCAAGACCGGCATAAAGCTCGGCAACGGTGGCTTTCGTATTGGGATCGGAACGTGCGCCCAACCCGAGGGTGACCAGCGCATTCGGCTCCGATACGCCGGCCGAAACGATGCCACGCGGGCGATGATACTTGAAACTGCGGCCGACCAGCATCCGGTCGTTGGCAAGCAGGCCCGATGCCAGCGTGTCGCCCTCAAACCCCTGCATCGACTGGCCGTCGAAGGTGAATGTCAGGGGCGCGCTGCGATCGACCAGACCACCGGCGGACAGGCGGTAAGCGGTCATCGGCTGGTCTCCCAGGGACGCACCGCCCCGTCGCTTACGGAAAAGACCTCATGGGTGAACGTGTCGCGCTCGACCACCAGCCAGCGCCGGCACCCGGCGACATGCTGCCAGTGTTCGCGGTAGCGGCCACGCGGATTGGCACGGATGTGCACATAATCGTTCCAGGTCTCATCGGATGACTCAGGATCGGGCCGCACGAGCGAGGCATCGCCACGAATCGAGAACTCTTCCTTCGGACGGATGCCGCAATGCGGACAGGGGATCAGGCTTGCCATAGCGTCAGAATCTCAATGCAGGTTGGGCTCACTGGTGGTCGGGCTCATTTAAGGTTTTGCTCAATGGAGATTCGGCTGCGGACCCGCGCCGTGTTCATCGATGGGATAGCCGCGCTCGAACCGATCGAGACGCAGGAAACGGGCGACGGGATGGGTCTCGTTCTTGGCAATCAGGTGGGCGAAACACCAGCCGGATGCCGGCGTCGCCTTGAAGCCGCCATAACACCAGCCGGCGTTCAGGTAGAGATTGTCGATCGGCGTGCGGCTGATGATCGGCGAGCCATCCATGCTCATGTCCATCACCCCACCCCACGAGCGCAGCACCCGGGCACGCGAAAGACCGGGGATCATCGTCACCCCCTCCTCCATCACATGCTCGACGGTCGCCAGATTGCCGCGCTGGGCATAGGAATTGTAGCCATCGATCTCGGCGCCGAAGACGAGCCCGCCCTTGTCCGATTGCGAGATGTAGAAATGCCCGGCGCCATAGGTGATCACATGGTTGATCGCCGGCTTCAGCCCCTCGGTCACGAAAGCCTGCAGCACATGGCTTTCGATCGGCAGCTTCAGCCCGGCCATCTGGCCGACACGCGATGTGTTGCCGGCTGCGGCCAGACCGAGTTTTCCGCAACCGATGAAGCCGCGCGATGTCTCGACGCCGGTGACGACGCCGTTTTCGCGACGGATACCGGTGACTTCGCAATTCTGGATGAGATCGACGCCATGTTTATCGGCAGCCCGGCCAAAACCCCAGGCCACGGCGTCGTGACGCGCTGTGCCGCCGCGCTTCTGCAGCAGACCACCGATGATCGGGAACCGGGCATGGTCGAAATTCAGATAGGGCAGCATCTTCCTGAGTGCCGCCCGATCCAGCAGCTCGGCCGGCACGCCCTCCATCCACATGGCATTGCCCCTGCGGATATAGGCATCGCGCTGGCCATCATTGTGGAAGAGATTGATGATCCCGCGCTGCGACAGCATGGCGTTGTAATTCAGGTCCTGCTCCAGCCCTTCCCAGAGCTTCATCGAGAACTCGTAGAACGGCTCATTGCCCGGTAGCATGTAGTTGGAGCGCACGATCGTGGTGTTGCGGCCGACATTGCCCGAGCCGAGATAACCCTTTTCCAGGACGGCGATGTTGCGAACGCCGAATTCCTTGGCAAGATAATAGGCGGTCGCCAGGCCATGGCCACCGCCCCCGACGATGATCACATCGTAGAACGGCTTGGGCTCGGGTTGGCGCCAGGCCGGTTTCCAGTTCACATTGCCGGACAGGGCGTTTTTGACGATCGAGAATGCTGAATAGCGCATGCCGGACAGGAATCCATGTTTGTTGCAGCGCTACATTCGCACAGGCGACGGGCCGAGCAAAGGCCGGGACCACAGATAGACGACATAAATGCGCCATGAGGGTCTGGCGATTGTTGTCGCTGACCGATGGTGGTTTGCGCTTCCGGCTTTGGCCGGAAATATGCGATCGTGACGGATCAGCGAAAGCTCTGGGTAAAGTTTGCCCGATATGATTTTTTGCTGGACCGAAACGGTCGATGGCGATTGAATTCGGTTTCCGGCCTATGGCCGGGAGGGCGGGAAAACGGAACGATGCTGGATATCCTGGAAAGGGCGGCGCTTGCCGCCGGCAAGGCCATTCTCGATATCTATCATGCGGGTCCGGACGTCAGCTACAAGGCCGACTGTTCCCCGGTGACCGATGCCGACAATATGGCGGAGGAAATCATCCTGAAGGATCTTGCCACCGCCTTTCCCGACATTCCCATTGTCGCGGAGGAGCAGGCCGCAGCCGGGCACATACCCGACATCGAGAACAGGCTTTTTTTCCTGGTTGATCCGCTCGACGGCACCAAGGAATTCATCAGCCGGCACAATGATTTTACCGTCAACATTGCCCTGATCGAGAAAGGCATTCCGATTGCCGGCGTCGTCTACGCGCCGGCACTGGGCGTGCTCTATGCAGCCGCACGCGGCAGGGCGGAGAAGTTTGCGGTAACCGACACCTTCACCATTGGCGAGCGCATCATCATCGGCTGCCGCAGCCGTGGCGACAAGCTGACGGCGCTGGCCAGCCGCTCGCACAACAGCAGCGAAACCCTCGCCTACATGAATGAAAGGGGCATAGAAGATTATGAAGCGATTGGCTCGTCGCTGAAATTCTGTCTTCTGGCCGAAGGCGCCGCCGACATTTATCCGCGCTTCAGCCGGACAATGGAGTGGGACACGGCCGCCGGAGATGCGGTGCTTCGGGCGGCAGGCGGCGAAACCCTGACGATGGACGGCCATCCGCTCACCTATGGCAAACGCAACCAGTCACGCGATGTCGATTTCGCCAACCCCTCCTTCGTTTCGCGCGGCAAAGGCTGAACGCGGGCGCTCTCGTTCGATTTTATCCCGCATTTTCAACGCTGACGATACGCCAACATTCCCGTCGCCCCGTCCCGGCTTAGGCTTCTCCCGACAAATGGAGAAATCGAGCGATGAGCGACATCACGGCCAATCTGGACATGCCCTATATCCTGCCCTCGCAGGCCCAGAAACATGTCACCCACAACGAGGCCCTGCAGATCCTCGATGCCGTGACGCAATTGACGGTGACGGCACAACTCGTCGCCCCGCCCTCCGATCCCCAGGAAGGCAGCTGCTTTGCCATAGCGGCATCGGCGACGGGACTTTGGGCCGGCAAGGATGGCCGGCTGGCGCTGCGGCAGGACGGCAGCTGGATTTACATCCTTCCGCGTGAAGGCTGGCGCGCCTGGTTTCTCGCCGACGACCGCCTGCGGATCCATGACGGCGATCAATGGCAGTTTTTCGACGGCATCGGCACGCCGGAAAAGATCGGGATCAATGCCACGGCCGACCTGACCAACCGGCTCTCGCTGTCGGCCACAGCCAGCCTTTTCAACCACGATGGTCATGGTCACCAGATCAAGGTCAACAAGGCGGCCAGCGGCGAGACAGCGAGCCTTCTGTTCCAGTCCGGCTTTTCCGGACGCGCGGAAATAGGGCTCGCCGGAGACAACGAATTTGCCGTCAAGGTCAGTCCGGACGGATCGAGCTGGGCCTCGGCACTGAGCATTACCGGCCAGGGACAGGTGCGGATGCCGCTGCGACCGCTCGCCCGCGCGACGCGCGGCGGCGGCGTGGTGACGCCCGCATCCGGATCGCAGACCGGTTTTTCCACCCTCAGCATCAATCAGGGCGGCTTCAGCCTCGGTGCCTCCCTTGCCGGCGGCGGCAATCGGCTGATCGTACCGGTGAGTGCCGCCTACCTCGTCTGCCTCGGCGTCGAGGCTAACCCGTCCGGCGCTTTCACAGTCTCCGTCAAGGTCAATGGCACGACGACCATTGCCAGCATCAACGACAATGATGCCGCAACCGCAGCCTATGCCAATTGCGCCATCGGCCTTGCTTTGCTCACCGCAGGCGACTGGCTTTCCCTTGAGCACACCGGCACCACCCCGCTCGACTTCGGCTATGACAAGACGGAACTGACAATGGTGATGCTGTAGAGCCAAGAGACGCCGGCCATCCGGTTTCCCGAGCGGGCGTCTTTCATGTCGTCCCAAGCGGGAAACACATGCTGTTTCGGCGATGTCTATTGTTGCCCGGTCAGCAATGAATAAATTCTCAGAGCAACCGGCAGAGGGGGGTAGGCGACTACGAGGCTATCGACAGAAGGCTGCCGATCGAATCCTCGTTGAAGGGCTTGGTAATCCGGGGCACGGCACGAAAAGCCAGAGGAAATACCGAATCCTCCCCGTAACCGCTGACAAAGCCAAACGGAATGCGCCGGTCCAGCAGCTTTTCCGCGAACAGAAAACTGGTCTGCGCGCCGAGATTGACGTCCAGCAGGACAAAGTCGAAGGATTCTTCCAAAAGCAGAGTTTCGGCCTGTTCGACGTTGGTCGCGATTGTAACGTCGGCGACGCCGATCGACCTCAGAATATCCTCGGCTTCCATCGCGATGATGAAATTGTCTTCCAGCACAAGAACGCGCCGGAACGTCATCGCCATTTCGGAAGGCTGCACGGATAAAGTTTCCTGTCTCTGCTGCACGGCACGGTCTTTCGCCTAATGTCAGGCACCCAAAGCAGAACCATACGCCAGGGGCGACCGCCTCGCATTTAAATAAGACATGCATCGAAGAGAAGAGACGCATATCCGCACCATGACCGATGGAACCAAGCGGCCTTTGCCGCGTTTCCAAGGCACAATAAACGCAATGGGTGGTCCCGATGACCGATATCGCGCCGAATAGCCAAGCGCCGATCCCCAATGCGATCGAACTCCATTTGAACCCAAGGAGACACGGCCATGGCCACGACGGCATCCGTATTGAAACCGAAAGCCAAAGACGAACAGTTCGACATCGGCTTGACGACAGCTTACCGCGAGACAATGTCGGCCGATCTCTCATCGATCCTGGCGGACACCTACCAGCTTCTGATCAAGAGCCACATCTATCACTGGAACGTCGTCGGCCCGCTTTTCAAGCCGCTTCATGAACTGACCGAAGAGCACTATAACACGCTTTTCAAGGCAACCGACGTGATCGCTGAACGTATCCGCGCGCTTGGTCATCTGGCGCCGGCAAAGCTCGGAGACGCCGCGAAGTTTTCTCCAAAGGCGGCCGACGTCAATCACACCTCCGCAGCCGACATGGTCGCCGATCTGATCTCCGATCACGAATCCGCGGTGCGGATGATGCGAACGGCAGCGTCTAACGCGGACGAGAACGACGACATGGTGACCGCGGATATGCTGACAGCGCGTCTGACCTTCCACGAGAAGGCGCTTTGGATGCTGCGGGCTATCATCTCGCAATAGCCGTCAACATTGCCTGGCGCAGTGACATGTTGAAAGCTTCGGTACTCCGGAGCTTTCAGCGATCATTCTTCCCAACCGCCGTCGCGACTTCAGCGCAGGCGTTCATATGAACGGGCGCTTCTTTTCCTTGTAGCCATCCCATCCGGCGAGTTGCATCAAGCCCTTGTCGTCGAGAATATCGCATCCCTTGTCGGCCCAGCGGATCATTTTGCGTTCGCCGAGTTTTTTCAATGTCTTGTTGGTGTGAACAATCGAGAGACCGAGCGTATCAGCGACATGCTGCTGCGTGATCGGAATAGAGACGCGCTGCCCGTCGAAAAGCTGCAGCGCCTTCGCCCGCTGATACAGGAACGCCAGAAGATAGGCCGCCCGTTCGAGCGCCGAGCGCCGCCCGATGCTCAGCAGATTCTCATCGAGAATCCTTTCCTCGCGTGCCGCAATCCAGGTCAGGTCATAGGCAAGGTCCGCGTGATTGCGGAATATGCCGCCAAGCTTGTCCCGCTCGAAGACGCAGAGCGTAACCGGTGAGAGCGCCTCGATCGAATGCTGCATCTCGCCCATCAGGCTCCCCTGCAGGCCGATCAGGTCGCCGGGCATCATGTAGTTCAGGATCTGCCGGCGGCCATCATCCAGCATCTTGTAGCGAAAACCCCAACCGGACAAGACCGTGAACAGATGCGCACTGTGCGAGCCCTCGACGAGGATCGTCGCGCCCGCGTCGACAGCCAGTTCGCCGGTTTTGAAATTTGATACGAATTCCAGTTCCTCCGGCGTGAAATTGCGGAAATGCTCCAGCTTGCGCAGGGGACACTGCTCGCAGGGGGTCCTCTGGCTGTTTCGTGTTTTTGTCGTTGCCATGAATCTGCCGATGCTGGATGAGAGAAATGTGGACGCAGTCGTTTGAATTGACGAGAAGATTAGCGCCGGACAAAAGACCGGCAAACCCAGAATAGCGGCGTTTCGAATTTTGTCTGCCCCGCGTTCACCGTCCTGCCCTGCGGAGCATGAACATCGCCACCTGATCATCCCTGATCACTGCGTGTCAAACCGGACATATCAAGGTGGTGGTAAAACTTTAAATCGACTGCATAATTCCTGAAATACTTTCCGATTTCCGAAATTATGCAGTAGCTTTCGTTTCCAGCATCGACAACAAAATGATGGAAACACACCTATGAACCATCCCGCTTTCGCCAGCCACCACGTTGCAGTCATAACGGGTGCTGCCTCCGGCATAGGGCTTGCTGCCGCCCGCCGGTTTGCCGGCCTCGGCATGAAGGTCGTCCTGGTCGACCTCCCGGGCGAGAAACTGGAGCAGGCAAAGCGTGAAACGGCGGCACTTGCACCCCTCGGCGCAGACAGTGTCATTGCCGTCGCGGCGGATGTCTCCCGGCTGGATGCGATCGAAGAACTGGAGCGGCAAGTCATAGCCACGTTCGGGCGCGTCCATGTCCTCATGAACAATGCAGGGATCCAGCCGGGCAGCGATCTGTTCGGTCCCCTGAAAAACTGGGAGGACGTCCTCTCGGTGAACCTGTGGAGCGTGATATACGGCGCCCGCGTCTTTGCGCGGGGAATGATTGCCCACGGCGCACCCGGCATCATCGTCAACACCGGCTCCAAACAGGGCATCACCACGCCGCCGGGCGATCCCGCCTACAATGTCGCCAAGGCCGGCGTGAAGGTCTTCACCGAAGCTCTGCAGCACGAATTGCGCAACACGCCGGATTGCAAGATCACCGCCCATCTGCTGATCCCCGGCTTTGTCCATACGGGCCTGACGTCTCATGGCCGGACCGAAAAGCCGGAGGCGGCCTGGACTGGTGCGCAAACCGTGGATTTCATGATGGAGAGCCTCGAAAGCGACGACTTCTACATTCTCTGCCCGGACAATGACGTCACGCGCGCCATCGATGAAAAACGCATCCTTTGGGCCGCCGGCGACATCGTCGAAAACCGTCCCCCGCTCTCCCGCTGGCATCCCGACCATGCGGAGGCATTCAAGGCACACCTGGCAAAGCCAAAGCCGCAATTGTGAGCGAGCATGGCTGCGCCTTGGAAAGGCTCGATTTAGCGAATGCAGAAATGCAATCAGGCGTCATTGTGTTGACAGTGCATTTCCGCTTGCGGGACTGGCCTTTCCAGCCGCTGACTGATTTTCTGCCCCGGCAAAACGAGGTATAAAATCATGACGAGCGGCATTCACCACATCACCCTGATTACCCGCAAGGTCCAACTCAACGTCGATTTCTACGCGGGCTTTCTCGGGCTCCGGCTTGTCAAGCGAACCGCCGGCTACGAGGATGCAGCGCAGTTGCACCTGTTCTATGGCGATGCTCTCGGCGCACCCGGATCGCTCGTCTCCTTCCTTGTCTGGGAAGACGGGGCACCGGGCCGCGTCGGCCATGGCCAACCGAGCGAAATCGCCTTTGCCATCGCCCCGGCCAGCATCGGCTTCTGGCTGACGCGCGCTTTGCAGCAGCAGATCGCCATGAGCGGCCCGACCCAGGAGTTCGGGGAGCCCGTGCTGCGCCTCAAGGATCCGGACGGTGTCATCGTCAAGCTCGTCGGAAGCAATGATCTTGGAGCGACCGCGCCATGGACGACGCCGGACATTCCGGCCGAGGATGCCATACGGCGTCTGCGTGGCGCGACGGTGCTGACCGAGAAGCCGCAGGAAACCGCAGCTTTCCTCGAAACCCATTTCGGTTTTTCCCAAACGGCTGCAACCGACAGCATTCGCCGGCTGACATCCGCTTCCCGCGATATCATCGATGTTCGCGATGCAGGCGGTTTCTGGACCGCCGCCCCCGGCACCGGCACCATCGATCACATTGCCTTGCGGGCAGAGGACGAAACCGCAGTCAGGGCGGTCCACCGCGCACTCGATGCGGCCGGGTCCGGCGAGATCTCGGCCCATGACCGGAAATATTTCTATTCGCTCTATGTCCGCGAACCCGGCGGTTCCCTGTTCGAACTGGCAACGGACGTCCCCGGCATGCTGATCGACGAAGCAGAGGGCACGCTCGGAACAGAACTTTTCATTCCCCCTCATTTTCAAAGCGACCGCTCGGATATCCGGGTTGCGCTTCCGCAATTTTCGATGCCAGGAGAACCACGCATGACCGCCCGCGATCTGCCTTTCATTCATCGTCTCCAGCAGCCCGAAAATCCGGATGGCACCACGCTCGTGTTGCTGCACGGCACTGGCGGCAACGAAACCAGCCTGCTGCAACTCGGCAACCAGATTGCGCCGAATGCGACCCTTCTGTCCCTGCGCGGCCGCAGCCTGGACGAGGGGTTTCCGCGCTTTTTCCGGCGTCTCACCAATCTCAGCTTCGACCAGGCGGAAATCATTTCCGAGGCGGAGGCTTTCGCCGCATTCGTCGAAGGTGCGGTTGAAGGCTATGGCATCGATCTTTCGAAAACCCTGTTCGTTGGCTATTCCAACGGTGCCAACATGCTCGGCGCGGTCATGCTGCTGCATCCCGGCCTGATCCGGCAGGCTGCCCTGTTCCGGGCCATGAATGTGCTGGAAACCATTCCCGGCGGCGACCTGACAGGGACAAAGGTGCTGATGACAACCGGTGCGCAGGACCCTTACGCCCCCTACACGCCGGCGCTGGAAAAGAACCTCATCAACGGGCACGCCGCAGTCGAGAACACGCTTCTCAACACCGGCCACGAACTCAGCCTCCAGGACGTCAGCGTCACGAAGACCTGGCTTGCGGAGATCGGATTCTAGCGGGCGGCAAGCTTTCACACGCCAATGGAGACTGGTAACCTTACCGAGGGGCAGGAGTAGACAACCAGCGGATGCGGCTATCGTGACCCGCAATAGCCGGCAAACGTCTCGATGAAGGATGACAGTCTCTTTTTTGCTTCCTCGTCGATCAGTATGCCGTCAGCATCGAACAAGCCGTTCGCCTTGGGCAGCATCAGGCGCTTTGCCGACCAGAGATCGGCGCCAAGTGTATGGAACACCGGAAGCCAGGCATTCTGTCCGAGAATCGTACCGAAATTGCCGGGCGACGTGCCGGCAAGGGCGAAGGCACGGCCGGCAAAGACATTCGGCGCACCGGTCATCGAGGAGCTGACCCAGTCGATGGCATTCTTGAAAACGCCGGGCATGGAATTGTTGTATTCCGGCGAAAACAGGATGACGCCATCCGCCGCGGCAATCTGGTCCTTCAGGACACGCACCGCCTCCGGAACGCCCGCCTTTTCGACATCGGCATTGTAGAGCGGGATGCCTTCGATCGTGCCCACCGAAAACGCCACGCCCTCGGGCACAAGCGAGACGGCAGCGCGCAGCAGCGCCGTGTTGTACGAGGCCTTGCGCAGGCTGCCGGAGATTCCAAGCAGTTTCGTCATCGAGGTCATCCTTCTGTGGCTTGACCGGAAGAATGGTGCGGAAATGCGAAAAGTACAGAGGAAAAAGCCGGGCGCCTTTGGCCCCCGGCTGTTGTTCACGGCTGTTTTCAGACAAGCGGTTTCAGCCGCGCCTCGATCTGCGCCCGCTTGCCCTCGAGGAAGGGCGGCAGCGACAGGCTTTCACCCAGGGTTTCCAGCGGTTCGTCGACGGCAAATCCCGGGCCATCCGTGGCAATCTCGAAAAGGATGCCGTTCGGCTCGCGGAAATAGAGCGAGCGGAAATAATAGCGCTCGACCTCGCCGCTCGACGGAAGCCGGAAGCCCTGCAAACGGGTCGTCCATTCCTGCAGGGCCGCCACGTCCGGCGCCCGGAAGGCCACGTGATGCACGGCACCGGCACCCTGCCGCGCCGTCGGAAGTCCCGGCTGGACCGCCACGTGCAGTTCGGCGGCCGGACCGCCCTCGCCCATCGAAAACACATGCACCTCGCCGACGCCATCCGGCGACGGATAAGTCCGCGATTCGACCATGTTCATCACATGCGTCAGGACGATTTCGGTGTTGGTGATGTCAGGCACGCTCATGGTGATCGGGCCGAGCCCCTTGATCTGGTGTTCGGCAGCGACCGGCGAACGATCCCATGGATGCGACGGTGCAAGCCCGCCATCGTCAATCAGGCGAAACCGCTGGCCCTCGCCATCCTCGAAGTCGATCGAGGTGCGGCCATCAATCTCGACAATTTCGCCGGCCGTGACGGCGAGCGCATCGAAGCGCGCCTTCCACCAGGCGATACTATCGCGACTGCCGACCCGCAGGCCGGTGCAGGAAACACTGTGCGTGCCCCGCCCCTCGCGACCGACGGGCCAGTCGAAGAATGTCAGGTCGGTGCCAGGACTTGCCAGTCCATCGGCGTAGAACAGGTGATAGGCGCTGGTGTCGTCCTGATTGACGGTCTTCTTGACCAGCCGCAACCCGAGAACCTGCGTGTAGAATCGCAGATTTTCGGGCGCATTGGCGGTGATCGCCGTCAGGTGGTGGATACCGGTCAGTTGCAGGCTCATGGCCGCCTCCTTGAAGTGAAACGCGTTGAGGCGAATATCGGGTGCCTCGACCGTTTAACAAAGGACTATATCGCGGACAGATTGTTCACCAATATCGAACGACCATCAACGCGCATTCAACGCTTGAAGTCGACGCGGACCCGGGCAACGGGCAGGATGTATTTCCAGACGGTCGCAGTGTTGACGATCGTCTTGCCGTCGTCGGAAAGCACCATCCGGTCATAGAAGCGCACGACGTTTTTCTCCGGTCCCGGATCGAGATCGACGAGGTAATTGAACCGCGCGGTGTTGCCGCTGACCCGCAGCGTGGTCGTGCCAATCACGTCCTCGCGCGTGCCGCGATAGGTGTTTGGACCGGTGCGGACAAAAATCCACGTCTTGCGGTCCTTCTCGCCATCATCATAGACGAAGTCCTCGCGCAGGGTCAGGGTATCGCCCCGCAGGCGTCCGGTAAGCAGAACGACGAATGTCCGGTTGACGCCATTGATGGCAGAGAACGACCCGACCGCCGTCGTGCGACCGACGAAGAACGTCTCCATCAACGTATCGGCAGCAGCGGCAATACCGGGCATGAAGCTGACGGATGCCAGAACCGCAATCGATCGCAAAAAGAGCTTCATTGTGTTTCTCCTGTTGTTGGTTTGACAGGAGATACGAGAACAGGGCTGCAATGGTTTCCCCATCCATGCAGGGTGATCGCGGATTGGCTTTCTAAACGCGCTCCACGTCCTTGAGATAGGTGTTTTCGGCCTTGGAAATGAGGAAATGCTCCGGCCTGATATCGGCGATCATCAGATGTTCGCCATGCGCGCCTGAACTGGCAAGCAGCGAGCCATCGGGGGCTGCGATGCGGGACAATCCGGCAAAGGAGAACCGCGCATCCGCACCGCAATGGTTGATATAGGCGACGAAGACCTGGTTTTCGAAGGCCCGCGTCTGGATCATGTGATCGGTGATGAAGGTGCCTGACCAGCCGGCAGGAAGCGCTGTCGGGACCAGAATCGCCTCGGCACCGGCCTGCGCCAGTCGTCTGACATTCTCCGGGAACTCGACGTCATAGCAGATCAGCATGCCACAGGTGACGCCCCGGTGATGGAACAGCCTGGTTTCGGGCCTGCCGGGCTCAAACAGGCTGCGCTCATAGTCGCCATAGAGATGCGACTTGCGATAGACGGTCGGCTGGACATTCCCGTCGACATGGACAGCGCTGTTGAACACCACACCGTCAGCCCGCTCCGCAAAACCGGCGATAATGGCGAGACCGGTCCTCGTCGACAGCGACTGCAGCTGCTGGACGATCGGCCCGTCCGCAGGCTCCGCCAGATCAGCGATCACGTCGCCGGCGCCGTAGCCGGTAATGCACAGTTCGGGCGTCACCAGCAGGCTCGCCCCGGCTTCTGCCGCCTCCTGCGCCGCGACGGCGATGCGGGCGAGGTTCGCTTCGACGTCGCCGCCGATGGATTGCATCTGGAGTGCTGCAAGCGTGATCATTTATCCTCCGATGCCATGGCGCCGAGCAGTTTTGGCAGATCGCCGAACCGCGCGACAAGGGAAAAGATGACGGCGGCGGTTGCCACGAACAGGATCGTCACCGAGGCCATGGTCGGCGTGTAGCCGTAGCGCAGTGCGTTGAAGATCTTGATCGGCAGCGTCTCCATCACGAAGCCGACGGTCATGTAGGCAACGATATATTCGTTGAGGGACAGGACGAAGGCGAACGCATAACCGGAAACCATGTAAGGCAGGATCAGCGGCAGCACGACGGTGCGGAAGATCGTCCTGTCGTCGGCGCCCATCGTGGCCGCCGCTTCCACCAGCGAGCGGTCGATGGCGGTGAAGCCGAGCGACAAGGTTACCAGTGGCAGCGTCACGAAGAAGATCGCGTGGCTGATGACGGCCGTCCAGGGCTGGCCGTAAAAACCGGTTGTTGCCCAGAATGTCAAAAGACCCAAAGCCGTGATCACCGGTGGCAGCGTGAACGGCGCAATCCCGATGAGCTGGAAAATATTCGCCCAGGGCGCCACCCGCCGCCACAGGAACCAGGACAACGGCAAAGCAATCGCCACAGCCAGAGCGGCCGACAGAACCGCGAGCGTGACGGAGGCAAACAGTGCGTTGCGCCATTCCGGATTGAGGAAAATCTCGCCGTACCAGGACAGCGAAAATCCCTTGGGCGGAAAGGCCAGCGTCTGTTTCTCGTTCACCGAGACGCCGGCAACGACGATCATCGGCAAGGCCATGAAAAGGCCGATCAGGAAGAAATAAAGTCTGTTGAACATCCCGGTCATGCGGCCTCTCCCTTGCGTCCGGCCAGCACGGTAAGCGCCACCAGCCCGAGTGTGACAAGCACGAGGAACACGGCCATGGCAGCGGCAAACGGCATGTTCGACTGATAGATCGCCTGGTCGGTGATCAGAACCGACAGTGTCCAGTGCTGCGGCCGGCCGAGAAGCTGCGGCAGGAGATAGGAGCCGAGCGCGAAGATGAAGACCATGATCAGCGTCGCGACGATGGTATTGCGCAAGGCCGGTACGACGACGGTGAAGAAGGCACGAACCGGCGAGGCACCGAGCGTGCGGGCCGCTTCCGTCAATGTCGGATCAAGGCGCACCAAGGCGGGATAGAGGACCAGCACCGTATAGGGAAACGCCTGGTAGACCATGCCTGTCAGCACAGCCCCGAAGCTTGGCAGCAGAGCCTTTGCTTCGCTCATGATCCCGGCCATCACCAGAAGATTGGTGATGCCGGCCGTGCGCGAAAACAGCGTCGACCAGGCAAAACCGATGATCACTTCCGACAGCGAGAGGACGGACAGCAGCGCCACCAGCCAGACGATCTGCACCTTCCGCTTCATGCGGGTCAAGAGATAGGTAAACGGCAGCGCCAGCACGACGCAGCAGATCGCGACGACGACCGCCAGCATCAGCGAGAAGCCGAGCACATTGGCGAAGAACCAGCTGATGAAGCGCTCGTAATTCGACAGCACGAAGGCCGGCACGTAGAAACCGCCCTGCTGGCGCTGGAAAAACGAAACCGCGATCATCGTTGCAAACGGCACGACGAAGAACACGATCAGCATCATCGCCGGAAAAAACAGCGGCGCATAATCGCCGATCTTTTGGGGCGCTTCTCTTCTCATCGGGCCAGCACCACGCAGACATCCGGCGACAGAACGACACCGACGGGCTGGCCGACCGAAACGTCCGGTCGGGCTCTCGGCGTCGAAACAGCAATGATCTGACGTCCCGCGACATCGACGAAGGTTTCGATCATGCCGCCAAGATCGCGGACGAAGGTGACCGTGCCCGACAGCGCACCGGCACCCGGTGCCGTCAGATGCACATCCTCGGGACGAACCGACAGCGTGGCCTTGTTCATCCCGGGCTTGAATGCGATCCCCTCGACCGGCTGGCCAAGCACCAGCGCGCGTCCAGTGCTATCGAGTTCGGCTTCGAGCAGATTGGTCTGGCCGATGAAGTCGGCGACGAAACTGTCGGCCGGCTTGCGATAGATCTCCATCGGCGATGCCGCCTGGCGGATTTCGCCGCCCTTCATGACGACGACGGTATCGGCCATGGTCATGGCTTCCCGTTGGTCGTGGGTGACGACGACGGTGGTTATGCCGAGCTTTTGCTGCAGCTGCCGCAATTCGACCTGCATCGCCTCGCGCAGCTTGGCATCGAGTGCCGACATCGGTTCGTCGAGCAGGAACAGCCTAGGCGAAATCGACAAGGCGCGGGCGATCGCCACGCGCTGGCGCTGGCCACCCGACAATTTGGCAACCGGCCGGTCGGCATAGCCGGACAGATGGACCATCGACAGCAATTCGGCGACCCGCTTTTTCTGGTCTTCCTTTGGCACACCGCGGATGCGCAGCGGATAGGCAATGTTCTCGCCGACCGTGAGATGTGGGAACAAAGCGAGCGACTGGAACACCATGCCGAGATTGCGCTTGTGCGTCGGCACATGCGTGATGTCTTCGCCATCGAGCCTGATCGACCCGCTCGTCGGCAGATCGAGACCGGCGATCATCCTGAGCAAGGTCGTCTTGCCGCACCCGGACGGTCCGAGCATACACACGAAGGTGCCCTGCGGAACATTCAGCTCGACATTGTTGACCGCCGTAAAGCTTCCGAATTCCTTCACGACATTGGTAAGGGCGAGGCCTGACATGGTGTTCCTTTGATACGTCGCAAAAAGCACGACAGCGTGGGTGGTTCACCCCCTCTGTCACGTCGTGACATCTCCCCCTCAAGGGGGGAGATCATTCTTTTCCCTCACTGCCATCGAGTAAGGGAAGCACAGAATAGGCGGCCAATCTCCCCCCATGAGGGGGAGATGTCCCGGAGGGACAGAGGGGGTAGCCCCACCCTCCGAAGCGAAATCAACCGACGATCAGTTCCGTCCACTTCTGGTTCAACCAGTCGGATTTTGTCTGATAGAGGTCGTAGCGCGGAATGATCGGATCGATATCCGACGACACCGAAGCGAATTCTGCATCGGTGAGGTCAGTCAGTTCGCGCTTGACCGTCGGCGACGTGCCGACCTTGCGCGACAGAATCGCCTGGATCGAAGGCTGGCTCATATAGTCGATGAACACATGCGCTTCCTCGACCTTGGTCGATGCGCGCGACAGCGCCCAGCAGCCCGAATCCTGGATGCCGCCTTCTTTGGGGAAGGTCGAGCGAACGGGATTGCCATCGGCAGCGGCAAGCCCGGTAACATCGTGATAATACTGGCCCATCGGGATTTCGCCTGATTTGAGCGACTGCTCGAACTGCGCCTCGTCACGATACCAGAGCCGCACATTCGGCTTGACTTCAGCCAGCTTGTCGAACGCCTTCTGGATGCCTTCCTCGGTGTCGAGCGCATTGGTGCCGCCGAGATAAGTCTTTGCCGTCACTTCCAGCAGGAAGGAGTTGGAGACAAGTGCAAGCAGGCCAAGCTTGTCGGCATTTGCCGGGTCCCAAAGAGCCTCCCATGAGGTCGGGGCTTCCTTGAACACATCGGTGTTGGTGACGAGCGTGATGTACCACGACACGGCTCCAATGCCGGCAACGCGCCCGTCCGGGTATTTGTTGACAAAACGGTCGATCAGATTGGACGCATTCTTGATCTTGGCGAGATCGAGCGGCGCCCAGAGATCGGTGGACTGGCCCTTGAGCATCGAAACCTGCGACATCATCGAGACGTCGGCCGGAGCAGCGCCCGCCTTGGCAGCCTGATCGAGCTGAACCAGCCAGGCTTCGCCGGTCGGCTCTGCCACCGATTCGACAGCGATGCCGCTTGCCTTGGTGAAGTCCGGGAAGATGTTCTTGTCGAAACTATCCTTGAAATAGCCACCATAGACGCCGACCTTCAGCGACTTGTCCTGCGCTCTCAAAATGGACGGCATGGCAAGCATCGAAACGGCTGCGGCACCGCCGGCCAAAACGGCGCGACGACCAAGCGGCCTGTTGACGATATCCTTCATCTTGTTTCTCCTTGTGTTCGGCACTTCGGCCGGTTCCCGTATTTTACGACGAAAGCGCGCGATGCGCCGGTTTAATATCTGGCAACCCGAAGGTCCATGGATCGCAAGGACTGCATCCTGCGAAAATCAGTCCCTCGCACCCTGCACAAACGGGCTGAACACCATCAGGCTGAGGATTTCGAACAGGACCTGCGCACCAACCTGCGCGGTATTGGTGGTCGCATCATATTGCGGCGCGACCTCGACGACGTCGCCACCAACGAGATTGATGCCCTTCAGACCACGGATCAGTTCCAGCACTTCGCGCGTGGTGAGACCGCCGACTTCCGGTGTTCCGGTGCCCGGCGCAAAGCTCGGATCGACGCTATCAATGTCAAAGGAGAGATAGGTCGGGCCATCGCCGACGATCGCCCTGGCTTTTTCGATGATCGCCGGCATGCCCATGCCGGTCACCTCTTCAGCGTGAATTACAGTCATGCCGCTGTCATAGGAAAACTCCCAGAGATATTCCGCCGAACCGCGAATGCCGATCTGGACCGTGCGCGTCGGATCGAGCACGCCATCCAGCACAGCATTGCGGAAGGGGCCACCATGGTGGAACTTCGTCTGGTCGAAGGAACCGCTGGTGTCGCAATGTGCATCGATATGGATCATGCCGACCGGACGCTTCTTGCCGACCGCTTTGAGGATCGGATGGCTGATCGAGTGATCGCCGCCGACGGACAGCGGAACAACGCCGGCATCGACGATCTGGTTGAAGCGCTTTTCGATGTCGTCATGGCTGAGTTCCAGCCGGTAGCGGCTCTGGAACGGCACGTCGCCGATATCCGCAACAAGGAGATCGAAGACAGGCGCGCACTCCAGCACATGATTGTAGGGACCGACACGCTCAATGGTGCGTACGGCGCGCGGCCCGAAGCGGGAACCGGGGCGGTTGGTCACGCCGAGATCCATCGGCACGCCGGTGATCGCCACCTGCAGATTGCCGAAATCCGGATTTTCGGCGTCGACGGGCATGTAGGGCGCAGTCAGGAAGGTCGGCACACCGGCATAGGGTGCAAGACGCGTGCCGCTTTTGGAGAAAATCTTGTCGGCGACCTTGCGGAATGCAGGGTCGAACATCTGCCCGCCATGGCCAGAATCATACTTCGCCTTGAGTTCGTCGAGTTTCGCCTGATCCCACGCCATGTCCGCTTTTCCTCATGTTGAGCCGGGAAACGTGCGAAATCGGCGAGCGCAGACCTTCAAAAAGTCCGGAATGATCGCCAGATACGGAATATGCACAGTGTTTCGACCGGGCACCCGTTTGCTTGCTCCCCAGGCTTTTGCCCTTGTTGAAAACATTAGGAAACAATTTGATTGGAAAATCAATTGACATTGTTATAGGTTTTCATGTGAGAAAATCTCACATGTGGATTCTGGATCCGGAGTGCCTGCTTGTCCAGTCGTCTGCCCCCGCTCAACCCCCTGCGCGCCTTCGAAGCGACGGCGCGGCGCGGGTCCGTTTCGGCGGCAGCACGCGAGCTGAATGTCACGCACGGCGCCATCAGCCATCAGATCCGGGCACTCGAAATGTCGTTCAGCGTCGATCTGTTCGAACGCAGCGGCAAGCGGCTGAAGCTGACCTCGCAGGGTGCGCTTCTGTTGCCGGCCGTCACCCATGCCTTCGAGGGCATTGCGGCAGCGACGGCCGCGATGACCCGACCGACGACGAGCGGCGAGTTGAAGATCACCTGCGTGCCGGCGCTGCTGTCTTTCTGGATGATCCCACGGCTGCACCAATTCACCGAGCAGTTTCCAGACGTCCGGCTGACACTGGTCGCTTCCAACGATGCCGGGCAGCTGTTTTCGCCTGATGTCGACGTCTGCATGCTCTACGGCGACGGCAATTGGCCGGATTGCTGGGCGCGATTGTGGAGCCGGCTGGAGCTTTTCCCGGTCGTCAGCCCCACGCTTCTCAACATGCGGCCTCTGCGGTCCGTGCGCGACCTGCACGATCATGTGCTTCTGCATGGCGATGACGGGCGCGAATGGAACACCTGGCTCGCCGCCGCCGACGGCATCGGCATCCCGCGCGGGCGCCAGCATTTCATGAGCGACGCACGGCTTTCGACAGAAGGCGCGCTGCACCACCAGGGCGTAGCACTCGGCGATACCATCACCGCCGGCAGTCTGATCGCCAAGGGTGAACTGATTGCGCCCTTCGACCTGACGGTGCCCGCCAACGACGCCTTCTATGTAGCCTGCCGCAACGAAAACCGCGCGGCCCCGATCGTCAAGGTGTTCATCGACTGGCTGTTTGCAGCGCTTGAAAGCGACCCGATGCCAGAACCGCAGACGTCCGCCCGCACGATCATCCGCGCCCGCACTCCCAAGATCAGCGCGCCAAAGATCAGCGCGCCCAAAACCGGCGTGCAGGAGCGACTGCCGCCCAAGGACAGTTTCCAGCCCGTCTCCTCCCCCGCCCGCGCCAGACGTCCGGACAGCACCCGGAAGCGCCGCGCCAAGCCTTGAACCACAGGATCGATGCAATGCCGCATTTCAACCCGCTGATCGCCAGACTGTCGCCGCCGCCGGTTCCCATGGTGCTTGCCTGGGGCAAGGCCTATGACGGCGCACGCGGCCCGCTGATCGATCTGAGCCAGGCCGTGCCCGGCTATCCGCCGCATCCCGACATGCTGAAATGGCTGGCGGAATCGGCTGCCTCCCTCGACTATTCAAGTTATGGCGCGATCGAAGGCGAGCCGGTCCTGCGCTCGGCCTATGCCGCTCATGTCTCGGCGCTCTATGGCGCCCCTGTCCTGGCGGAGAATATTCAGGTGACCTCGGGCTGCAACCAGGCCTTCATCTGCGCAGCCATGGCGATTGCCGGCAGCGGCGACACGATTCTGATGACCAACCCCTTCTATTTCAATCAGGAAACGACGCTCGCCATGCTCGGGATCGACATCGAGCTTGTGCCTTGTGACCCCTATGACGGTTTCCTGCCTGACATCGAGGCAATCGCAGCCGCCCTCAAGCCCGGCATCCGCGCGCTGGCGCTCGTCTCGCCCAACAATCCGACCGGCGCCGTCTATCCGCCGGACCTTCTGTCGCGCATTCACGACCTCTGCCGTGCCAATGGCACTTGGCTGATCCTCGATGAAACCTATCGCGACTTCCTGCCCCTCGACAGCGCCGCACCGCACAGCCTCTTTTCCGTCGATGGCTGGCAGGACAGCTTCATCGGCCTTTACAGCTTTTCGAAATCCTACTGTATTCCCGGCCATCGGTTGGGCGCGATCACGGCTGGCCCTGCCTTGATCGAGCAGATCGCCAAGGTCATGGACAACCTGCAAATCTGCGCACCGCGCTCGGCGCAGGCAGCCCTCGCCAAGGCGATCCCGGCGCTCGAGGGCTGGCGCGCCGATAACCGGATCGAAATCTCGAAGCGCTCGGATGCCCTGAAGCAGGTGATGAGCAGGCTCTCGGGCTGGCGGCTTCAGGCCATCGGCGCCTATTTCGCCTATGTTCGCCATCCCTATCCGGATATCCGCTCCGAATTCGTCGCCGAAAAACTGGCCAAGGTCGCCGGCGTCGTCTGCCTGCCCGGCGACTTTTTCGGCGAGGGACAGGAGAGCTACCTGCGCTTCGCCTTCGCCAATGCCGATGTCGACACGCTCTTCCTGCTCGAAGAACGGCTTTCGAGCTTCGAGTTGCCGGGTATCTGACGGCTCGTCCCACATGCTTTCCCCCTGCGCCGCCGTCGCGGCGCAGGGGGAAAGCAACTCGGTCAGGCAGCCACTTCCGGCCGATGAACCGTCTTTACCTCGAGGAAATCCTCAAGCCCGAACATGCCACCTTCGCGACCATTGCCGGACTGCTTGTAGCCGCCGAACGGGCTGCCATAGCGATGCGGCCCGCCATTGATGTGGACCATGCCGGCGCGAAGCCGCGAAGCGACGCGTTCGGCGCGTTTCGGATCGCTTGTCTGGACATAGGCGGCGAGACCGTAATTGGTGTCGTTGGCGATGGCGATCGCTTCCTCTTCCGTGTCGAACGGCATGATCGCGAGGACCGGACCGAACACCTCGTCGCGCGCGATCTTCATGGTGTTGTTGACGTCCGCGAAGATCGTCGGCTTGACGAAATAACCGGTCTCGAAACCTTCAGGCTTGCCTGGACCGCCGACCAGAAGTTTTGCACCTTCGGCGACGCCAGCCTCGATCAGCGCCTGCACCCTGCCGAACTGGATATGGCTGACCAGCGGGCCGATATGGCTGCCTTCCTGCGTCGGGTCGCCAACGGTGGCTTCCTTGCCGACCCGCGTCGCGATCGCGACGGCCTGGTTATAGACGGAGCGCTGAACCAGAAGCCGGGTCGGCGCATCGCAGGACTGGCCGGAATTGTTGAAGCATTCCAGAACGCTTCCGGCAACGCGGTCTTCCAGATCGGCATCCTCGAAGACGATGTTCGGTGACTTGCCGCCCAGTTCGAGCGTCACGCGCTTGACCGTCTCGGCCGCATCCTTGCTGACGGCGATGCCGGCGCGGGTGGAGCCGGTAAACGACATCATGTCGACATCCCTGTGCTTCGACAGCGCCGCGCCGCATTCGATCCCGTCACCATTGACGAGGTTGAACGTGCCGGCCGGGAAGCCCGCCTCATGCACCATTTCGGCATAGAGAAGCGCATTCAGCGGCGTAAATTCCGACGGTTTCAGAACGCAGGTGGAGCCGGTCGCCAGCGCCGGCACGACCTTGAGCGCGATCTGGTTGATCGGCCAGTTCCAGGGCGTGATCAGCCCGCAGACACCAACCGGCTCGCGCAAAAGCACGTCGCCATTGGGCAGGACCTGGCGCATGTGCAGGCGCTTCAGTGCATCGATGAAGCCCTGGAGATGGCCGACGCCGACATCGGCCTGCTGCTCCGTGCTCATGGTGATCGGCGCACCGAGTTCCATGGTAATCGTCTGCGCCATCTCGTCGTAGCGGCGCTTGTAGATCGACAGCAGCTTTTCAAGCAGCGCCAGCCGCTCCTCGACGCTGGTCTGGCTGTAGCCTGCAAAAGCTGTCTTTGCAGCCGCCACGGCGCGATCGATATCGGCGGCCGTCCCCATGGAGATCACCGCGATCGGCTTCTCCGTCGCCGGGTTCAACACCTCGAGATCATTGGCCACCAGCGGGGCCACCCATTCGCCATTGATGTAGAACTTGCGTTTGTCGAGCATTCGTCTTGTCCTTCCCGTCAGGTCGTCTTCTGTTTCTCGTTCAGCCAGCCGGTGATCAGCTGGCGATAGCGTTCGCCGTCAAAACTTGGAAAATGCCCGCCATGCACGATACGGACAGGCAGGTTCAACAGGCGCTCCATGGAGGCAATGTAGTCGGCTGCGTTGGAATGATAGGTATCCTCGATCAGCGGGCCGTCATAGAGGATATCGCCAGAGAACAAAGTTTCGGTCGCCTTCTCATACAGCGCGATCCCCCCCGGCGAATGTCCCGGTGTATGGATGACCTCGAAGGAGCGGTCGCCGAGATCGATCCTGTCGCCATCGTCGAGGATGCGCGTCGCCGGCGCCTTTTTCACGGCATAACACGTCGAGCAGTAAGGTTCCGGCGGCAACGCATCGAAAATCCCGTCGGTGACATAGGGCTCGGCCAGCGTGTTTTCGCGCGTCGGATGGGCGAGAAGATCGGCCTCGGCGGAATGCACGGCACGGCATTCGAACTCGTGATGGCAGCCGATGTGATCGAAATGCGTGTGGCTGGCAACGGCGATCAGCGCGCGTTCGGTGACCAGCGGCACATGGTTGCGCAGCGAGACCACGCCCATGCCGCTATCAACCAGCATGTCCCTATCCCGGCCGCGCACATGCCAGATGTTGCAGCGGTAGAACTCCTGGATGAAGGGTTCGCAGATATAGGTCACGTCATCGGCAAGACGGCGGACGGCATACCATTTGTCGGCGGCAATACGTTCCATTGTCTCAGGCATCCTTCCTCTGCGAGGGCAAGACAACCACATCAAGGGCCGAGACCGCAAGCCCGACCGCTTCCCCTTCCGACACCGTGGCGGATTGCGGCATGTGGGCGACGATGGACATTTGCGGCGCGGCCAGCGGGCTCAGATGGCAGCGATAATGCGTCCCGAAAAAGGCCTGGCCGGTAACGGACGCCTGGCCGAGCGTGACAAGTCCCACCTCGTCCGTGCCCGCGCGGCGAAAATGCTCAGGCCGAATGCACAGGGTCACGGCCTGGTTGCGGATCGGAAAGCCGGTCGTGAAGGCGGACGGGGACAATGTCATGGGGCCGAGCGCCGTTTCGACCCGCGCGGAGGCTGCGTCCGTTTCCACGACCGTGCCGGGGATAAAGTTGACCTCGCCCATGAAACCGGCCGAAAACAGCGAGCGCGGCCGCATGTAGATATCGGCTGGGGCGCCGATATCCTCGATGCGCCCCTGGTTCATCACGACGATGCGGTCGGCAATCGCCATCGCCTCTTCCTGGTCGTGGGTCACATGCACGAAGGTGGTACCGACCCGTTTCTGGATCGCCTTCAACTCGTCCTGCATCTGGCGGCGCAGCTTGAGATCGAGCGCGCCCAGCGGTTCATCGAGCAGAAGTACGTCCGGATCGACCGCGAGTGCGCGGGCAAGCGCCACCCGCTGGCGCTGGCCGCCGGACAATTCATGCGGTTTCTTGTCCGCCACGCCCTTCAGCCCGACGAGATCGAGGAAGCCGAGCGCCTTTTCATCACGCGCGGTCTTGGCCATGCCGCGCATGCGAAGTCCGAAGCCGACATTGTCCTTGAGCTTCATATGCGGGAACAGCGCATAATCCTGAAACATCGTCGTGGTCGGCCGCTTGGCCGGCTGGACATTGGTCATGTCGCGACTGCCGATCGAGATGCGGCCTTTGGTCGGTGACAGGAAGCCGCCGAGGATGGACAGAAGCGTGGTCTTGCCGCAACCGGACGGACCGAGCAGAACGATGAACTCGCCGGCGTTGATATCCAGCGACACGTCGTTCAGCGCCGTAAACGCGCCGAAGGTCTTGCTGGCGTTCTGAACGGAGACGGAGGCGGTCATGATTTTCCAGTCTTTCTGAACAGGGTGAATTCGAGCAGCATCAGAACCGCGACGGAAACCAGGAAGACCAGCGAGCCGATGGCATTGGTCTTCGGATTGAGGCCAGAGCGCAAAAGGCTCCAGATCTCCACCGGCAGCGTGACGTCGAAGCGCGACAACAGGAAGGCGATGATGAACTCGTCCCAGCTAAAGGTAACGGAGAGGAAGAAGGCCGCGAGGATCGAGGGCATCAGCATCGGGGCCGTGACCAGCACCATGACCTTGAGGTCGCCGGCGCCGAGATCGCGCGCTGCCCGCTCGATATTGATATGGTGGTCACCCATCGAGGAATAGATGATGGCAAAGCAGAGCGGCAGGTTGATAACCACATGGCCGATGCCCACCGTCCAGAGCGACAGGGGAATGCCGAATGTGTTCAGGACCGTCAGCAGGCCGAGCGCGATGATCAGATAGGACACGGTCATCGGTGCAATCAGCAGGCCGCGCTGCAGCGCCGAACCCGGCAGCTTGTGGCGGGCCAGCGCATAAGCCGCAAGAAAACCCAGAACGCAGGCGATGGCCGAGGATAAGAGCGCGACGACGAAGGAATTGCCGAGTGCCGCCATCAGTTTGCGATCTGCGAAGATTGCCGCGTACCACTGTGTCGAGAAGCCATTGAACGGCGGCACCGGCAAACGACCGTCCTGGAACGAGAACAGCACCAGCACGGCCACCGGCAGGAAGATGAAGCCGAAGACCAGCGTTGCGTAGACCCAGGAGGCGGCGGAAATGACAATATTGCGCATCGTCATGCCCTCTCGATCTTGAGCCAGCGGGCGCAGAGCACATAGGCGAGCGTCACCGCCAGCATCAGGATGATCGACAGCGCCGCCGCCATCGGGAAATCGGCGCGGCGGCCAAGCTGCAGCATGATGATCTGCGGCAGCACCAGTTCATTGTTGCCGCCGAGTATCTGCGGCGTCACATAGTCGCCGATGCACAGAACGAAGGTCAGGAAGGCACCGGTCATGATGCCGGGCAACGTCAGCGGCAGGATGACGTGGCGGAACGTCTGGAAGGCATTGGCGCCAAGATCGGCCGCCGCCCGGCGATAATTCGGCGAAAGCTGGATGAGATTGGCATAGATCGTCAGCGTCAGAAGCATGACGAAGAAATGCGTGAAACCGATGACGGTTGCGGTCCGGTTGCTCGCCAGTTCCAGCGGTTCGCTGACAAGGCCGATGGTCAGCAGCGTCTGGTTGACCACGCCGTTTTTCGACAGCACCAGAAGCCAGGAATAGGAGCGCACCACATAGGAGGTCCAGAACGGCAGGACGGCCATGATCAGCGCCAAACGCTGGAAGCGTTTCGGCACGCGCTCGGCGATGATCCAGGCCAGAGGATAGGCCAAGAGCACCGACAGAACGGTGACGATAAGGGTAATCTCGAGCGAATTCACCAGCCCCTTGAACAGCGAGGCCTTCTCGAAGAAAGCCACATAGTTGTCGAGGTTCCACGCCTTGACGATCTGGCCGCTCTGCCGCGACCAGAGGCTCATCGCCGCCATGAACAGGAACGGCACCACGAAGAAGGCGAGCGTCCAGAGAAGGGCCGGCGCGACAAAACCCCAGGCATTGCGGCGATCGGATTGTTCGAGGGTCAGGGTGGGCATAGGCGGGCTTTCAGGTTTGGAAAGGCTGCAACCATACTCCTATCCGGCAGATTGGCGGACTGGTGGCTGGTGCTTGCTTCCTCTTCTCCCAAGTGGGGAAAAGTGTCGAACGAAGTGAGACGATGAGGGGGATTTTCAGCAAACTCTGCGGCTGACGCCCCCTCATCCGGCCTTCGGCCACCTTCTCCCCGTCGGGGAGAAGACAAAAGCCTTACTGCTGCATCATGTCCGTCCAGGCGTCCTGCATCTTCTGGTCAAGTTCGGCGCTCGGGATCGGATAGAGCTGCGTCTTCTTCAGGTACTCGGCCTGATCGCTCCAGCGCAACGCCGCCTTCTGGGCGTCCGTCAGATGGTCGCCGGCCTTGGCATTGGCAGGCATGGCCCAATAGCAGGACGATGTTGCGAGACGCGCCTGGCCTTCGGGGCTGACGATATACTGCACGAATTTCAGCGCCAGTTCCTGCTTCTTGGAAGCCTTCATGACGCCGATCGACTGGGCCCAGCGCACCGCACCCTGATCCGGCACCGTCCAGTCGAGATTCGGCTTTTCGCCGGACAAGGCGGCCGTGATCCATTCGCCACCGCCGACCAGGATATCGACTTCGCCGGTCGCCAGCGCCGTCTGCGAGGAAACGACGTCGCTCACCTGCTTGGAGACCTTCTTCATCGCCGAGAGTTTTTCGGCGATCGCCGGCATGTCGGCGTCGGACAGCTCGGCCGTCGTCTTGCCGAGCCCGAGGCCAACAAGGCCGATCATCGGCAGGTAGTAGTCATAGAGCGCGATGCGGCCCTTGTATTTGTCGGACCAGAGGATCGACAGATCCTTCATGTCTTCCGGATCGACCTTTGTCTTGTCGTAGGAAATCGTGTTGTAGCCGAATTTTTCGGTGACGGCGTAGGTCTTGCCGTCCTTCATATTGTTGGCTTCCATCCGCACTTCCGGGAAGATGTCGGCTGTCGGCAAGGCGTCGGCCGGAATTTCCGCCAGCAGATCCATGCCGACGGCGCGCTGCACGTCAACGCCGTCAATGACAAGTACGTCCCAATCACCCGGCTGCGACTGTTCGAGGATCGAAAGAGCGGCACCTGTGCCCTCGTAGTCCTTGAGGTTGACCTTGACGTTATTGGCCTTCTCGAACGGCTCGATCAGCGCCGGATCGGTATGGTCGCACCACACCAACGCATTGAGCTCGTCCTGCGCCAGCACAGGGGTAGCGGTGGGAACGAGTGCAGTGGCAGCGATCGCTGTCGCGGCGGCGGAAGAAAAAAATCGACGCGCAAAGGCGCGCCTCATGGAAGATGTCATCATGTTGCCCTCTGGTTTGACGCTCATTCCGGCGCCTTCGAGAAAAAGATTGAATGAGTTCATTTTTTAAGTCAATATT
>NZ_LSRP01000078.1 GCF_001885585.1 Pararhizobium antarcticum
AGATACCCCCATGCCCGAAAGGCCCCAGCTATGACTTTTACCCTGAACTGCCTGCCCGAAGGCGAGGTCCTCGCCGACCTGATCCGCCGCAACTGCGCCATCGGCTTCGACCTGCGCTTCTGCCGAAGCGTTGCAGTCAGTCCCGACGACCGCGACACCATCACCTGCGACCCGGGCGACGCCGAATTCGCCACGCTCTACGCCCTCACCGATCTGGGCGAGGCCATCGCGATCCATGACGTCACGCTTTCCAGCGCTGGAGCCGACGAAGTGGCCGCCGTCGCCCGCGCGCTGTTCGTGGCCATGGTCAACGCCCGACTCGACCCGCCAGATGCTGCGCAGCGCCATGAGGCCGAACAGACGGCGCTGATCGATCCCGACCGGATTGGATGACATGGCGACGCACGATCATAAAGCACTGATATTGCTTGGATTAGCCTACGACAATCAGCCCAGCAGAGCGATGGTTGTCACAGGAAAACGATGCAACTCACCCCCGGAGACCAAGCCATGACCACCCGCCGCGCCACCGACAATTCCAAAGCCCTCGACGCATTCCTCGCCGCGAAGATCGAGATCGACACGATGCTCGAACGCCTGACCACCCTCAGCGCGGACCATTTCGACGCCCATCCTGACGAGATCAATTGGGGCCATGTCGGCACCCTCAATCATCATGCGGGCCTGCTGCGCCAGATCACCGACAGCGCCTTCAAGGAAGGCGAACATGCCGAGTAACGCACCAGCCATCGCGCCAGCCCCGCCGTGCGGGGCTTGGCCTCGTAGAAGGGCCCGCATTCCGCGTTGCCTCTTACCGGGAGACCGTCATGACCCAGATTCAGCTGTCCGATGCCCAATCCATCATCCTGTCCACCGCCTGCGCCCGTGCAACCGGTCTGATCTTTCCCGTCACTTCCAGTCTCAAGGGTGGCGCTGTGGGAAATGTCTGCAAAAGCCTTCTGAAGCGCGGGTTGATCGAGGAAATCTCCGCCGCTGATCCCGACACGGTCTGGCGGCATGACGACGCGGGCCCCCTTACCCTGCGCGCCACGCAATTGGCCCATTCGGCGCTCGGGCTTGGCGACGCTGACGGCGATGCGGCCGCTCCGCAACAAGACCCGATATCTCCGACCCCGCGCAAAGGCACCAAACAGGAGGCGCTGATCGCCATGCTGCGTGCCGACGGCGGCGCGACCATCGAGGAGATCATGACTGCCACAAATTGGGCGTCGCACACGATTCGAGGTGCGATGTCCGGGGTCCTGAAGAAGAAGCTCGGCCTGACCATCACTTCAGAAAAGGTCGACGGTCGGGGGCGGTGCTACAAGATTTCTTGAGTCTGACCTCAGGCCGCAACACTGCCCATATTGCCGCCGTCGACCGAACCCGGTCGGCGGCTTTCACGTTCAGGCCAGTCTGATTATTGGCCGATCTGGCGCTGCTCCAGTGTTTCGTCGTCACCGTCCGACTTCATTACATCGGCGATGAGGTGGTTCACCATCTCGTCGAAATAGCGGGTCAGTTCCCGATGAAGGCTTTGAAACTCGGCAGCGATTGTCGCCTCGAAAACACTCTTGCGGGCCCGCACCATGACCGTCGTTCGCCGCTGACGAGGGTACCGATAAGGCTTCACATCATGCTTGCGGCACAACGCCACGAACACTCGCACGGCCCAAACATCCGGAAGGATATATTGCAATTCGGTTTCTGGCTCACCCTTCTTGCTTCCGGCCAGATCCAAGCGTGCCTGCATCCGCCCGAGCGCTGCCCCGGCTGCTGCCCGTTCTCCGGGTGTTGCCCCACGCGCGAAGAGCGCCTCGAGCTTTATCAACTTGTCACGGATGTCTTCGTGGTTGTTCATCTTCACCGCGCCCTGTTGCTTCCGGAGCGGCCGTAAAGCACCACCGCTTCAGCAGGTCAACCACGGCTTGGGCGTCTCGTCCTCGCTCGAACAGCCGCCGTAACAGATAGCCACGCACCAGCGAGACGCCGACGAAGGCGAGCCCAATGGTCAGGTGCTCTGCAAGGCCGGTCGCGATGCCGAACCATGGGAACACCACGATTTGCGTCGCAATGGCCAGCACGTAGCCAACCACGATATTCGTCGCTGCCTCGCCCAGCGACATGGCGCGCTATTGCTTCATGCTGGCGCCCCGTTATCCAACGGCCAGCAATTCAGCTGCCAGAGTTCGCAGCGCATGCGCTGCAACCAAGGGAACCACTCCGTTGCCACAAAGGCGAAGCCGGTCCACCCGGTGGGCCAACCCATCAGCGCCTCGACGAACAGCGGGTTCAAGGTCCGGCGCACATCGGAGGTATCGCTCCCAGCCATCGGCGTCACCAGGACCTGGCGGCCAAGCAGGCCGTTGACCGGCGTGTTCGCCAATGTCGTCGCCCCGTCCTTGTGATCCCGCGCAGTTGGCGTCATCCAGAGACGGCTGACATGGGTCAGATCGGCCGTCCGGCGATTGCCCGCGCTTGGCTTGCAGCCGTCGTTCGCCATCGGTGTCGGCCAGTCGCGCGCCATCCCGTCCAGACCCTTCTCGTCTTTCCGCTCGCCACCCCGGCTGCGGAAACTGTCGGTCTGCGGCGTCGGCCACAGCGCAGCCGTCGTCGCGAGGTTCATCCCATGCTGGCCCGCTGCCTGTGACGGTGTCGATTTCGTCTGCCGGTTCTCGTTGGCACTGGCGCGGGGCGTCGGCCACAGCCGCATCATTTCTGTCCGGTTCCCGCCACTCGACCGGGTCCCAGAGCAGGCGCGCGGGGTCGGCCAACTCGTCACCCTCGCGGGTGGCGAGAATGAACAGCCGCTCGCGCCGGTGGGGCGCACCGACTTCCGCCGCCGTAAAGAGGCCTGCCGCAAGCTTGTAGCCCATGCCGACCAGTCCGCTGGCGACTTCGGGGAAGCCGAGGCGGAGATGATGGGCGACATTCTCGAGGAAGACGAACGGTGGTTCGCATTCACCGATGATGCGTGCGACATGCGGCCAGAGATGGCGCGGATCCTCGGTACCGAGCCGTTTGCCTGCAACCGAAAACGGCTGGCATGGATATCCTGCGCTGAGGATATCCACCGCGCCGCGCCACGGTCTGCCATCGAAAGTGGCAACGTCGTCCCATACAACAGCCTGATCCAAGGCCGCGTCTTCCACCCGCGCCACGAGAGTGGCTGCGGCGTAGGTTTCCCGTTCGACATAGCCCACAGCACGATATCCGGGGATGGCGATGGTGAGGCCGAGGTCGAGCCCGCCTGCGCCGGAGCAGAGGGACAGGCCGAAGAGGCATGCGTCTTCGGTTCCGGAAGCGCGTCCGGTGGGATGTAGAGCCAGGTCATGCATGTCACGCTGCGGATTTGGGTTTGCGGGCACGTTCTGGATCGGCGTCTTTGTCGGGTGCATCGGCGGGGGCGTCAGCATTATCGCCCAGCCGCTCGGTTCTGATCTGTGCAAAAGCTCTGCCATCGCCATCAAGGATCGCGTCGCGGCCGGTGTCGGCCTGCCAACGTTCGACCGCGACGTCGATGTAGGCCGGGCTGATCTCCATCGCGAAGACGCGTCGCCCGTTGGCCTCCCCCGCCATGATCTGCGAACCCGAACCACAGAACGGCTCGTAGCAAAGCCCGCCGCGCGCCACATGCTGGCGCATTGGGATCCCAAAGGCGTCCAGCGGTTTCGGCGTCGGATGATCGGGCCGATCAAGCTTGGCGAAACTGGGCAAAGCCCAAGTGGATGCGAGGGTTTCCTCGGCCACCTTCGGCGGGCGATTGCCCCTGATCCAGCCCATGAAGCAGGGCTCGTGTTTCCAGAGGTAATGCGACCGGGTGAGAACACCGCAGTCTTTCACCCAGATGATCTGCTGATGGACGAACGCCCCGACCTTTTCCCAGCAGGCCTCCAGCATCGCTTGGCGACGCGAGGCGTGCCAGCAATACCAGGCTGCATTTTCTTCGATGGCTTCGGCGACAGCCGCCGCGATGAAGCCATCGTAAAGTTCGGCACCTTGGCTGCTGTCGTCCCAGGTGACACCATAGGATTGCGACCAGTCCTTGTTGCGGGTCGGATGGTTCGATCCGTCATAGTCGACGAGGTAAGGTGGATCGGTCGCAAACAGGATCGCCCGCTCGCCGTTCATCAGGCGGCGCACATCGGCGGCGCTGGTGCTGTCACCGCAGAGCAGCCGGTGCTCGCCAAGGATCCAGAGATCGCCGGTGCGCGAGGCCGGGTTGCGCGGCGGTTCCGGGATCACGACTGGCGGCGCGCTGGCCCCGCCGCCTTCTTCGCCTTCGACTTCCGGCACGTAGGCCAGCAGCTTGTCCAACTCGCCGTCGGAAAACCCGACCAGCGACAGGTCGAAATCATCTGCCAGCAGATCGTTCAGTTCCGCCGACAGCAGCGCCTCGTCCCACGTGCCAAGTTCCGTAAGCTTATTGTCCGCGATCCGATAAGCCCGTCGCTGCGCTTCGGTCAGATGGCCGAGCACGATCACCGGCGCTTCGGTCAACCCGAGTTGCGTGGCGGCAAGCACCCGGCCATGGCCTGCGATTAATTCGCCGTCCTCTGCCACGAGGCAGGGCACCGTCCAGCCGAACTCCGCCATGCTGGCAGCGATCTTGGCAACCTGATCCGCGCCATGCGCCTTGGCATTGCGGGCATAGGGCTGCAAACGCGCGAGCGGCCATTGCTCGATGCGCTCCGGGGCGAAGCTGAGGGTCATGTGGATTGTCCTGTTGCAGGATTGTCTGGCTTCCGCGCTGGACTCCGGTTGCGGAATCCATGCTGGATTTCACTGGCTTCAAGCTGGACTCCGGAGTCCAGGGTATCCACCCCGGAGTCCACCAGCCAAGTGTCTGTTATATTGCGCTATTTCGGGGCTTCAGGGGTGGCTTCCCGAGGGGGTGGCTTCCCAAAAAAATCGCTCTGACGCTGGCGATATGCCGCGCTGCGCCCCCCAGCATACGTTTTCGGCCAAAAAGGAACCGGAAAACAATGGCTTAGGGTTTTCGCTCAGTCCCGTTCGGTCATCCCTTGGTCCGAAAAAACTGTCGCCACCCTCGCACACCGTCAACCGCCTGCCGCTCGCCTTCGAACCGTCTGGACTCCGATCTGGATTCCGGTTCGGACTCTGGGGTCCACCACGGAATCCATCCGAAGATCGTTTGCGCTGGCGGTCACCCGCACGCGCCTCTCCCGAGCATATCCCTTTTCTAACGCTCTGGCCGAAATGTGTAAGGCCCTGCGATGTACACCCGAAAATTCTTTCACAGGACGATTTTCCTTGACAGCCGATTGGCGTTTTCGATGACGAACTGCTGCGAACGACGCGATGACGGCACGCGTCCGTGCAGCCGCCAGGTCATCACCGCCAGACCGAACTGCCAGCGCCTGGTGGCAGCCGTCCGCGACAGCCCGAACTGCCAGCAGATCGGTTTCCATTCGATACCATCGGCCCGTGCCCAGACGAGCCGTGCATCGTCGGGCTCCAGCCAACGCAGCCAGAGCATCGCTTCCTCGGCTTGCGTGATCTGACGCGGGCTCGGGCGTGGCCGCCGCATCTGCGGCTCCTGACCCACCTTGTCCGCGAAGCTGTGGAAATACTCGGGCCAGGCGTTGAAGAAACCCACCGGCTTCACGCCGGGGATCTGCCGCATCACGCCTGCCGCGAGTTCCAGCCGGTCTTGCACCAGCACTGTCGTCCACTCACCCATGGCGCACCTCCGGTTCGCGCTTGCCGTAAAGCTTCTCGCCCAGTTGCCGGACGAGCTCGCGTTCCGGCCAGGACAGCCGGTTGTCATCGACAGCCACCGCAAGCAGCCCCTGTTCCTTCCAGCCCTCGCGCTTGATCTGGTCGGGGTTGCGGCGGCAGCCGCCGTACCCTTTTGGTGTGAACCGCATGCCGGTCATTGCAGACCTCCCCGGGTCGCCAGCGCCCAGAATAGGATCGCGATGGCATCGGCCTCGTTGTCATCGACCGGGCTGAACCCACGCGCACGGGCCGCAGCCATCATCGCCTCCTTGGGTGCGTTACCCTTGCCCGTTGCGTGGCGTTTGATGGTGCCGACCGGTACGCCCTGATAGGCGATGCATGAAGTTTCCGCCCATGCCGTCAGCGTGGCAAGCAGCCCGCCATAAACATGGGCCGCATCGGTACCCACATGCCTGCGCACCTCCTCGAAATGAATGGCCATGATCGGACCGGCATCCCGTGCAAGCTGCTCGAGCCAGCCCCGAAACCGAAGGTAGCGCATGCCGCCACCGTCGTAGCGGCTCGGCCGGAACGACACCGTACCGCTGGTGATCAGACCGTCCGCGGCCTGCACTGCCCAGCCAGTCGTAGTGCCGAGATCAAGCGCGAGGACGATGGCTGCGCCGGGAAGCTGGGCGATCATCGGTGTCGGGGTCAGGGAGAGTTGGGCCATCGGGGGCTCCTTTCCGGTTTGTGGTTTATGGGGAGGATCGGGCCAGGACTTGGGTCCGAGAACGATGCCCAAGGGGTAGGTGGTGAACTTCCCGCGCTTAGCGGGGAGGTCACCTACCCCTTTAGGGGGACTTTTTGCCAAATCTGAAATCTGGCAAAAGTCCCTGAATTCATTGGTTAAATTCAGATTTGGATTCAGATTTGGCAGGCACCCCAGCCAAATCTGGAATCGACGCATCAAGTCATTGAAATCAAGCGCAAAATGCCAGATTTCAGATTTGGAACAGATTCCAGATTTGGCAAAATCTGGCCAGATTTGGCTCCGGACAGTCCAGATTTGGCATGGCATTTTTGGGGGGTTGATCATGGTTCCTGGCCCTCGGCACAGACCCAGACACTTCGGTTTTCGACCGGCAGCACAGCTCCGGTCTGGGAGCATTTGTAATGGCTGGGCAGGATCCGGACGGCCTCGGGCAGCACCTCGCCGGTGTCGGCGTCGACAGTTTCGGCGCCGGTCGCGAGCACCATGTCCTCCACGCAGAGATAGCCGTATTTGCTGCGGTCGGACGGCAGGCCGAGTGCGCTCGCTGCATCGCCCTTGACGAACTTCACGACACCCTTGGTCGTGAGGACATTCAGCCTGTCACGGATGCCCGATGCGCCGCTGAGGCCGCTCTGGTTCTCGAAAGACTCGGCGAACAGGGTCATCGTGTACATCTTGCCCTTCAGGGCCTCGTCCAGAAGGATGGTGACGATCACCTCGCCCTTGCGATCCCGCTCGGCATCGTGCCTGGCCCCAACCTCGGCGCGCACCAGACGTTCGTTGAGCGGGTTGATCTCGACCCATTGGCCGCCGACCTTGTCGATGAGCTTGGACGGCAGCGCCGGGCCGTTGCGCAGTTCGATCTCCAGCTTGCGCTCGGCCGCCTCCTCGTCGGGCCGGTGCAGGATCAGGCCGGAGGTGTAGAAGCCGCGCAGCGCGCTGGCGCCGGAGAGGGCAAGAAACGGGTCGTCCTTCAGCTGCAGCTTCGAGAGCTTCTTGGTGTGATGGACGAGGATCACGCCACAGGCGGGATTGATGTAGTCGCGCAGCACCTCGACGCGGTCCTTCAGAAAGAACATCATCGCGGTATTGTCGTTTTCGCCGCCGCCGTCGGGTCCGCCGTCGAATAGGTTGCGGATCGGGTCGATGCAGATGACGTCGACTGGAGCGTCCGGGAACGCCGCTTGGATGGCGCGCGCCGCCCGCACGCTGCCGTCGGTGTCCAAGAGCATCTTCAGCTTGGGCGTTGCCACGAAAGTGTCGCGCGCGGCGGCAAGGATCTTCGGTGGCAAGGCGATCTGCTTCAGCCGTTCGCGCAGGTAGTGGTATTGGATTTCCGCCTGCAGGTAGAAAATCCGCAGCGGGCGCGGTGGAGTGAAACCAAGGAACGGCACGCCTGCGGCCATGTGCACCAGCCAGCTGATGGTGAGATCGCTCTTGCCCACCTTGGGCGCGCCGCCCAACACCAGAAGACCGCCCGGCGTCAGCACGCGCGGCGCAATGATGTCCTCGGGCATCGGGCTCTGGTCATCCAGCAATGCCCCCAGCGTGAAAGCGGGCGTCTCCTCCGGACCCGGTGCCCCGGTGGCCAGCCTGATCAGCGGCGGGCCGTTTTTCTGGACGTGCAGTTCCCACAGACGCTGGGACTCGCGCTGCAGCCGCTCCATCGGCCAGGCAGGCCGCAGCATCGCGGCATTGTAGCCGCAGATGCCTTCCCAGCCCTCGTCCTTCGACATCCGGCCTTCGTGGACCATGCGGATGAAATGCCCGATCGCGGCACTGGCGCCCTCAAAGCGCGACCAGTCATCCTGCGCAGCCTCGCGCACCGGTGTGACCAGGACATCATCGACGGCAGGTTTGTCGGGATGGGTGAAGTCCGGCTGCAAGGACACCCCCGGCGCAGGCGGCATGTCGGCAACGGCCTCGATGAATTCGCCAAGATCGCGTTCCAGCGCGGGGTTCATTTCCACGATCCGAACTTGGGTCTTGAGGTTGTTCTTGTAATAGACCGAGCCTGCCACCCGGATCGGCTGGTGCGCCGAGCGGAAGTGCATGTCACCGCCGACCTTGGCGGCGATGTCACCGCGCAGGCGGCACACCCGGCGAATGTCATCGCCCTCGGCGGGCTCGCTGAGTTTCCACCAGACATGGGCCTTGTGCTGCCCCTCTGGCGTCACGCCGCCGCTTTCGACCACCATGGTCGGTGCGCCCAGATGGCGTTCCAGATGGGTGCGCTTGGCGGCAATATCGCCGGTGTCGATATCCACGACCACGGTCTGCATCTGCAGGATTTCTGCCGCCTTGGCCTGACCCGGTGCAGCGACTGTACCTGGGATGACATAGACCGCTGCCCCCTCACGCGACGCCCATGTGGCGAAGGTGGCCATCTTGTCGGGGGTGGCCTGACCCGCCTCGATCCAGATGTTGTGCGGGCGGCCATCGATGCCTTGGCCCTTGTCGATGAAGCTGCGCACCGGGATCAACCCGTCGCAATAGCCGAAAACCACCCCCATGAACTGGGCGATTTGCGCAGGGTCCGGCTCGTCTCCGAAGACATCCACCAGCGAGACCGCATCGTTAAAATCCCGCCACGGGTTGAAATGGATCAGATTTTCCTTGTGCTGGTCGATGGGCGGCGGCGTGTCGGACGGCGCGTGGTGATCGTCGTGATCAGTACTCATTTTGGATCCCTCGAATTGGTTTGGTAAGCTGGGTTGGTCTTTGGGTGAGTCGGTCATGTTGGCATCCCCCAGCAGCGCTCCGCCCATGGGCAGAAGCGGCATTCAAAGAAGTCGCGATTTTGGGCCACACGCGGCAACAACTCGCCCGCGTCGGTGGCCTGCAGGATCCGCACGCCGCGATCCGACATGCGCTGCGCGAGATCGGCATCGAAGGGCACCAACTCGTGGTGCATCTCGGCGGTGTCCTTGTTGATTGCGGTGAACAGCGCTGGTGCGGCCGCGATGCCGAGGACCGTCGCGTCCATGTAGGCCTGGTAGACCGCGATCTGGGCGGCATAGACCGGCTTGGACTTTGTGACCCCGTCCTTGACGCAGGCGCGCCAGTTCTTGGCATTCATCGTCTTGCATTCCCAGAGCGCAGGAACGCCAAGGTCAAAGACAGCTGGTCCTTCTGCGATGATGCCATCGACATGGCCACGGATGCGCCCACCTGCGACAGAGAAGCCGAACTGGCCGCCATCGGGGCGATTGCCCTTCCGCGTGTAAAGATCGAATCCCGCGCTGCGCAACCAAACCACCGCCAGATCCTCAAGTGCATGACCGATGGCGAAGATGCGCAGCAATTGTCCGCTGAAATCCTGGCCCTCGTCTTTCGGCGCATGCGTGAACTCAAACTGCAAGGCGCGGTCGCAGGCATGGCCAAGGCGCGAACCGCCGAGATAATCGCGTGGCGTGCGGGCGGCATTGTCGGTGGTCAGCGCTGCGTCGACTGCGGCGTTCACCTTGTCGGCAAAGCTGGGCCTGTGATTATAGTCTAGCATCAGAAGGGGATCTCCGATTGGCTGGCGATTTCGGCCATCTCGGCGCGGAATGCCGCGATGATCGTCACGATCAGCCGGTGCATGTCGTTCCGGGTCAGCTGGCCCAGCGAGCGGTCCCAGCCGATGCGCTCCATCTCCGGGGCGAGAGCGCGCATGACGGTGGGCAGCGCCTGCGTTTCCTCTTCGGTGAAATCGACCATTTTCAATCCTTTCCGGGCTTTGAGAGTGAAGGCCGCCTGGCAGCCCATGGAGCAAAACCAGCGGCGGGTTCGGTGAGCCGGATCAGGAAACGGTCCGGGGGACCGTTTCCCCGGCGAACGGCGCGGCTGGTTGGGATCGAACCAACCGAAACCTCGGGTGCATGATGTGCAAACGGCGCAAAGCAGAGGACGCGGGTGCCAGAGGCGATCAGGGCGCGGCCGATCCGGAGCCGCTGCGGGCTGGGACAGGATTTGCGCGACATGGCTCATGCGGCCCTCCGCTGGTCGGGGGCGGCGGTCATGACGAGATGGCGGATCGCCCGCTTGTTGAAAGTGAAGGTCATCAGTGCCGAGGCGTGATAGCGGGTCAGCCCGTAATCCTGCCGATAGGCGGGCGGCAGATATTGCAGCTGCTTGTCCGTGGCGGCCTGTTTCAGCCAGCCGCGCGTCTTGAAGGCGCTTTCATCAGTCTCGACTTCGTTCAGCCAATCATCGGCTTGCGCGAGGCAGACCGTCCTCTCACCGATGCCCAGCAACCGGGGGCTTTGGCCCTTCGCGCCACCGACCGCATGCCAGCGTCCTTCCAGAAAGAAGATGCCGCCCCAGGCGTTGAACCCGTTGGCCATCAGGGCGTCATCCGCCCCGAAAAGGTCGATCCAGGCGAAGCTGGACCGCTTCAGAAGATCGATCTCCGTCATGATGAAGCCGGTCAACTCGGCGCGCCCCTGCGCATCGGCCTCGCCGTCTTCATCGTCGCCAAGAACCTCGCCACACAGCGGGCATTCAAAGCAGGCCAGAGGAATGTCGGCGCCACAGGCAGGACACGCTTTGGTCGGGGCGTCGCCGGTCTCGGTTTTGCCGTCGAGATCGACATCCTGCTCCAGCGTGCCGTGGATCAGGCTTGAGGTGCCAAAATCCAGCACGACGCAGTCGGTCTTGATGACTCCGGGGTGTTCCTCCGGATCGATGGTGCGCAGCCCGCGGCCCACCATCTGGATCATGGTGGATTTATAGGATGAGGGCCGCAGCAGCACGACACAGGAGGTCGGCGGGTGGTCCCAGCCTTCCGTCAGTACCGCCACGTTCACGATGACGCGAATATCTCCGGCGGCGTAGGCGGTTAGAATATCGCGGCGATCCTCGCTCGGTAGATCGCCGTGGATCAGCCCGGCAGGCACATCTGCAGCGTTGAAGGCCTCCGTGACATGGGCGGCGTGGGCGACAGTGGAACAGAACACCACGGTTTGCCGGTCACCCGCCTTCTCCTTCCAGTGCCGGATGACCTCGTCGGTGACCGGCGCGCGGTCCATGATCGACGCGACCTCGGCCATGTCGAAATCTGCCAGCGACTTGCGTACAGCGCGCAGCTTGTCCTGCACGCCCACATCGATCACGAAGGTGCGCGGCGGGACCAGATGGCCCGAGGCGATCAACTCGCCCAGACGCACCTGGTCGGCGACATTATCGAACACCTCGCGCAGGCCCTTTTTGTCGCCCCGGTTTGGGGTGGCGGTAACGCCGAAGATGCGGGCGTCAGGATTGGCATTGCGGACATGGTCGATAATGCGGCGGTAGCTTGCCGCCACCGCATGATGCGCCTCATCAATCACCAGCAGATCAAGCTGTGGCATGGCCGCGAGATTGCCGATCCGGGCCAGCGTCGGCACCATGGCGAAGGTCACCTGACCCGCCCACGACTTGGCGTTGGCATCGACCACCGACGTGGTCAGGCCCGGATTGACCCGGGCAAACTTGCCCCGGTTCTGATCGGTCAGCTCGTCGCGGTGGGCGAGTACACAGGCCTTGGCGGCGCTGTCGCCGATCACCTCACCAGTGACCGCCGACAGCATGATCGTCTTGCCAGCACCGGTGGGTGCTATGCCCAGCGTGTTGCCATGAGCGTCGAGTGCTGCAAGGCTGCGCTCGACGAAGGTTTTCTGACGGGGGCGCAGCCGCATGGTTTGTCCCCCTCACTCGGCCCAGCTGGGACGCCCGGAAAAACCGGGTGTCGCAGGGGTTTGCGGTGTCTGCTGCTGGGGGCTGGGTGCAATGTAGCCTTGCGGCGGCGGGACATAGCCCTGCTGCGGCGCACTGGTTGCCGGGGGCTGGCTGTAACCCGGCATCTGGGCAGCATTGCCGTGTCCCATCAACTGCGCATAATCTCGGTGACTGGGTGTGACGGCCGCGCGGACCTCGTTCTTGTCCTCGCCATTGGTGTCAGACCCGATGTCCATCCGGGCGATGAATTCGATCCCGTCCAACTCGGCGAAGCCGCTGATCCGGCGGCGGGCCTGCGCCTGTGCCGAATTGTCCTTGTCGGCGATGCCACGCGCCGAGTTCAGGATGCCCTTGATCAACCCGCGCCCAGCGTTGCCCCAATCCGGGCCCTTGGGGCTATAAAGCCCGATCAGCGACCAGATTTTGCGTTTGGCGTAAGGCCCCTCGACCACGGTGTATTCGGCGTCGAGATAGACAGCGCCGGTCACGCCGCGCTTGGCATAACCGCCGGTCCAGCCTTGCGAGGGATCGTCGAAACCGCCGGGGCGGATGGTCAGGCGGACCTTGACCAGCGTGCCCTTCGGGATGACGGTGCCGTTGCTTTGTGCAGAGTTGAAATCGTTCCAGAGTCCGGTCATCGGATTTGTCCTTTCAATTGACGTGGGAGGGGTTTGCGGCGGCAGCGGCAGGCAGACCTTCGACTGCGGGAGCATAGGTCAGGCGGGCTGCCGCGGGGCGCACCGGGCCGTGGATCTTGGCCATCAACTGGCCCAGATGCGGCACTTCGATCATGTCGAGCCGCCCGGAGCGATCCTTGGCCGGAAACCCGAAGGGGTTCAGCGTCTGACAGACGAAGGCGCGTGCGGGCTGGCCATCGGCACTGGCAATCTCGGCCATGGTGATGACCTGATCGACGATTCCGGGCAGTTCCAGCCCGGTCTTGGCGCCGTCGATCTGCGGCGAGAACACCTTGCGATTGAAGTCATCGAGCTTCTCGTCGAGGATGCCGACGAACCAGATGTTCTTGCGGCGCGTGTGCTGCAAATGCGTGAGCCAGGCGATCATCTCGCGGCCATGGAGCCCATAAGCGCCCCGGACATCCGGCTTGCCGGTTTTTTCCGAGAACGCCTCGGGCTGGCCCTTGCACCACTGGAAGCAGAGCCGCCCGGCAACGGTGATGGAATCGACGAACAGCGTCTCGTAGCGGTCAACGGCAGTCGGATCGCCGAACTTCTGGCAAACGGCGGCATGATGCGCCGGGCTGTAAGCCTGATCATCGCGCAAGCTGGGGTTCGCACCACCGATGAACACTGCAAAATCGCGGCACTCCATCCAGGTGCGCGGCCGGATCGCGTCGCCCTGCCAGCCCTCGATGGCGAGATCGCCCGCCTCGAGATCCATGAACAGGGTCGTCGTGGCATTCAGCGACCACAGCAGGCTGGTCTTGCCGATACCACTTTTCCCGAAGATGCAGCCCTTGATGCCGCGCGGTTCGGCCAGCCGCTGATCGGCAGTGATGATGGGCAGCGCGCCGGTCATGCCGACACCTCCTGACGCGCATCCGGGTCGTCGGCGGTCACCGCGACGTAGAGCGCATCCAGTCGGTCAGCTTCGTCGAGGCATTCCTTGCCCTTGCGCCGCATGAAACGACGGGCATCGTCGAGGAGCTCGGGTTCCGCAATGAGGGCCGGGATCGCGACGTATTCCTCGGCACTTTCCACAAAGTAGGACTTCGAGCGCAGCTCTTGGACAAACGGGGTGAAAATCTCGCAGATTTCCGAGAAATCCGACTGGCTCAAAATGTCGCTCCGGTTGCGCAGGATGCGCTTTACCTCGGTGATGATGCCGGTGCGCAGCATCCGCATCGCACCTTCCTGCCGCGCCTGCGTACAGGTGAGCGGAAAGGCCGCCTCCATCATGTCATCGGCGATTTTCGGGGCGTTGTTCCCGAGTTGAGAGGCAACCTCCCAGACCCGTTCGGCAAAACCCGCTGATTGGCTATCGAGCATCAAACCACTCCTTGATTGTTGTGAACGCTGCTGACCCTTGGGCGATGGCCTTGGCATCGAGGTCGTGAAACGGGGTGTCCCGGGCCTGACGCATGCCCTTGCGGGCAAGGACGAGGTTCCCCTCCGATGCCCACTCGGCAAAAGCGCGGAACGTGCCGGTGACATGCCGCCACGCCGCCTGCTCGGGCGTCGGCGGAACATGGAGCGGGTTGCGCCGGCTGGCGGACCGCTGCGGGCGCAACCCGCGCATCGCGGCATCCACCACCATCTTGCGCAGGGCCGCGCGCGTCGGTTCCTCGCCGCGCTCAAGGCGATCATCCAGCGCGCGCCGAACGATGCCGGGGTCTGCGGCCTCGGCGTCGCGGATTATGCGGGCTTCGTGGATCTCGTCGCGGCGCAGGCCGAGCTCCGCGGCGGTAGCGGGCCGGACATCGTTCAAATCTCCAACGATGTCCGTGCGCACCGAACCACGGGCGACTTCGCCCCGCGCTTGTGCGGCATCGTATTCGTCTGCCAGCCGTCGTTTGGCGCGGGCCTCGATTTCCAAGGCATGGGCCTGTGCGCGGTGCGCGGCGGCCACCAGATCATCATGGGCGTTCTTGGCGCGCTGCAGCCGGGCGGCGCGTTTGGCCACATCATAGGCCAGACCGGCCACCTCGCGCGCTTCAAGCACTTCGGCGGCAGTCTTCGCGCCCAAAAGCATGCTGGTCGCGCGGTCGATCAGGCTGGGCAGATCCTGCGACGGGGCCGAAACAGGGGCGAGCAGGCTCATTGCTCGGCCTCATCGGCAAGAAGCTGAATGCCGAGTTGACCGGTCCGCACCGTGCGCGCGGGCTCGAAACCCTGCTGGATCGCCTCGGGCCAGGCCGCATATTTGCGCTCGGACACCTTGAAGCTGATTTCGACATATTCGGCAGGATCATCGCCTGCGGCGCGGATGCGCTCGACCATCTGGCCCAGCTTTTCCTGATCCCAATCGACGCGCTTGGCGAGGTCGGCAACAACAGTGGTGGTGCCGTCCCTCAGCCGTACCGTCCCGGAATCCTTGCCCGCCAAGCGACGGGCCTCGGTGGCCAGATCCCCATATTTCAGCGCGAGCGCTGCATCGAGGCGGGCCTTTATGGCCTTGATGTGCTGGAACGCTTCGCCGGCTTCAAATTGCAAGGCGGCAAGCATGTCGGCGGGAAGGGCTGCGATTTCCCTTGCCGAAATCTCCGGCAGATTGGCGAGAACAGGACAGTTCGTTGGAAAGGGCATTTTCGGATCTCCGGGTTTGGCAATGCGGTTTGATCTGTGCAGGGTCATGCCGCGATCTCCTTCAGCAGGAGGGCGGACAGCGAGACGGCGGCGGCTTTCGGTTTCGGCCGGGCGACGGCGATGTAGGCGAACTGGTCCGGGCCGATCCGCTCCTGCACGAGGTGGACGAGGCCTGCTTCGGCCGCCCAGAAGGCCCGGAGCCCCAGCAGGGCAAGGCGCTTGCGGTCCGGATCAGCCAGCTTCGAGATCACCGGAAAGGCGTCCAGCACCAGAAAGCCCCGATGGTATTCCAGCCGGTCGCCGGGAACGGCCTGGCCGACCCAGCCGCAGAAATCGATCTCGCTGATCGGGTGCGGTGCGCGGGCGTTGGTAAAAGCGGTGTGTTTCATCAGCATTGTCTCCTTCTCTCCCCTCTACTCACGCGGCCCGAAAACCGTCCCAGGCCGGGCCGAGGCCGCGCGCGGTCAGATCGAGGCGCAACTCACCGGTGCGGCGGTAAAGGGCTGAACGTGACCCCACCCCGCGCGCCACGAGGTCGCGCAGCGGGCATTGGCCGAGGGCTGCGCAGAAAAACCGGGCTGCGGGTGCCAGTTGATGCGGTTGGGGATGTTCATGGCCGTCCCCTTACGCCGACTTCAGTTCGGGCTTGGCCGATGTGCTTGCGCGTACCTGACCACGTTCGAACGCTTCGACGTCTTCGAGCCGATAAACGACCCGGCCGCCCAGCTTGACGAACTGCGGACCTTCACCGGTCCAACGCCACCGCTCGAGGGTGCGGTGCGAAATGTTCCAGCGATCGGCGAGATTGATCTGGTTCAGATGCCTGAGTGACATGCTGGCCTCCGTTGAATTGCCTCCGGGTATGTCCAGCCGCGCCGAAGCACTTGGACACACGAGCATTTTCAACGCGTTACGCCTGGTTTGATATAATCAGGCGTCGCTTTTCTTATGACATCCGGACGTGAAAAAGCCCCGGAAAACCGGGGCCAACTCAAGCCAGATGTGACATCGACCTCGGCCTACTGTGACAACCGCTCTTCAGGCAGAGTCGCGGGGCGGCGTCGGATCCAGAATGTCAGCGACTGAAATCTCGCGGCACAGGGGATTGATTCGATACCCAGACCGTTCCTTCGTCTCGATGAACGTGTCCTGACCCATCGGAATGCCCATCGACACTGCCAACGGCTCGATGGCGTCGCGCAGGCGCTTGACCTGTGTGCGCATTGCCTGTTCAGAAATATTCAGCGCCGTCGCCAGATCCGGCGCTGGCAAGTAGGGCACTTCAGACCGTTTTGTCTTTGCCAACCTGAAGGCATCCATCAGAGCGCTGACCAATTTGAAATTAGTGCCGTCCAGCGCCAGCCCGCCACGGAAATGGACGCGCTTCTGGTCCTTGTCGAAGGCGAACTCCAAGATCGGCGTCGATAGCCGATCCATGAACGCTTTGGCCTCCGCGTCGTAATTCGAAGGCGGAGTCTGTTCGACGACCTTTCTGCTGTAACAAGCAGCAAGTAGAGATGCTGGTGGAATTTCGTTCCGGTAAAGTGCCGTACTGTGCTCTTTGACCGCCGACGAAATCACATCTTCCACTGCCTTGGCGTGCCGCTGAAACAAATCGTACAGCCGGTCGCCCGCCTCCGAGGCCGGCATGTCGGGAAAATGGCCGACGGCAGAGACGATCTCGGAAAAATCAACGAGGAACCTTTCCTTCGGTGTTGCTGATACCTTCTTGAACAGCGTCACGTAGGCCAGCGCCATCCGCAGTTCGTCGCCATCGTCCCGGTTCGCGAGAAGCAGGTCGTTCATATAGAGGTCCGACGCCTCGTAATTCCCCAGCCCAGCGGCCAGTATGCCGAACCGACGATCAATGCACTGCGAACAAAGCCCGCAGTGCTTTTGCTTCTCGTTCCACTTTCGTGGTCGAGTACAACTGGCCGTCTTGCTCAGAAGATCGACCATACCCCCCGCTTCGATCAGTTGGGTCACCTCCGTCTTGGTCAACCATTGAAGCGGCGTTTGAATCCGGATCTGGCGTTCCAGCAAAAGCGAAAACAGCCTTTCAAGTCCCCGTAGGACCTTCGGATGGGTCGTCCTGGTTGCCCGGCCGCCGATCACGTCACCGGCCAACGGGAGATTGATGCTGACCACGCCGTTCTCATAGAAACTGAACGCGTCCTTGCCTGACATCCGCGCAACGACCAAGCCGAGGCAGGCGAAAAGGAAAGAACGCGTCCGCTGGGTGTATTCCCGCGCCGTGACGTTTTCGTTGCTTACCCAGACCGGTATGAACGACAATCGGTGTTCATGGCCCCGTCGCTTCAGTTCGGCGATCAAGTGCTCTTGGACATTCCGGACCTTGGTGGATGAATAGTGTCCGACGAGGGTTAGCGACCGACCATTGGCAACCAAGTCTGTGACCGCGCCAGCGAAGGAGTCGATCCCACCTGAAAACAAGGCGACGCCGTCGTGCTCGTCTTCGGGGTCGATCAAGTCATGGAAATACAGCTCCTTGGGCTGGACAGGTGCCATGGCTTGTCGGAATTCGAACGAATAGGCATCGTCGGAAAGAAAGCCCAGTGTGTCGATGAGTGCTTCCTGGACTTCGCTGTCTTGCCAAACCAACAGCTCGCGCACTGGGATCAAGAACTTCAGGCTACGCCGCCAGTTTTCGCCGTACTTCGAAAGTTTATCGGTTCCTCGGTCAAGGCGCTGATCGGCACAATAGACATAGGAAGCGATTTCCAGCAGATCGATCAATAGATCTGGAAGGTTACCAAGCATCGTCCGGCTGATATAGTCGATACGCAAGTTCACGTTCTTTGATGGGCCTTGAACGTTCATTGCAATCGCGCCTTCTGAAGCCGGCGCATTAACTCCGCATTCGACAAGGTGTTGCTTCATGGTTTCCCTTTCCGAATTGCAAGCTCGATCCGAATCTTATCAGCGGCATGCGACGAAAAAGCACGCACGTCGGCGCGAGAAATTGCTTTCCCGTCCCTGTAGTGATTTTTTCCCAGCCAATCTCGAGCGAAGGTTCGCATGATCAATGCTGACTCATTGCAATGGCGCCGGATCGCGCCGTTGAAGGTTTCAAGATCATGGATGGAACGGGCGATCCGGTCGTGACCGACCATGTGGTGGAGATTTCGATCAATGTAATAGTGGATAACGCGGTCGACGAAACCGGCGTAGAAATTGTGCGCCAGCCCCGCGAACTTTTCGGTCCCCTTCAGTCCTGCAAGCGCCGAATGCACATCCGCCGGGCTAGGACTCCACAAGGAAGGCAAGTTCGATTGCAGTCCTTCGGCTAAAGCGGACAGCCCGGCTCTTCGGGCGACCTCGCCAAGGTCCGTGGTGCCTTGGTGAAGTCGGCGTTGTACCCGCTCTACGGTCTGATCGTATTGGAAAAGGATATCGGCGACCGAAGTTAATGCGGAAACCTTGATCCCCAATTCAGCAAGAGCTGCTGTAGGATCTTTGCTCGCGGCGGCCTGGGGCAAACGAACCAACAGCCAGAGCGCCTCGATAAAGACATCGTCTTTCAACGCAAAATTCAGGGCGTCTCGGCCGAATTCAGTAATTTGATCGACGACTTCTTCGGTTGGGCTACCGCCGTCCACGAGAAAACGAATGATGTCGGGCAGAAGGCGGTATGCTGGCAGTTTTCCAAGTCGCTGATGCCCCATTAACTCTTCTTTCAACCTTGTCGGCGCTCGAAACGGGTAGGCGCGCTCCTATCGTCCTTTTTGGTCAACTCAGACCTGCACAGATGATGATTCTCTTTTTGGGCGTTGTTAAGCCCCAATAATGCTCGTGTAAGGCGAGGTGCGCGCTGTCGGCGTCTTTGAATGATTTCGAACCAACCCGCAGAACCATGATAACATATTGAATCTGATTGTTTTTTTAGGCCAACTGCATACCACTTCGCTGCATGAAGCCCTCTCAAACAATCTCAGGCATGAAACGCCCAAACGCCTTGATGCCGGACCAGATGCCTCCCGCCCAGCGTCGCGCCGAACTCTGCGCGTTGCTGGCGCTCGGCCTGATCCGGCTGCGGATGCCGGACCGGATCGAAGTCTCTGACACGACTGGAGAAAGTTGCCTACACTGTCCGCCCGACCAATGCCTTCATGCAACTCCAACCCACCGGAGAACCGCATGACGAAGCCCGACCCCATCCCCGCGCGCCTTGCTGCGCTGAAGACCACCTCGACGCCAGACCTGAAGGCACAGTGGCGCGACCTGTTCGAAACCGAACCGCCGCCGTTCAACCGCCGCTACCTCGAAAGCCGCTTGGCCTACCGCATCCAGGAACTGGCCTATGGCGGGCTGAAGCCCGAAACCATCAAGCGGCTGGAGGCTTTGGGCGAACAGCTTGATGGCGGCAATATCACAACCCGTCGCATCCGCGCTGATCGCGACCGTCCTATCACCGGCACCCGTTTGATCCGGGAGTGGCAGGGTGCCGAACAGGTTGTCACGGTTCTGCAAAACGGGTTCGAATGGCAGGGCCGTCCCTATCAGTCGCTCTCCGCCATTGCCCGCGCCATCACCGGCACGCGCTGGAACGGCTGGGTGTTTTTCGGGCTGAAAAACCATCGGAGGGCGGCATGAACGCACCGAACAAACCCGTCGTCCGCAAACTGCGCTGTGCGGTTTACACCCGGAAGTCCTCCGAGGAAGGGCTGGAGCAGGAGTTCAACAGCCTGCACGCACAACGCGAGGCCTGCGAATCCTACATCGCCAGCCAGCGGTCCGAGGGCTGGGTGCTGGTGCGCGATCAGTATGACGATGGTGGCATTTCCGGCGGCACGCTGGAACGCCCGGGCCTTAAACGGCTGCTGGCCGATATTGAGGACGGGCTGGTTGATGTGGTGGTCGTCTACAAAATCGACCGCCTTTCCCGCTCGCTGATGGATTTTTCGAAGCTGGTCGAGGTGTTTGACCGCAACGGCGTGACCTTCGTTTCGGTGACCCAATCCTTCAACACCACCACATCGATGGGGCGGCTGACGCTGAACATTCTGCTGTCCTTTGCCCAGTTCGAGCGCGAGGTGACGGCCGAACGCATCCGCGACAAGGTCCGCGCCAGCCGGATGAAGGGCATGTGGATGGGCGGCTGCCCGCCGCTCGGGTACGAGGTCAAGAACCGGAAACTGGCCGAAAACCCCGCTGACGCCGCCCATGTCCGCTGGGTTTTCGCCCGGTTCATCGAGATCGGATCGGGCACGGTGCTGGCGCGCGAACTTGCCGAGCGGGGCGTCAACACCAGGCGCGGCCACCGCATCGACAAGAAGTTCATCTACCGGATGTTGAACAACCGGGTCTACATCGGCAACGCCGTACACAAGGGCACCAGCTATCCCGGCGAGCACGCGGCGATCATCGACCGCGCGACATGGGACAAGGTCCACGCCATCCTGACGGTAAGCCCGCGCAAGCGTGCAGCCCAGACCCGCGCCGACACGCCCGCGCTGCTTCGGGGTTTGCTCTACGGCCCCGATGGCGCTGCGTTTTCGCCCACCCACACCCGCAAAGGGGGACGGTTGTATCGTTACTACGTCAGCCAGACTGTCCTAAAACATGGTGCTGGATCATGCCCGGTCAGTCGCATTCCCGCGGGCGAGATCGAAGCCGCCGTCATCGACCAACTGCGCGCTGTGTTCCGCCAGCCGGAAATCGTTGCTGGCACAGGAAAAGCGGCGCGCGCGCAGGAGGACGAAATCACCGAAGCCGAGGCGCGGGATGCATTGACCCGGCTTGACCCTCTGTGGAACGAGTTGTTCCCCGCCGAACAGGCCCGCATTGTGGCGCTGCTGGTCGAACGGGTCGACATCGGCACCGAGGGAATGAACGTCCGGCTGCGAATGGATGGGTTGGCCGCGCTGGAGCGTGAAATGACCACCGATGTTGGAGAAGCTGCATGACCCGCACAAAGGCAATCCCCGAAACCATCACCATCCATGTCCCGTTCCGCATCGTGAAGCGTGGCGGGCGCAAGGAGATGGTCCTGCCGCCGGGCGCACGTGCGCCTCGCCAGACCGACAACACGTTGATCAGGGCGCTGGCCCGGGCATTCCGGTGGAAGCGGATGCTGGAGTTAGGTGACTTCGCGAGCATCGCTGAGCTGGCCGAACACGAAAAGGTTGCGCCGTCCTACATGACGCGGGTCATGCGGATGACGCTGCTGGCGCCGGAGATCGTCGAGGCAATCCTTGACGGCACCCAGGGACCGGAGTTGACGCTGGCGGGGCTGCTGGAGCCGGTTGCGCTTGAATGGAAGCAGCAGCATCAGGTGTTCCAACCCCGATAATCACATCGGCTCTTGTCGGTCTGCCAAATCGATCATTGTCGATGGGGTAATGGCGGTTGACCATGCCACCCCATTATGGTCATTCTGACCACAAATCAGGGAGGGGCCGATGAAGGCCATGTCTGCCCGCGAGGCCAAGCATCACTTCGGCCAGCTGATCGACGATGCGCGCGCCGAAGCGGTGGTGGTGGAAAAACACGGTCGCCCGGTGGTCGTGGTGCTGGCGGTCGAGGAATATGAACGGCTGACGGGACGGACGGTTTCGCCTTCCAACAAGATCAGCAAGGACGAACAGTAACCGATGCCCATTCTGAACTGGCTGACCCGAGACGACGACATCCGCACGGCGGCCCGCGTGCCCTATCGGTTGCTGGAGGAGGACCCAAGCCTGTCGGCGGGCGACGGTGGCGCGGGGAACATGCTGATTCAGGGCGACAATCTGGAGGCGCTGAAGGCGCTGCTGCCGTTCTATGCGGGCCGGGTGAAATGCATCTACATCGATCCGCCCTACAACACGCGGTCGGCCTTCGAGCATTACGACGACAATCTGGAACATACCCAGTGGCTGGCCCTGATGTGGCCAAGGCTGGAACTGCTTTGCGACATGTTAGCAGACGATGGGTCGATCTGGATTAACCTTGACGAAAATGAAGGGCACTACGCGAAGGTCATTTGTGATGAAGTCTTCGGCAGAAGAAATTTTGTTAGGCAGATAAACTGGCAAAGAAAGTATAGTGTTAGCAATAACTTCAAGGGAATAGCTACTATCTGTGACTTGATCCTAGTTTATAGAAAATCTCCGGCCTTTCAGAATAATCTTTTGCCACGGTCTGATGACGCTTCCGCTAGATACTCTTGTCCAGACGATGATCCCCGCGGACCATGGAAAGCTGTGGATTACCTAAATCAGGCTAGCACAAAGAAGCGACCGAACCTTGTATTTGACATCATCAATCCCGTAACTGGAAATGTCGTCAAAAACAAAGAGAAGGCTTGGAAGTATGAGCGCACGACGCACGAAGAGCACGTGCGAGAGGGTCGGCTTTGGTGGGGTCTGAAAGGCGAAAATACTGTTCCCGCCTTGAAGTTATTTTTGTCCGAAGTTCGAGACGGCATGACACCTCACAATTGGTGGCCGCACACCGATGTTGGCCACACGGATGAGGCCAAGAAGGAAACTAATTTGCTTTTTGGTAGGGAAGAAGGTTTCGACACACCCAAGCCAGAGCGACTTTTGAAGCGAATACTCGAATTGGCCACCAACCCCGGCGACCTCGTGCTCGACTCCTTCCTCGGGTCCGGCACCACCGCCGCCGTCGCTCACAAGATGGGCCGCCGCTACATCGGCATCGAGATGGGGGACCACGCCCGCACCCATTGCGTGCCGCGTCTGCAAAAGGTCATCGACGGCGAACAGGGCGGCATTTCGGAAAGCGCAGGCTGGACGGGCGGCGGCGGGTTCCGCTTCTATCGCCTCGGCCCGCCGGTGTTCGACGAGGGCGGCCATATCCGGCAAGATATCCGTTTCCCTGTGCTGGCGGCGCATGTCTGGTTCTCGGAAACCGACCGTCCTTGGGACGGCAAGGGTGACAGACCGCTGCTCGGCATCCATGACGGCCGCGCCCATGCCCTGCTTTACAACGGTATCCTCGGCGACAAGCGGCCTGCGGGTGGCAACGTGCTGACCCGCGCGACGCTCGCCCTGATCCGCGACGATATCGCCAAGGTGGCACCAGACTTTGACGGCCCCCTGACCGTCTATGGCGAGCAATCCCGGCTGACGCCCGTTACGCTCGACCGCGAGCGGATCACCTTCAAGCAGACGCCCTACGACGTCAAAGCACGCAAGTAAGGGGCATCTGATGAAACTGAAGCAATATCAGACCGATACTCTGTCCACCCTGCGCCGGTTCCTGGAAGAGGCTCGCGTAGCGGGACCGAAGGGCGCCTATGAGGCGATCACCAAAGAGCCTGAGCAGGCCAAGCGGCTGGGGCGCTTTGGCGGCAGCTACACCCCGCTCGCGGAACTGCCGACCGTGCCTTACGTCTGCCTGCGGCTGCCCACCGGGGGCGGCAAGACGATCCTCGCCGCCCATTCCATCGGTATTGCGAGAGATGCGTGGGTGGAAAAGGACTATCCCATGGTCCTGTGGCTGGTGCCATCCAACACCATCCGCCTGCAAACAGCCGAGGCGCTGAAGAACGCCCGCCATCCCTATCGTCAGGCACTGGACGAAGCGTTCGACGGCCGGGTGCGCGTGTTCGACATCGCCGATTTCACGCATATCCGCCCGCACGATATCCGCGACCATTGCTGCATCGTCGTGGGCACGATCCAGACTCTGCGGGTGTCGAACACCGAAGGGCGCAAGGTCTATTCCCACAATGAGAACATGGAGCCGCATTTTACGGCGCTGCCCAAGACCCTGCCCGGGCTGGAAACGCTGGAAGGCGGCGGTGTGAAGTTCTCGTTTGCCAACCTCATGCACATTCACCGACCGCTGATGATCGTGGACGAGGCGCACAACGCCGTCACCGGCCTGACGCGAGAGATGCAGGGCCGGGTCAATCCGTCGGCGATCATCGAATTCACGGCGACGCCGCGGCTGAATTCCAACATCCTGCACAGTGTGACCGCACAGGAATTGAAGCTGGCAGAGATGATCAAGCTACCGATCATGCTGTCCGAGCATGACACCTGGCAGAACGCGGTGAACGGGGCCATCTCATCGCGGGCGTCGCTGGCCGAGGAAGCCGACAAGGATCCCGACTACATCCGCCCTATCGTCCTGTTTCAGGCGCAGCCGAAGAACCAGGAAGTGACCGTCGAGGTGCTGAAAAAGCATCTGATCGAGGTTGAGCAGATTGCCGAACACAAGATCGCCGTGGCGACAGGTGATCAGCGCGAACTGGACGGGATCAACCTGTTCGATCCGAAATGCCCCATCGAATACGTCATTACCGTCGAAGCGCTGAAGGAGGGTTGGGACTGCTCCTTTGCCTATGCGTTCTGCTCGGTCTCACGGATCCAGAGTGCGGTGGACGTTGAGCAGTTGCTGGGGCGTGTCCTTCGGATGCCCTATGCCAAGCGCCGCAAGGCAGAGGATCTGAACCGCGCCTATGCGTTCCTGTCGGAGCCATCCTTTGGCGTGGCGGCTCGCTCACTAGCCGACAAGCTGGTGGCGATGGGGTTTGAAGAGGACGAGGCGGTCGCCAACATCGAACCAGCGCAGACCTCGCTCGACGTGGACACCGGGCTGTTCGGCCCGCGTGACAAGCCTAAGCCAACCTTCACGCACACGGTTATAGCGACGCCTGAGATGGTTGCCGAACTGAAAAAGCGTGACGGGGTAACCGTCCGCGAGACCGAGGATGGCAAGGTCGAGATCGCCGTAACGGGACGCGTCGATGGCGGCCTTGAACAGGCGATCATCCAAGCCCTACCCGAAACCGAGCGGAGCGGCTTTTCAGCGGCCGTCACCAAGTATCGCGTCGAGGTGAAAGATCAGCTTTCGCCCGCAGAACAGGGCGAAACGTTCCGAGTTCCGCGGCTGGTGTCGGAGATTCAAGGCGCGTTCGAGTTCGCCGACACCGACGTTTTCATGGAATTTCATGACTGGTCGCTGTTGAAGCATTCATTCAGGCTGGGTGAGGTCGAGTTTGCGATCCGCGAGACGGCGCGCAGCTTCGAGATCGACCTCGACGGCAACCGCATCACCTATCAGTTCGCCGATGAGGCCGAGCAACTGGCCTTGGATGTCGATGTCGATGGCTGGACACCGGAGGCATTGGTGCTGTGGCTCGACCGGCAGGTGCGCCAGTCGGACATTCACCAAAGCGAACTGCTGCGGTGGCTGCGCGACCTCGTTGGCCACTTGATCACCGCACGGGGCATGCACATCGCGGCGTTGATGCGTTGCAAGTTCATCCTCGCCCGCAAGGTTCGTGAAAAGCTCGCCGCCATTCGCCAGCAGGAACGCAACGGCGTCTACCAGCGATACCTGTTCGCGCCAGAGGCCAAGGTCGATGTTTCGTTCGATCAGGCTTTCGCTTTCAAGGACGGGATGTACTGGGATCAGCGCCGATATCGCGGGCGCTGGAAACCCCGCAGACACTTCCTTGGCCCGGAGAATGTTCCTGCCTTCGACGGCGCGGAGAATGGTGAGGAATTCCAGTGTGCGCAGGCCGTCGACAGCTTGCCCGGCCTGAAGTTCTGGATCCGAAACGTTGCACGCCACCCCAACTCGTTCTGGTTGCCGACTGCGACCGACAAGTTCTATCCAGACTTCGTAACTCAGATGGAGGACGGCAAACTGCTCGTTGTCGAATACAAGGGCGCGCATATCGCCGACGGCGCAGACACTGCCGAAAAACGGACCATTGGCCAGTTGTGGGAAAGAAATAGCGGTGGCAAGGGCTTGTTCGTCGTGGTTGAGAAGACCTTGGATGGCAAAGATATGCGGACACAGATGATCGAGAAGATCGGCGTCTGATAGCGAGGTGGTCGGTTGGGTACCGACCATTCCCGACGAGTCCCAACCACTCGGACACCCCGTAGAGGCTTGAAATGAGAGATTCGGCGCCATATCGACGCTTCGCAATCGCCTCCTCGGCTTCTCGCGCACGCGCGGCTTCGACGCTGCGGGCAGTAGGCGGCGTTGGGAAGGGGCGCGGACGGTCGATGGGCGGAGCGCGGCGATCCTGCCGGACGCGACCACGACGGCGCTGCGGGCCGTGTGGTATGCACGCAACGAACCGTGGGTCGCAGCTGCGGTAGACCGCCTAGTGGGCAATGTCGTCGGCGCGGGGATCAAGCCGCAATCCACCTATCCAGCTGGGGCGGTGCGGGGTCAATGCAAACATCTTGAATGGGACCCAGAGACGAACCAAGTCGCGCTCGGCCAGAGTGAAACTTGAAAAGTCAGCTTTCGACAGCGTTTTTCCGACGCCAGTCTTGTCCGCGAGCCGAACGTTTTTGGAAACTCACGAAAGCTACCACTGAAAAAATCCATTCACATTCAACGTCTTAAAGCTGAGCACTAAATCTGAAAAGTCATGAGGTCCGGAGAATATTGGCCCAGAGAGAACGCTTCCAGCTCACCTGGTGCCGGGGCCACTGCTCAGCCACACGTGCATAACCCCCGAAAACAACGGAAAAATCCGGGCTTGGCCGGAAGGGGAGAACGCTTTGGCAAAGGCAAGTGGCGGAGAAGATGGGATTCGAACCCACGATACCCTTCCGGGTATACTCCCTTAGCAGGGGAGCGCCTTCGACCACTCGGCCACCTCTCCGTTAGCGCCTGACTAGAGTCCAATAGGTGTCATTGCAAGGCTTTTTTCGGAGCGGGATGAAAAAAGCGGGGTTTTGCGGTGGGTGTACGGATGATCCGCATTGGCGCGGACGGTATGTCGGTGGGTATGACGCCAAGATCCGGGCGAAACCGGCTTTTCCGGCGGCTGGCGGCCGGTGCGCACGGTCCGGATGCCGGGCCATCAGGGCCCGGCAGGGTTTGTATCCGGCGATCAGGTCTTTTTCGCCAGGCGGTCGATGGCATTCAGCGTCGATGCGCCGAAATCGCCGTCGAGCGGGCCGCTGTAAAGACCGCGGTCCTTGAGCAGTGCCTGCAGCGCCTTGCGGAATTCCGGGGTGAAATTGTTCGGGGACGACTTCATTTCCTGGAATTTGGCCGGGTCGCCGCCCTCGATGCTGGCCGCAGCCCAGCGGGCAGCCTCGCGCGCATCCGATTTCGTGCCGAGGCCATAGTCGTAGAGCCGGCTGAGATTGCCCATGGCATAGGCGCTGCCGGAATTCGCGGCCATTTCATACCAGGCGCGCGCTTGGGCGTAATCCTGCGGGACGCCGTTGCCGACATCGTAGAACCAGCCAAGAAGCGCCATGGAATAGGAATCGCCAACATTGGCGGCCTTTTCGTACCACGCCTTCGCCTCGAGATAATCCTGCGCCGTACCCAGGCCGTTCTGGTAGGCCCAGCCGAGCGAGGACATGGCATTGGCGTCGCCCGCTTCCGCCGCCTTCTGGTACCAGGAGAGCGACAGGAACAGGTCTTTCTGCAGGCCAAGCCCCTCGCGATAGAACCAGCCCAGCGTCGCCATGGCATTGGCATAGCCCTGGTTGGCCGACATCTGGTACCAGCGGACGGCTTCATTGTAATCCTGCGGGATGCCGCCATAGCCTTCGCGGTAGAGCCAGCCAAGCGAGGCCTGGGCATAGGAGTTGCCGGCATTGGCGGCCTGCAGGAACATCTGCCGGCCCTTCTCGACATCCAGCGCGCCATCGGTGCCGTAGATCGAGAACCAGGCCAGATTGGTCAGCGCATACATATTGCCGCCGTCAGCCGCCTTCTGATAGTTCTGGCGCGCTTCCGGATAGTTGCGCCCGGAATCCTGGGCCCGGCCGAGCATATTGACGAGCATCATGTCGTCAGGATTTTCGTTGACCGCCTGGGCGCAGGCCGTCAGTGCCCGGTTGGAATCGAGTTTCAGGAAATTGACGCCGAGGAAGCCGGGCATCGACTGCGGCTCGCCAGCCAAAAGATAGCAGTCCCTTGACGCCTGCGTGTCCTTGCCGGTTTCCGAAATATTGAGCCCGCGCTGCGGCGCAAGTGCTGCGATCTGGATCTCGGCCTCGCCCTTGTGCTTGCTGTCCGGATAACGCTCGAGGAAGCGGGTCAGGGCCGCTGCATCGGTCGACTGCCTGAGCGCATCCCAGGCGATTTCGTCCGGCGCGACATTGCTGGTCTCGGCCGCCTCGGTCAGAAGCTTCAGCTTCTTCTCGGCCAGCATCTTGTAGACCGGATCCCCGCCATGCTTGGCGAGGAAGACGTCGATCAGATCCTTGTCGGCAAGGTCGCGGATGTTCTGCCAGTCGGCGGCGGCTTCAGACTGGCCGTTCGGGGAGACTTCCTGGGTGCTGTTGCCTGTTGTCGTGACGTTGATATTGACTTCCTTGATATTGAGGAAGATCTGCGCGCCGCCGAGCGATCCGTAGACGAAGGGCTCCTGGCCGCGATTGGTGGCGTTGACGACTTCGTCGCGGACCTTGCCCAAGGCGATACGGACATCAACGCCCGGTTCGGTCAGGTATTTCGACAGCGCCGTTGCAAACGGACTGTTTTTGCCTTCACCGTCCAGCGCGACCGTGCCGGCCTTGGAGGCGAAAGCCACCAGCAGATCGGCCGATTCGGGCTCGACACGGGCAAGGCCGCGGCTGACCGCACGCGTCGAGATCGAACGGGTCATCGACTGCTCGAACGGATTGTTGCGGCAGGCATCGAGAATCACCAGCTTCAGCCGGGTCGCGCCCTCCAGCGAACGCTGGATGCGCTCCAGCGGAATGGCTTCATCCTCGACATCCTTGTCCGTCTTCAGATTGACATCGACCGGCAGCAGATAGTTCTGGCCGTTCATTTCCATGCCATGGCCGGAATAATAGATGATCGCGACTTCCGCGCCTGTCGCGCTGTCCTCGAAATCGCGCAGAGCCCGCACCATGGTGGCACGATCGACGTCATGGATCGTGGTGACGGAATCAAATCCCGCCTGCTCAAAGGATGCCTTCATCAGATCGACGTCGTTGGCGGGATTGTTGAGCTGCGATGTCGCCTGATAGGCGGCATTGCCGATCAAAAGCGCCACGCGCTTTGCCTGCGCCTGGCCCGCCTGAACGAAGGCCATCGAGACAACGAACAGAAACAACGGCAGCCACCGCCATGAACGACCATTTATCATGTTTCTTCCTCCGCAATCCGAACCGATAGCCGGCAATCCCGTTTGCCGATGCAGGGTCTGGCAATTCGCCTGAACGTCCGGCATGTCTTGACCATCGGCTATGTCTTTTGAACAGACCCGATGACGGCGCCACGGCTGGTGCCCTCGACTGCCCTTCGTGTCAAACTATTACGTATGGCCCCGATGCTTTCAATGTCTGCCTTTCAAGTTTTTTAATCAAGCGCTCGCTTGCGAAAGGCCGCCACAAGGCCAGTGCAAGGCTGACAGCGCAAATGGTCTTGACGCTGCGTCAAAAGCAGGCAGAGTTTGGCTCTGCCCGCACATGGACCGGCGAGCAGAGCCGCAGTCAAGAACCAACCCTTTCCGGAGCGTCCCATGTCCATGCTGATGCACGTTGCTGACGCAAAGCCAGGTCAACTGACCACCACACACAAGCACTATTACATTGAGCGGCCCTGCCGGATCCTGATCATCGGCCAGCACCTGAAGGCAAAGACGAAATACAATTGCCTGCTGCGCCATATCTCCATCGGCGGCGCGATGCTGGACTTCAATCCGGTGATCGAACTGCCGAAGAATTTCTTCCTGGAGGTCGTCGGCTTTCCGGAGGAAACCGGGTGCACGCAGGTCCACCGTCGGGGAACGGAGCTTGGCGTTCGCTTCAACGTGCCGCTGACGCAGGAATTCGTCAGACGGCTGATCCGGCAGGCCTTCTCCAGCGCGGCGCTATAGGCGTCGCATCGGCCCACATCGCTTTTTTCGCACGGGGTTCAATCCAGCTCTTCCGGCAGTTCGTAACAGAACAAACAAGGGAGCGTCGGATGAAGACCTTTTTGATCGCCTATGCCGGGACCTTCACGTCCCTTCTCATTGCCGATGCCATCTGGCTGGGGCTTGTCGCCAAGACCTTCTATCGGGATCAGCTCGGCGACATGATGCTGCCTTCGCCCAATCTGACGATCGCGGCGCTGTTCTATGTGTTCTTTGCCGGCGCCGTCGTCCTGCTTGCCGTCTTGCCGGGCCTCAAGTCCGGATCCTTCACCATCGCGCTTGTCTACGGCGCTGTCCTCGGCCTTGCCGCCTACGGTACCTATGACATCACCAATCTGGCGACGCTGAAGGGCTGGCCGCTGACCATGAGCATTGTGGATATGACCTGGGGCACGTTTGTCACGGCATTTTCCGCAAGCTGCGGTTACTTCCTTGCCAGAAGCCTGGCCGGCACGGCCTCCTGAGCGCGCGTTCGGCATCCGGCATCCGATTCCCGGGGAGCGACAAAACCTAAAATTTTAGTGAATGCTTTCAACGGATTGCAATGTTCCTGCGCAAACATGCAGCAAGACGGAACACAGGTCCGAACATGACCTGCGCCGTCTCGAAGGCGCCAAGGCTGAAAAACCAAGGTTGCCGGCGGACAGCAGAGAGCCACTGAAGGGTTTACCATGTCGCAGTCGTCGATTTTATCCGTCGTGAAATCCGAAATGTACACGCGCCGCTACGAGCACTTCAACATCGGCCAAGTCGGCACGTTGATGGCCGTGCGGCCGGCACTCGGCGGCGTCACGACGCGCACCTGCAAGATGATCGATATCTCGCTCGGCGGCGCCACCTTCTCGGTCAACACGACGATGGGCCTGCCGCAGCATTATTATCTCAACATCATCGGTACCAACAAGCGCATCGGCTGCGCCGAGGTTTACCGCAAGGACAACCGGGTCGGCGTCCATTTCATCAAGCCGATCGACGAAAAGTTCCTGCATGAAATCGTGCGCTATGAATTCTTCACCGGACAGGCGCTGAAAAAGCATTGAGGCGCGGCAAACTGCAGGCCAAACGATCGTTTCGGAAGCGCAGCAAACGGGCGAATGGACTGGTTTCCATTCCGCTCAAACGCCGCTAGATTGAACGCTGTTTCCCTCCGGTTCAGGTTCAGCACACTGCAATGTCGGCATTTTCCCGTTTCACGCCCCTCGTCAACGCCCTGCCTTCCACCATCCCCTTTGTCGGTCCCGAAGCCATCGAGCGCCAGCGCGGCCGCACGATCGCAGCGCGCATCGGCGCGAATGAGAGCGGCTTCGGTCCGGCGCCGTCCGTCTTCGACGCCATTGCCAGGGCTGCCAGCCAGACATGGCAATACAACGATCCAGAAAACCATGACCTGAAGCAGGCGCTTGCCACCCATCTGGGAACTGCGCCCGCCAACATCGCTGTCGGAGAGGGCATAGACGGGCTGCTCGGCCAGATCGTCCGCCTCGTCATCGAGCCAGGCATGCCTGTGGTGACTTCGCTCGGCAGCTATCCGACGTTCAATTTCCATGTCGTCGGCCATGGCGGGCGTCTTGTCACGGTTCCCTATGCCGAAGACAGGGAAGATCTCGACGGTTTGCTCGACGCGGTGCGCCGCGAGGATGCGCCGCTGGTCTATTTTGCCAATCCGGACAATCCGATGGGCAGCTGGTGGGATGCCGGGCGCGTGATCGATTTTGCCCGGGCGCTGCCGGAGACGACACTTCTGATCCTGGACGAAGCCTATTGCGAGACTGGCCCGGACAGTGCCCTGCCCTCGGTCGCCTCGCTGATCGAGATGCCGAATGTGTTGCGCACCCGCACGTTTTCAAAGGCCTACGGTCTGGCCGGGGCGCGTGTCGGCTTTGCTGTGGGCACGCCGGGAACCGTGCAGGCTTTCGACAAGATCCGCAATCATTTCGGCATGAACAGGATCGGAACCGCGGCCGCGCTCGCGGCACTGGCCGATCAGGATTATCTGAAGGACGTTCTCACCGGGATATCCGCCAGCCGTGCGCGGATTTCGGCCATCGCCCGCAATGCAGGTCTTGTGCCCCTACCATCCGCCACGAATTTCGTGGCGATCGACTGTGGACGGGATGCTGCATTCTCGAGAGCGATCGTTGATCGCCTGATGGATGTACACGGGATCTTCATCCGCATGCCGGGTGTTGCCCCGCTCAACCGCTGCATCCGCATCAGCACCGGTCCGGAGGCGGACATGGCGCTGCTGGAAGAAGCCCTGCCGCAGGTGGTTGCGGCATTGGAGTAGCTTGTCGGCAGTAGGCAGTAGGCAGTAGGCAGTAGGCAGTAGGCAGTAGGCAGTAGGCAGTAGGCAGTAGGCAGTAGGAAAAAAGATCCCATTACTATTGGCTATTGGCTATTGGCTATTTCCTATTTCCTATTTCCTGTTGCCTCAATCAGTGCATCGTCATCCATTCGCGGGCGGCGCGGAGCGCTGCGGCGAGTTCGAGCTTGTTCATGCTGGCAGCGAGATCGGCGCGCAGGGCGGCGGCCCGGTCTGAGCCCTTGATGGCAGCGATGTTGAGCCATTTATGGGCTGCGATGAAATCGACGTCACAACCACGCCCGGTTGCATACATCAAACCCATTTCACAAAAGACGTCTGCGCGATTTTCACCACCCATCGTCGCATCCGAAGCATTCTGAATATCAAAGCGTGCCATTGTCCGTGTCCCTGTTTTGCCTGGTTGATCTGCTTGCAGTCCCTGTTTTTGCTTGCCTTTTTTTGGCGCCCTGGGGGCCGGCCGTCTTTTGCGGCTTTCGGCCCCCAAGGGGTTCGGCGGGTGTTTTTCCCTGCTCGTCTTATGGATTTGAGTATGCACCGGTGGTTTCAATACACGCTTAAAACGCATGCTTAATTTGCAACGAACAAAGTTCAAACGATTGGTAAACTTGGGTTTTTGTTAAACATCGCAGGTCCCGGAAACGCTGGCTTTTGCTTCAATCTTTACGAAAAATTCAACTGCCGATTTCAACCAATCGCTAACCACGAAAACGGTCTGCATTCTCGGCGCATCGAAAACAGTCCGCAAAAAAGGGCTTCGCAGCAGTGCAATTTCCTGCAAAAGCAGCGGCCAGGCATATTTACCTTTACGTTCGCGTAAGTTATTTTCGGATGATCGAGCGGTGAGGAGACCGCTCGCCAACATCATGCGCATCGTCTGATGCGGAGCCTGGAGGAGGAAACATGATCCGGACACTGATTTTGAGCACGGCCTTTACCCTTGCAGCTGCGGGCGCCAGCCTCGCTGCTGAACCGATCGTCGGCAACTGGAAGACCGCAAGCGGTGAGACCGCTGCCATCAACCAATGCGGCGGCGGCTACTGCATCACCCTGAAGACCGGCAAACACGCCGGCCGCAAGATCGGCGCGATGGCCGGCGGCGGCAATGCCTACAACGGCGAGATCACCGATCCGGCCAATGACAAGACCTATAGCGGCTCGGCCTCGATCAATGGCGGCTCGCTGAAAATGCGCGGCTGCGTTCTCAAGGTGCTGTGCAAGTCGCAGACCTGGACACGCATGTAGTCCAAACCGCATCGACCCGGCCCTACCGGGTCGATGCCCGCGCCAGCCCGCAGCCATCCTGTCATGCCTTACCGGTCGACGGATGATGCCTCGCTCCGCGCCCGGAAGCCCGGCACCTTAGCCAAGGCCCAAACCTTTCTTCCGATTCGACAGGCCTTTCATCTTGCGAACTTTCGTCGTGCGAGGCGCTGGACGCTGCACTCCCCTGCCCGGCCCACACGGCACCGCTGTTGAAAGATGAACGGGAGATGAACCGCAGTCTCAGCCGCAGTTCAGTTTGCGTGTGGCAAAACACAATCATCGCACTAAACCCTGATTACGACGGACAGAACCATGGACATTCTCGCACGGCGCCTCACCATCATCAGCCTCCTGATGGTCATCTTCGCAATGCTTCTCGCAGCCGCAGTCAGCGCCGACACACAGCGGCGCAACGGCTATGCAGGCGCGATGGCCGACTGCACGGCGCATACCGCGCAATTCTGCCAGGCCCGGCTCTAAACGAGAGAAAATCATGTTCGCCACCCTGATCCACTCCGCCACCGTCTCACTGCGCATCATGACGATTACCGCGATCCTGATGTCGCCGGTGGCCGCCCTTGCCTACAGCAAGGCTTCGGATCTGGGGATCAGCAAGCAGGGTGCCGGCCTTGTTCTGTTCGTGACGCTTCAGCGCCAGGCAATGATCTGAGGCCGATACACTGGCGCCGGCCATCCCCGCCGGGATGTTCTGTATAGGCCAAGCGGGGGGCGAAGTCGGGGGCAAACCCGCAGAAACATCTTGCGGCCCTGTCCCCCTTGCCTTTCTATCGCCGGGCGAAGGGACAAAGATGACTAGATCCACCCTGCTAGCCTATAGCGCCGCCGCCATCTTCGAGATCGGCGGCTGCTTTGCCTTCTGGGCCTGGCTGAAGCTGGACAAATCGGCGCTTTGGCTCATGCCCGGCATGGTATGTCTGGCACTTTTCGCCTGGCTCCTGACACTTGCCGACACGGCGGCGGCCGGCCGTGCCTATGCTGCCTATGGCGGCATCTACATCGCCGCTTCGCTTGCCTGGCTATGGCTGGTCGAGGGCGTGCGTCCCGACCGCTGGGATATGACCGGCGTCGTGCTGGCCCTGGTCGGCAGTGCCGTGATCCTTGCAGGACCACGCTGAACAGGCGGCGCATGCCGGCATTTGCGGTGGACGAGCAAAGGCGCTCGATCTTGTCGTTTGCTTGTCAATAACAGCATCCTATAATACCGCATGAGCAAACGAATCTCTTCCCTCTCCGCCCTTTCCATCACCACGCCGGATGCCTACGAGCCGCAGTCCTTCGACGATGCGGTCAAGGCCGTCGACGCGCTGGCAACACTCTACGAGCGCAACACCACCTTTCTGGTGAATGCCTTTGTCGAGCTTGGCAAGACGGGCACACCGACATCGCGCTACCGCGCCTGCTACCCGCAGGTCAGCATCGAGACGAGCAGCTACGGCCATATCGATTCGCGCCTCTCCTATGGTTATGTCAGCGCGCCCGGCGTCTACACGACGACGATCACCCGTCCGAAACTCTTCCGGCATTACCTGAAGGAGCAGCTCGGCCATCTCATTCGCAACCATGGCGTCGCGGTGACCGTCTCGGAATCGTCGACGCCAATCCCGCTGCATTTCGCTTTTGGCGAAGGCGCCTATGTCGAGGCATCGCTTGCCGAAAACATCGACGTGCCGCTGCGCGACCTGTTCGATACGCCGGACCTGACAACGACGGATGACGAGATTGCCAATGGCGCCTACGAGCCAGGCCCCGGCGAGCCTTCGCCGCTCGCCCCGTTCACCGCACAGCGGATCGATTATTCGCTCGCCCGCCTCAGCCACTACACGGCAACGAATGCAACGCATTTCCAGAACTTCGTGCTGTTTACCAACTACCAGTTCTACATCGACGAGTTCTGCATCTGGGCGCGCCAGCAGATGGCCGATGGCGGCAATGGCTACACCGCCTTTGTCGAGCCAGGCAACATCACCACCCAGGCCGGGGCCGATGCGCCGGACAGTGAGCTGACCTTGGCGCGGCTACCGCAAATGCCGGCCTATCACCTGAAGAAGAAGGGCCATGGCGGCATCACCGTCGTCAATATCGGCGTCGGCCCTTCGAACGCCAAGACAATCACCGACCATATTGCCGTGCTGCGCCCGCATGCCTGGCTGATGCTGGGCCACTGCGCCGGCCTGCGCAACAGCCAGACGCTCGGCGACTATGTGCTGGCGCACGCCTATGTGCGCGAGGACCATGTGCTCGATGACGACATACCGGTCTGGGTGCCGATCCCGGCGCTGGCCGAGGTGCAGGTGGCGATGGAAGATGCCGTCGCTGAAATCACCGGCTATGAAGGCTACGACCTGAAGCGGATCATGCGGACCGGGACCGTGGCGACGATCGACAACCGAAACTGGGAACTGCGCGACCAGCGTGGCCCGGTCAAACGACTGTCGCAGTCGCGCGCCATCGCGCTCGACATGGAATCGGCCACGATCGCTGCCAATGGCTTCCGCTTCCGGGTGCCCTATGGCACGCTGCTCTGCGTTTCCGACAAACCGCTGCATGGCGAATTGAAGCTGCCGGGCATGGCGACTGCCTTCTACAAGACGCAGGTCAGCCAGCATCTGCAGATCGGCATCCGCGCGCTCCAGAAACTCGCCGCCATGCCGCCGGAAAAGCTGCATTCGCGCAAGCTCAGGAGCTTCTTCGAGACGGCCTTCCAGTAGGACCCCGTCCCGACATCACGCTGCCGGCGCCTCGTCCTTGCCGACCAGGAGCTTCAATTCACCCGGATGGATGCGCAGGCTGACGTCGCCCTTCAGCGGCACCAGTTCGCCGTCGAGGACGCAGTTGATGCCGCGCCGTTTTTTGGGAAAGTGCAGCTCGATTTCGGAGGCGCTGGTTTCGGTGATCAGCGCACTCTCGCGGAACTTGCCGCGAATGATGTCCGTGGCAAGCTTGGCCACGCCGGAAGGTTTGAGCGGCGGTGCGGTGTAGAAGCCGAGACGACCGCCTGTGACATCGTCGGCATACATCAGCGCATTGGCGCCGAAATGATTGTTGGACACCGAAAGCGCCGAAATATCGCGATGCTCGCGCACACCATCAATGTGGAAGTCGATGCTGAATTCCGGCGGATTGAAGATGACGTTGACGGCGGCGCGCGTGCTGGCGCGGATCTTTCCCCAGCGCGAGGCGAAATCATAGCTGTTGCGATAGCGCACCATGCGCGCATGCAGACCCATCGAAAACTGGTGCACGAAGGCGCGGCCGTCGACGCTGCCGATATCGGCAGCGATGATCCGGCCATTGGCGAGAACCGGCAGCACCTGATAAATGTCGAGCGGCAGCTTCAGCGATCGGGCAAACAGGTTCATCGTGCCGGCCGGGACGATGCCGAGCGGCATGCCGTTCTTCCAGGCGACGCCGGCCGCCGCAGAGATCGTGCCATCGCCACCGCCGGCAATCATGGCATCGAGATCGTCACGCCCGGCGGTTTTTTCCAGGACATCGCCCATGTCGTCGCCGGAGACAGTGGCGATCTCGATCTGATGCCCGGCCGCATGGAAAACCTCCTCCACCTCCGTGGCATAGGCCTCCATATCGGTCGTACGGAAGGTTCCTCCGTCACGATTGAAAATGGCTTTGATCTTCATGAGTTTTCCCGATTGATCGCCTCGAGGCGGAAGACAGGTTCCGTTCACATCCGATCCGGATGCACGCTGCCATAGATAGGTGTGAATTTGCCGCAGAACAGGGGCTTGACCCAGACGGGCCGCGCCGCATCTTTGATCGTCAACGAAGGTGCGAGGATGATGGCGAAAAAACCGATCCGGTGGGCAATGCAGGCGGCGGCACTCATGCTCTTCTGTCTGGCGACGATGCCGGCCCGGGCCGATGACGGCTGGGCTTTCCTGCTGGCGCCCGGCACGCATGCGCTGATGCGCCATGCGCAGGCGCCCGGAACAGGCGACCCTGCCAATTTCCGGCTGGGCGACTGTGCGACCCAGCGCAATCTCGATGACGATGGCCGCGCCCAGGCACGGGCCGCCGGCGCAGCCCTCAGGGCCAAGGGCGTCAGGTTCACCCATGTGCTGTCCGGAGAGTGGTGCCGGACGAAGGAGACGGCGCGCCTCCTCGATCTCGGGCCAGTTGAGGACGAGCCGCAGCTCAATTCTTTTTTCACCGACCGGTCCACGCGGGCGAGGCAAAGCGCAGCCATCATTGCCCTTCTGAAATCCTACCCGGCGCAAGAAAAGGCGATCCTCGTCACCCATCAGGTGAACATCACCGCGCTGACAGGGATCGTGCCGCGATCCGGCGAGATCACGGTCGTGTCGATCGATCCGCAAGGCGCGCTCGAGGTCGTCGGCCGGATCGACGCGCAGGCGCTGCGCTAGGGAGACGCAGCCGGGAAACGCCTGTTCCTGCGGAGTTATCCTGCCTCTGGATAGGGGATACCGTCCGCCCTCAGGCCTGCAGCACCACGACGCGACCGCCGGACTGGACGCGGCCGTAGAGGTCGATGACGTCGTGGTTCATCATGCGGATGCAGCCGCTCGACATGGCAAGACCGATGGATTGCGGCTGGTTGGTGCCGTGAATGCGGAACAGCGTGTCGTTGCCGCCGCGATAGAGATAGATGGCGCGGGCACCGAGCGGATTGTTGGGGCCGCCGGCAAGACCGCCGGCATATTTCAGGTTCTTGCCCGGATCGCGGCGGATCATGTTCGGGGTCGGCGTCCAGGTCGGCCATTCGGCCTTGCGGCCGATCGAGGCGACGCCGGCCAGCGCATAGCCGTTGCGGCCAACGCCAACGCCGTAGCGCATGGCGCGGCCATTGCCGAGCACGTAATAGAGGCGGCGCGCCGGCGTATCGACGACGATCGTGCCGGCCTTTTCAGTGGTGGCATAGGCCACTTCCTGGCGGCGCAGCTCCGGCTTGATCTTCTCGAGCGGCACCGCCTTCAGCGGATAGGGCTCGTTGGGAAGGGCCGCATAATTGGCGCGCTGATCGACGCCGGATGAGGAACAGCCTGCCAGAAGGGCAGAAAAACCGAGGAGCAGGCTGCGGCGCGAGATCGACATGAACAGTCCCTTAAGATTCGATGGATGCAGCGAATTTAAGGAAAACATGGTTAATACAGGGTTAAGTGCCGGCGACGCAGTTCATGCCTGTGGCAAAAATGTGCGCGACGGGCGCGTTTGCGGCCGGCCCCTCGCCACGACCTGATGGTGCAGCCGTCGATACAGACCATTCTAAAAACTATTGATTTATACGGAGATAAAAACTCTCCACCGTCATTCCCGGGCTCGTCGCAAGGATCCAGCCACGACGCGTCTGCGTCGTGAAAGGAGACTTCTGCGTTCACGGACTTGAACGCGCTGGATCCCCGCCACAAGGGCAAGGATGACGGAAAGGAGTGGATCCGCATTCCGCCGGAAGCCCCGATGGCGGCGCTCCGGGCGGGCCTGCAACCCGAGTATTACATATTCGGATAGACCGGACCCTCTCCGCCCTGGGGCGGGACCCAGTTGATGTTCTGGTTGGGGTCCTTGATGTCGCAGGTCTTGCAGTGGACGCAGTTCTGGGCGTTGATGACGAAGACGTCTTGCCCGTCCCTTTCCACCCATTCATAGACGCCGGCCGGACAGTAGCGGGTCGAGGGGCCAGCATAGATGTCGTGTTCGGAGCGCTTCTGCAGCTCCATATCCTTGACCTTCAGATGCACCGGCTGGTCTTCCTCATGGTTGGTGTTCGACAGGAACACCGAGGAGAGGCGGTCGAAGGTCAGGACGCCGTCGGGCTTGGGATAGTCGATTTTCGTGTGTTTTGCGGCCGGCTCCAGCGATTGCGCATCGGTCTTGCCATGTTTCAGCGTGCCGAAAAACGAGAAGCCGAACAGCTGATTGGTCCACATGTCGAGGCCACCGAGCGCGACGCCGGCTGCGGTGCCGAGCTTCGACCAGAGCGGCTTGACGTTGCGCACGCGCCGGAGGTCGGTGCCGATATCGGTGGCGCGCCATTCGTTTTCGATCTCGACCGGCTCGTCATTGGCGCGGCCGGACGCGATCGCCTCGGCGATCTTGTCGGCGGCCAGCATGCCCGACAGCACGGCATTGTGGCTGCCCTTGATGCGCGGCACGTTGACGAGACCGGCGGAACAGCCGATCAGCGCGCCGCCGGGGAAGGACAGTTTCGGCACCGACTGGTAGCCGCCCTCGGTGATGGCGCGGGCGCCATAGGACAGCCGCTTTCCGCCTTCGAAGGTGCCGCGGATCGTCGGATGCGTCTTGAAGCGCTGAAATTCCTCGAAGGGATAGAGATAGGGGTTCTTGTAGTTCAGATGCACGACGAACCCGACGGCGACCATGTTGTCTTCGAGGTGATAGAGGAACGAGCCGCCGCCGGTCTTCATGCCAAGCGGCCAGCCGAACGAGTGCTGCACCAGACCCTGCTTGTGGTTCTCGGGCTTGACCTGCCAGAGTTCCTTGATGCCGAGGCCGAATTTCTGCGGTTCGCGATCCTTGGAGAGGTCATATTTCGCGATCAGCTGCTTGGCGATCGAGCCGCGCACGCCCTCGCCGATCAGCGTGTATTTGCCAAGCAGTTCCATGCCGCGCGCGAAGCTCGGGCCGGGCTCGCCGTTTTTCTCGATGCCCATATCGCCGGTGGCAACGCCGGTGACGGCGCCCTTGTCATTGTAGAGCACTTCGGTCGCGGCAAAACCCGGATAGATCTCGACGCCGAGCGCTTCGGCCTTTTCGGCGAGCCAGCGACAGACATTGCCGAGCGAGACGATGTAATTGCCGTGATTGCTCATCAGCGGCGGCATGGCGAAGTTCGGCAGGCGGATCGAGCCGGCCGGGCCGAGCAGCAGGAACTGGTCGTCGGTGACTTCGGTCTTGAAGGGATGCCCCGCCTCATCGCGCCAGCCAGGCAAGAGCCTGTCGATACCAACGGGATCGACCACCGCGCCGGACAGGATATGCGCGCCGACTTCAGCACCCTTTTCCAGGACAACGACCGAAAGGTCCGGATTGACCTGTTTCAGCCGGATCGCGGCCGATAGACCGGCAGGCCCGGCACCGACGATCACCACGTCGAATTCCATGCTTTCGCGCTCGGGCAGTTCTTGTGGCTCGGTCATCTGGTCGTCTCCCGTCACATCCGGATATTTTTGCCCGGTTTGTTCCCAATCCTGCATTCCGTCATGGCAAATACAGCCGAACTTGTCGAGCCAGTCTGCGACGGCAGCCAAGCGCATTTGCGCATGAGGTCATGCGGCAGGATACCAATATCTAACGTGCACGTAAACGTCAAAAATTTGACGACACTATCGCCGCGCCACCTTCATCGCTTCGGTAATCGCCACCGTCTCGACCGAAACGCTGACGACGCGGGCGATCAGGTCGATGACGTGGTCCTTGTAGTCGGCAAAGCGGTAGGTGTTGAATTTCTCGCGGATGGTCGGGTCCTTCGGGGTCTTTTCCTTGTACTGGTCAAGGATCCATTCGACGCCGGAGCGGTTGCCGAGCCGGTAGTCCCAGACTTCGGCCGGAATGCCTGATAGCGTGGTTTCGCTGTCGAGCCGGATGATGCCGTTGTCCTTGTCGGCCTTCAGCACGGCCTTGGGCGCAACGCCTGCACTGCGGGCCTTTTCATCCGGCGTATCGACCCGCGCAATCGGAAAGGGCGCAACCGTCTCATAGCCGATATGCAGCGCCATCAGCCGCCTGCCCCAATCGGCCCAGACCCAGAAATCCGGATAGAAGGGAATGCGCGGAAACTCGCGCTTCAAATTCTGCGCATAGGTCTCGCGGTAGACCGGATCATGCAGCACACCATAGACATAATGGAAGATGTCGTCCTTGGTGATGCTTTTCTTTCCCTCCCCCTTGCGGAGAGCGTGGCCCGAAGCGGGCGGCTCCGGGTTGATCTCCCCCCTTGTGGGGGAGATGTCGGCCGCGCCGACAGAGGGGGGTATCGCTGCAAATTCGGAGGTTGCGGCTTCGCCCGCCTCTGCCATCAAAGCTGACTTCTCGCCTTCAAGCGGGGAGATCAACCCGTTTTTGCCATAGGCCTTCTGAAACTGCTTCAGGCCCCAGTCGGTGATATTGTCGATCCGCTCGCCATCGGGGGTGTAGCGGTAGCGGGGGGTACAAACAGTTCCGGCAGCTGCGCCGACGTAGTGTAAGTCAGGCAGTCGATCTACAGCACTCACCATCCACGGTTTCTGCGCTGACGGGTCACTGAAAACAACAAGCTTGTTGGTTTCGTAGCTCTCATACGGAAAAATTGAATCCTGTTGATACAGCCTGTGAGTTACTATGCGGTCATAATATGTGAAAGGCGCGCAAAATGGGCGATAGGCTGCAGCCCTAATTCTAGAATCTCGAAATTTGAGCGGTACTCTATTCTTAAGGTAGGTTTCGAGTTCGGATGTCCATTTTATGGATCGCGATACCCAATTGTTCGTATTCTTCGTGTCTGACTGAGAAGACCAGCGCGTCCTTTCAGACTCGTAAGTATCGATGAACAGTTCGACTTTTTCCGAAAGACGCTTCCTATTAACGTCATAGACCCACTCATCGCGAGCTGTCACGACGCCAAGAGAGTGAAGCTTGAATATCGCTCTCTCCTGCCCCGCTGTCTTCGCCGCCTTGGTCTTTTTGTCCGCCACGGGAATCAGACTGTCCCAGTCATTCTCGGTCAGATTGATCCAGTTGGCGCTTTTGTCCGACACGATCCGCTCAAAGGCCATGGAGGACAGTTTTGACGCGCCGAGAAAAGCCAGCTTGTCATCGGCGGTGTCCATTTCGGGACGCCGGGCATAGAAAATCTTGCAGCCCTTCTGCTTGCGGCGCTTGACGAAGAAGGCGATGGCGACGCCGGTCTGGATGCCGAAGACGTTGTTTTTGGTGCCCGAGAGTTTCGGATTGGCCCTGATGTCACCGCCGAGATCGACCACGTGGATTTCGTTGAACTCGGCTTCCACGGCACGGCGGAAACCATCGAAAGTGCGACTGTCGATGAACGAGCGGTTGGTGATGAAGGCCAGCACGCCATCATCATGCATGCGGTCCGATGCCCAGCGGAAGAAGCGGGCATACATGTCGTAGACCTTGGTCTTCTGCGCCGTCGATAGTCTTATGTAGCTCGACTTGATCAGCTCATCGATGCGCGGGTAATCGCGGTTCTTGTTGTTGTCGTTCTCGTTGGCCTGATTGGCATTATACGGCGGATTGCCGATAATCACCGAGATCTTGCGGGCATTCTGGCGCTTCACACGCGCGACGTTTTCATCCGAAAGCCCGGCAAACATATCGTGCTGGAAGCCGGCCTTGATGCCGAGGCCTGCGACATTGTCGAGCGTGTCGACAAAACACAGATTGGGATATTCGGCGAACTGGCCCGAGATCGCAGCATAGGTCGCCTCAATGTTCAGGTTGGCGACGTAATAGGGCAGGATCGCCACTTCATTGGCGTGCAGCTCGTTCTTGTATTTGTGGGCGAGCTTTTGCGGGTTGCCGCGAAAATGCTCCATCAACTCGCAGATGAAGGTGCCGGTGCCGGTTGCCGGATCGAGGATCTCGACATGCTCGTCGATCAGGTTCTTGCCGAAGTGTTTTTCGCAGAGCCAGTCGGCGCCCTCGATCATGAACTTGACGATCTCGTTGGGCGTATAGACGACACCGAGCCGATCGGCCTTTTTCTTGTCGTACACCTTGTAGAAATTCTCGTAGATGACCTTCAAGAAGGCCTGCTTTTCCGAATGGCTTGTGATCAGCGCCGCATTGGCCCGGATCGTCGCATAATAGGTTTCCAGCCCCTTCAGCGTCTCGCGCTTGACCTGTCCGGTGAAAAACTTGCTTTCGAGCGAATAGAGCTCTTTGGCGATGTTGTTTTCCCGGTGGAAATCGCCCTGGTCGAAGACATGGGCAAAAATCTCCTCGGTCAGGATATGCTGGATCAGCATTTCGCGCACATCGGCCTCGCCGACGGACGGGTTGATCGTGTCGCGGGCGTGCTGGAGAAACCTGTTGGCTGCCGTCTGGAAGGCCGGATTGTCGGCATAGGCCGTGTCGATCTTGTCGCGCAGCGCCTTCAGCACGGCTGGAATATCGGCCTTGAACTGCTCGACCGCCTTGCGGAAATCGCGGATTTCGGCGCGCTCGTAGGAGAAGAACAGGTTGAGCAGTTTCAGCAGCGCCGGCTCGGTCATCGGGCAGCGCATCACCTCCTGCCGGTTCTGGATCAGCACCGCGACGCGGCTGTCCTCGAAGATGATATTGTCCTGCGGATAACCCTTGGCGAGTTTCTTTGCAATCTCCGCATCGAGATCGTCGCTAGTGTCCTTGGCCTCCCAGTAGCCGAGCGGCACGCGCAGGTCATGCAGGATCGTGCCATCCGGGCGGATGCGGTTCTTCTGGGTGGACTGGAATTCGTACTGGTTGATGAAATGCAGGTTGGAGGAGCGCGACCAGGCTTTCAGGAGATCCTTGAAGGCCTCCGAAATCACGCCCTCGGTCACCGAGCCGGAAAATTTCTTGTAGCGTTCGAGGTCGTTCAAATATTGATTGATCAGTATCTGGCTCATGCACATCTCCCAATGCCCGCATCTAGGCCGATTGCAGCCGCCGGTGGAAGCGGTTTTTCTGCGCAGCCATCATGCGGGACAACTGCAAGGGGATGCGGGGGTTTGCGATGCGCTCCCTCTTCTCCCCCACGGGGAGAAGTGCCGAGCGACTGCGAGGCGATGAGGGGGTGGGTCGGCAGATGAGCGTTGCATGGGTGGAGCCCCCTCATCCGCCCTTCGGGCACCTTCTCCCCGCGGGGGAGAAGAGAGGCACGCCGCCGGCGACGCCGAAGCCCAGGGCGATCCTGCCTTGCTTTGGCCGCGCGGCCATGGCATGAGGCGCGCTTTCGAACACACCAAGCCTCCCTCCCACAGCGCACGCCCGGGCCCGATCACGCCTTTCGCGGTGGCGCGCGCATGGCTTTGACGACAGGAGACATCAGATCATGGCCAAGGCTCTCGGCTTCGATTTCGGCACCACCAATTCGGTTCTGGCAGCCGCGCAGGGCGACAGCACGCAGTCGCTGAGCTTCACCAGCGCAGCCGGCAGCAGCGATTCGATGCGCACCGCGCTGTCGTTCATGAAACATGCCAAGCTCGGGGCGGCCGCCGTCAAGATCGAAGCCGGTCAGGCGGCGATCCAGCAGTTCATCGACAATCCCGGTGATGTGCGCTTCCTGCAGTCGATCAAGACCTTTGCCGCAAGCCCGGTGTTTCAGGGCACGCTGGTGTTTGCCAAGCGCCATGGTTTCGAGGATCTGATGCGGCTGTTCCTCGGGCGGCTTGCCGATTATGCCGGCGATGGCTGGCGCAAGGATTATGAGCGGATCGTCGTCGGCCGTCCCGTGCGCTTTGCCGGCGCCAATCCGGACGAGGCCCTGGCGCTGTCGCGCTACAACGAGGCGCTGTCCTCCTTCGGCTTTCCGCAGGTGCATTATGTCTATGAGCCGGTGGCGGCCGCCTTCTATTTCGCCCAGCACCTGAAGCAGGACGCCACTGTGCTCGTCGCCGATTTCGGCGGCGGCACGACAGACTATTCGATCATCCGCTTCGAAAGCCATGCGGGCCAGCTGACGGCCACCCCGGTCGGCCATTCCGGCGTCGGCGTTGCCGGCGATCACTTCGATTTCCGGATCATCGACACGGTCGTCTCGCCGCTGATCGGCAAGGGCAGCCAGTTCAAGAGCTTCGACAAGCTGCTCGACGTGCCCTCCAGCTATTACGCCAATTTCGGCCGCTGGAACCAGCTGTCGATCTTCAAGACGCTGAAGGATTTTACCGACCTCAAGCAACTGGTGCGCTCGGCCGTCGAGCCCGACAAGCTCGAAGCCTTCATCGATCTGGTCGATCATGACGAGGGCTATCCGCTCTACCAGGCGATTTCGGCGACCAAGATGCGGCTGTCGAGCGAGGAAGAGACCGAGTTCTACTTTGCGCCGCTCGGCGAAAGCAGCCGCCGGACGGTGCGCCGCGCCGATTTCGAAGGCTGGATCGCGCCGGATCTGGCGCGCATCGAGGAGGCGCTGGACGAGGTTCTGGTGACGACCAACACGGCACCCGGCAGCATCGACAAGGTGTTCCTGACCGGCGGCACCTCCTTCGTGCCCGCCGTGCGCCGCCTGTTCGAAAACCGCTTTCCGCTGGACCGCATCGAAAGCGGCGGCGAACTCCTGTCGATCGCCCATGGCCTGGCGCTGATCGGCGAGCGCGACGACATCGAAAGCTGGACGGCGATGGCGGCGTGATGCCAGGTCCCTTCCCTGCCTGCGCCCGCTTCTGTACAAGGGCATGATGATCGCCACCGAAAGCCTCAGCGCCGCCGAACTTGCCGCCCTCCTGCATTTCCATGCGGATGCGGGCGTCGAATGGCTGCTCGAGGAAACGCCGGTCGACCGGTTTGCCGAATTCGAGGCGGCGAAAGTGGCCCGGCGCACCGGCGGCGCAGCCGTGCAGCAAACGCAGGGCGCAAATCCGCAGCCAGCCCCGGCAGCCCGACAGGCACCGGCGCGCCCGCTGCCGCAGCCCCCACCAAGCCGGCAACAAACGGCGCCGCAAACCACGACCGCCTCCGACACCACCGACCGGCGCATGGCAGCGCTTCCGGCAAGCCCTGTCGCCGCCGTGGCGATCCCCGACGAGCAGGCGATCAGCGAGGCCCGGTTTGCCGCCGAATCGGCCCGTTCGCTGGCCGAACTGAAGGCGGCGATGGAGGCGTTTACCGGCTGCAACCTGAAGAACAGCGCCCGCACCATGGTCTTTGCCTCCGGCGAGGCAAAAGCCGAGGTCATGGTGATCGGCCCGGCGCCGAGCGGCGACGACGACCGCGACGGCCTGCCCTTTTCCGGTAAACCCGGCCAGATGCTCGACCGCATGCTCGGCGCCATCGGCCTTGCGCGCGAAACCGTGCTGCTTGGCAATGTCATTCCATGGCGGCCGCCGGGAAACCGCGTCGCGACGCCGCGCGAAACCGACATCTGCCGGCCCTTCATCGAGCGGCAGATCGCCCTTGCCGAGCCGCGCCACCTGCTGATTCTCGGCAATTTCGCCGTCCGGTTCTTCTTCGGCGGCACGGAAACCATCCACAACAGCCGTGGCGAATGGCGGGATGTGCAGATCGGCGGCCAGACCTTTCCGGCCCTTGCCACCCTGCATCCGCAGGACCTGATGTCGGCCCCGGCCAGCAAGCGGCTGGCCTGGCAGGATCTGCTCGCCTTTCAGGCGCGGATTCGCGGTTAACAGCCCGTCAACGGCCAACCTGCCTCATTTGTGAACATTGCATGAAGAAAGCCATGCGGATTGCGCATACCAGCAACGCGTTGGCTCGCCTTGCAGAATCTATGCTGCGCTGCAATATAAGCAGACGGGAGGACTGGAATAAAGGAATTGGACCATGACTGCCCGTTTTCGCCCCATGCACAGCACGTTCGAGACCTTGCGCCATACGGGCTCCGCCCTGCGCACCTCGTTCAACAGCTTCGGTTCGCCAGCCAATGAGCAGATGACCGCTGCAGGCTATGCCCGCACGACGCGCCCAGCCCAGATCTTCGCCGAATTCATCCAGCGCTGAAATCCGGGTCTCGCGACCCAGATCTTGCCAACAACCCAAGGATACCGATCATGTCAGCACCCATCCGCTCGCTCCGGATCCTCCTCGAAGACATCGGCACAGCCGTGCGCGCCTCGCGCGAATACACGCGCCTGAGCCAGGAGGCTCCTTCGACAAAGGCCGATCGCCAGACGATCAGCAATCTCCTGCCGCGCTGAACAGCCGCTCTTCCTTTCAGGCCAAGCCCCATCCCGGCGCGCTGCACCCGCATGCGCGCCAAAACTGCTGTTGCGAAACAGGAAAAATGCGCCACGCCCTGTCGCAATCGACAGGGCCGCGGAATGGCATTAAAGCGACACTCCTTCTTTGATTGCCAGAGCCAACGGTGATTCCCGAAGCGGTTGCGACCGTGTCCGGACCGTCCGCGCAGGAGCCATGATGTTTTCCAGCCTTGCCTCTGTGCTCAGCCTGATGCTGTCGACACTCCTGATGATGGTCGGTTTCGGCCTGGCAAGCTATGTGCTGCCGGTGCGCTCGGTCGCCGAGGGCTGGTCGACGCTGACGATCTCGGTGATTGCCACCGGCTATACGCTGGGTTTCACGCTGTCCTGCATCGTCACACCGAAATTCGTGCTGCGCGTCGGCCATGTGCGGGTGTTCACGGCCCTGGTGACGCTGCTCAGCATCGCCATTCTCCTGTGCGGGCTGGTCGTCGACTGGCGCGCCTGGATCCTGTTCCGGGCGATTTCCGGCTTTGCGATTTCCGGCAGCTATCTGGTGATCGAAAGCTGGCTGAACGAGAAGGTGACCAACGAAAACCGCGGCGCGCTGTTTTCGCTCTACCTGATCACCACCATGCTCGGCACGATCGGCGGGCAATATCTGGTGCCGCTTGGCGATCCCACCAATGGCTCGCTGTTCATCCTCTGCGGCGTGATCTTTTCGGCAGCGCTTCTGCCGACGGCCCTGTCATCCTCGCCCCTGCCGGCACCGCCGGCGCAGGCGAAATTCGACCTGCCCGGCCTTTACCGGCGCTCGCCGGTGGCCGTCGTCGGCGCGTTTCTGGCCGGTGCCATGTCGGGCGCCTGGCTCAATCTGGGGGGCGTGTTCACCCAGAAGGTGGGAATGTCGACGGCCGAAGGCGCGACGCTGCTGGCCTCGCTGCTGTTCGGCAGTGCCCTGTCGCAGATTCCAATCGGCCGCACCTCCGACAGGATCGACCGGCGCATCGTCATGGTCGGCTGCGGTATCGTCGGCGTGATATCCTGCCTGACGATGGTGGCCTTCATCGGCGCAAGCCCGACGGTGCTCTACATCATCGCCGCCTTCGTCGGGTCCGTGCTGTTTCCGATCTATGCGCTGAACGTCGCCCACGCCAATGATCTGGCCCGGCCGAACGAATATGTCGAGGTGTCCTCCGGCATGATGATCACCTATGGCATTGGCACGATCTCCGGGCCGCTGATGGTCGGCCCCGTCATGGACCGCTTCGGACCCGGCGCGCTGTTCCTGGTGCTTGCGGTTTACTTCGCGCTTTATGCCGCCTATGCCGCCTGGCGCATTGCCCAGCGCGAGCAGCATGACGGGCTTGTCGGCAAAACGGATTTCCACGCCAACACGGTGCCGCAACCGGGCACCGAAGCGGTCAACGCGATGAACATGGCACCACGGCCGGAGACCCTGATCGACGACGACACGGCGCCGAACGGCGGCACCTGAACGGCAGGGCCCTGGTGTTCAGCCCTGCGGCGTCACGTGCTTGCGGGCGCCCTTTCGCTCGAGGCCAAGACGGTGTTCCCGGAAAATGATGAAGATGCCGGCGCCGACGACGATCGTGGTTCCGATCAGCATGACGCCGGTCGGCACCTCGTCGAACAGGACATAGCCGATGCCCATGCCAAGCAGGATCGAGGTGTATTCGAACGGTGCAATGGTCGACATGTCGGCATAGCGATAGCTCTGGGTCAGGAGGATCTGCGCGATGCCGCCGCAGAAGCCGGCCGCCATCAGCAGTGCGAAGGTGCTCCAGGGCAGCGGTTCCCAGCCAAAGGGCAGCGTCAACAGCGAGAAGCAGGATGCCGACAGCGAGAAATACAGGACGATCGTGTGGGTTCGTTCTTTCTGCACAAGGTTTCGCACCAGCACCATGGCGACAGCGCCGAGTGCCGCCGACAGGAGCACGGCAAGGGCTCCGAGGGCTTCGTCAGACCCTGCATCACCATCGGTGAGCAAGGTCAGCCGCGGCCAGGTGATGATCATCACGCCGATCAGCCCGACCAGAACTGCCGACCAGCGGTAGAGGCGGACAGTTTCCTTGAGGAAGATGGCGGCGAAGACGACGGCCAGGAGCGGCATGGCATAGCCGATGGCGATCGCTTCCGGCAGCGGCAGGTGCACCAGGCCGTAAAATCCGCAACTCATCGCGAGGATGCCGATGAAACCGCGGGTCAGGTGCCCGAAGATGTCGCTGGTCTGGAAGGCCGTGCGCAGATGGCCCTTGAGCGCGAGATAGAGCAGGATCGGCACCATGGCGAAGGCCGAGCGATAAAAGGTGATCTGCCCTGTGGCAATCTCGGTTCCGGCGGCCTTGATGAAGGTCGACATGCAGACGAAGACCAGAACCGAGAGGACCTTCAGGAGAATGCCCTTCATCGGGTTGATGTGTTCTGCATCCATGCGTCTGGCTCGTTGGACTTGCGGCAGCAGGCCGAGCATCGGAAGCGACAGGCTGCAAGGGATAGGGCGACCGGGAACCAGTCGCATGAGGTAGCAAGTCCATATTAGCGCGCGGATCCCCGAAATAGGATCAATTTTCGTGATGTGGGCTTGAAATATTTGATGAAAACGGAAGCTGGCCTGCTCTCTTCGGAAAACAATCGCGATCCGTCATGGAAAAAATATTTAAGCAAGGCGAAAAATATCAAACGAGTTTAAATATTGTTAGGGCGATTTTCGTACATCTAGGCTCCACTAAGGCAGAATGGTTCAAATCGGGACAGTCAAAGTGCTGTGCCGGCGGGCCGACCTGATAGACAACGCAGCAGACCGGCGTATTATTTGACCACGGCGGCCTTTCCACCATCATCGGCATCAGCCAAAACGTCTGACGTCCGGATGATGCAAAGCAGGACATCCAATGCGCACAGATACCGGCGAAATCATTCATCTGGAAGACTACCGGCCGACCGATTTCGTTTTGGAAAGAGTGGATCTCACTTTCGAACTGGATCCGTCGGAAACCAAAGTCGAGGCGCGGCTGATCTTCCATCGCCGGGAAGGTGTCGATGCGCGCGCGCCGCTTGTTCTCGATGGCGACGAATTGAAGATGACGAGCCTGCTTCTCGATCAGGATGAGATCCCGAGTGCGAATTTCGACGCGGCCGATCATTCGCTGACGATCCGCGGACTGCCGGAAACGGCCCCCTTCGAGATCACCATCACCACCGAGCTTTCGCCGCAGACCAATACCAAGCTGATGGGCCTTTACCGCACCAGCGACGTCTACTGCACCCAATGCGAAGCCGAAGGCTTTCGCCGCATCACCTATTTCCCCGACCGCCCGGACGTACTCGCCCCCTACACGGTCAACATCATCGCCGACAAGGCGACTGCGCCGCTGCTTCTTTCCAACGGCAATTATCTCGGTGGCGCCGGCATGGGCGATGGCCGGCATTTCGCCGCCTGGTTCGATCCGCATCCAAAGCCGAGCTATCTGTTCGCGCTGGTTGCCGGTGATCTCGGCATCGTCGAAGACACGTACACCACTCTCTCCGGCCGCGACGTGGCGCTGAAGATCTATGTCGAGCACGGCAAGGAAGCCCGCGCAACCTATGCCATGGACGCGCTGAAGCGCTCGATGAAATGGGACGAGGACGTTTTCGGCCGCGAATACGATCTCGACATCTTCATGATCGTCGCCGTTTCCGACTTCAACATGGGCGCGATGGAAAACAAGGGCCTGAACGTCTTCAACGACAAGTATGTTCTGGCCGATCCGGAAACCGCGACCGACGCCGACTACGCCAATATCGAGGCGATCATCGCGCATGAATATTTCCACAACTGGACCGGAAACCGCATCACCTGCCGCGACTGGTTCCAGCTTTGCCTGAAGGAAGGTCTGACGGTCTATCGCGACCACGAGTTTTCCGCCGACCAGCGGTCGCGCACGGTCAAGCGCATCGCCGAGGTCCGGCACCTCAGAGCCGAACAGTTTCCGGAGGATGCAGGCCCGCTCGCCCACCCGGTGCGCCCGGTCAAATACCGCGAAATCAACAATTTCTATACGACAACGGTCTACGAAAAAGGCTCCGAAGTCACCCGCATGATCGCGACCATTCTCGGGGCCGATCTGTTCAAGCAGGGCATGGATCTCTATTTCGACCGGCATGACGGCCAGGCCGTGACGATCGAGGATTTCATCGCGTGCTTTGCCGAGGTCAGCCAGCGCGACCTCACACAGTTCTCGCTCTGGTATCACCAGGCCGGCACGCCGCTGGTCACCGCGTCGACCAGCTATGACGCCGGCCAACAGACCCTCACCCTGTCGCTCGAACAGATGGTGCCGCCGACGCCTGGCCAGAACATCAAGGAACCGATGCACATTCCGCTGCGCGTCGGCCTTTTGCTCGACGATGGGGCCGAGGTGACAATCACGGGTGTAACGGGCGCCGAAGTCACCGGCGACGTAGTGCATCTCGTCGAACGCAAGCAGACCGTTGTGTTTTCCAACGTCCCTTCCCGGCCGGCCCTGTCGCTCAATCGCGGATTTTCCGCGCCGATCAACCTGCATTTCGAGCAGTCCTCTGAAGACCGCGCCCATATCGCCCGTTTCGAAAGCGACCTGTTTGCCCGCTGGCAGGCCCTGAACGATCTTGCTCTGCCCAATCTCGTTTCCGCCGCAGCGAGCGCCAAGGCCGGCCTGCCGGTCGAATGCGATGCCGCGCTTGTCGAAGCCCTTCTTGCTGCAGCCGCCGACGAGGCGCTGGAACCGGCCTTCCGGGCACAGGCCCTCGCCCTGCCGAGCGAAGCCGACATTGCACGCGAAATCGGCGGCAACAACGATCCGGACGCCATTCATTCCGGTCGCCAACAGATCATGACGGCCATTGCCGCAGCCGGACGCCAGATCTTCACGACGCTGGTTGAGCGTACGGCTGATACGGATGCGTTCAGCCCGGATGCGGCAAGTGCTGGCAAGCGGGCCTTGCGCAATGCCGCCCTCTCCTACCTCGTCTATGCCGAAAATGTGCCCGGCCGCGCCGTGAAGGCCTTCGACGCCGCCAACAATATGACGGATCTGAGCCAGGCGCTGACCATCCTTGCCCACCGTTTCCCCGATGCCCCGGAGACGACGACCGCGCTGGCCACTTTCAAGCAGCGTTTTGCCGAAAACGGGCTGGTGCTCGACAAATGGTTCACGATCCAGGCGACCATCCCGGGCAGCGCTGCACTGGCGCGGGTCAAGATGCTGATGGACGATCCGCTTTTCAACGGAAACAACCCGAACCGGGTGCGCGCGCTCATTGGCACCTATGCCTTTTCCAACCCGACCGGCTTCAACCGCGCCGACGGCGAAGGCTATCGCTTCCTCGCAGAGCAGATCCTTGCCATCGACGCGCGAAATCCACAGCTCGCGGCCCGCATCCTGACGGCGATGCGCTCCTGGAGATCACTGGAGGACGGCCGGGCCGAGCACGCCCGCAACGCCTTGCGCGAGATCGCGGCGGCGCCAAAACTCTCTCCTGATGTCAGTGACATTGTCGAGCGCATGCTCAAGGGATAGGCCCGAAAACGATGCTTTTCCTGTTGAAAACCCCGCATTTCGGGGTTTTCCGCACAGGTTCTGCGGCCGCCCAGCAGTCGGCTATGATTTTCCCATGATTAGAAATGGTTAACAAAGTTTAACGTTTTCCTCTGGACAAGGCGAATCACAATTGATTCATTAGGCTAGATTCGGGCGAGCGGCGCGACGAATCACCAGAGGGTGACAGATTGACAAAGATGGCGGACGCGCGGCGGGGACGCGCAGCCGGCGGGGCATTGCGCTTCAAATTTCCAAGGTTTTCAACCTTGGAAAAGGAAGTCATCCAGCACGCAAGGCTTTTCACGGAACCGGCGGCACTGCGCCTCTCGCGGGCAGAGCCACTGCTGAAGCGGTCGATACCGATCCTGATTATTGCGTTTCTGCTGGTTGTCGCGATCTCGCGGATCAGCGGCATCATGCTGGAATATACCCGCATGGAATCTTCCTACAGCCAGACAGCGATGCTGGCGGCGGCGACAGCGAACGCCGCTTTGAATCCGGACAGCGCCACCCTTTTTGCCAATGCGCAGCGCTGGGAAGTCGAGCAGCGGCTGTCGACCTATCTCACCCCGGATCTCCTGGAGCAGGGTTCCTTCATTCTGGTTATGCAGAAGGGTGGCCAGATTTTTGCCAGTTCTGCAAAGGGCGGCGGTTATATCGGCCGGTCGCTGGCCACCATCGCACCGGAAGTCGCCGCCTTCCAGTATTTCGGCGAACGGTCCACTCTGATGCGGGCCTTCATCGACGGCGCCGAACATGTTGTCGTTCTCACCCAGATGCCGGACGCCGTCGGAACGGTGCTCGTTGCCACCCCGCTGAAACGCATGGAAACGCTCTGGCGCGACGAGGTCTCCCTCAACGTCACGCTGTTTGCCGGGATTTCGGCGATCCTGCTCGTCATTCTCTATGCCTATTACATCCAGGCAAAGCGTGCCCGCGATGCGGATGCGATCTTTGCGGAATCCAACCTGCGTGTTGAAACTGCCCTGTCGCGCGGACGCTGCGGCCTCTGGGACTTCGACATGAAGAACCGGCGACTGTTCTGGTCGCGCTCGATGTATGAAATGCTGGGCATGGGGCCAAAGACGGCCGTGATGTCGTTCGGCGATGCAGCGCGCCTCATGCACCCCGACGACAACGGCATCTACAAGGTGGCCCGCACAATCGCCAAGGGCGATGCAAAACAGATCGACCAGGTCTTTCGCATGCGCCACGCCGACGGCCATTATGTCTGGCTGCGCGCGCGCGCCCAGTTGATCCGCACCTCGTCCGGTCGGATGCACCTGATCGGCATCGCCATGGACGTCACCGAGCAGCATCGGCTGGCACAGCGCTACGCCGAGGCCGACCAGCGGCTTGCGGACGCGATCGAATGCACCTCGGAAGCCTTCGTGCTGTGGGACAAGAACGACCGTCTCGTGATGTGCAACACCCATTACCAGGAAGCCTACGCCCTGCCCGACGAGGCCCTGGTTCCCGGCACCGATCGCGTGGTCGTCGCATCGGCAGCGGCCCGGCCGATCATCGAGCGGCGCATCGCCGATCCGGACCGGTCTAACCAGTCGCAGACGACGGAGGTGCAGCTTGCCGACCAGCGCTGGCTTCAGATCAACGAACGGCGCACCCGGGACGGCGGCCTCGTTTCGGTCGGCACAGACATCACGCTGCTGAAGCGCCACCAGGTTCGCCTGCGTGAATCCGAGCGCCGGCTGATGGCGACGATCGGCGATCTCTCGACATCGCGCATGACGCTTGAACGTCAGAAATCCGAACTTTCGGTCGCCAATGCCAACTATCAGGCAGAGAAGGAGCGGGCTGAGGGCGCCAATCGCGCCAAATCCGAATTCCTTGCCAACATGTCGCACGAACTGCGCACGCCGCTCAATGCCATCCTCGGCTTTTCGGAAATCCTGCAGAACCAGATGTTCGGACCGCTCGGCTCGGAGAAATACGACGAATATTCCCGCGATATCCATGAAAGCGGCCAGCATCTGCTGAACGTCATCAACGACATTCTCGACATGTCGAAGATCGAGGCGGGTCATATGAAGATCAACCGCGAAACCATCGATCTCGCGCCGCTGATCGAGGAAACGCTGCGCTTCACCACCATCCCGGCCGTGCAGAAGAACATCTGCGTCGACCAGCAGATCTCCTCCGGCCTGACGATGAATGCCGACCGGCGCGCCATGAAGCAGGTCCTGCTCAACCTCCTGTCAAACGCGGTGAAGTTCACCAATGAAGGCGGCAAGATATCCCTGCGGGCACGCAAGGTGGCGGGTGCCGTGACACTGACGATTGCCGATACGGGCATCGGCATTCCCCGCGCGGCGCTCGAAAAGATCGGTCAGCCTTTCGAACAGGTGCAGAGCCAGTACGCCAAGAGCAAGGGGGGCTCCGGTCTCGGCCTTGCGATCTCGCGCTCGCTGACGAACCTGCATGGCGGCGCGATGAAGATCTATTCCGCGGAAAATATCGGCACCATCATCTCCGTGCGCATTCCCGACAACGCCTGAAGCCGCGCGGGCCTCAGACCTTGACCGTCGCCTGGAAAATCCGCCGCACGGCTTTCGACAGGCGGCGGACATCCGCCTCCAGCAGCTTGACATCCGGATAGTCGCCCGCCCGGCAGACGAGGTCGACCAGACCGGAAGGCGCATTCTTCAATTCGAAATCGCCCTCGATGCACAGTCGGACGACCTGCGAGAGTTCGGTAAACAGGGTCAGGGCCTCCAGCACCGTCTCGACATCACCGGGCGCAAGAACAGGCGGTCCGAGCGTCTTCAACACCTCGACCGTCGATGCACCGTTCTGCGGCATCTGCAAAGCCAGCGCCGGCGCGATCAGTTCGAGATACTGGGCGATGAACTCGATATCCACCAGTCCACCGGGTATGAGCTTGAAATCCCAGAGATCGCTCGGTGGCTTTTCCTTGTCGATCATGCCGCGCATTTCGGCAACGTCGGCGGCGACCTTTGCCACATCACGCCGCTGCCCCAGCACCTCGTCGAAAATGGCACTGGCTTCCGCAATCAGAGTGGCATCGCCGCAGATCGGTCGGGCGCGTGTCAGCGCCATGTGCTCCCACGTCCAGGCTTCTTCGCGCTGGTAGCGGGCGAAAGCGTTGATGCGCGTCGCAACCGGCCCCTTGTTGCCCGAGGGACGCAGCCGCATGTCGACCTCGTAGAGCACACCCTCTGCGGTTGGCGCGGAGAGCGCCGCAATCAGCCTTTGGGTGATCCGGGTGAAATAGCGCACTGAATCGAGCGGCTTTGCTCCATCGGATTCGCCTGCCGCATCGTCATGGTCGTAAAGCAGGATCAGATCGACGTCGGAGCCGGCTGTGAGTTCGTGGCTGCCAAGCTTGCCCATGCCGATGACCGCGACCCGGCCACCCGGAAACCGTCCATGCGCCATTTCGACCTCCGCCAGCACCGCAGTGAGCGCCGCATCGATGATGAGATCGGCGAGGTCGGTGAACGCCCGCCCGGCATGGACGCCGCTGATGACGCCCGTCAAGAGCCGGATACCGATCAGGAAGCGCTGCTCGGCCGCGATGATGCGCAGCCGGTCAAGCGTGTCCTCGTAGTGACGGGCGCCCGCGACGAAACCGGCGATCCGGTTGGCCAGGTAGTCTCGGGTCGGCAGCTCCGCCAGAAGACGCGGATCGAGCATGCCGTCGAACACATGCGGACGGCTGGCAATGATGTCCGCCAGCCTTGGTGCCGAGGACATGATGCTGACGATCAGCGACAGCAGGCCGGAGTTGTTGCCGAGCAGCGAAAACAGCTGGATGCCAGCCGGAAGGCCCGAAAGAAAGCTGTCAAAGCGCAGCAGTGCCTCGTCAGCCCGCTTGCCCTGGCCGAACACACGCAGCAGACCCGGCGTCAGTTCCGTCAGCCGTTCACGCGCCTCGACCGATTGCGTCGCCCGATAGCGTCCGTAATGCCAGGTCCGGATAATTCTGGAAATGTCCTGCGGTCGCTGGAATCCCAGCTTTTTCAACGTATCAATCGTATCCGGATCGTCATTCTGGCCGGTAAAGACCAGGTTGCCGCTTTCCGTCGACAGTCCCGCCTCCTGCTCGAACAGACGGGCATAACGCTTCTCGACCGTCCTCAGCACCCGGGACAGTTCGCTCGAAAACGAGGCCGTATCGGCAAAGCCCATCATATAGGCGATGCGCTTCAGTTCGGCCTCGGTCGTCGGCAGCACATGGGCCTGCTCGTCCCGGACCATCTGGATACGATGCTCGACATCGCGCAGGAACCAGTATGCGGCGATCAGTTCCTCGCAAGTCTTTGCGTCAATCCATTTCGCGGCAACCAAAGCCCGCAGCATCGGCTCGGTCGCCTTCAGCCGCAACTCCGGGGTGCGCCCTCCGGCGATCAGCTGCTGCGTCTGGACGAAGAACTCGATCTCGCGAATGCCGCCACGCCCGAGCTTGATGTTGTGCCCCTTGACTGCGATTTCGCCATGGCCCTTGTGCGCGTGGATCTGCCGCTTGATCGAGTGAATGTCGGCGATCGCAGCATAGTCGAGATATTTGCGGAAGACGAAGGGCGTCAGTTCGCGCAGGAAAGCATCGCCGGCCACGAGATCGCCCGCAACCGGGCGGGCCTTGATGAAGGCGGCACGCTCCCAGTTCTGGCCGCGGCTTTCATAATAGAGCATCGCCGCCTCGATCGGGATCGCCAGCGGGGTGGCGCCCGGATCGGGCCTGAGGCGCAGGTCCGTGCGAAACACATATCCGTCGCCGCTGCGCTCCTGGAGGATGCGGATGAGCCGGCGCAACAATCGGGCAAAGGTTTCCGACGCCTCGTCCACATCCGCCACCAGCGGCGATTGTGGATCGTAAAACACCACAAGATCGATATCGGACGAATAATTGAGCTCGAAAGCGCCGAGCTTGCCCATGCCGAGAACCACGACGCCGGCGTTTTCGGAAGGGTGTTCCGGGTTGGCAACAACCAGCTTGCCGCTGTCATGGGCGCTCAAAAGCAGGTGATCGATGGTGGCGGAAACGGCGGCACCGGCAAAGTCGCTGAGCCAGCGTGTCGTTTCGCGCGTGGTCAACAGGCGTTGCAGATCGGCAAGGGCAAGGACGAAGGCCACTTCGCGCTTGGCGATGCGCAAGCGGCTCATGATCTGCGCATCGCTCACCGGCTTACCCGGCTCGTCGCTTTTCCAGGCATCGCGGGCCGCTGCAATGCAGGCGACAATGAGCGGAACCACGGGTTCGCCAATTGCGCGAACAAGAATTTCAGGTCTGCTGACGGCGCAATCGCGCAGAAAGGGCGATAGGGAAAAGGCGCAGATCAGGAATTCCCTGAACGCCCCCTCACCGGACATCAGATCCGCAATCGCCGTATGCTGTTTCGCCATGTCCTTGAGATCAGACAGAACCGATTTCATTTCGGACTGGCTGGATGGACGAAGCGGGTTCGTCCTGATCTCCGACAAGCGCCGCGTATCCGTTTCCACATAAACCTCCTCGCCGTCCTCCCGGCCTGAAAGGTCTATCAGCCGGCGACGGCGGGGAAAACCATGCTGGCGGTCAAACCACGATTGTTTTCGGCGCCGGGATCGGTATCGCCCAGTTCCAGCGTCCCCTGGTGCATTTCCATGACCGCTTCGACAAGTGAAAGACCAAGCCCCGTGCCCGGCTTGCTGCGGCTTTCATCGAGCCGCACGAACCGTTGCACAACATGCTCGCGCTCCCCTTCCGGCACGCCCTGTCCGTGGTCTGCAACAGACAGGATGATCGACCGGTCACGCCTTTCCAGCCGAACCCGGATCAGCGGATTGTCCGCGCCATGGGCATATTTGATCGCATTGTCGATCAGATTGCCGAGTGCCTGCCCGATCAGTTCGCGATTGCCGCTGACATGGATACCGTCGGGCACATCGGCTTCCAGCCGCAGTGCCTCGTCCTCGGCGACTGGCTCATAGAGTTCGACACAATCGGCAACGCTGCGCGACAGATCGACATCGCTCATCTCGGCGGCGGCGGCCCCCGCCTCGACGCGCGAAATCATCAAAAGCGCGTTGAACGTGCGGATCAATTGATCAGATTCGCCGATAATCTCCTCCAGCGAGGCCCGGTAGCCGGTATTGGTGGATTGGTGCGCAAGTGCCGCCTCGGCTTTGTTGCGCAGGCGCGTCAACGGCGTTTTCAGGTCATGGGCGATGTTGTCGGAGACCTGGCGCAGACCCTCGTTGAGCTTTTCGATCCGGCCCAGCATGGCATTCAGCGATTCGGACAACCGGTCGAACTCGTCCCCGGAGCCGCTCATCGGCAGGCGCTGCGAAAGATCGCCGGCCATGATCTTGGTGCTGGCCTCCGACATGCGATCCATCCGCCGGAGTGCGTTGCGGCCGATGACGAACCAGATAATCAGGGCGCCGAGCCCCATGATGCCGAGCGCCACCATCAGAGCCTGGCGGACCAGCACACGGAATTTCTCCGGCTCCTGCAGGTCTCGCCCGACAAGCACACGCAAACCGTTGGGCAGGAAGAAGACATGGGCCAGCGCGACATGGCTGTCCTTGCGGCTTTCGTCCGTATAGCGCTGGTAGCGGAATGCCTGCTCGGTCCAGCCTTCCTGGTCGAGAAGACCGGGCTGCAGCGAGGCGACGTTGCCGGCAAGGATTTCCCCGGTCGGCCCGGCAATCACGTAGAGATTGGCGCCCGGTTGGCGCGCGCGGCGTTCCAGCGTGCGCAGCAGGCCGTTGACGCCGGCGCGATTATAGATCGCCTCGATCTGCGTCACCTCGGCAACCACGGCATCCCTGGTCTGCTGCTCGAGCAGTCCCTGCGACATGGCCGTGACATAGAAGACCAGAAATGCGGCGCAGATGGAAAACAGGATGAGGTAGAGCGCCGAAAGACGCACCGCAGTTGTTCGCAACAAGATGCGCAACCTGCTCATGGATCGGTGCGTCCGTCACCCCTGGCGGCCTCGTCCTTGATCATGTAGCCGCTCCCGCGCACGGTCCGCAGCAGCGGCTGATCATAGTCCTTTTCGATCTTCGCCCGCAGCCGCGACACATGCACGTCGATGACATTGGTCTGCGGGTCGAAGTGGTAGTCCCAGACGTTTTCGAGGAGCATGGTCCGGGTCACCACCTGCCCGGCATTTTTCATCAGATATTCAAGCAGGCGGAATTCGCGCGGCTGCAGCGGAATTTCCTTGCCCTGGCGGCGCACGGAATGGGACAGGCGGTCCAGTTCGAGATCGCCAACCCTGTAGGCCATGTCCTGCTCGGGCGCGCCCTTGCGCCGTCCGAGAACCTCGACCCGTGCCAGCAGCTCGTTGAATGCATAGGGTTTCGGCAGGTAATCGTCACCGCCGGCCCGCAAGCCTGTGACGCGATCATCCACCTGGCCAAGGGCCGATAGAATGAGCACCGGCGTGTGAATGGCCTTGCGCCGCAGTTCGGTGATGACAGAAAGCCCGTCGCGGCGCGGCAGCATGCGGTCGATGACCAGCACGTCATAGGCATTCTCGCTCGCCATGAACAGGCCGCTTTCGCCGTCGCTGGCATGGTCGGACACGATGCCGGCCTCACGAAAGGCCTTGGCCAGATAGGCGGCGGCCTCCAGATCGTCCTCGATAATCAGAATCTTCATGCGCGTGACCATAATCCGTGATCCTCGCCTTCCACAACCGGTTTGCCTTGGGAACATCCGGCAACACGCATCTTATCCGCAAGGGGAAAGCTGCCGAATGCGGAACGCCGCGAAACCGAAGGATTTCGCGGCGTTCCTGTCCGTCATCCGTCAGGGCCGCGATCAGCCCTTGTTGATCGGCAGCGCCACGAAGCGGCTGCCGGCTTCGGCTTCGATCTGGAACAGGGCCTTTGTCCGTCCGTCCTTGCGGGCGCTGTCGAGCACCTTGAGGATGTCGTCTGCAGAGCTGACTTCCTGATTGTTGACGGAAACGATCTTCTCGCCTTCCTTGACGCCGCGGTCGCTGGCGTCGGAGTCAGGGTCCACGGAAGAGATCGTCACGCCCGTGCCGTCCTCGGCCGGCGAAACGCTGACGCCAAGATCGGCAAGCGCCTTTTCGCTGGAGGGCTGGGTATCCTCGGGCTGCATCTGGTCGGCATCCGCCGATGCCTGCTTGTCTTCCGGCAGCGTGCCGATCTCGAGCTTGACCGTCTCGGCCTTGCCGTCACGCCACAGCGTCACCTCGACCGTGCTGCCCGGGCGCATGTCGGCGATCATGCGGGCAAGTTCACGCGGTCCCTTGATCAGATCGCCATTCACGGCGGTGACAACGTCGCCCTTCTTGATGCCGGCCTTTTCGCCCGGCGAACCGGCCTGCGGCTCGACAACCAGAGCGCCACCCGCTTCGGCAAGGCCGAGCGATTCAGCGACATCCTTGTCGACCGGCTGAATCTGCACGCCAAGCCAGCCACGCGAAACCTCGCCGTCCTTCATCAGGTCCTCGACGACGCCCTTGGCGACCGAGGCCGGAATGGCGAAGGCGATGCCGACATTGCCGCCGGAGGGCGAGAAGATCGCAGTGTTGATGCCGACGACTTCCCCGTTGAGGTTGAAGGTCGGTCCGCCGGAATTGCCGCGGTTTACGGCAGCATCGACCTGGAGATAATCGTCATAGGGACCGGACCCGATATCGCGGCCACGGGCGGAAACAATGCCTGACGTCACCGTGCCGCCGAGGCCGAACGGATTGCCCACGGCAACCACCCAGTCGCCGACACGCACCTTGGTATCATCGGCAAAGCTGACATAGGTAAACTTGCGCTTGTCATCGACCTTGAGCACGGCCAGATCGGTGCGGCTGTCCTTACCGACCAGCTTGGCGTCAAGTTCGGTGCCGTCGTTCAAGATGACCGTGAAGGCCGAACCGTCGGAGACGACATGGTTGTTGGTGACGAGAAAACCATCTTCCGAGATGAAGAAGCCTGAGCCCTGTGAACTCGGATGCAGGCGACCGCCGCCGCGCTTGCCGTCACGTGGCCCATGGCCGCGCTCGGCGCGCCTGTCGCCATCCGGGCCGTTCGGGCCACCGAATTCCTTGAAGAAGCGCTTCAGCGGATGATCATCCGGCAATTGATCGAGACCACGGCCGCCAAAATCAAAGCTGAAGCCATTGCTGGCATCGTCCGAAACCGGGTTGGCGCGCGACTGGACGCGAACGGATACGACAGCGGGCGAAACCGCATCGACGACATTGGCGAAACTGGGAACCTGCGGCGCCTCGACCTTGACGGCGGCAGCAAAGGATTGCGTCACGGCAGCGGGAATGCCGGTGGACAGCATGACGGCCGCGAGGCCGGCGACAGTCGTTGTTTTCAGAACAGTCTTCAGGGAAGGACGCAGTGTTTGGGTCTTGAACATCCGATTTGCCTTTTCTCTCATGTCTGGCTGCGCTGGAGGAACAGCCGATGAGAAAGCAATAGTCGAACGCACCTTACGGACTTGTGTCCACGACATGAACAATTGGTAATGTTGGGGGTAGTCGGTAGTCGGTAGTCGGTAGTCGGTAGTCGGTAGTCGGTAGTCGGTAGTGAGAAACCGTCTTCCGCCAGAAGACGCAAGCCCCAACCCGCTACCCGCTACTCACCACCCACCAATGACTAATCACCATTCCCCTGCTCGCGCTCGCGCAAGACCTGCGCAAGCTGCGCACGCTCCTCGGTGGTCAGGGCCGTCCCCGTTAACTTGCCGGTCCGGCGGCGCGCGGCAACGGCCATCGCTGCCGCACCTGCGAGCAGCAAGACGATCGGCGCGCCCCACAAAAGCAGCGTCTTTGTCTCGAAACGCGGATTGAGCAGCACGAATTCGCCATAGCGGGAAACGACATAGTCGATCACAGCCTCGTCGCTGTCGCCATCCAGGATCCGCTCGCGCACCAGCACACGCAGGTCCTTGGCAAGCTCCGCATTGGAATCGTCGATCGACTGGTTCTGGCAGACCATGCAGCGCAGTTGCGTCGACAGCGCCCGCGCGCGCGATTCCAGCGCCGGATCAGCCATGATTTCATCGGGATTGACGGCAAAGGCGGGTGCCGCTGACAACAGCAGGACGAGGACAAGCAGCCCACGGCGGATCATTCCGCCGGCTCCAGCACGAGTTTCTTCTGCTTTTTCGCCCGCGAGGGCGCACCGACCCGAAGACGTCGGTCCGTCAGCGAGACCATGCCGCCGGCGATCATGAACAGTGTTCCGCCCCAGATGCAGAGAATGAACGGCTTCCACCAGATGCGCACGACCACGCCCCCATCCGCCATCGCGTCGCCCAGCGAAACATAAAGCTGGTTTGACCCGAAGCTGCGAATGCCGGCTTCCGTCGTCGGCATCCGACGGGCGGTGTACATGCGTTTCGACGACCACATCTCGGTGACTTCGACACCATCGCGGGTGACCGTGAAGTGCCCGGATTCCTCGGTGAAATTGGGACCGTTGCCCTGTCGCATGCCGTCGAAACGCACGGTGTAGCCGCCCGCTTGCGTGGTCATTCCCGGCTTCATCTCGACAACATGTTCGGTTTCGAATGCGGTCACGCCGACAATGCCGATCATCGTCACGCCAAGCCCCATATGGGCAAGCGCTGTTCCGAAAGCAGACCGCGGCAGCCCCTTGAAGCGCCGGAAGGCAATCGCCCCGGAGACCTTGCCAAGCCCTGAACGCAGGGCAAGATCCGTCAGCGAACCGCAGATCACGTAGACCCCGAGCGCCAGACCGAACATCGCCATGATTGGCCCGCCATGTTGGACATAATAGATGATGCCGCCGATCAGAAGACCGACACCGACGGCTGCAAACAGCCTTTGTCCCGCCCCCAGAAGATCGCCACGTTTCCAGGCCAGCAGAGGCCCGAAGGGCACCGCCAGCAAAAGCGGAAGCATCAGCAATCCGAAGGTCATGTTGAAGAAGGGCGGGCCGACGGAAATCTTTGATCCGGTCAGCGCCTCGAGCACCAGTGGATAAAGCGTGCCGGTCAGCACCGTGGCAGTGGCCGTCGTCAGGATGAGATTGTTAAAGACCAGCGCACCTTCACGCGAAATGGGCGCGAAAATCCCACCCGCCTTCAGCCGCGTTGCCCTAAAGGCAAACAGCGACAGCGCGCCACCGATGAAGAAGACGAGAATGGCAAGGATGAAGACGCCGCGTGTCGGGTCCGTTGCGAAGGCATGCACCGATGTCAAGACGCCGGAGCGCACTAGGAAAGTACCGAGAAGCGACAGCGAAAAGGTCATGATCGCAAGCAGCACGGTCCAGATCTTCAGCGCTTCGCGCTTTTCCATGACAAGGGCGGAGTGCAGAAGTGCGGTGCCGGCCAGCCATGGCATGAAGGACGCGTTTTCGACCGGATCCCAGAACCACCAGCCGCCCCAGCCGAGTTCGTAATAGGCCCAGTAGGACCCCATCGAGATGCCCGCCGTCAGGCAGGTCCATGCAGCGAGCGTCCAAGGCCGCACCCAGCGTGCCCAGGCCGCATCGATGCGGCCCTCGATCAGAGCCGCAATGGCAAAGGAAAAGCAGACGGAAAAACCGACATAGCCAAGATAAAGCAACGGCGGATGGATCGCCAGCCCGATGTCCTGCAGGACCGGGTTGAGATCCTGCCCCTCGCCCGGTGCTGGAACGAGCCGCGCGAAGGGATTGGACGTCAAAAGCAGGAAGAGCGTGAAGGCCGAAGCAATCCATGCCTGCACCGCCAGCACGTTGGCCTTCAGCGTTTCCGGCAGGTTGCTGCCGAAACTCGCCACAAGGGCCGAAAAGAAGGCGAGGATCAGCAGCCACAGCAGCATCGATCCCTCGTGATTGCCCCAGACGCCCGAATATTTGTAGATCAGCGGAATGAGCGAATGCGAGTTTTCCCAGACGTTCTTCACCGAGAAGTCGGACGTCAGATGGGCATAGGTCAAAACGGCAAAGGAAACGGCCACCAGGCCGAACGTTGCCATCGCCGCCGTCGTGCCGACCTGCATCAGCGAGCGGTCGCCGCGAAAGGCGCCGACGATCGGCAGAACCGACTGCAGCAGCGACGTCGCCAGGGCCAGCACAAGCGCGTAGTGTCCAAGCTCGATGATCATTTGGCCGCTTCCTCGCCCTGCCACACGCCCTGTTCCTTCAGCCGGTCGGCGACATCCTTGGGCATGTAGTTCTCATCATGCTTGGCCAGAACCGTATCGGCAACAAAATCCGGATTGCCGGCCACGAACCGGCCTTCGGTGACGACACCCTGGCCTTCCCGGAAGAGGTCCGGGAGAATGCCGGTATAGGTGACGTTGACCGTCCCGACCGCATCCGTCACCGAGAAATTCACCGTCGAGCCCTGACCGCGCTTGACGGATCCCTCGCCGACCAGTCCGCCGAGGCGAATGCGTGTCTCCGGCGGCACCTGCATCGTCTGCAAATCAGCCGGCATGTAGAAATAGGCCACCGCCTGGCTGAAGGCGAACATCACCAGAAGAACCGAGGCAAGCAGAAAGCCCACCCCGCCACCGATGATTGCCAGACGCTTCTGCTTGCGGGTCATGGGGTTTCTCCCGAAGGCTTGAGGTCGAGTTCATCGGCAAGGGCGAGCAATTGCTTGCCTTGTTCACTGTCCGCCGGAAAGGCAGCCAGTCCCTGCTTCAGGGCATCCGCCGCCTTGTCTTTCTGGTCGAGCACCGCGTAGGAGCGCACCAGCCGCATCCAGCCTTCGAAATTGGCGGGCTCCGCCGCGAGCTTTGCGGACAGGCTGTCGACCATGCCCTCGATCATCGCCCGCCGGTCGCCATCAGCCATGGTCGCGGCAGCCGCGATATCGTCGGATGTCGGATTTCCGGGTGCGGCTTCAACGGCCTGGGTGTCTGCGGTGCCGCTATCCGTCGTCGTCGGCTCGCCCTTCAGACTGGCGATATGGTCGTTGACCAGCGGCAACCAGGGCGCATCCTGCGGCGATCGGGCGACGAGTTGGTCAAACGCGGCGAGCGCCAGGTCCTTCTTGCCTTCCTGCTTCAACGCAAGCGCCAGGTAGAACTCGGCGCGGGGATCGTTCGGCTCCAGGATCAGCGATTTCTGCAGGGCCGTCTGGGCCTCCGTCGTGACCAGACCGCCGGACAGCGCAATCAGGCTTTCGGCATAGCCGCCGAGCCGGGCGGGCGTCGGCCCGAGCAGCCGGACCGCCCGGTCGAAGGCAACGGCTGCGTCCTCGATCCGGCCGGTGCGATAGTAGATCGGCGCCAGAACATCCCAGCCCGCCCCGTCTTCCGGGTTCTGCGCAAGTTTTTGCTCGGCCTGGGCAATGAGTATGTTCGGGTCGGCGTCCGGATTGGCAAGGCGGGCCGAAAGCGGCGCGTCCGGCGTGTCCGGACTGCCCGTAGTCAAGTAGAGACAGAGCCCCAGGAGCGGCAACAGGATGATGACGCAGAGTTGCGCCAGCCGGTTGGCGCGCATCGAGGAGACCTGTCCGGTCGACGCCTTGACGGCGTCATTTGCCGCGATCAGCCGGCGAGCGACCTCGGCCCGCGCGAATTCGGCATCCTCTCCGGAAATCAGTCCCGCCTTCTCGTCCCGCGTCAGCTCGTCCAGCTGGTCGCGATAGACTTCCACGTCATGGCTTCGAGGCGCCTCGGCGCGGGCATTGGCACGCAGCAGCGGCAAGAGCAGAACGACGGCGACCGCCGCCGTCAGGATGGCAACAAGGATCCAGAACAGCATGTTTGCTCAATTACTATGCGGCAGACCGCATTCCAACACGAAAACCGGTAATGCCGAAGATTTGAGGCGTTTCGCCGCAACAGTCCTGAAACGGATGAGGCGGCGTCGATATTCAGTTGAGTGGTGTCCAACTGCCGTCCGCGTTGCGGCATGCAGCCCCGCGTTCAACGCTTTGCTTGCCTTTGATGGTCACAGTGTGGCTGTACTGCCGGCAATTCTGCGACCCGACCTGATAAGGTGCCGCCGAAACGACGGAGCCGCTGACGGCCGAACCTTCCCAGACGACAGGCTGTCCGCCAGGGGCTGCTTCCAATGCGCGATACTCCGCCTCGAGCGCCCGTTGCCGGTCAGCCCTGCCGATCGCAAGCCCTGCATCGCGGCCGATCACGCCACCATCGAGCGCCGCGATCAAAGGTGCCGAGGCATTCGACTTCTGCGTAGCACCGATCATACCGCCGCCAAGCCTCGTCTTCTGGCCGGACCCGGAGCCGCAAGCGGTCAATAGAACCGCACCGGAGACGATCAACGCAGCGATCCCGACAGGTTTGCATATCTTGGCAGATGTCGTCTTCATCATCGTCAGGCAATCCGGCTTTCAAAGCTTCGTTCAGACCAGGCGTTCAGCGACAGGCGCCGCTTCGATTCCATGGCCGACTATCTTTTTGCATTCCCCGCCGCAACAGGCAACAGAACCCGGCGCAAAGCCGCCTTTGTTGGCGATTTTGCGGCTGACCCTGTCAAAAAAGACACGCCTGTCGGCATCATGAAACGGCGGGCAGCACCAGCATGGCCTTCAGTCCGCCCGCTTCGCCCCGCGACAGGCCAAGCGTTCCCTGATATTCGCCGGCGATTTCGCTGACGATCGACAGACCGAGCCCCGTTCCCGGCTTGCTCTCGTCCAGTCGCTTGCCGCGCTTGATCGCCACCGCGATCTGTTCCGGCTCGAGGCCCGGGCCATCATCCTCAACCTCAAGCGTGATCCATTGGCGGCGTCCCGGATCGCGCCCCTGAATCCCCTCCGGTGCGGCATGGGCACGCAGCGTTACCTGCAACCCGGCATAACGCGCCGCATTGTCCAGAAGATTGCCGATGGTTTCCTCGACATCCTGCTGCTCCATGGCCAGCACCAGCCCGGGCGGCGAGACAGAGAGCACGAAGGTCTTGTCTGCATGCAGCCGGCGCATCACCCGAACCAGCCGTTCAAGGACCGGTTCGACCTCCGTGCGCGCCAGCACCGATTCGCGCTGCGCGGCAATCCGGGCACGGTTGAGATAGGACTGGACCTGCATCTGCATCGCATCGGCCTGCGCCTTGACGAGGTCGCCATGAGGGGCGTCGAGCACGCGCGATTCGTTGAGCAGCACGGCGATCGGCGTTTTTAGCGAATGCGCCAGGTTGCCGACCTGCATGCGCGCCCGCTCGATGATCCGGCGATTGCTGTCGATGAGCGCATTGACCTCGCTGGCCAGCGGCTGGATTTCGCGCGGAAACGCCCCGTCGAGCCGTTCGCTTTCGCCGCCGCGCACCTTTTCCAGCGACCGGCGCGCCTGATCGAGCGGCCGCAGTCCGAACAGGATGGCGAGCGCATTCATGCCGAGCCCGCCGAGGCCGAAGATCGCAAGCGCGATGTAGAGATTCTGGTTGAAAGCATTGATGTCGGCCTCGAGCACGTCGCGATTGCCGGCAACGCGAAACCGCGCCGTATGACCCTGAATATCGAGGACCACTTCCGTCTCCGCCACTTCGACCAGATTGCCGAAGGAATCAGCCGTCGTGTAGAAGCGCTCATAGCGGATGTCGAACGGCACTTCGTCGACGCTGGCGATCGGCAGCGTGCCGGAGCCGAGCGAAGTCGACATCAAAGGCGGCGTATCGAATTCACCGATCGGCTCGACGATCCAGTACCAGCCGGTCTGCGGCTGCGAAAACCGGAGATCGCCGAGTTGCGGGCTGCCAGCAAGCGCGGTGGTGTCATTGACGGAGATCGAGTTGATGACGTTGTAGAGCTGCGCCCGCAGCAGGTCCTGAAATCCGCGTTCAGACCCCTGCCGATAAAGCGCCGAGATCACGACGCCGATGACGACGAGCGCCAGCACCGCCCATATGGTCGATACGAGAAGAACGCGCGCCGTGAGGGATTGCGGCTGCACGCTCATTGGCAGGACCCGCCGCCCGCATGTGTCACAGGGCCTGCTGTCCGACGCCGTCCGCCATCCGTCGTTCTTGTCCTCAGGATCGCATGCCGCCGCATCCGGGTCAGGACTTCGACGGCGCGTTGCCGGCACCCGGCGCCTGCATCCGGTAGCCGAGACCACGCACCGTCTCGATCAGGTCATTGCCGATCTTCTTGCGCAGGCGGCCGACGAAGACCTCGATCGTGTTGGAATCCCGGTCGAAATCCTGGTCGTACATATGCTCCACCAGTTCAGTCCGCGAGACCACCTGGCCCATATGGTGCATCAGGTAGGACAGCAGCCGGAACTCGTGCGAGGTGAGTTTCAGGACGACGCCATCGACAAGCGCCTTCGAGCCCTTGGTGTCGAGCCGCACCGGTCCACAGACAATTTCCGAGCTGGCATGACCGGCCGCACGCCGGATCAGCGCGCGGATGCGGGCCAGCACTTCCTCGACATGGAAGGGTTTTGTCACATAGTCGTCGGCACCGGCATCGATACCGGCGACCTTGTCGCTCCATCGGTCGCGAGCGGTCAGAATGAGCACAGGCATCACCTTCCCGGCGGCGCGCCATTTTTCCAGCACCGTCACGCCGTCCATTTCCGGCAGGCCGATATCAAGAATGACGGCGTCGTAAGGCTCGCTCTCGCCGAGATAATGCCCTTCTTCGCCATCATAGGCCTGGTCGACGACATAACCGGCTTCCTTCAGCGTCTCCGTGAGTTGCCGGTTGAGATTGACGTCGTCTTCGACCACCAGAATGCGCATGAAGTCCCATCTCCCTTGGTATCGTTGCCGACCTGGCCCGTTGCCTTAGCCCTACATCGCGACGCGCATAGTAACCTTTTTCGGTCGCCCGCCATTGCCGGGTATCAACACCGTGACGACACATTTTCCGTCGCCCGTCGGCTGGGCCGAAAGCAGTTCACCGCCGGTCTCGGCGACAACCTGCGCCGCAGCCGCACCGCAATCGCCCCCGACTGCTACAACCATCGATGGCACATCAATCGCTGGCGGTGCGAATCCGGCGAGGCCCGCTGCAAGCGTTGCTATGATCAAGGATGAGGACATGAAAGCACTTTCGACATGGGAAGCATCTTGCGAAATCAATAGCCGATCCAGTCTGAATGGTAAATGAATGTCGCCCGGTCCGGCACGCATCGGCGATCAGCGCAAGCGTTTGCTGGCAGAAATCCTGCCCCAGATCGCCAGAATTCCGCCAGCAGCGGCCGCAATGGCCGAAACATGATCCATCAGCCCCTGCTGATCCTCGGCGCTGATATCCAGACCGATAAGATTGGCACAGGATGCCAGGATTGCAATTGCGGCGCCCCAGACGGTCTTCGAAGCAGACCAGTGTTTCAGCTCGTTCATGTGGTTCTCCTTTGAAAATTCATTCGATGACGAGCATCGCCGTGGCTGCAACACCGTTCGCCACCGTCGCGCCAACCTGCCGGACGCGAATCGTGATCACCGTCTGTGCCGTGCCGAAATCGGCCAGTTCTGTGCTCGCCGGATAGAGGTAGTCCGGCTCGAAGACATCGGCGCTGCGCCGGACAGTTGCCCCGTCGAGAATATCGATCCGGTAGCGCTCCACCGCCTCGTCGAGCGCGATGTCGCCGTCCAGCCAGTGATCGGCATCGCGGCGGGCGCGGCGGATCCAGGAAAAGCGGATGGCGCCCGTCTCTTCCCGGCGTGCCTTCAGATGCACCGGTTCGATCGGCCTTTGCGCACGCAATCCGCCCGCAAACGCAAAAGGCCCAACAGACGTTGCCGCCTGCCCTGTCTGTTCTGCAATCCAGTTCATGGCCTGTCCGGCCTCGCCGCCGCTGAGACCCAAGGCCTTCACCGCCGCGTTCAGAACCACGGCCGGGGTCCCCGGCGCTGCGCCCGCGCGCATCGCGTCATCCGTGCCGTGCAGGCCGCGCAGCAGCCCGGACATCAGCCAGCGCCCCGGCGAAATCTCCTGCGCCACGCGATAGCCGATCACCTCCCACGCGCCGTTCTGCGCAAGGATGGCGATGCGGTTCTGACCGTTCAGCACGGCGATCGTCGATGCGGATGAGAGCCCCCCGAAATGAAGGTCGATGACGACGGTCCCCACCGGATCGAAACGCCCGCGCACGCCGCTCGCCAGCGCTTCGGCCAGCACAGCCGTCTGGGCGGGCTGATCCAGCCGCACCCGTATCCGGTAGCCGTCCAGCCCTGCCGAAGAGGACAGCATGACCGCGTGCCAGGGCCTTGAAAACACCGCTCCGCGGGCAAAACCCGCGGCATCGCCCGGCTCGTATTGCGGCAGGTCCAGGAAATGCAGGAGCGGATCGAAGCCGTCGGAGACCTTCTGGCGCGAAAGGCTCATGCCGTCCGAAACAGGCGCGCCGTTCCCGCCGGACGAAACGAAGCCGCGCGCCTCGACGGTCCGCACCGCACCATCCTCGATCCGCGCGATCAGAAACGCACCCTCCGGCCCGTCCGCGAGCGTCACGACATCGCCGGGCTCCAGCGCAAGCGCCGCTGGCGACAGCGAAAACCGCAGGCTGCGTCGTGCCGCCTGGTGATCCCGCAGGCCGTCTTCGGCCGCCCCCAGCGCTGCCCCCTCGTGCAGCACGGCGGACAGCGACAGACGCAGGACCCGGTCATTGCCGGGCACGGTGCTGCGCGACCGGGCCGTGCTTTTTTCATAGTCGCGGCGGCTGTCGAAATGGTCGAGAATGACCTCGCTGGCATAGTCGCTGCCGTGGCCGCGGGTCTCCTCGATCAGCGCTTGATCATCAGGATCGGCCAGCACCGGAATGATCGTCGGCGCTGCAGCAAGCCGCATGCGCGAGCGAAAACGCAGGATGTCGCCCTGCTCGACCGCATCGATCTGCAAGGCGGCCATCAGCGGCTCCAGCACGTCGCGCGCCGCCGCCTGCTCGGCCTGCACATAGCCGCCCAGGTCGCCGGCGACGCAGGTGGTGTCGGCTAAGTCAAAACCATGATCGGCAAGGATGGCGCCGATCACATCGCCCGCCGTGCCGGCACCAAGCCGCCCGTTCAGCCAATGCCCCCTCTGCCAGTTGCCACCATCCGACCAGAGCGCGGTGTTTTCGGGAAACGCCGGCGTTGGCCGCGCGTCCCAGGTCCAGACGAAGATGTGATCCGGATCGACGCAATCCGGCGCTCCGGGTGCCGACCAGAAGCCGAGCTGTGCATCGAGAAAGCGGCGCTGCATCGCATCGCAGCGCGCACCGTTCGAAAAATACGGAAAAGCCGTCTCCGAGGATTTCGGATCGGTGAAGACGTTCGGCTGGTTTGATCCCTTGTCGATCGCCGGGCAACCGGCTTCCGTGAACCAGATCGGTTTTGACCCCGGGACCCAGGCGGTAGGGCTTGCCCGCTCGGCGCCGCCGATGCGGTCATGATGCGGCTCGCCCCACCAATGGACGAGATCCTTGTAGCGGTAGACCCAGGGTTTTCCCGAAAGCCCGTCGGTGATCGCGCTGCGCAGCCGGGCCCGGCGATCGGCATCGCTCGCATAATACCAGTCATAGCCCTCGCCCGAGAGCACCATCGCGGCCATGGCGTCGCGGTCTTCGGCCAGGCCGAACCCGTCCGGATTGCCGCTCTCCCTGTCGCCGTCGCGCCAGTCGGAGAGCGGCATGTAGTTGTCGATGCCGACAGCATCGATCGCCGCACTCGCCCAGAGCGGATCGAGATTGTAATGCACCTCGCCGGAGCCATCTTCCGGGTGATAGCCGAAATACTCGCTCCAGTCCGCGCCATAGGTCAGCCTGGTTTCGCCGCCGACGACAGCCCGGACGTCGTTGGCCAACGTCACCAGCGCCTCGACGAAGGGAAAGGCGCCGGATGCATCGCGCAGCCGTGTCAGGCCGCGCAGTTCCGAGCCGATGATGAAGCCGTCGACGCCGCCAGCCGCCTCCGCCAGGCATGCGTAGTGCAGAACCAGCCGCCGGTATCCCGCGTCGGCTGCGCTGGATGTCACCTGCGTGCCCGAAACCGAGAAATCAGCCGCCGAGGCTGCGCCGCAAAAGGTAACGACCTGGATGCGGGCTGCTGCCGTCCGGTCGGTGCTGCCGGCCACGCCGCTGGCCGGATGGCAGGTGATGCGGCCGCGCCAGGGATAGGCCGGCTGCCCGGTTCCCCCATAGGGATTGGCCAGCATATTGCCGGCAGCGATGTCCATCATCACGAAGGGATAGAGATAGACCTTCAGCCCGCGCGCCTTGAGGTCGGCGATCGCCGCGACAACGCTGGCATCGCTTGGTGTGCCGCCATAGGCCGGCCCGCCGCCATTGCTGGTGATCGTATGGGCTGACGCGCGGGACATGCCGGAGACAGACCAGGTCTTGCTTTCCTGGTCGCGCAGGGGCGTTTCCACCCCCGGAACGATCTGGCAGAGCCCGGCCCGCAGGTCGGTGCCGAACCAGGACACGACCAGCGCCACCCGCTCGAGATTGGGACACAGCGCCTGCAGTTCGTCGATCGAGGCTTGCCAGTCCGAGGCGCCGTGAAAGACGTTGCGGTTGATCCGGCGGCTTTCGCCGGCCCCTGTGCGCTCCGTCACCACGGCCGGATCATAGCCATGTTCGCTGGAGCCCGGAATGAGCGTTACCGCCCGGATCGCTTTTTCCAGCGTGCCGACGGGGCGCAGCACCTCGAACTGGAGGACCGGGATGCGGTTGCCATAGGCGTCAAGCGGAAAACGCTCGAACACGGCATAGGCGAGCCCGCGATAGGCCGGCGTCTTGCCGGTTCCCTGCTTGGCCTCGATCAGCGGGTCCGGCATCTGCGCCTGCGTGCCCTTGTGGATGCGTATCTCGATTGCCGTCAGGTCGAGTTCGCGGCCATCGGCCCAGACCCGGCGCACATGGGCAATCTCGCCTTCGCAGATCCCGAGGGCCAGATTGGCATAATAGCGAAACGTCTCGACCCGCGGCCCGCTGGCCTTGCCGCCCTGCCGCTCGGAGCGCACCTCCTCCTCGAAGCGTGTCGCCCAGATCAGCGTTCCGCCGATCCGCACCGTGCCATAGGCGCGGGTGATCGCGGTGCCCTCGTCAGCGCCGCTGATGCGGGCATCGCCGAGCCGCGCACCGCGCACCGTGCTCACACCGTTGATGATCGACCGGTCGATGGCCGAGCCGGCAAGCGCGCCAACGGCGCGGCCAAGCACGGCGCCGACAGGCCCGAAGACGCTGCCGAGTGCGGCCCCGGCCGCCTGCAGGAGGATGGTTGCCATGCGCGGCCCCTTCTCGGGTTTACGGACTGTCGGGAAAACGGAAGACGCCGGCGATCCGCCGCCCCCAGGATGGCACCAGCGCGGATTCGATCACCGCCGCCTGCTCGTAGGCATGGATGAAACGGTCGGGCGCGCTCAGGATGCCGGCATGTTTGGCCGGCATGTCGGGTCGCCAGCGAAACAGCAGAAGATCGCCGCCGGCCATCGCAGCAAGCGGCAAGGCCGGGCCGCAATGGCGGATGGCTGCCGCCATCAGCGCATCACTGGCACCCCGCTCGGCCCAGTCGGGCTGGTAGGCCGGCGGCAGTTCCGGCTCCACCCCGTAGAGATCCCGCCAGACGCCGCGCACCAGCCCGAGGCAATCGGAGCCGACGCCTTTCAGGCTTGCCTGATGCCGGTACGGCGTGCCGATCCAGGCGCGGGCCGCCGCAATGACGGCAGATCCGGTCGGGCGGGCCTCAGTCATAGAGCGGCCGCCCATCATGCACCGTGTCGCCGTCGGCATAACCGAACGCGAAATCGGCACCGGGAAGATGCGGAAAGCCCTGAAAGTTCACCGGATTCTCGAACCTGTCCCGGCAGGTGGCAAAACGCTTGTCGCAGCCGGCCCGGATCTCGAACGTGTCCCCCACGGAAACCGCCACAGCCGGCGGCAGCCAAAGCGGCAGCGTTGCCACGCCGGCGTCCAGGATATGGTCTTCGACGTCGGCGCTCTGGCCGGCAGCGGCCCCCACCAGAAAACCGATTCTGCCATAGCGATAGAAGCCGGAAGGCGCCCCGGCGAGCCCCCCGACGGTCAGCCGCGTCGCGCCCGGCACGGCCGTCACCACGCCGGCTGCCCGCCAGGGCACGACGTCGATATTGACCTTGCAGCGCGTGTCGCCCAAAACGGCGTCGCAGCGGCGGCCGTAGATGCGGCCCTTGACCTGGTCCAGCCGGTGGGTCAGTCGGCGCAATTCGGCGCGAAACGCGTCGCCCGCCCGCGTCACCTCGCCAATCTCCTGCACCCGCAGCAGCATATGGTCATCGACCGACTGCCAGTTGACGAGAAAAACCTCGACCCGCGCGCCATCATACCGTCCGGCAAGCACATCCGCCTCGCTGATGGCAGCACTTGAAAATCCCCCGGCAATCTCGCTTGCCTCGACGGAGAGCCCAGACGTCGCCTCCGTATCAGCAGCCTGAAAGCCGCTGGCGGCGCGAAAATCCGTCCCGTCGAAGTTCAGGTCGCGGTCATGCTCGGTAAAACCGAGCACGACGCCGTCCGGTCGGGTCACCCGCCAGGCATGGCAGACCGAGGTCGCATCGCCGCTCAGATGCGCCGCAAGTCCTGATGGTACGTCTCTCATGGCCGGATCTCCACCAGCGGAATCGACGGGATGCGCCCGGCCTTGAACTGCGCCAGATCGATATCGATCCGGTCGATGTCGAAACGCACGGGCACGTCGAACTCGTAGCCCGCACGCACCACTGCACCGGCGCCTGGAATTTGCGCCGGCACGAAGGTCACGACACCCGTCGCAACGTCCACCGCAAAATCGCCGGACGCAGCAGCAACGCCACCCACTGAAACCAAAACACTGCCCGCCACCGGCTTTTCGATCGGCCGCACCGAGGCGCCGCCGGCATCGGCATAGGTCTTGGCCAGCGCAAAGCTGGCCGTCGCCCCGTCGCCGGTGCCGATGATCTGGTCGCTGGCGGCAATCGAAGTCTGCGGCGCACAGGATTTCCAGTCGACCGGATCGCGAAAGCGAAACCCGTACACCTGCCCGGCCCGCGCCTCGAAAAAGGCCAGCACCGCATAGAGATCGTCGATCGACCGGATCCCCGACCCCGCATCATAATGCCTGCGGGCATCGCGCCAGCGCCGGTTGCGATTTTCCCGCCCGTTCGAAAGGCTGACAATATCCGTCCGCCGCACCGGCCCGCCACTCGTGCCCAGGGCAAGGCGAAGCGGAAACCGGACTTCGTGAAATCCTGTTGGCATGATGTTTTTCCGTGTGTAGGGGATGGGAAAATGGGGAGTTACGGCGCGAGAGATGGCGCTTCCCGTTCACCGGGAGAAGACTGTTGGCCCGCAACAAGTGAACGGACAGGTGAGGACCTCTGTCGCCCATGTCTCCGGGCTCGACAACTTGATCATCCCCCCTCCCTCTGTGAGGGCGGCAAGGGTTGCCAACTGCGGTCAACGAATACTGCATTGGCTTGCGCAATGGTCGGCCGATTGTTACCGTTCTTGCAATGTGTGGTTGGAAGAAGCGAGAGCGATGCGTAAACTCGGCAGACGGCTCGTATTGGCGGCTTTGTTTTTTACGATAGCTGCTGTCGTGGTGTGGGGCTGGCAATTGAACGACCATATAAGCCGTTGCTTCGACGACTATGATCCCGCTTATATCGCCGATGAAACTGCTCGCAATGCCGCCTGCGAGAATTGAACCTATATGAATTGGCTGCATCTTCACCGGCCCCCCACAAAATCAAAGGGCGATGGCCATCCCCCCCTCACATCC
>NZ_LSRP01000079.1 GCF_001885585.1 Pararhizobium antarcticum
TCACAATACTGGCCGGGGATGCAAAAAAAACACTGTCGATTCAACGTTGGCAATCGTCTTCGGGTGGGGGCTTCAATCTCAGCGCTGACCTTGTCACCAAGAACGGTATGACACGTCATTTTGCCCCCAAACACTATACGAGATGTGCGTGGGAGTAATTTTAGCTTGTTTTCGGGAAAAATTAAGGCCTAAGCCTTGGAATTTAATGGTGCCCCCATCAGGATTCGAACCCGAGACCCCCTGATTACAAATCAGGTGCTCTACCAACTGAGCTATAAGGGCAGCACGCGGAGGGAGTTACCAGATTCTGTTGGCGTGTAAAGCAAAAATCCTCTGTCGCTGCATTTTTCCGATGACCGCCTGCCTTCCGCAAGCCTCTCTCCGGCGATCACAGGCCAGGAAACGGCCTGAGCCTACATGCCCGGCTGGGCGATTTTTCGGGCCGGGACATGAACATGAGCATGGGCCATGCGCCGCTGCAGCCGGGGCGGGATGAAGAAGGCGGCGGCGGCGAGCAGGGCCGAAAGGCTGCAGGTCATCCACAGGGATGCGGCGGCGAAATGGATCTCGAGCAAGGCGCCGCAAACGGCACCTATGGCCATGCCGAGCCAGGGCACGCTCTGGATCAGCCAGCCGGGATGGCGCTGGCCGACCAGCATGCGGCCAAGCCCACGTCCGAATCGCGACAGGCCACCGGTGACATAGGTGAGCCCGATCGGCAGACCCTCGATATGCTCGACCGCGGTGTTGATCACACCCATGGCAAGAATGATCAGATAGAACTGCACGATCGCATGGTCCTGCGCTGTCAACAGCGCAGCGCCGGCGAGCAGCACGGTGACCGCCGTCAGGACCCGGAATGTTCGGCGCGTCGCGCCATGGGCGATGATGATGCCAAGGGCATTGCCGGCCACGAAGACCGCAAGACCACCCAGAAGAAGCGCGGCGTGTCCCAGGTTGCCGCGTGCAAGGGCGACGGCGGCCTGCGTGGTGTTGCCGCTCATGAAGGAAACGAAACTGCCCAGATGCAGCAGACCCACCGCGTCTGTCATCCCCGCGAGAAAGGAGATGCCCGCCACCAGAATTGCGCCTATGGCCGTCCTGCGCCGCCTGACGATACCCCGCCGCCGTTCCCGTGTCATGCTGTCTGTCCCCGTTTGGCCGCTGCCTGTCCGCGGCGCGCTGGCTTTGGTCGTGTGATTACAGCCTATTCGGCGGCGCGCAGCAATGTCGTCTGACGCGGCTCGACCTCCGTGCAGCGCGCCAAAGCATCGGGAAGCGCTTGCGCAAGATGGTCGATGAGGGCGCGCACGGCCGGCAGGATGCCGTGACGGGAGGTGAAGACGAGGTGGACGATCACCTCCTTCGACATCCATTCGGGCAGCACAGGCACCAGCGCGCCGGTCCGGAATCCGCGCTGAACGATATGATGCGGCAGCATGGCAATGCCGATACCGTCGATCGCCGCCTGTTCGATGACGCCGAAATCGCTGCAGCCGATCACAGGCATATGCACAATCTCGCGGCTGCTGCCGTCCTGGTGAAACAGCGACCATGTGTCGGTGGCATGCTGTTCGTTCATCGACAGGGTCGGCAGTCTGCCGAGGGTGTCGATGGTAACCGGCCCAAGGCGCGACAGGAGCTCTGGACTGGCCGCCAGGTGATTTCGCCCGGCACCGAGCTTGCGCACGATCATCTGGTTGTCGGTATCGAGTTCGTCGCGGGCGCGCAGGGCGATGTCGAATCGTTCCTCGACGAGATCAATCCGGCGATTCGTGGTCGTGATTAAAACGCGGATGCCGGGATAGGCGCGATGAAAGGCCGGCATGATATGGGCGATCATCGGCGAAAAGCCGTTCGGGCAGGCGAGCCGCACCAGGCCTGCCGGCTCGCTCTTGGCCGTCGCCACCACCGCTTCAGCGGCTTCCACGCCGGCGAGAATCACCTCGCAGCGCTCGTAGAAGGCCTGGCCGATATCGGTGACGCGCAGCTTCCGGGTCGAGCGTTCCAGAAGCCGGACGTCGAGCTGCTGCTCCAGCCGGGCGACATGTTTGCTGAGCTTGGATTTCGGGATGTTGAGCGCGCGCGCCGCGGCGGAAAAGCCCTTGTGCTTCACCACGGCGGCAAAGAGGGCGAGGTCGTTGAGGTCCTGCACGGCACACTCCATGATGGTCTGTTTTCGGGTTGATTGTTTCTAGCAGGAAACGCCCTGTCGAAAAACTGTTGTCTTATCGGTCGATTGTTTTGGAAACATATGGTGTGCACTGCAAACAAAGACAATCAATCACGAAGGTGCTCCCCAATGAACATCCTGCACATCGACTCCGGCATTCTTGGCGATCACTCCGTCTCGCGCCGCCTGACGGCATCGATCGTCGCCCGGCTGACAGCCGATACCGCATCCGCCACCGTGACGTATCGCGACCTCGTTGCCGCACCGCTCGCCCATCTGAGCGGCGCCCATCTGATGGCTGCCTCGGCCGGCCCGGAAGGCATCGAGGCTTCGCTGGCGTCGGAACTCAATGCCGGAAAGGCTGCCCTTGACGAGTTTCTCAAGGCCGACGTCGTCGTCATTGGCGCGCCCATGTATAATTTCGCCGTCCCGACGCAGCTGAAGACCTGGATCGATCGCGTCGTGGTGGCCGGAACGACGTTCCGCTACACCGAGACCGGTGTCGAGGGCCTTGCCAAGGGCAAGAAGGTCATCGTCGCATCGACCCGCGGCGGCCATTATTCCGGTGCCTCGCCAATGAGTGCCATGGATCATCAGGAAGCCTATCTCTCGACTGTCTTCGGCTTTATCGGCATCAACGACATCGAATTCATCCGCGCCGAGGGGCTTGCCATGGGCGATGAGGCCAAGCAGTCGGCGATCGCCGGCGCCGAAAAGGCCATTGCTGACCATGACGGGTTCGCCACGGCTGCCTGATATCTCGTTCTACCCTCCCAAAAGCCGGGCATTCTCTGTGAACCGCCCCAGAAGGTTGATCTCCAGCTTTCGGGGTCGGTTTACGTGATGCCCGGCTTTTGCCGTTTCGGTGACGCTAGACGAAGTCTGTGCGAGCGGCTAAAGCCTGCGGCTATAAAACAGGCGTCCACGTCAAGCGATGTGCCCGGCCGCAAGGGAGATTGAAAATGGACGTCAAGGACAGCAACGGCACGATCCTGAAGGAAGGCGACAACGTCACGCTGATCAAGGACCTCAAGGTCAAGGGCACGTCCGAGACCCTGAAGCGGGGAACCGTGATCAAGGGCATTCACCTGACGGACGAACCGGACGAAGTCGAATGCCGCCACGCCAAGATCAAGGGCCTGGTGCTGCGCACAGAATTCCTCAAGAAGGCCTGATGGAATAAAGCGTCGGACCGGAGATGCGGGCTTCGTCAAAGTCCGCGTTGGCACCATACGTCCGCTCTGCAGACGGGGCCGCCATCCTCTTTCCGGCGCCTGTCCCGCCTGGCGACCATCGCGCCGACAAACAGTCACGCGTCGCCGCTAGAGGCGCGTTGCACCCGCAACATGCGTGACGGATCGGATCATGAATTCGGGGAAACAGTCGGCATGCGTGCCGGCGATATGTCCTCTCTCGCCCGGTGCGAGATGGCGCTGAACGTCACGACCCTGCTGCGTCTGGAGGATGGCTGCCCGACGGCGGCATTGAGCCGGAGCCGGACAGCCGTCCCGAACGGATCGATCTCAGCCCTTGGCCAGATGCGCACGCGCTGCATACATGGCGATCGCTGCGGCGTTCGAAACATTCAGCGACTTGATGGCGCCCGGCATGTCGAGGCGCGCCAGCGCCATCACCGTCGACCGGGTTTTCTGGCGAAGGCCCTTGCCCTCGGCGCCGAGGACGAGCGCGATCTTCTGGCCGGACAGTGTCGTTTCCAGCGGTGCGGGGCCTTCCGAATCAAGGCCGATCGAGGTGAAGCCGAGCTTGTGCAGTTCCTCGAGGGCATCGGCGAGATTGGTGATCTGGATATAGGGGATCATTTCCAGCGCGCCGGAGGCGGACTTCGCCAAAACGCCGGATTCCGTCGGGCTGTGGCGCATGGTGGTGATCAGGGCGCCGGCATTGAAGGCGACCGCCGAGCGCATGATCGCGCCGACATTGTGTGGATCGGTAATCTGGTCGAGCACCAGGATCAGCGGGCTGTCCGTCAGCGCCGAAAGCCGGCGGACGGGCAGGGGCCGGGTTTCCAGCATGACGCCCTGGTGGATGGCATCCGGGCCAAGAATCTTGTCGAGATCCTGCGGGGAAACGATCTCAACCGGAAATTCCAGTGCCTCGACGGGACCGATCTCCAGGCGCACCAGTGCATTCTGGGTCAGCGACAGTTTGATGATCTGCCGCTCCTTGTTGTCGAGCGCCGCACGCACCGTGTGCACGCCGTACAGCAGCACCTGGTCTGGCGCCAGTTGCGGCGCCGTCCAGTCGCCGGCTGCAGTCTTCTTGCGCCGCTCCTGCACGGGCGTCGGGATTTCGCCGCGCTCGCGCTTTGCATCGCGATGGGCGCGGCGCAGCGTGGCGTAATGGGTGTCTCTGGGGCTCTTGTCGCCGGGATTATCTTTGCTCATAGCTGCCTTATACTGAGGAAGGTGTCGCCTTGGAACCGTTTTTCGCGAAATCCGCGGCGTCTGTTGTTTGTGGCGGATTTATCAATTTTTTCTGACCCATCGTGTTGACAGGATGAAACGGGCCGGTCATATACCCGGCGCAGATTGAAGGGGCGACTTGCTCCGGCCGGAACCGCTTTGATCTGACAAGCTTGGTCGCTTGATCCCGACGGAATAATGGAGGGATGCCCGAGTGGTTAAAGGGGACGGACTGTAAATCCGTTGGCTCAGCCTACGTTGGTTCAAATCCAACTCCCTCCACCATTCTGTCACAGGATCGATGACCGTACCGCGGGTATAGCTCAATGGTAGAGCAGCAGCCTTCCAAGCTGAATACGCGGGTTCGATTCCCGCTACCCGCTCCAGCACATCACTTTTAAATTTTCGAATCATCGTTGAAGAAACCGCTTCAAGCTTTTGAATTGCGGGGCTTTTTCGATTCGCGGATTTCGGGGGTGGATTTGCATTTTACAGACCCCATATAGCGGACATGAAAAGGCCGGTCGTCGCGCGCGGGACAGGATATTTATGTCTTGCGCAATTCCTCCGAAACCCTTAAACGCCTCCCCAAACCGGCGACGCCGGATGATCCCATCTATTGATCACAGGATACGCACCCCATGGCAAAGAGCAAATTTGAGCGCAACAAGCCGCACGTCAACATTGGCACGATTGGCCACGTCGACCATGGCAAGACGTCGCTGACGGCAGCGATCACGAAGTATTTCGGCGAATACAAGGCGTATGACCAGATCGACGCTGCCCCGGAAGAAAAGGCGCGCGGCATCACCATCTCGACGGCGCACGTCGAATACGAGACGGCTGCCCGTCACTACGCCCACGTTGACTGCCCCGGCCACGCCGACTACGTCAAGAACATGATCACCGGTGCAGCGCAGATGGACGGCGCGATCCTGGTTTGCTCGGCAGCCGACGGCCCGATGCCGCAGACCCGCGAGCACATCCTGCTCGCCCGTCAGGTCGGCGTTCCCGCGATCGTCGTGTTCCTGAACAAGGTTGACCAGGTTGACGACGCCGAACTTCTCGAGCTCGTCGAGCTGGAAGTGCGCGAACTCCTGTCGATGTACGATTTCCCGGGCGACGACATCCCGATCGTCAAGGGGTCGGCTCTGGCCGCGCTTGAAGATTCGGACAAGAAGATCGGCGAAGACGCCATCCGCGAGCTGATGGCTGCTGTCGACGCCTACATCCCGACGCCTGAGCGTCCGATCAACCTGCCGTTCCTGCTTCCGATCGAAGACGTGTTCTCGATCTCGGGCCGTGGTACGGTTGTGACCGGTCGCGTTGAGCGCGGCATCGTCAAGGTTGGTGAAGAAGTCGAAATCGTCGGCATCCGCGCCACCACCAAGACGACGGTGACCGGCGTTGAAATGTTCCGCAAGCTGCTCGACCAGGGCCAGGCCGGCGACAACATCGGCGCGCTGATCCGCGGCGTCACCCGTGACGGCGTCGAGCGTGGCCAGATCCTGTGCAAGCCGGGTTCGGTCAAGCCGCACAAGAAGTTCATGGCTGAAGCCTACATCCTGACGAAGGAAGAGGGCGGTCGTCACACACCGTTCTTCACCAACTATCGTCCGCAGTTCTACTTCCGCACGACGGACGTGACCGGCATCGTGTCGCTTCCGGAAGGCACGGAAATGGTCATGCCTGGCGATAACGTCACGGTCGCCGTCGAGCTGATCGTTCCGATCGCGATGGAAGAAAAGCTGCGCTTCGCGATCCGCGAAGGCGGCCGTACCGTCGGCGCCGGCATCGTCGCCTCGATCGTCGAGTAATCGACGGGCGACGGTGGTCGTCGGAAACGATTGAATGTTCAAGGCCTCGCTGGTAACGGCGGGGCTTTTTTATGCGTGCTCGGATCTCGACACGGGACGGGCGCGGACGCAAACGACATTGCTGTGTGAAAAGATCGCTTTACAGGCGAAACCGCCCTTGCCGTGGTCTCCGGCGGACCCATATCGTCGCAGACACCGACAAGGGAATGACAAGTGGGAGAGAACGGCATGAAGAAGCGGATATTGTTCACCGGCGGGTCTGGCAAAGCCGGGCGCCACGCTGTGCCCTATCTCGTCGAGGCTGGTTACGAGGTGCACAACATCGATCTGGTGCCGCTCGAGAGCCCTGGTGTCACCAATCTGATCGCGGATATCACCGATAGTGGTCAGGTGTTCAACGCCCTGTCGATGCACCGCGATTTTCCGGATCTCGAAGACGGGCAGGGGCCGAAGGTTTTTGACGCGGTCGTGCATTTTGCCGCCGTTCCGCGCATCCTGATCAAGCCGGACAACGAGACCTTCCGCATCAACACGATGGGTACTTACAATGTCATCGAGGCGGCGGTGAAGCTCGGCATCCGCAAGATCGTCGTCGCCTCCAGCGAGACGACCTATGGCGTCTGCTTCGCCGAAGGGCACAGGGATTTTCACCAGTTCCCGCTCGACGAGGATTATGACGTCCATCCTATGGACAGCTACGGCCTGTCAAAGGTCGTGAACGAGAAGACGGCGCGCGCCTTTGCGGAGCGCAGCGGTTTCGACATTTATGCGCTGCGAATCGGCAACGTCATCGAGCCGCATGAATATGAGCGTTTCCCGCATTATTTTGCCAATCCAGAGATCCGCAAGCGCATTGCCTGGAGCTATATTGATGCGCGCGATCTCGGCCAGATCGTCGGGCTCTGCATCGAGAAGGATGGTCTCGGCTATCAGGTCTTCAATGCGACGAATGATACCGTCTCCGCCGATACGCCCACCCGTGCCCTGGCAGCCCGCTATTTCCCCAATGTGCCGTTCACGCGCGAGATCGGTGAATTCGAGGGGCTGCTGTCGAACCGCAAGATCCGGGAGGTTCTCGGTTTCCGCGAGCAGCATGACTGGCGCAAATACGTGCCACGCTGAGCGGCGAGCGGAGGGGCAAGAAAAAAGAGCGCAGGAAAGTGCGCTTTTCCACCGAAGACGCTTGTCAGCGCGCCGCAAACTGCCTATTAAGCCGCTGACTTGAAACGCGGCGGCTTGAAAGAGGCGCCGGTGTTTCGGTAAAGGGGCATAGCTCAGTTGGTAGAGCGGCGGTCTCCAAAACCGCAGGTCGTCGGTTCGAGCCCGGCTGCCCCTGCCATTTTCTCGAAGTGCATGGTGATCATGTCTTGTGGAAATGAAGGACGGAAATGCATCTGATCGTTTCCGTGTAATTTTGCAAAAGCATCGATGACCTCTTGTGGTTTTGAGAATCGGTGGTTATGTAAGGGTTCAAACAGACACGCGGCGCGTGGGGCTGAAACGTCAGCTTTACGGGCCGTAATGGCGTGGGCATTCAATGGCATCCAAGACAAATCCATTTACGTTTCTGCAGCAGGTACGGGCTGAAACGGCGAAAGTGACCTGGCCGTCGCGGCGCGAGACGATGATCTCGACCCTGATGGTTTTCGTCATGGTCTTTTTCGCGGCCGTTTTCTTTTTTGCTGCGGACCAACTTCTGGGCTGGCTGATTGGCCTCGTCCTGAATGTTGGCATTTGAACGGTTGGGGATGAATATGGCAGCGCGTTGGTACATCGTTCACGCCTACTCGAATTTCGAGAAGAAGGTCGCTGAATCGATCGAGGAAAAGGCACGGCAGAAGGGTTTGAGCCACCTTTTTGAACAGATCCTGGTTCCGACCGAGAAGGTTGTCGAAGTTCGCCGCGGCCGCAAGGTCGATGCGGAGCGCAAGTTTTTCCCCGGCTATGTCATGGTTCGGGCCAACTTGACGGACGAAGCCTACCACCTGATCAAGAACACACCGAAGGTGACCGGCTTCCTCGGTTCCGACAACAGGCCTGTTCCGATTCCCGATTCCGAGGCTGATCGTATTCTCGGCCAGGTTCAGGATGGCGTGGATCGCCCGAAGCCCTCGATTTCCTTCGAGGTTGGCGAGCAGGTTCGTGTTTCCGATGGCCCGTTTGCCTCGTTCAACGGGATCGTCCAGGATGTCGACGAAGAGCGTTCGCGCCTCAAGGTCGAAGTTTCGATCTTTGGTCGCGCTACGCCGGTCGAGCTCGAATACGCACAGGTCGAGAAGGTCTGACAAGATTTGCGTGCGGGCCGGGGTTTTCTCCGGTCGTGCGCTTTTGAAGAATTTGCCGGTTTTTATAAGCCGGCAAGCGGCGGAGTGATCCGCCATTCGCGTGGGAGGTTGGCGATCTTAGCCGGAACGCCGGGCCGCACCACGCAACCGCAGCCGCCATTTCCGGAGAGGTAATGGCATGAACGACCGGGCAACCGGTCATGATGTCGAGAACAGGTCGCTTAGGCGATGGTTCGCGATAAAGACAAAGGCAGAGAGAAATGGCTAAGAAAGTTGCAGGCCACCTCAAGCTCCAGGTCAAGGCAGGATCGGCAAACCCGTCCCCGCCAATCGGCCCGGCGCTTGGTCAGCGTGGCGTAAACATCATGGAATTCTGCAAGGCGTTCAATGCCGCCACGCAGGAAATGGAAAAGGGCATGCCGATCCCGGTCGTCATCACCTATTACCAGGACAAGTCCTTCACCTTCATCATGAAGCAGCCGCCAGTCAGCTACTTCCTGAAGAAGGAAGCGAAGTTGACGGCTGGTTCCAAGACGCCTGGCAAGGGCCCGAAGGTCGGTACGCTGACCCAGGAGCAGATCCGCAAGATCGCTGAAGCCAAGATGAAGGATCTCAACGCGGCAAACGTTGAAGGCGCAATGGCGATGGTTGAGGGCTCTGCCCGCTCCATGGGCCTGGAAGTGGTGGGCTGAGACCATGGCAAAGATTGCAAAGCGCGTACAGAAGACCCGTGAGGGCATCGATCCGACGAAGCTCGTCGCCCTGACAGAAGCGATTTCGCTGGTCAAGGAACGGGCAATCGCCAAGTTCGACGAAACCATCGAAGTCTCGATGAACCTTGGCGTTGATCCGCGCCACGCCGACCAGATGGTCCGTGGTGTTGTCAATCTGCCGAACGGCACTGGCCGTACGGTTCGCGTCGCTGTTTTCGCCCGTGGTGCCAAGGCTGATGAAGCCCGCGCTGCAGGCGCCGACATCGTTGGTGCAGAAGATCTGGTCGAAATCGTCCAGGGCGGCAAGATCGATTTCGATCGTTGCATCGCGACCCCGGACATGATGCCGCTCGTCGGCCGTCTCGGCAAGGTCCTCGGCCCGCGTGGCATGATGCCGAACCCGAAGGTCGGAACGGTCACCATGGACGTTGCCGGAGCCGTCAAGGCATCCAAGGGCGGCGCCGTCGAGTTCCGCGTCGAGAAGGCTGGCATCGTCCATGCCGGCATCGGCAAGGCTTCGTTCGATGCTGTTGCTCTTGAAGAAAACATCCGCGCTTTCGCAGATGCGGTCATCAAGGCAAAGCCGGCTGGTGCCAAGGGCAACTACGTCAAGCGCGTAGCGATTTCCTCGACCATGGGCCCGGGCGTCAAGATCGACCCTTCGAGCGTCACGGCCGCTTAATATTTCATCCGGGCTTTGCGCCCGGTGACGGACATGGCCGCAAGCGACCGTGTCCAGACAAAGATTTCCGGTCCTTCGGGGCCGGAAATTTCCGGCGTCAAACCCGGAACTCCTGTCCGAGACTGCAGGTGGTTTTCCCTTAATCACTTCGCCTGCATGAGACGGTTAAGACCCAGATTTCGCAAACACGCTGAGGCGTGGGAGTTTGGTTCGAACCTCGGCTTGCCTTGTGCCTGGTCCGGTCAACGGAACTGCGCAGGGGACAGGATCCTCGAGCGTCGCTTGGGATCATTCTTTGGTCCTCGAGCGGCAAAGGCAAACCGACAGGTCCGCGATTTTGCGGTCCTGTCAACTGGAGATAGGCAGTGGAAAGAGCGGAAAAACGCGAATTCGTCACGGAACTGAACGAGGTCTTCAAGGCTTCGGGTTCGGTTGTCGTGGCCCACTATGCCGGTGTCACAGTCGCTCAGATGAACGATTTCCGTTCGAAGATGCGCGCTGCTGGCGGCACCGTCAAAGTCGCGAAGAACCGTCTGGCCAAGATCGCCCTTCAGGGTACGGAGTCGGAAGGGATCGTTGATCTCTTCAAGGGACAGACGCTGATTGCATACAGCTCTGACCCCATCACGGCTCCGAAGGTTACCATGGAATTCGCCAAGACCAACGACAAGGTCGTTATTCTCGGTGGCGCCATGGGAGCAACCGCGCTCAATGCGGAAGCAGTCAAGTCGCTTGCGACCCTGCCTTCGCTGGACGAGCTGCGTGCAAAGCTGCTGGGCATGATTCAGACCCCGGCACAGCGCATCGCATCGGTTGTTGCAGCACCGGCAAGCCAGCTTGCCCGCGTGTTCGCAGCCTACGCCAAGAAGGACGAAGAAGCCGCATAAGGCGGTTTTTCGCTGTAAATTTTCAACCAAGTTCGAACCAAGTATCAAAGGAACTATCACATGGCTGATCTCTCAAAGATCGTTGAAGACCTGTCCGCTCTGACCGTCCTGGAAGCTGCTGAGCTTTCCAAGATGCTCGAAGAAAAGTGGGGCGTTTCGGCTGCTGCTCCTGTAGCTGCTGCTGCTGGCGGCGCTGCTGTTGCTGCTGTCGTTGAAGAAGAAAAGACCGAGTTCGACGTCATGCTCATGGAAGCTGGCGCCAACAAGATCAACGTCATCAAGGAAGTCCGCGCAATCACGGGCCTCGGCCTGAAGGAAGCCAAGGACCTCGTTGAAGCCGCTCCGAAGGCTGTCAAGGAAGGCGTTTCCAAGGCTGAAGCTGCCGACCTCAAGAAGAAGCTCGAAGATGCCGGCGCCAAGGTTGACGTCAAGTAATCTTGCTTTCTGCAAGGGGAGGTGGCCCGAAAGGGCCGCCTCTCTTTGACCGCTTTCTGAACCTATTACCCAAAGGCCCGTAAAAAGGCTTTTGGGTAATGAGTTCTTCAAGAGGATAGTCCCGTTCCAGGAAGACGACAGCAATCCGCGCTGTGTGTTTTTGGACGTTGGACGAGATTGAACCACTCATTGATTGACGGGATCGACTGGCCATCGGTTCCCGTCCGTTGCAGGCCCGGATGCAAAATTTGAAGGAGCGACGATGGCTCAGACCCTTTCATTCAATGGTCGTAGGCGCGTACGCAAAGTTTTTGGTAAAATTCCCGAAGTCGCAGAAATGCCGAACCTCATCGAGGTTCAGAAGGCGTCCTACGACCAGTTCCTCATGGTGGACGAACCGCAGGGCGGTCGTCCGGATGAGGGTCTCCAGTCTGTTTTCAAGTCCGTTTTCCCGATCACCGATTTCTCCGGCGCATCGATGCTCGAATTCGTATCCTACGAGTTCGAACAGCCGAAGTTCGACGTTGAGGAATGCCGTCAGCGCGATCTGACTTACGCAGCGCCGCTGAAAGTGACGCTGCGCCTCATCGTGTTTGATATTGATGAGGATACGGGCGCCAAGTCCGTCAAGGACATCAAGGAACAGAACGTCTACATGGGCGACATGCCGCTCATGACCAACAATGGTACGTTCATCGTCAACGGCACCGAACGCGTCATCGTTTCCCAGATGCACCGTTCGCCGGGCGTGTTCTTCGACCACGACAAGGGCAAGAGCCATTCCTCGGGCAAGCTTCTGTTTGCGGCCCGCGTCATTCCCTATCGCGGTTCCTGGCTCGATATTGAATTCGACGCCAAGGACATCGTGCACGCCCGTATCGACCGTCGCCGCAAGATTCCGGTCACGTCGCTTTTGATGGCGCTCGGCATGGATGGCGAGGAAATCCTCGACACCTTCTACACCAAGTCGCTCTACCAGCGCGACGGCAAGAGCTGGCGGATCCCGTTCCAGCCCGACGCGCTGCGCGGCCAGAAGGCTCTCTCCGACCTGATCGACGCCGATACCGGCGAAGTCGTGGTCGAATCGGGCAAGAAGCTGACGCCGCGCCTGCTCAAGCAGCTGACGGAAAAGGGCCTGAAGGCCATCAAGGCGATGGACGACGATCTCTATGGCAATTATCTTGCCGAAGACCTGGTCAACGTCCAGACCGGTGAAATCTTCCTCGAAGCCGGCGACGAGATCGACGAGAAGACGCTCGGCGTCATCATGGCCTCGGGCTTTGAAGAAATCCCGGTTCTCGACATCGACCACATCAATATCGGTGCCTATATCCGCAACACGCTGACCGCTGACAAGAACGAGAACCGCCAGGACGCGCTGTTCGACATCTACCGCGTCATGCGTCCGGGTGAGCCGCCGACCATGGATTCGGCCGAAGCCATGTTCAACACGCTGTTCTTCGATTCGGAGCGTTACGATCTCTCCGCCGTGGGCCGCGTCAAGATGAACATGCGCCTCGACCTCGACGCCGCCGATACTGTGCGTATCCTGCGCAAGGAAGACATCCTGGCCGTGGTCCGGATGCTCGTTGAGCTGCGTGACGGCAAGGGCGAGATCGACGACATCGACAACCTCGGCAACCGCCGCGTTCGCTCCGTCGGCGAATTGATGGAAAACCAGTACCGTCTTGGCCTGCTCCGCATGGAGCGCGCGATCAAGGAACGCATGTCGTCGATCGAAATCGACACCGTAATGCCGCAGGACCTGATCAACGCCAAGCCGGCTGCTGCTGCCGTTCGCGAATTCTTCGGATCCTCGCAGCTGTCGCAGTTCATGGACCAGGTCAATCCGCTGTCGGAAATCACCCACAAGCGCCGTCTTTCGGCCCTTGGACCGGGTGGTCTGACGCGCGAACGCGCAGGCTTTGAAGTCCGCGACGTTCACCCGACCCATTACGGCCGTATCTGCCCGATCGAAACGCCTGAAGGCCCGAACATCGGTCTGATCAACTCGCTGGCAACCTTTGCCCGCGTCAACAAGTACGGCTTCATCGAAAGCCCTTACCGCAAGATCATTGACGGTAAGGTAACGAGCGATGTCGTCTATCTGTCGGCGATGGAAGAAGCCAAGTACCACGTGGCCCAGGCCAACTCGGTCCTCGACGACAGTGGTTCGTTCTCGGAAGAGTTCGTCGTTTGCCGTCATGCCGGCGACGTCATGCTCGCTCCGCGCGATGTCGTGAACCTTATGGACGTATCGCCGCGCCAGCTCGTGTCTGTCGCCGCCGCGCTCATTCCGTTCCTTGAAAACGATGACGCCAACCGCGCGCTCATGGGTTCGAACATGCAGCGTCAGGCTGTGCCTCTGCTGCGTGCCGAAGCGCCGTTCGTCGGCACCGGCATGGAGCCGATCGTGGCCCGCGATTCCGGAGCCGCGATTGCTGCCCGTCGTGGCGGCGTGGTCGACCAGGTCGACGCGACGCGTATCGTTATCCGTGCGACGGAAGATCTCCAGGCCGGCAAGTCCGGCGTCGATATCTACCGCCTGCAGAAGTTCCAGCGTTCCAACCAGAACACCTGCGTCAACCAGCGTCCGCTGGTTACCGTCGGTGACATTCTGAACAAGGGCGACATCATCGCGGACGGTCCGTCGACCGATCTGGGCGATCTCGCACTTGGCCGCAACGCGCTCGTCGCGTTCATGCCCTGGAACGGCTACAACTACGAAGACTCGATCCTGCTGTCCGAGCGCATCGTCCGCGACGACGTGTTCACCTCCATCCACATCGAGGAATTCGAAGTGATGGCGCGCGACACCAAGCTGGGTCCGGAAGAAATCACGCGTGATATTCCGAACGTTTCGGAAGAAGCGCTGAAGAACCTCGATGAAGCCGGTATCGTCTACATCGGTGCAGAAGTGCAGCCGGGCGACATTCTGGTTGGCAAGATCACGCCGAAGGGCGAAAGCCCGATGACGCCGGAAGAAAAGCTTCTGCGCGCCATCTTCGGCGAAAAGGCCTCCGACGTCCGCGACACGTCCATGCGCATGCCTCCGGGCACGTTTGGAACGATCGTCGAAGTCCGCGTTTTCAACCGCCACGGCGTTGAAAAGGACGAACGTGCGATGGCGATCGAGCGGGAAGAGATCGAACGTCTCGCAAAGGACCGCGACGACGAACAGGCGATCCTCGACCGCAACGTCTATTCGCGACTGCTCGACATGCTGCGCGGCCATGTGGCCGTTGCCGGCCCGAAGAGCTTCAAGAAGGGCACTGAACTTTCGAACGCCATCATCTCCGAATATCCCCGCTCGCAGTGGTGGATGTTTGCGACGGAAGACGAAAAAGTTCAGGGCGAGATCGAAGCCCTGCGTGGTCAGTACGACGAATCCAAGTCGCTGCTCGAGCACCGCTTCATGGACAAGGTCGAAAAGGTCCAGCGCGGCGACGAAATGCCTCCGGGCGTCATGAAGATGGTCAAGGTTTTTGTTGCTGTGAAGCGCAAGATCCAGCCAGGCGACAAGATGGCCGGCCGTCATGGCAACAAGGGTGTGGTTTCGCGCATCGTGCCGATCGAAGACATGCCGTTCCTGGAAGACGGTACGCATGTCGACGTGGTTCTGAACCCGCTGGGCGTGCCATCGCGCATGAACGTCGGCCAGATCCTCGAGACGCACTTGGGCTGGGCTTGCGCCGGTATGGGCAAGAAGATCGGTGCCATGCTTGATGCGTATAAGGCGGGCGCTGATATTCAGCCGCTGCGCGATACCATCGACAGCGTCATCGGATCCGGTCCGAAGGGCGAGCCGATCAAGCAGTATGACGATGAATCGATCGTCCGTCTGGCCGAGCAGACACGCCGTGGCGTGTCGATCGCAACGCCGGTCTTCGACGGTGCAGTCGAAGCCGACGTCAACATCATGCTCGAGCAGGCTGGCCTCAACGTCACCGGCCAGTCGACACTGTTCGACGGTCGTACCGGTGAACAGTTCGACCGCCAGGTGACCGTCGGCTACATCTACATGCTGAAACTGAACCACCTTGTGGATGACAAGATCCACGCCCGTTCGATCGGTCCTTACTCGCTCGTCACCCAGCAGCCGCTTGGTGGTAAGGCGCAGTTCGGCGGTCAGCGCTTCGGGGAAATGGAAGTCTGGGCGCTCGAAGCCTACGGCGCCGCCTACACCCTGCAGGAAATGCTGACGGTCAAGTCCGACGACGTGGCTGGCCGCACCAAGGTCTACGAGGCGATCGTCCGAGGCGACGATACCTTCGAGGCCGGCATTCCCGAGAGCTTCAACGTTCTCGTCAAGGAAATGCGGTCGCTGGGTCTCAGCGTCGAACTGGAGAATTCCAAGCTCGACGAACTCAATGCTGCCAATCAGCAGCTGCCGGACGCGGCCGAGTAAAAACATCAAGGTGCGTGCCGCTCGTGAAGTGGCGCGCACCCTTTCCACCCGGTTCCGCGTAAATGGGACAGGGCAGGGAATGCGGCCGCATTTTATGCGGTCATATCCGTTTCAAGCAGGGGCCGGCGCCCGGGATTTGCCGGCATCCCTGCCAAAGCTGAGGGCGACACGCCCACGAAGGAGACAGGCATGAACCAAGAGGTCATGAATCTTTTCAATCCGCAGGTGCCTGCACAGACATTCGATTCCATCCGGATTTCGATTGCCTCGCCGGAGAAGATTCTCTCCTGGTCTTACGGTGAAATCAAAAAGCCGGAGACGATCAACTACCGTACCTTCAAGCCGGAACGCGACGGTCTTTTCTGCGCGCGTATTTTCGGCCCGATCAAGGATTACGAATGCTTGTGCGGCAAGTACAAGCGCATGAAGTACAAGGGCATTATCTGCGAAAAGTGCGGTGTGGAAGTCACACTGTCGCGCGTTCGCCGTGAGCGCATGGGCCATATCGAGCTTGCTGCGCCCGTTGCCCATATCTGGTTCCTGAAGTCGCTTCCCTCGCGCATCTCGACACTGCTCGACATGACGCTGAAGGATGTCGAGCGCGTTCTATACTTCGAGAACTACATCGTCACCGAGCCGGGCCTGACTTCGCTCAAGGAAAGCCAGCTGCTCTCGGAAGAAGAGTACATGCTTGCCGTCGACGAGTTCGGCGAAGACCAGTTCACCGCGATGATTGGTGCTGAAGCGATATATGAAATGCTCGCTTCGATGAATCTCGAGAAGATCGCCGGCGATCTGCGCTCGGACATGGCTGACACCACGTCCGAACTGAAGCAGAAGAAGCTGATGAAGCGCCTGAAGATCGTCGAGAACTTCATGGAATCGGGCAATCGTCCCGAATGGATGATCATGAAGGTCGTTCCCGTGATCCCGCCGGACCTGCGTCCGCTGGTTCCGCTGGACGGCGGCCGTTTCGCGACGTCCGACCTCAACGACCTCTATCGTCGCGTCATCAACCGCAACAACCGCCTGAAGCGCCTGATCGAGCTTCGTGCGCCTGGCATCATCATCCGCAACGAAAAGCGCATGCTGCAGGAATCCGTCGATGCGCTGTTCGACAACGGCCGTCGTGGTCGTGTCATCACCGGTGCCAACAAGCGTCCGCTGAAGTCGCTGTCCGACATGCTCAAGGGCAAGCAGGGCCGCTTCCGCCAGAACCTTCTCGGCAAGCGCGTCGACTATTCCGGTCGTTCGGTCATCGTGACCGGTCCGGAACTGAAGCTGCACCAGTGCGGCCTGCCGAAGAAGATGGCGCTCGAGCTTTTCAAGCCGTTCATCTATGCCCGTCTCGACGCCAAGGGGTACTCCTCGACTGTCAAGCAGGCCAAGAAGCTGGTCGAGAAGGAAAAGCCTGAGGTCTGGGATATCCTCGACGAGGTTATCCGCGAGCATCCGGTTCTCCTGAACCGCGCACCGACGCTGCACCGCCTGGGCATCCAGGCCTTTGAACCGACACTGGTCGAAGGCAAGGCCATCCAGTTGCACCCGCTCGTCTGCACGGCCTTCAACGCCGACTTCGACGGCGACCAGATGGCCGTTCACGTGCCGCTGTCGCTGGAAGCCCAGCTTGAAGCCCGCGTTCTCATGATGTCGACGAACAACATCCTGCACCCGGCCAACGGTGCACCGATCATCGTTCCGTCGCAGGACATGGTTCTCGGTCTCTACTATCTGTCGATCATGAACCAGAACGAGCCGGGCGAAGGCATGGCCTTCTCCGATCTCGGCGAACTGCATCACGCGCTTGAAACCAAGTCGGTGACGCTGCATGCCAAGATCCGTGGCCGCTTCAAGACTGTCGATGAAGAAGGCAAGCCCGTTTCGAAGATCTTCGAAACGACGCCAGGCCGCATGCTCATCGGCGAACTTCTGCCGAAGAACGTCAACGTGCCGTTCGACGTCTGCAACCAGGAACTGACCAAGAAGAACATCTCCAAGATGATCGACACGGTCTACCGCCACTGCGGCCAGAAGGACACGGTCATTTTCTGCGACCGCATCATGCAGCTCGGCTTTGCCCATGCCTGCCGCGCCGGCATTTCCTTCGGCAAGGACGACATGGTCATTCCGGAAACCAAGGCCAAGATCGTCGGTGACACCGAAAGCCTGGTGAAGGAATACGAACAGCAGTACAATGACGGTCTCATCACCCAGGGCGAAAAGTACAACAAGGTTGTCGACGCCTGGGGCAAGGCCACCGACAAGGTTGCCGAAGACATGATGGCCCGCATTAAGGCCGTCGAGTTCGACCCGGAGACCGGTCGTCAGAAGCCGATGAACGCCATTTACATGATGTCGCACTCCGGCGCCCGTGGTTCACCGAACCAGATGCGTCAGCTGGGCGGCATGCGCGGCCTGATGGCCAAGCCGTCGGGTGAAATCATCGAGACGCCGATCATCTCGAACTTCAAGGAAGGCCTGACCGTTAACGAGTACTTCAACTCGACCCACGGTGCCCGTAAGGGTCTCGCAGACACCGCCCTGAAGACTGCAAACTCCGGTTACCTGACGCGTCGTCTCGTTGACGTTGCGCAGGATTGCATCGTCAACTCCGTCGATTGCGGGACCGAAACCGGCCTGACCATGACCGCCATCGTCGATGCCGGTCAGGTTGTTGCCTCCATCGGTGTCCGCGTCCTTGGTCGTACGGCCCTCGACAACATCGATCATCCGGTCACCGGCGAGCGTATCGTCGATGCCGGTCGCATGATCCTTGAAGCCGATGTCGTCGAAATCGAGAAGGCCGGCATCCAGTCGATCCGTATTCGCTCGGCGCTGACCTGCGAAATCCAGACCGGCGTCTGCGGCGTCTGCTACGGACGTGACCTTGCACGCGGAACACCCGTCAACATGGGTGAGGCTGTCGGCGTTATTGCCGCGCAGTCGATCGGCGAGCCGGGCACACAGCTGACCATGCGTACGTTCCACCTTGGTGGCACGGCCAACGTGGTCGACCAGTCGTTCCTGGAAGCATCGTATGAAGGTACGATCCAGATCAAGAACCGCAACATGCTGCGCAACTCCGAAGGCATTCTCATTGCCATGGGCCGCAACATGGCGATCCAGATCCTTGACGAGCGCGGCGTGGAACGGTCCTCGCAGCGTGTCGCCTATGGTTCGAAGATCTTCGTCGACGACGCAGACAAGGTTCGCCGCGGTCAGCGTTTCGCCGAGTGGGACCCCTATACGCGTCCGATGATGACGGAAGTCGAAGGCACGGTTCATTTCGAGGATATCGTCGATGGTATCTCCGTTCTGGAAGCGACCGACGAAGCGACCGGCATCACCAAGCGTCAGGTTATCGACTGGCGTTCGACGCCGCGCGGTATCGATCTGAAGCCGGCGATCGTCATCAAGGACAAGAGCGGGGCAGTGATGAAGCTGTCGCGTGGCGGTGATGCCCGCTTCCTGCTGTCGGTTGACGCCATTCTCTCGGTCGAGCCGGGTACCAAGGTCTCCCAGGGTGACGTGCTCGCACGTTCGCCGCTGGAAAGCGCCAAGACGAAGGACATCACCGGCGGTCTGCCGCGTGTTGCCGAACTCTTCGAAGCGCGCCGCCCGAAGGATCACGCGATCATCGCCGAAATCGATGGTACGATCCGCTTTGGCCGCGACTACAAGAACAAGCGTCGCGTGCTGATCGAGCCGGCGGAAGACGGTGTCGAGCCGGTCGAATACCTGATCCCGAAGGGCAAGCCCTTCCATCTTCAGGATGGCGACTACATCGAAAAGGGTGACTACATCCTCGACGGTAACCCGGCACCGCACGACATCCTGGCCATCAAGGGCGTGGAGGCACTTGCGTCCTACCTCGTCAACGAGATCCAGGAAGTCTACCGCCTGCAGGGCGTTGTCATCAACGACAAGCACATCGAGGTGATCGTTCGCCAGATGCTGCAGAAGGTTGAAATCACCGACGCCGGTGACTCGACCTATATCGTTGGCGACAGCGTCGACCGCATCGAACTCGATGATGTCAACGACCAACTGATCGAACAGGGCAAGAAGCCGGCTTACGGCGATCCGGTCCTGCTCGGCATCACCAAGGCGTCGCTGCAGACACCGTCGTTCATCTCGGCCGCATCCTTCCAGGAAACCACAAAGGTTCTCACGGAAGCTGCGATTGCCGGCAAGACCGATGGCCTGCAGGGCCTCAAGGAAAACGTCATCGTCGGCCGTCTCATCCCGGCCGGTACCGGCGGCACCATGACCCAGATCCGTCGCATCGCGACGGCGCGCGACGAGATGATCCTCGAAGAGCGCCGCAAGGGTACGGGCGCCGACGTTGCAACACCGATGCTGACCGACATGGCATCCGAAGGTGCAGCGGCCGAGTAAGGCTTGAAAAGGCGAGGGCGGTCCTGCCGCCCTCCATACAACAATTGAAAAAGCCGCCCGGAGCGATCCGGGCGGCTTTTACGTTGATAGGCTCTGGGAAAAATCAGGGCTGTCCGAGGGCTGTGATGGGTCGTCGGACAAGGGATCCGGGAATTATCCGAAACGGATGATCGCCACTTCGCCGGTGAGTGCACCCTTGTAGGCGGAGGCATGCGGTTCTTCATCCGGAACGTCCTCCATCGTGCCGATCTGGTCGAGATCAGCCTCCAGGAAGCCTTCCTCGGCAAGCGCGTTCAGGGCCTCACGGACGGCCGTGTCGTCGTCCGGTGCGCGCAGCATCACATGGATGTCCACGCCTTCCTTGTCGCCGTCCTGCTCATAGGCCTTGCCGATGATGATGAACACCATCGGGCCGTCAAAGGAGTTGTCATTGTCCGGGGTCGCAGGCATGGGCTCTGTCCTCTTTCGAAATTTTCAGGCTTTGACGTTATCGCGAAACATGCAGCGGTGCCCAGAAAAAATGCGCTGCAACAGAATCGTTTTGCGCGAACACACCGATTCTTCCAGTTTGCCGTGTTTCTTTGCGATCGAACGCAAATTGATTTATGATTCTTTAACGCCACGGCAAGGGCGTTCCATTCCTGTCGCCGTCGCGCCCGAATTGGAACGCATACCCCTCGGAAAGCCTTGTTTTGCAGGGATGTGCGGCTCCCGACGCCAAGATTATTTATGAATCGCCCTTGACGACAGGCCCTTAAATCAGTACACCCCGCCGCATCGGAGCCCATGTGAGGCTGGCTGGTTCGGAACGACACGTTCTGAAGTTCGCCTCAAACAAGGTTCCAAAACGCACGCTGAAGACCAAAATGCTGCACGCACGACGCCTGACAGGGCGTCCTCTGCTTTCGCGGGCCATCTGCTGAAAGGCGGATAGGTCCTTGTTTGCGCATTTATCAGGCGTTCGAAACCGCCGGAGACGGCATCGATCCGCCCGCAAGGGTAATGAGACAGAATTTGTAAGGGATGGTTATATGCCTACCGTAAACCAGCTGATCCGCAAGCCGCGTCAGGCACAGGTAAAGCGCAACAAGGTTCCTGCTCTGCAGGAAAACCCGCAGAAGCGTGGCGTTTGCACGCGCGTTTACACGACGACCCCGAAGAAGCCGAACTCGGCTCTGCGTAAGGTTGCCAAGATTCGCCTGACCAACGGCTTCGAAGTCATCGGCTACATTCCAGGTGAAGGCCACAACCTTCAGGAACACTCCGTGGTGATGATCCGCGGCGGCCGCGTCAAGGACTTGCCGGGCGTTCGCTACCACATCATTCGTGGTGTTCTCGATACCCAGGGTGTCAAGAACCGCAAGCAGCGCCGCTCGAAGTACGGCGCAAAGCGTCCGAAGTAAGAGGGCGTCCGAAGCAATTCGGTTTCCACGATCAGGCGCTGCGCGAGGTTCTCCGCGTGTTGAGGCGCCATCTAACAATTGAGAGACAAAACGTATGTCCCGTCGTCATAGTGCAGAAAAGCGCGAGATCAATCCGGACCCGAAGTTCGGCGATCTGGTCGTCACCAAGTTCATGAACGCCATCATGCTTCATGGTAAGAAGTCGGTTGCCGAAACCATCGTCTACGGTGCTTTCGATGCGGTCCAGGCGAAGCTGAAGCAGGAGCCGGTTACGGTCTTCCATTCGGCCCTCGACAACATCGCACCGCACGTCGAAGTGCGTTCGCGCCGCGTTGGTGGTGCAACCTACCAGGTCCCGGTCGACGTTCGTCCCGAGCGCCGTCAGGCTCTCGCCATTCGCTGGCTGATCATTGCTGCCCGCAAGCGCAACGAAACCACCATGATCGATCGCCTCTGCGGCGAACTCATGGACGCTGCGAACAATCGTGGCTCCGCCGTCAAGAAGCGTGAAGACACGCACAAGATGGCCGACGCCAACCGCGCATTCTCGCATTATCGCTGGTAACCGAAACCAACGTCTCGAAAGGAGTCCTGTATGGCTCGCGAATACAAAATCGAAGACTACCGCAATTTCGGTATCATGGCGCATATCGACGCCGGCAAGACCACGACAACCGAGCGTATCCTGTATTACACAGGCAAGTCGCACAAGATCGGTGAAGTTCACGATGGCGCCGCCACCATGGACTGGATGGAGCAGGAGCAGGAACGTGGTATCACCATCACGTCCGCTGCCACGACGACCTACTGGAAGGGTCGCGATGGCAAGATGCGTCGCTTCAACATCATCGACACCCCCGGCCACGTCGACTTCACCATTGAAGTCGAGCGCTCGCTGCGTGTTCTCGACGGCGCAATTGCGCTGCTCGACGCCAACGCCGGTGTAGAGCCGCAGACGGAAACCGTCTGGCGTCAGGCTGAGAAGTACAACGTCCCGCGGATGATCTTCTGCAACAAGATGGACAAGACCGGCGCGGATTTCTACCGCTCGGTTGAGATGATCAAGACCCGTCTTGGTGCCATCGCCGTCGTCATGCAGTTGCCGATCGGTGCGGAAACAGAGTTCAAGGGTGTTATCGATCTGATCGAGATGAATGCTCTCGTCTGGCGCGATGAACAGCTCGGCGCCCAGTGGGATGTTGTCGAGATCCCTGATGACATGAAGGAAAAGGCAGCGGAATATCGCGAGAAGATGATCGAGCAGGTCGTCGATATCGATGAAGTCGCTACCGAAAACTACCTGAACGGTATTATGCCTGACAATGAGCAGATTCGTGCGCTCGTTCGCCGCGGCACCATCGACGTCAAGTTCCACCCGATGTTCTGCGGTACGGCCTTCAAGAACAAGGGCGTTCAGCCTTTGCTCGACGCCGTCGTCGAATATCTGCCGTCGCCGCTCGACATTCCGTCGATCAAGGGCATCGATGTGAAGACCGAAGCTGAAATTGCCCGTCATCCTTCGGATGAAGAGCCATTGTCGATGCTCGCCTTCAAGATCATGAACGACCCTTTCGTCGGTTCGCTCACCTTCGCCCGTATCTATTCCGGCAAGCTCACAAAGGGCACGTCGGTGATGAACACGGTCAAGGAAAAGCGCGAGCGCGTTGGTCGCATGCTGCAGATGCATTCCAATTCCCGTGAAGACATCGAAGAAGCCTTTGCCGGCGACATCGTTGCCCTCGCAGGCCTCAAGGAAACCACCACCGGCGACACGCTCTGCGATCCGCTGAACCAGGTTATCCTCGAGCGCATGGAATTCCCCGAGCCGGTCATCCAGATCGCGATCGAGCCGAAGACCAAGGGCGACCAGGAAAAGATGGGCCTCGCGCTCAATCGCCTCGCTGCTGAAGATCCTTCGTTCCGCGTCAAGACGGATGAAGAATCCGGCCAGACGATCATTGCTGGCATGGGTGAACTTCACCTCGACATTCTCGTCGACCGCATGCGCCGCGAATTCAAGGTTGAAGCGACCGTCGGCGCGCCGCAGGTTGCCTACCGTGAATCGATCACGAGGAAGCACGAGGAAGACTACACGCACAAGAAGCAGTCCGGTGGTACCGGCCAGTTCGCGCGCGTCAAGATCATTTTCGAACCAAACCCCGATGGCGACGACTTCAAGTTCGAGTCGAAGATTGTCGGCGGCACGATCCCGAAGGAATACATCCCCGGCGTCCAGAAGGGCATCGAGAGCGTTCTGTCTTCGGGTCCGCTGGCCGGCTTCCCGATGCTGGGCGTCAAGGCGACGCTCATCGACGGTGCCTTCCATGATGTCGACTCTTCGGTTCTGGCCTTCGAAATCGCCTCCCGCGCCTGCTTCCGTGAAGCGGCCAAGAAGGCTGGCGCTCAGTTGCTTGAGCCGATGATGAAGGTCGAAGTGGTAACGCCGGAAGATTACGTCGGTGACGTGATCGGCGATCTGAACTCGCGTCGCGGTCAGATCCAGGGGCAGGAGTCGCGCGGCATCGCCGTTGTGATCAACGCCAACGTTCCGCTCGCGAACATGTTCAAGTACGTGGATAACCTTCGCTCGATGAGCCAGGGCCGTGCACAGTACACCATGACCTTCGATCACTATGCGCCGGTTCCGTCGAACGTGTCGCAGGAAATCCAGGCGAAGTATTCCGGTCAGAAGTGATCGGACTATCTTCAGCCAGTTGACAGAAACATAGAATTACCCCCTTGCGGGGTCACAAAACGGAGAGCCGGAAATGGCAAAGAGCAAATTTGAGCGCAACAAGCCGCACGTCAACATTGGCACGATTGGCCACGTCGACCATGGCAAGACGTCACTGACGGCAGCGATCACGAAGTATTTCGGCGAATACAAGGCGTATGACCAGATCGACGCTGCCCCGGAAGAAAAGGCGCGCGGCATCACCATCTCGACGGCGCACGTCGAATACGAGACGACTGCCCGTCACTATGCCCACGTTGACTGCCCCGGCCACGCCGACTACGTCAAGAACATGATCACCGGTGCAGCGCAGATGGACGGCGCGATCCTGGTTTGCTCGGCAGCCGACGGCCCGATGCCGCAGACCCGCGAGCACATCCTGCTTGCCCGTCAGGTCGGCGTTCCCGCGATCGTCGTGTTCCTGAACAAGGTCGACCAGGTTGACGACGCCGAACTTCTCGAGCTCGTCGAGCTGGAAGTGCGCGAACTCCTGTCGATGTACGATTTCCCGGGCGACGACATCCCGATCGTCAAGGGGTCGGCTCTGGCCGCGCTTGAAGATTCGGACAAGAAGATCGGTGAAGACTCGATCCGCGAGCTGATGGCTGCTGTCGACGCCTACATCCCGACGCCTGAGCGTCCGATCAACCTGCCGTTCCTGCTGCCGATCGAAGACGTGTTCTCGATCTCGGGTCGTGGTACGGTTGTGACCGGTCGCGTTGAGCGCGGCATCGTCAAGGTTGGTGAAGAAGTCGAAATCGTCGGCATCCGCGCCACCACCAAGACGACGGTGACCGGCGTTGAAATGTTCCGCAAGCTGCTCGACCAGGGCCAGGCCGGCGACAACATCGGCGCGCTGATCCGCGGCGTCACCCGTGACGGCGTCGAGCGTGGCCAGATCCTGTGCAAGCCGGGTTCGGTCAAGCCGCACAAGAAGTTCATGGCTGAAGCCTACATACTGACGAAGGAAGAGGGCGGTCGTCATACACCGTTCTTCACCAACTATCGTCCGCAGTTCTACTTCCGCACGACGGACGTGACCGGCATCGTGTCGCTTCCGGAAGGCACGGAAATGGTCATGCCTGGCGATAACGTCACGGTTGCCGTCGAGCTGATCGTTCCGATCGCGATGGAAGAAAAGCTGCGCTTCGCGATCCGCGAAGGCGGTCGTACCGTCGGCGCCGGCATCGTCGCCTCGATCGTCGAGTAATCGACGGGCGACGGTGGTGAAAGCTGCCGACGCATCCAGGACTGTGCAGATGGCGCGCAAGCGCGATCTGCACGCGGCGCCGGAATTGTAGGCTCCATCGTCGAGTAGATTTACTCGGTTGGAATCGGCGTTTAGAAGCGCCGATTCCGGATCATCAGTTGGTCGAAGCATGCTGTTTGACGGTATGCCTCTCGAATTGGCGGTAGCGCGAAAAAATCGCGCTGCCGTAGGCGTTCGGCCATTGTGTCCGGCGCCGATTCCGTATATGTGCGGGTCGATTTTGCAGATTTAAGACAGAGGTCGATTTGTCCTTTGTGCTCTTTGAAGCATCAGCGCCCGGAAACGAATGACGAACCGCCTTGCAAAAGGCTGTCGCCTAACAAGAACAAGGATAACTCGAATGAATGGCCAGAACATCCGCATCCGCCTGAAGGCGTTTGATCACCGGATTCTTGATGCCTCCACGCGGGAAATCGTTTCGACGGCCAAGCGCACGGGTGCTTCGGTCCGCGGCCCGGTTCCGCTGCCGACACGGATTGAGAAGTTCACTGTGAACCGCTCGCCCCACGTCGACAAGAAGAGCCGCGAACAGTTCGAGATGCGCACGCACAAGCGTCTGCTCGACATCGTCGACCCGACACCGCAGACCGTTGACGCGCTGATGAAGCTCGACCTCGCTGCCGGCGTTGATGTGGAAATCAAGCTTTAAAAACAAGGAAGGTACGTGGATTTCGGTCCAACGGCTTCCAGAAACGGGCGACCCGAGTTTCCGCAAGGAGGCGAGGGAAACCTTAAACAAGAGGTGTGGAAGGGTTCGCCCGGACACTAACTCTCAAGAGGAATGAACCGATGCGTTCAGGTGTGATTGCACAGAAAGTGGGTATGACCCGCGTCTATAACGACGCTGGTGAACATATTCCGGTAACAGTGTTGCGGATGGAAAACTGCCAGGTGGTAGCCCAGCGCACAGACGACAAGAATGGCTACACGGCAGTTCAGCTCGGTGCTGGCACGGCCAAGGTCAAGAATACCCCGAAGGCCATGCGTGGCCATTTCGCTGCTGCAAGCGTCGAGCCCAAGGCAAAGCTGGTCGAATTTCGTGTGTCCACGGACAACCTGATCGACGTCGGCTCGGAAATCACCGCAAGCCACTTCATCGCCGGCCAGCTGGTCGACGTGACCGGTACCTCGGTCGGTAAGGGTTTCGCCGGTGCCATGAAGCGCCATAACTTCGGCGGTCTTCGTGCAACGCACGGCGTGTCCGTTTCGCACCGCTCGCATGGTTCGACCGGTTCGAACCAGGATCCGGGCCGCGTCTGGAAGGGCAAGCGCATGGCTGGCCACATGGGCCAGACCCGCATCACCACACAGAACCTCGAAGTCGTGTCGACCGATGAAGATCGCGGCCTGATCCTCGTCAAGGGTGCCGTTCCCGGCTCCAAGGGTTCCTGGATTGTCGTTCGCGACGCCATCAAGTCGGGTATTCCGGAAAGCGCTCCGCGCCCGGCAGCACTCCGCACTGCAGTAACCGAGGGAGCCGAATAATGGATCTCACCGTCACCACCCTTGAGGGTAAAGACGCTGGAAAGGTCTCCCTTTCTGACGCAATCTTCGGCCTCGAGCCGCGTTCGGACATTATCGCTCGTGTTGTTCGCTGGCAGCTCGCCAAGAAGCAGCAGGGCACGCACAAGTCCAAGACCCGTGCGGAAATCGCTCGCACCGGTGCCAAGATGTTCAAGCAGAAGGGTACGGGCCGCGCTCGTCACCACTCCGCTCGCGCTCCGCAGTTCCGCGGCGGCGGCAAGGCCCACGGCCCGGTTGTTCGCAGCCATGCCCATGACCTGCCGAAGAAGGTTCGCGCGCTTGGCCTTCGCCATGCGCTGTCGGCCAAGCTTCGTGCCGAAGAGCTGATCATCATCGACGACCTGGTTGCGGCGGAAGCCAAGACAAAGGCGCTGACCGGTGCATTCGCCTCGATGGGCCTGACCAACGTGTTGTTCATCGGCGGCGCCGAGCTGGACAGCAATTTCAAGCTCGCAGCCCAGAACATCCCGAATGTGGACGTCCTGCCGGTTCAGGGCATCAATGTTTACGACATCCTGCGTCGCGGCAAGCTCGTGCTTTCCAAGGCAGCGGTTGAAGCCCTCGAGGAGCGGTTCAAATGACGGATCTTCGCCACTATGATGTGATCGTATCTCCTTCGATCACCGAAAAGTCGACGCTCTTGTCCGAGCAGAACCAGATGGTCTTCAACGTCGCCAAGGGCGCCTCGAAGCCGGAAATCAAGGCTGCCATCGAAGCTCTGTTCGGCGTCAAGGTGACGGCTGTGAACACGCTGCTTCGCAAGGGCAAGACCAAGCGTTTCCGCGGCTTTGTCGGCAAGCAGAAGGATGTCAAGAAGGCAATCGTCACGCTCGCGGACGGTCAGTCGATCGACATCTCCACCGGCCTCTAAAGGTTAGACCCAGCGCGGTTACAAACCCCGGGTACAGACCCAAAAGGGAACAAGAAAATGGCATTGAAAAGTTTCAATCCGACGACACCAAGCCAGCGTCAGCTGGTTATCGTCGATCGGTCCGGCCTGCATAAGGGCAAGCCGGTCAAGTCGCTGACGGAAGGCCTGTCCTCCAAGGGCGGCCGTAACAACCTGGGTCGCATCACGGTGCGCTTCCAGGGCGGCGGTCACAAGCGGACCTACCGTCTGGTCGACTTCAAGCGTCGCAAGTTCGACATTGAAGGCACAGTCCAGCGCCTTGAATACGACCCGAACCGTACAGCCTTCATTGCGCTGATCACCTATGCCGACGGCGAACAGGCCTACATCATCGCTCCGCAGCGTCTTGCTGCCGGCGACAAGGTCATCGCTTCCGACAAGGCCGTCGACGTCAAGCCGGGCAACACCATGCCGCTGCAGTTCATGCCGGTTGGTTCGATCGTTCACAACGTCGAGATGAAGCCGGGCAAGGGTGGGCAGATCGCCCGTTCGGCCGGCGCCTATGTCCAGCTGGTCGGTCGTGACCAGGGCATGGCGATCCTTCGTCTCAACTCCGGCGAACAGCGCCTGGTGCACGGCTCCTGCCTTGCAACGATCGGTGCTGTCTCGAACCCCGATCACGGCAACATCAACGACGGCAAGGCCGGTCGTTCACGTTGGCGCGGCAAGATGCCGCATGTTCGCGGTGTCGTCATGAACCCTGTTGACCATCCGCACGGCGGTGGTGAAGGCCGCACCTCGGGTGGTCGTCATCCGGTTTCGCCTTGGGGCAAGCCCACCAAGGGCAAGCGGACGCGTTCGAACAAGTCGACAGACAAGTTCATCATGCGCTCGCGTCATCAGCGTAAGAAGTAAGAGAGGAAGTCTCCAATGGCTCGTTCAGTATGGAAAGGTCCGTTTGTTGACGGCTATCTTCTCAAGAAGGCTGAGAAGGTTCGTGAAGGCGGTCGTAACGAAGTGATCAAGATGTGGAGCCGTCGCTCCACCATCCTGCCGCAGTTCGTCGGTCTCACGTTCGGCGTCTACAACGGCAGCAAGCACATTCCGGTCAGTGTCAACGAAGACATGGTCGGTCACAAGTTCGGTGAATTCTCTCCGACCCGGACCTATTACGGTCACGGTGCGGACAAGAAGGCAAAGAGGAAGTAATCATGGGTAAGGCAAAAGCCGAACGCCGGCTGAAGGATAATGAAGCGCAGGCGATCGCGCGCACGATCCGTGTCAGCCCCCAGAAGCTCAACCTGGTCGCTGCGATGATCCGCGGCAAGAAGGTTGAACGCGCTCTGGCCGAACTGGAATTCTCCCGCAAGCGCATCTCGGACACGGTCAAGAAGACCCTTCAGTCCGCCATTGCAAATGCCGAGAACAACCACGATCTCGACGTCGACAGCTTGATTGTCGCCGAAGCCTACGTTGGCAAGTCGATCACCATGAAGCGTTTCCACGCCCGTGGCCGCGGTCGCGCATCGCGCATCGAAAAGCCGTTCTCGCACTTGACGATCGTTGTTCGTGAAGTCGAAGCCAAAGGGGAGGCCGCATAATGGGTCAGAAGATCAATCCAATCGGTTTCCGCCTCGGCATCAACCGTACCTGGGATAGCCGCTGGTTCGCGGACAATGCCGAATACGGTCAGCTGCTGCACGAAGACCTGAAGATCCGCGCTTTCATCATGGAAGAGCTGAAGCAGGCCGGCATCGCCAAGGTGGTTATCGAGCGTCCGCACAAGAAGTGCCGCGTCACGATCCACTCGGCTCGCCCGGGTCTCATCATCGGCAAGAAGGGCGCAGACATCGAAAAGCTGCGCAAGAAGATCGCCGAGATGACCAAGTCGGAAACGCACCTCAACATCGTTGAAGTGCGCAAGCCGGAACTCGACTCGACGCTCGTTGCCCAGGGCATTGCCCAGCAGCTCGAACGCCGCGTGGCTTTCCGTCGTGCCATGAAGCGTGCGGTTCAGTCAGCTATGCGTCTCGGCGCAGAAGGCATCAAGATCACCTGCGGCGGCCGTCTCGGCGGTGCTGAAATCGCCCGTACCGAATGGTACCGCGAAGGTCGGGTGCCGTTGCACACGCTGCGCGCCGACATCGACTACGGTGTTGCTGAAGCCAAGACGGCTTTCGGCATCTGCGGTATCAAGGTCTGGATCTTCAAGGGCGAAATCCTTGAGCATGATCCGATGGCTTCCGAACGCCGCGCGTCCGAAAACGATGCACAGGGTGCTGCTTCCAACAACCGCCGTCGTGAAAACGCGTAACAGGCGCATCTGGCAGCCGATATCGGAGAATTAAAAAAATGTTGCAGCCAAAGCGTACGAAATACCGCAAGCAGTTCAAGGGACGCATCAAGGGCGTCGCCAAGGGCGGTTCCGACCTCGCATTCGGCGAGTTCGGCCTGAAGTCTCAGGAACCGAATCGTGTGAATGCACGCGAGATCGAAGCGGCCCGCCGCGCGATCACGCGTCACATGAAGCGCGCGGGCCGTGTTTGGATCCGCGTATTCCCAGACGTTCCGGTCACGGCTAAGCCGACCGAAGTGCGTATGGGTAAAGGTAAGGGTTCGGTTGAATATTGGGCTTGCAAGGTCAAGCCCGGCCGAATGATGTTCGAAATCGACGGCGTCAGCGAAGAACTCGCCCGTGAGGCTCTTCGCCTTGGTGCTGCGAAACTCTCTGTCAAGACGCGCTTCGTTCAGCGCATTGCAGAGTAAGGAGTAAAGCCCCATGAAAGCCACAGACGTTCGGGCGCTTAGCGCCGATCAGCTCAACGAACAGCTCGCCAGCCTGAAGAAGGAGCAGTTCAACCTGCGCTTCCAGAAGGCCACCGGCCAGCTCGAAAAGTCGTCGCGCATCAATGAAGTCCGTAAGGACATTGCGCGCGTCAAAACCATTGCCCGCCAGAAGGCGGCAGAAGCCAAGGCTTAAGGATCTAAGAATATGCCAAAACGCATTCTGCAGGGCACCGTCGTCAGCGACAAGAACGACAAGACCGTAGTGGTTCTCGTCGAGCGTCGATTCGCGCACCCGATCTTCCAGAAGACCGTTCGTCGGTCCAAGAAGTACAAGGCGCATGACGAAAACAATCAGTACAAGGTCGGCGACGCCGTTTCCATTCAGGAATGCGCCCCGATTTCCAAGGACAAGACCTGGACGGTGGTGGTCGCCCAGGCTTAATTTACGGAAGAACCGCGTCTGGCCCTTGCGCCAGGCGCGAAATTCTGTATGAAGCAGCACAAGAACGCTCGCACCTCGGGCGTTCTTTTGCTTTAGCGCACGGAAGGTCCTGTTTTCAGGAAACCACCCTGGCACGATCGATCCCGCGCGAAGACAGAAATTTCAGAAGCTGGAACAGGGGGCCCTCCATCTGAAGGAGTGGGCCCAACCGGTCCGGTCACAACAAGAAGGCGACCTGACATGATTCAGATGCAAACAAACCTCGACGTGGCGGATAATTCCGGCGCACGTCGTGTCATGTGCATCAAGGTGCTGGGCGGCTCCAAGCGCAAGTACGCTTCGGTCGGCGACATTATCGTCGTTTCGATCAAGGAAGCGATCCCGCGGGGCCGCGTCAAGAAGGGTGACGTGATGAAGGCGGTTGTTGTACGCACCGCCAAGGACATCCGTCGTCCGGATGGCAGCGTCATCCGTTTCGATAACAACGCAGCTGTTCTTATCGACAACAAGAAAGAGCCGATCGGCACCCGTATCTTCGGACCGGTTCCGCGCGAACTTCGCGCCAAGAACCACATGAAGATCATCTCGCTGGCTCCAGAAGTGCTGTAAGGAGCGATAGAGATGCAAAAGATTCGTAAGGGCGACAAGGTCGTCGTACTCACTGGCAAGGACAAGGGTCGTTCCGGTGAAGTCATTCAAGTGTTGCCAAAAGAAGACCGTGCCGTTGTGCGTGGCGTGAACATGGTGAAGCGTCACCAGCGCCAGACCCAGGCTCAGGAAGCTGGCATCATCAACAAGGAAGCCTCCATTCACCTGTCCAACCTCGGGGTTGCAGACAAGGACGGCAAGCCGACCCGCGTCGGCTTCAAGGTTCTTGAGGACGGCAAGAAGGTCCGCGTGGCCAAGCGTTCGGGAGAAGTGATCGATGGCTGACACCAAGAAGTATGAGCCCCGTCTGAAAACGGCCTATGTCGAGCGTATCTCGCAGGCGATGCAGGAGAAGTTCTCCTATGCAAACGTCATGCAGATCCCGCGTCTCGACAAGATCGTCATCAACATGGGTGTTGGCGAATCGACCGCCGACAGCAAGAAGCCCACGGTCGCTGCTGCCGACCTCGCGATGATCGCTGGCCAGAAGCCGGTCATCACACGCGCACGCACATCGATCGCCGGCTTCAAGCTGCGCGAAGAAATGCCGATCGGCGCCAAGGTAACCCTTCGCGGCGTTCGCATGTACGAATTCCTGGACCGTCTGATCAACATCGCGCTTCCGCGCGTTCGCGACTTTCGCGGCCTGAATCCGAAAAGCTTTGACGGCCGTGGCAACTTCGCCATGGGCATCAAGGAGCACATTGTGTTCCCGGAGATCAACTACGACAAGGTTGATCAGATGTGGGGCATGGACATCATCGTTTGCACGACGGCAACGAACGACGACGAAGCACGCGCTCTGCTCACAGAGTTCAACTTCCCGTTCCGCCAGTAAGCCGTAACGACAAGCAGAAGGATAAAGTTTAATGGCGAAAACGAGCGCAGTTGAAAAGAACAACCGCCGCCGTAAGTCGGTTGCCCAGGAAGCCTCGAAACGGGCAGCCCTCAAGGCAACGATCATGAACCAGTCTCTTCCGATCGAAGAGCGGTTCAAGGCAACCCTGAAGCTGGCCAGCCTGCCGCGTGACGGATCCAAGACCCGGGTTCGCAATCGCTGCGAAGTGACCGGCCGCCCGCGCGCATATTATCGCAAACTCAAGATGTCGCGTATTGCGCTTCGCGAACTCGGCAATTTCGGCAAGGTGCCGGGTATTGTCAAGTCGAGCTGGTAAGGAGACGGGCACATGGCAATGACAGATCCGCTGGGCGATATGCTCACACGTATCCGCAACGGTGCTGCACGCCGCAAGTCGGTGGTTTCGACCCCGGCTTCCAAGCTGCGCGCCCGCGTTCTGGATGTCCTTCAGGCTGAAGGCTACATCCGTGGATACTCCGAAGTCGAATTTGGTAACGGCAAGGCCGAGATCAACATCGAATTGAAATACTACGAAGGTGCGTCGGTGATCCGTGAGATCGGCCGCGTATCGAAGCCGGGCCGCCGAGTTTATGTCTCGGTGAAGTCCATTCCGCAGGTCGCGAACGGTCTCGGCATCACTATCCTTTCGACTCCGAAGGGTGTGATGGCTGATCACCAGGCACGTGAACAGAACGTTGGCGGTGAGGTTCTCTGCTCCGTATTCTAATACGGTTCAGTGATCTCCATAACGGACAGACAGGTTGAACAATGTCTCGTATCGGTAAAAAACCCGTTCCGGTTCCTGCAGGTGTCACGGCCACGATTGATGGCCAAAAAGTGACTGCCAAGGGCCCGAAGGGTGAACTCTTCTTTGTCGCAAATGACGAAGTGCTCGTTAAGCTGGAAGACAACAATGCGGTGTCGGTGACCCCGGTTGACCAGTCCAAGAATGCTCGCTCAAAGTGGGGCATGTCCCGCACGATGATCGAAAACATCTTCAAGGGCGTCAAGGATGGTTACGAGCGCAAGCTCGAAATCAACGGCGTCGGCTATCGTGCATCGCTGCAGGGCAAGAACCTTCAGCTGGCGCTCGGCTTCAGCCATGACGTCGTCTACCAGCCGCCGGAAGGCATCTCCATTGCTGTGCCGAAGCCGACGGAAATCGTCGTCACCGGCATCAACAAGCAGCAGGTCGGCCAGGTCGCCGCGGAAATCCGCGAGTACCGTGGCCCCGAGCCCTACAAGGGCAAGGGTGTCAAGTATGCCGGCGAGCGGATCATCCGCAAAGAAGGCAAGAAGAAGTAAGGATCACGCGAAATGGCTACAAGGAAAGAGACTCTTGTGCGCCGCGCCAGCCGCGTGCGCCGTCAAATCAAGAAGGTGGCCAATGGCCGTCTTCGCCTGTCGGTTCATCGCTCGTCGAAGAACATCTACGCACAGGTTATCGACGATGTTGCAGGCAAGACCATCGCGTCCGCCTCGACACTCGACACCGATCTGCGCCCGTCTTTGAAGACCGGCGCCGACACGGCGGCAGCTGCCGCCGTTGGCAAGCTCCTCGCAGAGCGCGCTTCGAAGGCCGGCATCAAGGACGTTGTCTTTGATCGTGGCGCCTTCATCTATCACGGCCGCGTCAAGGCGCTCGCCGAGGCAGCCCGCGAGGGTGGCCTGAACTTCTAGTGCGCCGTGCGTTCGCGTGAACGCGTCCGGGCCGCACTGGTCTTCAAGATGATATCCGTCCGGGCCTGCCTGGGCGGATCATCGAACCGCTTTTCATAAAAGCGCGTCGCTACCGCTCCTTCGCACGAGCGGGGCGACTTTTTGTCAATCTGCCGATTGCACCGGAAAAGAAAAAGGAAAAGGACAATGGCACAAGAAAAAAGAGGTTCTCGCGACGATCGCCAGAACCGCGAGGAGCGCGACAGCGAATTCGTCGATAAGCTCGTCGCAATCAACCGCGTCGCAAAAGTCGTCAAGGGCGGCCGTCGTTTCGGCTTTGCTGCTCTCGTCGTCGTCGGCGACCAGAAGGGCCGCGTTGGCTTCGGTCACGGCAAGGCACGTGAAGTGCCGGAAGCCATCCGCAAGGCCACCGAAGCTGCCAAGCGCGAACTGATCTTCGTTCCGCTGCGCTCGGGCCGCACGCTTCATCACGACGTCCACGGCCGTCACGGCGCCGGCAAGGTTTTGCTGCGTGCTGCCAAGGCTGGTACCGGCATCATCGCCGGTGGTCCGATGCGCGCTGTTTTCGAAACGCTCGGCATGCACGACGTTGTTGCGAAGTCGACGGGTTCTTCCAACCCGTACAACATGATTCGCGCCACGTTCGACGCCCTCAAGAACCAGATGCACCCGAAGGACATCGCGGCACAGCGTGGCATGAAGTTCGCCACTCTGCAGGCCCGTCGTACGTCCGCCGGCGTTGCTTCCGAAGAATAAGGGAGCCTGAACAATGGCCAAGAAAGCAACCACAGTGTCTGAAAAGGCAACGGTTACCGTCGAACAGATCGGTAGCCCCATCCGCCGTCCGGCCGTCCAGCGCGCAACGCTGATCGGTCTCGGACTGAACAAGATGCACCGGGTTCGCACGCTGGAAGATACACCTTCCGTCCGTGGCATGATCCGTGCCGTCCAGCATCTCGTCCGCGTCGTCGACGAGAAGTGAGGGGGATACAGTCATGAAACTGAATGAAATCAAGGACAATGAAGGTTCTACCAAGAACCGCAAGCGTCTCGGTCGCGGTATCGGCTCGGGCTCCGGCAAGACTGCTGGTCGCGGCGTCAAGGGCCAGAAGGCCCGTTCCGGCGTCGCCATCAATGGCTTCGAAGGCGGCCAGATGCCCATCTACCGTCGTCTGCCAAAGCGCGGCTTCAACAACATCTTCCGTTCGGATTTTGTTGTCGTGTCGCTCGGCCGCATCCAGATTGCCATCGACGCCAAGAAGCTTGACGCTTCCAAGACTGTCGATGCCGCGTCGCTCAAGGCTGCCGGCGTCATCCGTCGTGCCAAGGACGGCGTCCGCGTTCTCGCTGACGGCGAACTGACGACGAAGGTAACGATCGAAGTTGCCGGCGCGTCCAAGCCTGCGATCGAAAAGATCGAAAAGTCCGGCAGCTCGATCAAGCTGCTTTCGGGCGCTGCTGAATAATAGTTTACGGATAGGCCGCCCGGAGTGCTTCACACCGGGCGGTTTTGCTCCCATATGAGAGCCTCACGGATTCGTGGCTGGCCAGAGCCGGTCGCAGACATTAAACGGGAGCCGGGTGAGGCCAATGATTGCTGCTGCAGTCTTTTTCCGAGCCGGTCTTCACACAAAGAACATAACCTCTACCGGAACTGACCGGGTTTTCCCGCGGGTTCCAACATGGGTTACGCGGAGAATTGCATGGCTTCTGCAGCGGAACAGCTCGCCTCAAACCTGAATTTTTCAACTTTCGCCAAGGCGGAAGATCTGAAAAAGCGCCTCTGGTTCACCCTCGGCGCGCTTCTGGTTTACCGTCTCGGCACCTATATTCCGCTTCCCGGTCTCAACCCGGAAGCCTTTGCACAGGCCTTCCAGGGCCAGAGTGGCGGCATTCTCGGCCTTTTCAACATGTTTTCGGGCGGCGCCGTCGAGCGCATGGCGATCTTCGCCCTCGGCATCATGCCCTATATCTCGGCCTCGATCATCGTCCAGCTCATGACGTCCGTTGTTCCCTCGCTGGAGCAGCTGAAGAAGGAAGGCGAGCAGGGCCGCAAGGTCATCAACCAGTACACGCGCTACGGCACGGTGCTGCTTGGCACGATGCAGGCCTATGGCATCGCCGTAGGGCTTGAGAGCGGCAGTGGCCTGGTTGTCGATCCGGGCTGGTTCTTCCGCATTTCAACGGTGATCTCGCTTCTGGGCGGCACGATGTTCCTGATGTGGCTTGGCGAGCAGATCACCTCGCGCGGCATCGGCAACGGCATTTCGCTGATCATTTTCGCCGGTATCGTCGCGCATCTGCCGACAGCGCTGGCCAGCACGCTCGAACTCGGCCGCACAGGCGCTCTGTCCACCCCGATCATCCTGGCGATCATCGTCATGGTCATCGGCGTCATTGCGCTGATCGTCTTCGTGGAGCGCGCCCAGCGGCGCCTGTTGATCCAGTATCCAAAACGCCAGGTCGGCAACAAGATGTTCCAGGGCGACACCTCGCACCTGCCTTTGAAGCTGAACACGGCCGGCGTTATTCCGGCGATCTTTGCCTCGTCGCTACTGCTGCTGCCGGCAACCATCGCTGGCTTTGCCAATACGAGCAACATGCCGGGCTGGGCAACGACCATCGTCGCCGCCCTCGGCCACGGCCAGCCTCTCTACATGGTCCTCTATGGCGCCATGATCGCCTTCTTTGCCTTCTTCTACACAGCCATCGTCTTCAACCCGAAGGACACGGCCGACAATCTGAAGAAGCATGGCGGCTTCATCCTCGGCATCCGGCCAGGTGAGCGCACCGCTGAATATATCGATTACGTCCTGACCCGCGTCACGGTCGTCGGCGCAATCTACCTGATGTTCGTTTGTATTCTTCCCGAAGTGATGATCGCGCAGACCGGTGTGCCGTTCTACCTTGGTGGTACGTCGCTTTTGATTGTTGTCAGCGTCACCCTTGATACTGTAGCACAGATACAGGGTCACCTGATTGCCCAGCAGTATGAGGGGTTGATCAAGAAATCAAAGCTGCGTGGAGGGAAGAGGGGACGATGAGACTGATACTTTTGGGGCCGCCGGGGGCGGGCAAGGGAACCCAAGCCCAGCGGATCGTGGAAACCTATGGTATTCCGCAGCTTTCCACGGGCGACATGCTGCGTGCAGCGGTCGTCCAGCAGACGGAAGTCGGCAAGCGCGCGAAGGCTGTGATGGATGCCGGCAAACTCGTGTCCGACGAGATCGTCAATGCGATCGTCTCGGAGCGGATCGATCAGCCGGATTGTGCTGAGGGATTTATTCTTGATGGTTTTCCCCGGACTTTAATCCAGGCTGATGCGACCGAATCGATTCTTTCTGCTAAGGGCATGGATCTGTCCGTGGTGATCGAGCTGCGGGTGAACGACGACGTTCTCGTCGATCGTGTCGCCGGCCGCTATACCTGCGCAAACTGTGGTGCGGGCTATCATGACACGAACCTGAAGCCGAAGGTTGAAGGGGTGTGTGACAAATGCGGGTCGACGCAGTTCAAGCGTCGGGCCGATGACAATCCGGAAACGGTGCGGACGCGGCTCCAGTCCTACTACAAGGACACCTCGCCGCTGATCGGCTACTACTATGCCAAGGGCAAGTTGAAGACGGTTGACGGGATGGCGGACATCGACAAGGTGACCGCCGATATCAAGGCTATTCTTTCCGGGCTCTGAGCCCGGAAAATAAACCAGCGGCAAAGGTTGACTTTTGGCCTCCGATTCCGCTAAAGACCGCGCTAACTCGCGATATGCAAGCGATCGGCGCGGATTTCGAAAAAACGAAGTCCGGGTGCGGTCGTTCTCGACGTGTCCCGAACTTTACTTTCACAGGTCGCTTTTCGGAGCGGCACAACGAAGCACCTATTGCCGGATGGCAACTGGAACGCAAGGAGAATAGGCGTGGCACGTATCGCTGGCGTCAACATCCCGACGAGCAAGCGCGTAGTAATTGCGCTTCGCTACATTCACGGGATTGGAGCGAAATTCGCACAGGAAATCGTCGAGAAGGTCGGTATCCCGGCTGAACGTCGTGTGCACCAACTGACGGATGCTGAAGTTCTTCAGATCCGCGAGGCAATCGACCGTGATTACCAGGTTGAAGGCGATCTTCGCCGCGAGACCTCGATGAACATCAAGCGTCTGATGGACCTGGGCTGCTACCGCGGTCTGCGTCACCGTCGTTCGCTTCCGGTTCGTGGCCAGCGCACGCACACCAATGCCCGCACCCGCAAGGGTCCGGCAAAGGCGATCGCCGGCAAGAAGAAGTAATTTCCTGCAAGGGAAGTACTCGAGGCTGGCGCCCGTCGCCGGCCTCTTTTGTAGTTTCGGACAGGCGCCATGCGTGCCCGTCCGGTGGAGCTGCTGGAATAACGGCAGTGACGATATCGCCGCGCAACGGGCCTTTGGCCTGCTGCGCTTTTTGACATCTAGGGAAGGGCGTCAGTCTTTCCCGGTGGAGCCGCTGGAACTACGGCGGTGCAGAGATCAACGAAAGGTATACCATGGCCAAGGAAGCCACACGCGTTCGCCGTCGCGAGCGGAAAAACATTTCTACGGGCGTTGCCCACGTCAATTCGTCGTTCAACAACACGATGATCACCATCACGGACGCACAGGGCAACGCGATTGCCTGGTCGTCGGCCGGCGCCAAGGGCTTCAAGGGCTCGCGTAAGTCGACTCCGTTCGCAGCCCAGATGGCTGCTGAAGATGCGGCCAAGAAGGCCCAGGAACACGGCATGAAGACGCTTGAAGTCGAAGTCTGCGGCCCGGGTTCCGGTCGCGAATCGGCTCTGCGCGCCCTGCAGGCTGCCGGCTTCATGATCACCTCGATCCGTGACGTGACCCCGATCCCGCACAATGGTTGCCGCCCGCGCAAGAAGCGTCGCGTTTAATCGCTTTATTCGTCAAGCCGGCAGGGGCTCATCCTCCTCCGGCGCTTCAAGGCTCGGTTGCCACGATTGGATAGTGGCAACGAACGGAAGGCAAAACATATGATTCAGAAAAACTGGCAGGAACTGATCAAGCCGAACAAGGTCGAGTTCACCTCGACCGGCCGCACCAAGGTCAGCCTTGTTGCCGAGCCGCTCGAGCGTGGTTTCGGCCTGACGCTGGGCAACGCGCTGCGTCGCGTGCTTCTGTCGTCGCTGCGCGGTGCTGCCGTGACGGCGGTGCAGATCGACGGCGTTCTGCATGAGTTCTCGTCGATCCCGGGTGTTCGCGAAGATGTCACCGACATCGTGCTGAACATCAAGGAAATCGCCATCAAGATGGACGGCGACGATTCCAAGCGCATGGTCGTTCGCAAGCAGGGCCCAGGTGTTGTGACGGCTGGTGACATCCAGACGGTTGGCGACATCGAGATCCTCAATCCGAACCATGTGATCTGCACCCTCGACGAGGGCGCCGAGATCCGCATGGAATTCACGGTCAGCAACGGCAAGGGCTATGTTCCTGCCGATCGCAACCGCTCGGAAGATGCACCGATCGGCCTCATCCCGGTCGACAGCCTGTATTCGCCGGTCAAGAAAGTGTCCTACAAGGTGGAAAACACCCGTGAAGGCCAGGTTCTCGACTACGACAAGCTGTCGATGCAGATCGAGACCGATGGTTCGGTCACCGGTGAAGATGCAGTCGCTTTCGCGGCCCGCATCCTTCAGGACCAGCTCGGCGTTTTCGTCAACTTCGACGAACCGCAGAAGGAAGCCGAAGAAGAAGCCGTTACCGAACTGGCGTTCAACCCGGCCCTTCTCAAGAAGGTCGACGAACTGGAACTGTCTGTCCGTTCGGCGAACTGCCTGAAGAACGACAACATCGTCTATATCGGCGACCTCATTCAGAAGACCGAAGCGGAAATGCTTCGCACTCCGAACTTTGGCCGCAAGTCGCTGAACGAAATCAAGGAAGTTCTCGCTTCCATGGGCCTGCACCTCGGCATGGAAGTGCCCGCATGGCCGCCCGAGAACATCGAAGATCTCGCAAAGCGCTACGAAGACCAGTATTGAAAACAGCAAAGGCAGGTTAACCCTCTGCCTTTCCCCGTCAAACAGCAGGCCCCTAGAAAATAGGGATGCCTGTATGTGCCAGGAAACGGCAGGCCCACAGATCAAGGGAACCTGCACTAAAGGAGAATAGCCATGCGCCACAAGAAAGCCGGCCGCAAGCTGAACCGGACCGCCAGCCACCGTAAGGCAATGTTTGCCAACATGGCTGCTTCGCTCATCGAACATGAGCAGATCGTCACGACCTTGCCGAAGGCAAAGGAAATTCGTCCGATCGTCGAAAAGCTCGTCACGCTCGGCAAGAAGGGCGATCTTCATGCCCGCCGCCAGGCCATCTCGCAGATCCGTGACGTTGCTGTCGTCGGCAAGCTGTTCGATGCCATCGCGACACGCTACGCAACCCGCAACGGCGGCTACCTTCGCATCATGAAGGCCGGCTTCCGTCACGGCGACAACGCAGCACTCGCTGTCATCGAATTCGTTGACCGCGACACTTCGGCCAAGGGCTCGAAGGACATCGCACGCGTTGCTGCCGAAGCAGAAGCTGCCGAAGCCGCTTAAGCCATTCCGGTTTGCCGGGACAACAAAACAGCCGGGCCGCAAGCCCGGCTGTTTTGCGTTTTGGCAATGGTCGGTCTTTATCGCAATGCGAAGGGCTGTCGGGGGCCGCGTTTGCAGTTTCACGCTTCCGCCGTCTTTGCTTTTTAAGCCTGACGTCCTATCTGTTTCCTTCCGCCGCAGGATTTACCAGTATGACACGCTTGTTTCGTTCACCCCGTCTTCTCGTTCTCTCCAGCCTTGCCGCCCTCGGGCTTGCGGCCGGCATTGTTCACTTCGGCGTCCCGGCTGACGCCGCAGAAAATCAGATCGAGCCGATAACCACGGGCGCGGTGACGACACCGGTTGCGGCCAAGACCGTGCCGCAGAGCCGCACGGAAATGCAGCTGTCCTTTTCGCCGCTGGTCAAGCAGACGGCCAATGCCGTCGTCAACGTCTATGCCGAAAAGACGGTGCAGAGCCGGTCGCCGTTTGCCGATGATCCGTTCTTCCAGCAGTTCTTTGGCCAGCGCATGCCGAACCGCTCGGAAAAGCAGTCCTCGCTCGGCTCCGGCGTAATCGTCGGCGGCAACGGCATTGTCGTCACCAACAATCACGTCATTGAAGGCGCCGACGATATCAAGGTGGCTCTGGCGGATGGCCGCGAGTTCGAGAGCAAGGTTATCCTGAAGGACGAGCGCCTCGATCTGGCCGTACTGAAAATCCAGTCCGATGCGCCCTTCGAAACCGTTCCGCTCGGCGATTCGGATGCGGTCGAGGTCGGTGATCTGGTTTTGGCGATCGGCAATCCGTTCGGGGTCGGCCAGACAGTGACCAGCGGTATCGTTTCGGCGCTGGCCCGCAACCAGGTGAGCAGTGGCGATTTCGGTTTCTTCATCCAGACCGATGCGGCCATCAATCCCGGCAATTCCGGTGGCGGATTGATTAACATGAACGGCGAATTGATCGGCATCAACACGGCGATCTTTTCGCGTGGTGGCGGCTCGAATGGTGTCGGCTTTGCCATTCCGGCCAATCTGGTCAAGGTTTTCGTCGCTTCGGCGGAAGGCGGCAATGGCAGCTTCGTGCGCCCCTATATCGGCGCCAGCTTCGAGCCAGTCACATCCGAAGTCGCCGAAGCGCTGGGACTGGATCGGGCCCGCGGCGCACTGGTGAGTGCCGTAGTCGAGGATGGACCAGCTGACAAGGCCGGCCTCAAGCCGGGGCAGGTGATCGTGGCTGTCAACGGCATTTCTGTCGAGCATCCGGATGCGCTGGGCTATCGCCTGACGACGGTCGGCATTGGCCAGGAGGCAAAGCTGAGCGTCAGCGACAACGGCAAGCAGCATGATGTGACGATGACACTCGCCCGGGCGCCCGAGACATCGCCGCGCGACGAACGGCTGATCGAGGGACGCACGCCGTTTGCGGGTGCTGTTGTGGCCAATCTGTCACCACGACTGGCCGATGAGTTGCGCATGTCGACGGCTTCGCAGGGCGTGGTTATTACCGAGGTCAATCGTGGTTCGCCGGCGGCGCGCGTCGGCTTCCAGCCCAAGGACATCATCATCGCCATCAACGGTACCGCGATCGACACGTCGGCGACGCTGGAGACGGTCGCAGGCGCCGATCCCTCGCTGTGGCGCGTCGAAATCGAGCGCAACGGACAACGCATCCGGCAATTCTTCCGATGAGCGATCTTTTCGCAGCCAGCGAGCCACCGGGCATGGGCGCCAAGCGTCCGCTGGCCGATCGGCTGCGACCGCAGACGCTGGCGCAGGTGTCGGGGCAGGCGCATCTGACGGGCGAGGACGGTGTTCTCGCGCGCATGATCGCTTCCGGTTCTCTGGGGTCGATGATCTTCTGGGGCCCGCCGGGAACCGGAAAGACCACCGTGGCGCGCTTGCTGTCCGGGGAGGCGGGGCTCGCCTTTGAACAGATCTCCGCGATCTTTTCCGGCGTCGCCGATCTGAAACGCGTTTTTGAGGGCGCGCGGGCGCGGCGCATGTCCGGCCGCCAGACGCTTCTGTTCGTCGACGAGATCCATCGCTTCAACCGCGCCCAGCAGGACAGTTTCCTGCCCGTCATGGAAGACGGAACTGTCATTCTCGTGGGTGCGACCACCGAAAACCCGTCCTTCGAGCTTAACGCCGCGCTTTTGTCGCGGGCCCGCGTATTGACCTTCAAGCCGCATGACGAGGCAAGCCTTGCCGAACTTCTTGTCCGTGCGGAGGCGGCGGAGGGCAGGGCTCTGCCGCTTGACGCGGATGCCCGTGCGAGCCTGCTGCGCATGGCCGATGGCGATGGCCGGGCCGTGCTGACTTTGGCCGAGGAAGTCTGGCGTGCGGCTCGCAAGGGCGAAGTGTTCGATGCAACGGCCGTTCAGGACATCGTCCAGCGGCGTGCGCCCGTCTATGACAAGGGTCAGGACGGACACTACAATCTGATTTCGGCGCTGCACAAGGCGGTACGCGGTTCCGATCCAGATGCTGCCCTGTATTACCTCTGCCGGATGTTCGATGCCGGCGAGGATCCGCTCTATCTTGGCCGCAGGCTGGTGCGCATGGCGGTCGAGGATATCGGCCTTGCCGATCCGCAGGCGCTTGTCGTCTGCAATGCCGCCAAGGACGCCTATGACTATCTCGGTTCGCCGGAGGGCGAACTGGCGCTGGCGCAGGCCTGCGTCTATCTGGCGACGGCGCCGAAGTCGAATGCCGTCTATACCGCCTACAAGGCTGCGATGCGGGCGGCAAAGGAGCATGGCTCACTGTTGCCGCCCAAGCATATCCTCAATGCACCGACCAAGCTGATGAAGGGCGAAGGGTATGGCGAGGGCTATCGCTACGACCATGATGAACCGGATGCCTTCTCCGGCCAGGACTATTTTCCCGAAAAAATGGGCCGCAAGACCTTTTACGATCCGCCCGAACGCGGTTTTGAACGCGATATCCGCAAGCGGCTCGACTGGTGGTCGAAGCTTCGGAAGGAACGCGGATAATCACCCTGTTTGCTACAGGTCGCTCTATCAGCCATGAGCGCGCGCGCTTGCCCGATAACGCGGCAGATGGCATAGAGGGGCAAGCAGACGGCTGCAGGCGGGGGCGTATTGCTCTTGCCCAAACAACCGCGGGGACGGCCTCGCTCCTTGTGACGGAGTTATAAAATGGCCTGGATATTGTTGTTTATCGCCGGACTTCTCGAAATCGGCTGGGCGATCGGTCTCAAATACACCGAAGGCTTCACCAAATTGGTGCCGACTGTTCTCACCGCCGGTTCGATGGTCGCGAGCGTCGTTCTTCTGGGGCTTGCCGTGCGGACATTGCCGCTCGGAACCGCCTATGCCGTCTGGACCGGGATCGGCACGGTCGGCACGGTCATTCTCGGCATCGTGCTGTTTTCCGAGCCGGCAACGGCGATCCGGATCGGCTGTATCCTGCTGATTATCGCTGGTATTGCCGGCCTGAAGCTGACGGCCTGAAATTCACAACCCTGATCGCGCCGATCAAGACCGCAAGGCGTCGAAGGCGTTGGTCGCAGCCTGCATCTCGGTCCAGCGGTTTTCCCGCCGCTGGAAGGCTTCATCGTCCGTGCCCCAGTGCTCGATCTGCCAGTCTTCGTCGAGATGGGCGAGCGTCCAGGTTTCCGCCGCACTCAGGTGCTGTTCGGCAAAGGCAAGCGCGAGCAGCGCCGAGCCGGTCAGCGTCGTGACCGTGTGCAGGCTGGCAAGGCCAAAGGGTGTCGCATAGGGCCGCAGCGCTTCGGCAAAGGCTGTCAGCGCGGCACGCGGCTGCGTCTGGTGCATGATCCCTTCAGCGAGGATGAAGCGCGCCCCAAACGTATCCGCAGCCCAGGCCAGGATCGGGTCCCAATGCAGGCTCTGCCGTTCGACCAGACCTTCCGGCTGCTCGACGCGATAGCAGAGAAGATCCGTACCGGAAAAATTCAGGATATCGTCGAACACCGCGCGGATGTCCGGCTTCACGCCGTCAATGGCGGTGTTGACCAGCCGCGTGACGGGCATTTTCGCCGGATCGATGACGTCGACCTGTGCAGTCCACTCCGCGCTCAAGAGGTGCGCTAGCGCAACGGTCGGAACCGAGAGTGTGTTTCTGGCGGGTGTGCGCACCGGGCGGCCATCAAGGAGCACGGAGTGCTCGCCATCAGCGGCCCCCACGGTCACATCCTTGTAGAAGCGTTTCGGCAGGGGCTTGTGCATCTGGATCTGCGCCCGGCGCACCGGATCTGGATCGCTCAGTGCCTGGGTGAGGTCATCGCGCATGTCAGCCATGGTTTCTCTCCATCCAGTCGATGATGTCGTCGGGAATGCGGGCGATGTGGTCGGCGCCGGCCTCGACCAACTCCGGCACGGAGGCGTAGCCCCAGGCAACCCCGATGGCCGCGGCACCGGCACTCTTTGCCATCTGCATGTCATAGATCGCATCGCCAATCACGATCGTCCGGGACGCGGTGATACCGGCCTCTGAGCAGCACTCCGTGACCATCGCCGGATGCGGCTTCGACGGGCAGTCGTCCGCCGTGCGAGAAACCGAAAAAACACTGTCGAAACCGTGTGTTGCAGAGATCAGTTTCAGTCCGCGGCGTGACTTTCCCGTAACGGCACCCAGAACCAGGTCGTCGCGGGCAGAAAGCGTCGCCACGAGATCCGCGATGCCGGGGAAAAGCGGCTCCTGGAAACCCTCCTCGGCGCGCACATCGCTGAAAATCGACTTGTAATGCGCCGTCATGGCCAGCGCCCTGTCGTCGACATGGGGTTGGCCCATCATCCGGGCAATGGCGATATCGAGCGTCAGGCCGATGATGCTCTTGGTCGATGCCAGCAGCGGCCGCTCCAGCCCGAAGGCCACGAAGGTGCGTGCCATCACCTCATGAATGAGTGCCGCGCTGTCGACCAGTGTGCCGTCGCAGTCAAACAGGACCAGTTTCATCAGTCGTCGACTTCCTGCGCGCTTTCCATGTCGAAACCAATCAGGTTCCACGTTTGCACCATGTGCTGCGGCATGGGGGCGGTGATCCGCAGGCGTCCGCCGTCCGGATGTGGCACGTCGATGCGCCGCGCATGCAGGTGCAGCTTGTTCTGGACGCCGCCCGGGAAAGCCCAGTTGTGCTCGGCTTCGAAATATTTCGGGTCGCCGATGATTGGATGGCCGATATGGGCGGCATGGACACGCAACTGGTGGGTGCGGCCGGTATAGGGTTCCATCTCGAGCCAGCTGAGGTTCGGCCCAGCCGTCTCGAGGATCTTGTAGTAGGAGATCGCGTGGTCCGCGCCGTCCTCGCCGTGCCGGGCAATGCGCATCCGGTCGCCGTCTTCCGTCTGCTCCTTGACCAGCCAGGTGGAGATCTTGTCTTCCTTCTTGCGCGGCATGCCCTTGACCAGCGCCCAATAGGTTTTCTTGGTGTCGCGCTCGCGAAACGCCGCCGTCAGTTTCTGGGCGGCGCCGCGGGTGCGGGCAACGACCAGCACGCCCGACGTATCGCGGTCAAGACGGTGCACCAGCCGGGGCTTTTCGCCGCGCGGGCTGGTCCAGGCCTCGAGCATCTGGTCGATATGGCGGTTGATGCCGGATCCGCCCTGAACGGCGATGCCCGGCGGCTTGTTGAGCACGATCACCTTGGCGTCCTCGTGCAGCAGCATGCGCGACAGAAGCTCGTGATCGGAGGCATGGCGCAGGTCATGGCCGGGGATCGGGCCGGTTTTCGTCTTGGCGTCGACATCCATCGGCGGAATGCGAACAACCTGACCCGGCTGGACTCGCGCGTCCGACTTAACGCGGCCGCCATCGACGCGGATCTGGCCGGAGCGCAGAAGCTTCTGCAGCGGGCCGAAGCCGAGGCCTGGAAAATGCACCTTGAACCACCGGTCAAGCCGCATGCCCGCCTCGTCGCTCTCAACCTGCTTGTGTTCGATGCCCGCCATTTTATCCTGTCCAACTCTACCTCAAGCGGACCCTTTAGACCATTGCGCGCATAAGGGCCAGCCCGGCAAAGACCGCGACGATCGAAAGAACAACGCTCGCGCCGACATAAAGCGCCGCCGTCACCGGTTCGCCGCGCTCGAACAGCGATATGGCATCCAGCGAAAACGCCGAAAACGTCGTATAGCCGCCCAGCACGCCCGTTACGAGCAGCACCCGCAGCTCGGCCGAGGCCCCGAATTTCCGGGCGATGAGTTCAGCCATCATCCCGATCAGGAATGAACCGGTGATGTTGACGGTCAGCGTGCCCCAGGGGAATGCGGGACCAAATGTCCGCAGCGTCCAGAGCCCGACCAGGTAACGGGTGACGGAGCCGAAAGCCCCGCCTGCGGCGACGAGAAGAAGGTGTTTCATGGCCAATCGCATAGCGGAAAAAGCCGTTCGTGAAAAGTCGATTGGCCAGCCCGGATAGGCGATACCTGTCTCATCCTGATGCCGAAACAGGCGCGTCCGACCGCGATTTGCCGATCGCCGGCACTGCTTGGACAACCTTTCCTTAACGCATCCGCTCTATGTTGAATGACCGGAGAACGGCGTCGATCTGGCGGAAAGAGTATGGCAAAACAGGCAGTCAATTTTACCCATTACGATCTGAAGCAGCAGCGCGCCGGCGTCACGATCGAGATCACTCTTTCGGCCGTGGCCAATGTCCGTCTGATGACCGACAGCAATTTCAGCCTCTACAAACAGGTTCAGAAGCACCAGTTCGTCGGCGGCGTGGCCAAGAAATCACCGATCCGCCTGTCCGTTCCGCAAAATGGCCACTGGCACCTGATTGTCGACATGGAGGGCCATAATGGTCTTGCCCAGTCCAGCATCAAGCTTGTCGAAGCCGTCGGCGCGCCACGGTTCCAGTCCGCGTCCTGAGCCATATCCTTTTTTCCGTCCTGCCCTTATCTCGTAGCTGAACCCTCGACAGGGCGGGTGCCGGCCAGCACCCGCGTCTCTTCCTGTCGATGGGCAACGCGCAGCCCGTTCAGGCCAGCCGTTCGGCGTGCCAGCGCAGATGATCGTCCATGAAGGTCGAGATGAAGTAGTAGGAATGATCGTAGCGCTCCTGCATGCGCAGCGTCAGGCCGATGCCCGTATCCCGGATGGCCTCTTCGAACAGCCAGGGCCGCAATCCCTTTTCGAGAAAACCGTCCGCAGCGCCCTGGTCGATCAGGAATTCCGGGAAGCGCGCCCCGTCTTCGACCAGCGCGCAGGCATCGTACCGGCGCCAGGCTGCCGTGTCGGTTCCCAGATATTTCTCGAAAGCGCCGACCGACCAGTCGGCACTCGAGGGCGCGACGATCGGTGCGAAGGCCGAGCAGCTCTTGAACCGGTCGGGGTTTTTCAGCGCGATCGTCATCGCCCCGTGTCCGCCCATCGAATGGCCGAAGATCGCCTGCCGGTTCATGTCGACCTTGAAATGCTGGCTGATGAAGGCCGGCAGTTCCTCGGTCACATAGGTATACATCTGGTAGTGCTCGGCCCAGGGCGTCTGCGTCGCATCCAGGTAGAAGCCCGCACCCTTGCCCATCTGCCAGTTCGTCAGTTCGTCCGCAACGTTTTCACCGCGCGGGCTGGTGTCGGGGCAGATGATGATCAGGCCGAGCTCTGCGGCCATGCGGCGGTACTCGCCCTTGTCCATGACATTGGCATGGGTGCAGGTCAGGCCGGAGAGATACCAGACGACGGGGCAGGGCCGCGTGATTGCCTGTGGCGGCACGAAAACGGCAAATGTCATCTCGCCGGCGCAAGCCTGAGATGGATGCGTGTACACCCCCTGCATGCCGCCGAATGCGGTGTTCTGGGAAATGACCTTCATGCGTGTGCTCCTTCTGAAAAGTGTGGGTCACTGTGCCAGCGACACGGCGGTATTGACCGCAGCAGCCACCAGGACAGTGTTGAAGAAAAACGAGACGACGGCGTGCAGCAGATTGATCCTGCGCATGCGGGTCGTCGTGATCGTGACATCGGAGGTTTGTGCCGTCATGCCGATGACGAAGGAAAAATAGAGAAAATCGAAGGCGCCGGGTTCCTTCGTTTCAGGAAAGGCGAGGCCGCGTTCTGCAGCATCCGGTTTCGCTTTCCGATGTCCGGCCCAGTAGAGATGCGCATAATGCAGCGCCGCCATGGTGTGGATGGTAAACCAGCCGAGCGCGACCGAGGCAAAGGCCAGTCCGAGCTCCGCAAATGAGGCCGTCTGCCTGCCATTCAGCGCGGAAAACAGCGAGACAATGGAAATCACGACGGCAGCAAAGGTGACGGCAAAGAAGATGGCAGCGGGGGCGTCGTCGGTGGCGGAATTGTTTTTCAGATAGGCGCCGGTCAACACAGGGATCCGCAAGGCGACGAGCGCGAGATAGACAAGAAAGAACACGACCGCAGCCAGTTCGACAGCAAGCGACGGCTTGACCATCACACTGGCGGGGAAAGCAAGCGCGGCACAGAGCAGGCCCCAGTAGAAGGGGGCATGGCGGCGTCGAGACACATTCATGGCCGGATCATTTCCTCGATGTCTCCGTTCCGCCGCGGGGATAGAAATCACGCACCTTCGGATCCCCCTGCCATTCCACTGGAATGCTGGTGCCACGCGGCACGCCGCGCCGTCAAGCACCGATGCCGGTCCCATGCCCTGCTGGATCAGCCCGTCGCCGTCACGTTTTTGGCACGGCGGCAAAGCCGGTCGAGGGTTTCCAGAAAGGCGGATCGATCCCGCGCCGAAAAAGCCGCATTATAGCCCTTGCTTTCGCCGGTTTCGCGCAGATGCGCGCCGAGATCGCGCATCGCCGTTGCCATGCCGATATTGCTCTTGTCGAACACGCGGCCGGACGGACCTGTGACCTGCGCGCCGGCGGCAACACAACGGCCTGCGAGCGGCACGTCCGCCGTCACCACGATGTCGCCATCCGTGGCGCGCTCGGCAATCCAGTCGTCGGCAGCATCGAAACCGGCGGAGACGATGACATTGGTGATCATCGGATCGCGCGACGGCCGCAATCCGGAATTGGCGACGAAGGTCACCGGAAAACCATGCCGTTCCGCGACCTTGAGGATCTCGGCTTTGACTGGGCAGGCATCGGCATCGACATAGATGATTGTGCCGCGTGGCGGGACGGTGTCGGACATGTCCGCTCGCTTCCTGAGTGCTGTTCCTGTGAGGCGGGATTGAGCTGCAAATGCGCCATCCCGCCCGCGATAGTCAATCCGCCCGAGGCGTCGACGGTTCCCGCTTGGCGCTTGCCGGATGCCATGCGGCGTCCGGCAAGGCGTATCCGATTCGGGGTGACCTAATACACCACGACGCCGCGGATGCTCTCACCCTTCTTCATCAGGTCGAAGCCCTTGTTGATGTCCTCGAGCGGCATGGTGTGGGTGATCATCGGGTCAATCTGGATCTTGCCCTGCATGTACCAGTCGACGATCTTCGGCACGTCTGTGCGGCCACGCGCGCCGCCAAAGGCCGTGCCCATCCAGTTGCGGCCGGTGACCAGCTGGAACGGACGGGTCGAGATTTCCTGGCCGGCACCGGCGACGCCGATGATCACCGACTTGCCCCAGCCGCGATGCGAGCTTTCCAGCGCCTGACGCATCACCTTTGTGTTGCCGGTGCAGTCGAACGTATAGTCGGCGCCGCCGATCAGGTCGCCATTGCGCTTGGTCATGTTGACGAGATGGGGCACGATGTCGTCGCCGACCTCTTTCGGATTGACGAAATGCGTCATGCCGAATTTTTCGCCCCAGGATTTGCGATCATTGTTGATGTCGACGCCGATGATCATGTCGGCCCCGGCAAGGCGCAGTCCCTGCAGCACGTTGAGGCCGATGCCGCCGAGACCGAAGACAATGGCTGTTGCGCCGATCTCGACCTTGGCGGTGTTGATGACCGCGCCGATGCCGGTCGTCACGCCGCAGCCGATATAGCAGATCTTGTCGAAGGGCGCGTCCGGGTTGACCTTTGCCAGCGCGATCTCCGGCAGCACCGTGAAGTTCGCGAAGGTCGAGCAACCCATATAGTGGAAGATCTTGTCCTTGCCGATCGAGAAGCGCGAGGTGCCATCCGGCATCAGGCCCTGGCCCTGGGTCGAGCGGATCGAGGTGCAGAGATTGGTCTTGCGCGACAGGCAGGAATAACATTCGCGGCATTCCGGCGTGTAGAGCGGAATGACATGGTCGCCCTTCTTCAGCGAGGTGACGCCAGGGCCGACATCGACGACGATGCCGGCGCCCTCATGGCCGAGAATGGCCGGAAACAGGCCCTCCGGATCGGCACCCGAGAGTGTGAACTCGTCGGTATGGCAGATGCCGGTTGCCTTGACCTCGACCAGCACTTCGCCGGCCCGCGGGCCCTCGAGTTGCACGGTCATGATTTCCAGCGGCTTGCCAGCCTGAACGGCAACGGCGGCGCGAACGTCCATGGTGTCTTTCTCCCAGAATTATCAATTGCAGGCGCCACAATTGCAGAGCTTTCGACGGTGCTCAAGGCGGAATCGCCTGGTGATTATGACTCTATGTCCTGTAGGACACGGGTAAGCGCCAGCTCAAGTGCGGAAATGGCCTTTCCGGTCTCGTCATGCGCTTTCCTGACCGCAGCCAGTTGATCACGCAGGCGCATTGTTGCCGGTTCGGCAAGGTCGTCCTTCGGTGCATCGCCGATGCCGGCAATCAGCCAGACGGGCGGCACGCCCAGAATTCCGGCCAGCATGAAAAGCCGATTGGTGCGCGGTTCGGAACGGTCGCGTTCCCAGGCGGCAATGGTATCGACCTTGACACCGAGCTGGTTGGCGAGATCTTTTGCGGAAAGGTTGAGGGCGTCTCGTGCGCGCCAGATGCGGCCACCCAGCGTGTCGTTGTCAGTTGTCGGGCGGAGCTTCGTGATGGCGGCTTCGGTGGAAAAACGCATGGTTTTCTCCTTTTTGGCTGGCATGCGAGCATTGGAATTTCGCGCCGGTTCCTCCGATGTGGATCCGGCCCGGACTAGGCCTTGAGGACGCAGTTTATAGGGGGGACGGACGCCGGGGGCCACCCGTCACGTCAAATAACCTTCAGGAAACGCCGCATATCCTGCCTCTCGCCCCTCTGAATCACCCAGTTTTCAAGGCGCAGCCGTTTCGGTTGCAACCGTTGCAAAAGCCGATAAGGTCCGGCTTTTCCAGCAGGATACAGTGCCTTGGACAATACCCGCCCGCCCGTGCAGCCGCCCGCCGATGCCGTCATGCACGGACTGGCGATCATGCTGGTTGCCATGGTCATCCTGCCCTGCATGGATGCCATCGCCAAGTACATGGCGCTTTACCAGGGCATGTCTCCGGGGCAGGTGACGTTCTACCGATTCTTCTTCCAGCTGGTGTCGACACTGCCTCTCCTGCTGTCCATGGGCGGGCTCAGGGCGCTCCGTCCAAAACGGCTCTGGCTCAACCTCTTGCGGGGTGTGCTTCTCGCCGCCGCCGCGCTCTTGTTCTTCATTTCCGTGAAATACATGCCGCTGGCTGACGTGTTCGCCATCTACTTCGTCGAGCCCTTCATCCTGACCTGCCTTTCAGCTCTGGTGCTCGGTGAAAAGGTCGGTTGGCGCCGCTGGCTTGCGATCGTCATCGGGTTCGGTGGCGCCATGATCGTTATTCAGCCGAGCTTCGAGCTCTTCGGCCTGAAGTCGCTGATGCCGATCTTTTGCGCCTTTTTCTTTGCATGTTACCTGTTGATGAACCGGGCCGTCGGCAACGCCGATACACCGCTGGTCATGCAGACGACTGCCGGTGTCGGCGGGTCGCTTTTCATGATCGTCGCAATACTCGTCGGCGACGGGTTCGGCGTGGCGGATTTCGAGCCCTCCCTGCCAGGCAGCGGTCTCGGCTGGCTTCTGGTCATCCTCCTCGGGACGATTTCCGGTTATGGGCATCTCCTGGTGGTCAAGGCGTTCCAGGCGGCGCCTGTGTCGATCCTGGCGCCTTTTCATTATTTCGAGATCATCTCGGCCACCGCGCTCGGTTTTGTCATCTTCGGCGATTTTCCGACACCTTCGAAATGGCTTGGCATCGCCATCATCGTTTCGTCCGGCCTGTTCATCATCTGGCGGGAGCGAAAGGCAGCCGAACGGCCAGAGCCAGGCGAAGGTTAAAGATTGAGCGAATCCGGCAAGTGTTTGCTAATCCAGAATCTTTGCGGATTGGAAATGACTTCGGGCTCATTCTGAATCTCGGTTTCACGACGAAACAGGAGGTTAAGATGGGTGAACTTCGTCTTTCTCATCCGGCATACGGCATCGCAGGAAAATCACGACTCACACCGGCGGATATCGATATCCTGCGCGAACATGTCTTTTCGCAGGGCATAACCTCCTCACAGGAGGCTGTGACGCTTTTCGCAATCAACACCGCCTGCGCGGAAAAATGTCCCGAATGGCATCACTATTTCCTCGATTCGATCAGCGGCTTCGTTCTTCACCATTGTGAGCCGCATGGATCGCTGGATGAACGCAATGCGGACTGGCTGATCGGAATGATTTCGACCGGCGGGACGGTCAATTCCCCGATCGAACTCGAGCTTTTGTTCCATGTCATCGACGTCTCGCCCTTCGTTCCGGACAGTCTGACGTTCTTCGCTTTGCAGCAATTGCGAACCGGGATCCGCGACGGGGTGGGTGCGTGGGGTACGATGCGCCATTCGCGGCGACCGATCCTCGATCCAGATGACGTCCACATGGCCTGCCGCGTCATGAGTGCGATCGCCCGCTCACGGGGGGGCAAGCCGACGCCGCGCGAAAACGAGATTCTCGTGTCCATCGGCGTTTTGCCCGGGGCTGCCGCCGCCTGACCCGACGCATGCGGTCATGCTGCATCCTCGGATGGCCGCCTTTGCCTGACACGCACCATGCGGCCATGCTGCAGCTGCAGATGGCCGCATGTCGGCTGCTCCCGCATACCGTTTGTTCATGCGTTGCCTCTAGGCTTCACGCAACGGAACCCGGAGCCTTCCATGACTGAACATCTGCCGGCGATCATCCTGCTTGTCGTCAATATGGGCCTTCTCTGGCTGTTGATGGCCGCCCCCGTCGGCCGCCGGACCCTTCGCGTCAGCCAGACGTATAAGGCCGATTTCGAAAAGATGTGGCAGGCGCTTTCGCCGACGGGTCGATTTGCCGACTGGCACCATGCCGTGCTCTCAAGCCGTGTGCTGAGCGGTGGCGATCTCAGCGTCGAACAGACATTTAGCCATCTCGACAGACATGGTCTGCCGATTGTGCGTCGATTTTCGGTGACAGAACACCGGGCCGGCGATGTCAGGGAACGGCACTGCGAGTTGCGCGTTCTCGATGACAGCGCGCTGGACGGCGCTTTCTGGAAGGATTTTCGCGAGCGACGACGCCTGGTTGCCACGCAAGATGGCGATGTCTCCGTGACAATCGAGCAGACCGATCGCTATCGCGGCCTTGCCTTCCTGGCGTTCCGCTTCTTTGCCATGCGCCGCGAGATGAAGGCCCTTCATGAATGGGTTGAGACCGGTGAAAGCCTGCCCGTGCGCGCCGGCTTCGAACATCCGCTGGTCCAGGTCGGGCTTGCCGTCCTGTCGACGCTTCTCCTATGGCCGTTCTTCGGGCTGAACAGCCAGGGTCTGATGATGTCGGTCCTTTTGACCGTCGTCATCGTCCTGCACGAGTTCGGCCATATGGCCGCCTATCGTGCCTTCGGGCACAAGACGGTCCGGATGATCTTCGTGCCGCTGCTGGGCGGGGTTGCCATCGGTGGCAGGCCCTACAACTCGCTGTTTGAAGTTTCAACCTGTGCGTTGATGGGCGCCGGCATGTCGGCCTTCCTGGTGCCTGTCGCCATCGCGCTGCATGACGCTGGAGGTGAGGGGGTGCTGGGATTTGTCCCGGCGGCGTCGATCCTCGTCTTTCTGCTGATTCTCGGCGCCTTCAACCTTTTGAACCTGCTGCCGATGAACCGCTTCGACGGTGGCCAGGTTTTGCGTCAGGTATTCCGCTCCGGCAACGGCCGGATGGTCGGCAGCTTCGTCGTTACGCTGGTGATTCTGGCAATCGGCTGGCGCATCGGCCTGCCGACGCCGGCGCTGATGGCTGGGCTGGCCATTTTCGCGCTTCTGAGCCTGATGGCGCGCGGCAGTGTCAAGCCGCGCCACAGTCTCGACGAGATGACGACGTCGCAAAGGCTGGTGAGCGGGTGTGGCCTCTATGCTGCCGTCGGACTGCACGGATATGCGATCATCTACGCGACTGACCGCCTGTTCGGCTGATCAGGGCGTGTCGTTGACCACCGGGCCAAAGATCTGCTCGAAGGCCTCCCGCAACCGGATATCCGCATCCGCCATCATCACGGGCAGGCCGAGATCGACGAGGCTGGTGACGCCGTAGCCGCGAATGCCGCAGGGCACGATCCCGTCGAAATGACCAAGGTCCGGATCGACATTCAGCGACAGGCCGTGAAAACTCACCCAGCGTCGCAGGCGGATGCCGATGGCGGCGATCTTGTCCTCACTCGGGCGCCCGTCAGGCAAAGGCGGCTTTTCCGGGCGCCGGACCCAGACGCCGACCCGGTCTTCCCGTCGTTCGCCGCGCACGTTCATCGAGGAAAGCGTCTCGATCACCACGCTTTCGAGCGCCGCGACGAAGGCACGCACATCCGGTCGGCGGCGTTTGAGGTCGAGCATGACATAGACGACGCGCTGGCCCGGCCCATGATAGGTGTATTCGCCGCCGCGGCCGGTCTTGAAAACCGGAAACCGGTCGGGCATCACGAGATCGGCGCTGTCTGCGCTGGTGCCGGCCGTGTAGAGCGGCGGATGTTCGACCAGCCAGACGAGTTCGTCGGCTTGCCCGGCAGCGATCGCCGTCGATTCCCGTTCCATCAGGGCGACCGCATCCTCATAGGCCACCGGATCGGCGGCAATGCGCCAGCGGATGGGGGGCGAATCGGGTTTTGCCAGGAATGTGATGTCGAGATCGTCGCGCTGCATGTCTGTCGATGGTCCTGCTGATAGAAACTAGATGGTATGCACAGGCGCAAGAGTCCAGCGTTTCCAGGCGTCCACCGGCAGGCTGTTGAAATAGTTCACAGTCCTGTCAACTTTCTCTTCCAGCACCCTTGTGCACCCCAAATGCTTTTGCTACATGCAGCCCCGCCGGAGCAATCCGGCGGCTACCACGATGCGGTCGTGGCGGAATTGGTAGACGCGCAGCGTTGAGGTCGCTGTGGGGCAACCCGTGGAAGTTCGAGTCTTCTCGACCGCACCAAAAACTAAACCCGCTTCGGCGGGTTTTTTTATGTCCGGAATTCTGGGGTCCGCTTAGGGTGATGGGCAGGAGAAAAAACCGCTCGAAAAATCCTGACGCGCCGTGGCGGAAACGGGCGGCGATCGAACGCATCGCTCGATAGGACGGTCGCAACAAACTGCGAGATCGTGACGTCAGGGGAAGATCTTCGGAATGTATTCCGGTCGATTCAGGTGTTTGCCGAGCGGAGCTGGACCGCGGCATCTTCGCGACGTCCAGGACGATCACCAGCGGTGATCGTCCAATCAATGACTTTCGGTGACTGCGCTGCCGCAGCAGATGCCGTCAGGAGGCCATGGCGTCCGTATCCGACATCAGCATCCGTGTCAGCTTGATCTCGCTGCGAATGCCATGCTGGAAAAGATGGATGACGCGCGCTGCATCGTCTGCGGCTTCCGGGCTGTCAATTGCCAGGCCCTTGCGTCTGCAGACGTCGTTGAAAATGCGCTGCAGCATGCCAAGATCCTCCGGCGATATGTCTGGAAGCACTTTTCTGTTGTCCGTGTGCATGGCTTGCTCTCCCCGTATGTCGGCGCGTTTACGGGTCCATGGCTAGGCGGTACGGCGAAATCGCACAATTAACTTTGATATGTCCGACCGCTATTTTTCGAACCTTAAATATATCCGGGCGGTCATGCCCCTTCAATCGGGCTGGTTGCGGAGCTTGTCGAATCGCTTGTTGACGCGGTCCCGTTTCAGGCGTGACAGGCGCTGGGTCCAGAAAAGTCCGTCGAGCTGGTCGATTTCGTGCTGCAGGCAGATGCCGAGAAGGCCGTCCGCCTCGTCCTCGCGCGGTTCGCCACTGAGCGTTTGGTAACGAATGCGAACCGAGCGCGGCCGCTCGACCTCTTCCGTCACACCCGGCATCGAAACGCTGCCTTCCGCATGGCGCAGGATCTCGGATGCGCTGGAAATAACCACCGGGTTGACATAGGTCCGCACGCCCGAGCCAGCATCCAGTTCGATGACGGCGAGGCGCAGCATGACGCCTATATGGGGCGCGGTGATGCCGATGCCTGGGGCAGTGCGCATCGTCTCGAGGAGATCCTGTGCCAGAGCCGCAAGAGCCGCGTCAAATTCGGTAACAGCGGCAGCCGGTGCGCGCAGCAGCGGGTGGGGAAAGCGAAGAATGGGTCTGATGGTCACGGTGCAGGCTCCTGCGTGGGTCCTTCAATGCAGCCCTTTTTATAATATTTTGCAACAGCTTGGACAAAAATTCCGACGTTGTGGGCGCACGCGGCCCTGACCTGTGGACCTTGCTGCCGGTTTGCGCTAGCAAAACGCGACAGGTCTCGTTCACGAGGCATGCAATCAACCGGCATTTGGCATTTTCGCCCCGTCTCCATCAGGCTAGGCCTGTCAGGAGATGCGGCAGCGGTTTCGAGGGCAACAGATGAGCGACACCGGCGAAGACGATCGTAAGCAAGGCCCTGTCGCCGCGGAGATCCGCGAAGACCAGGACATCTATTCCGAAGACGGGTCCGTCCGGTCGGATTATCTCATGCATGTCGGCGCAGCGATTGCCGACCGCGATCTGCTTTACCTGCGCCAGCACGTGGCGCGTCTTCATGCCTCCGAAATGGGTGACCTTCTCGAAGCCATCCAGGCCGAGCAGCGGCGCATGCTGGTCTCGCTTCTGGGCGATGATTTCGATCTTTCGGCGCTGACCGAGGTGGACGAGGCGATCCGTCTCGACATCGTCGAACACCTGCCGAACGACCGTATTGCGGCGGCGCTCGGCGAGATGGATTCCGACGATGCGGTCTACATTCTCGAGGACCTCGATCAGGAGGATCAGGAGGAGATCCTCGCCAAGCTGCCGTTTACCGAACGGGTGCGACTGCGCCGCTCGCTCGATTATCCGGAAAGCACCGCCGGCCGACGCATGCAGACCGAATTCGTTGCGGTGCCGCCGTTCTGGACCGTCGGCCAGACCATCGACTACATGCGCGAGGATGACGATCTGCCGGAGAGTTTTACGCAGATCTTCGTTATCGATCCGACGTTCAAGCTTTTGGGCACGCTCGATCTCGATCGTGTTTTGCGCACCAAGCGCTCGGTCAAGATCGAGACGATCATGCGCGAGACCAATCATCCGGTTCCCGCCGAAATGGACCAGGAGGAAGCGGCACAGCTGTTCGAGCAGTACGACCTTCTGTCGGCCGCCGTCGTCGACGAGAACAACCGCCTCGTCGGCGTTCTGACCATTGATGACGTCGTCGATGTCATCCAGGAAGAGGCCGAGGAAGACCTGATGCGCCTTGGTGGCGTCGGCGACGAGGAACTCTCCGATTCGATCGGCAGCACGTCGCGCTCGCGCGTTCCGTGGCTGCTCGTCAACCTGCTCACCGCCTTTCTCGCAGCCTCGGTCATCGCCCTGTTCGAGGCAACCATCGAGCAGATCGTCGCGCTCGCCGTGCTGATGCCGATCGTGGCTGGCATGGGCGGCAATGCCGGTTCACAGACCATGACCGTCACGGTGCGTGCGCTGGCCACCCGCGATCTCGATATCCACAATGCCTGGCGCATCGTCCGCCGCGAAGCGGGTGTCGGGCTTTTGAACGGGCTGCTGTTCGGTGTCTTGATCGGTATCGTTGCCGGCGCCTGGTTCCAGGATGTCAATCTTGGCGGTATCATCGCAGTTGCCATGCTGATCAACATGATCGCAGCGGCGCTGGCGGGCATCATGATCCCGCTGCTGCTCGACAAGTTCGGCGCCGACCCCGCTGTATCCTCTGCTGTTTTTGTCACCACTGTCACCGATGTAACGGGCTTCTTTGCCTTTCTCGGCCTTGCAACCTGGTGGTTCGGCATTCGCTAACAATGCGAACGACTGGCAAAAGTTTGACTTTTACGTCAAAGTCAATAAACTCATCCTGCAGTCGATGCGGACGAGAGATGGCGTGAACAAATACTATAGCATTACGGAACTGACACGGGAATTTGGTGTTTCCACGCGCACGTTGCGGTTCTACGAAGACGAAGGTCTTATCCATCCGGAGCGCCGTGGCCGCACGCGCCTGTTCCGGTCCGCCGACCGTCGCCTGATCATGGAAATCCTGCGTGGTCGCCGCATCGGCTTTACCATCGCCGAAATCCGCGAAATCATTCAGGTCTACAAGGATCCGCCGGGCGAATCCGGACAGCTTCGGCTGCTGATGAAACGCGTCGAAGAAAAGCGCGACGAACTGCGTCAGAAACGCAAGGATATCGACGATACGCTCGAGGAACTCGGCAATGTCGAGGAAGCCTGTCTGACGCGACTGGCAGAAATCGGCGTCAGCACCTGAGCCGTCTCGTCACGCCGTCGTTTGGTCAGAGCCAGCGGCTGGTGTGGCGGCAATAACGTTCGAATTCAAATCCAAACCGCGAATGCAGGTGCCGTTCCTCGCAACGCACCGCGAAGGCGGTCATGATGGTCGTCGTCGCAATTGCCGTGACGAAGAACCAGGGATTGAGCATGATCAGCCCGACGCCGACCATCAGGAACGTATAGCCGAGATAGATCGGATTGCGGGTGAGCCGAAACGGCCCGCAGGTGACCAGATGCGCGGATCCCCGATGCGGCATCACGGTGGTCTTCCTGTCGATCAGCGTTTTCATCGCCCAGATGTCGAGCGAAACAGCCAGAATGACGAAGCTCGATCCGGCAATCCAGGGCGCCCAGCCATTGCTGTGCACGACACCGATCGGGTGGATCCGTCCAAGCGCCAGCGCCACCAGGATCGCCGCACCGTACAGGAGCGGCGGCCAGGGGAAATTCAGCGGCTTGGCACGGTAGGCGTTCATTCCTGGTCCTTTGCGCGTGCATCCATAGTGCACTGTCCGGCGATTCGGGCAATCCGGTCGTCGGTGGTGCCGTCGATTTCACCCGCGTTCCAGGCCGTGAACAGGTTTTCCTCCAGCATCTTGTTCAAGGTGCAGCCGCAGAATGCGGTGCAGAACGGCTCCGAATCCTGCTGCCGGCAGGTTGCCGTGCACTCTACGTTGCGCAGCGACAGGGGATCGGGCTTGGCCGCCGGAAAACCAAGTGAATAAACATAGACCAGCCCGATCAACAGCGGTTGGTGCAGCAGGTAGAAGGCAAGGCTGTGCCGCCCTCCCGCAATCAACGTCGCCTGCCACTTGGGCAGCGCTGTCCGGGTCTCCAGCGGGCGGTTCAGCCATTGCCTGGAAACCGCCAGCCGCGCCGCCGCAATACCCGCCAGGAAGGGCGCAAGCCAGGGCAGCAGCGGCACATAATCGTTGGAGCGCGGCAGGCTTTCCGACAGGCCGACCCACCAGAGGGCAGGGCTGTCGAAAAAACTCGACCGCAGGTAGTCCGGCGCCAGAAAGGCAGCGACCGCTGCCAGAAGCGTGATGGCCACCGGTAGCCGCAGAAACAAAAGGCCGACAAGGCTGGCTGCCGCAATGGAATGCAGGATGCCGAAAAAGATGAAGCTTTGCGGAAAGGCCAGCCGCGTCGCAATCGTGATGACGAGCGCTGCACCGGCGATTTTGGCAAAGCGGATGGCAAAGGAGCGGCCGCGCAGCACCGGATAGTGCCCGAGCACGAGGCTGAACCCGGCCAGGAAAAGAAAGCTGCTGGCGATTATCCGCGCATAGAGTTTCCACAGACCGGCGCCGGTCGTGCCAGCGTCGATATAGCCGAACAACTCCAGATCCCAGGCGAAGTGATAACTGGCCATGGCGATCAACGCGAAGCCGCGCAACGTGTCGATGGCAAGAATGCGGCCGCGCCGCGTTTTCGGTGACGCCGCGCGCTCTTCCGCGCCACGCTCTCCCGATGCGTTGGTGGTCGACATGAATGTGGCTTTCCGGTTTTACGATAGGCAACAGGGACGTTGTGACAGGCGCATGGCCTTGCAACGCCCTGGCTTTGTCTTTCTCAGGGATTTGTGTCTTCAAGAAGGGTGGCGCGCGCTTCGGAAAAAAATTGCCGCCGCAGGAGCACGAAGATCACGAATGTGGTGAGAACGATCAGCACATAGGGGCTTATGAACCAGCCCAGATAGCCGATCGACAGAAAGATCGTGCGCAGGCCGGCGTTGAAATGTTTGGCGGCCATGATGTTGAGGTCCGCTGCCCGTTCGGCCGCGCGCTTGGCCGCCTCCGGATCCCGTGCTGCATCGCCCATCATCGGAATGCCGCCCATCAGGATCGAGCAGTAGTTGAACAGGCGATAGGACCAGCCGAACTTGAAGAAGGCATAGCCGAAAAGGCAGATCAGGCCACCCACCTTCAGTTCGAAGCCGCTGCGGCTGCCATGAAAGACGAAGGGCAGGTCGTTGAAGATCGCCTCGACCTGATCGGTCGCCCCGAGCAGCGCAAAACAGCCGCCGAGCGCAAAGATCGTCGTCGACGCAAAGAAGGCGGTGCCGGCCTGGAGGCCGGCAATGATCTGCGTGTCGATCATCTTCAGGTCACGGCTGAGCGAATTGCGGATCCATTTGCGGCGTTGCTCGTTCATCAGCCGGGTCAGGCTGACACGCTTGAACAGCCGCTGTCCGTCGGTTGCCCAGTTGAACCCGGCCCACAGAAGCGCAAAGATCGCCAGCGCTGTATAATCCACGATTGTCATGCATCGTTTTTCGCAGGAATTTGACAAAATGCAAGACAGGCCAAAAGTTTACATCGCCTCTTGCAATGTGCTGGCCACCATGACGACATGCGACGGGGCGACCCTATCGCCGCTTTTGCGGATGCGCATGTCGCATGCGCAGAACCTGATGTCGGTTGGTCGCCTGATGGCGGCAGCCGGATGGCCTAGGCTTTCGTCACAGTTGATTTTGATGCGCTGCAGGCGCTGTCCAGTTCCGAGGCGGGTTTCGAATGTTTCTTTCGGTTTTTGATGTCTTCAAGATTGGGATCGGCCCGTCGAGTTCGCACACCATGGGGCCGATGTCGGCGGCAGGGCGCTTCCTCGATCTTGTCCTGTCGAGCGACTGGCCGCGTCCGGCCAATGCTCATGTCGCGGCGGTCAAGGTCAGCCTGCATGGTTCGCTGGCCCATACGGGCATCGGCCACGGCTCGGGTCGCGCCGTCATTCTCGGTCTGATGGGCGAGCGTCCCGACCGTGTCGATCCCGATCATATGGATGCGATCATCGAAAAGGTCGAACGCTCCGGCCGCATCATGCCACCAGGCCATCCTGCGTATGATTTCCAGCCGAAGACCGATCTTGTCTTCGACAAGAAGGTGCCGCTGCCCGGCCATGCCAACGGCATGTCCTTTTCCGCCTTCGATCGCGACGGACGTCTTTTGTTGAAGCGTGTCTATTATTCGATCGGCGGCGGCTTCGTCGTCACCGATACCGAACTGGATGCCATGAAGGCGAGCAAGAACAAGCCGGATGGCGTCAAGGTTCCCTATCCCTTCGGCACCGCCCGGCAGATGCTCGAAATGGCAGCCCGCTCCGGACTGTCGATTGCCCAGATGAAGCGGGCCAACGAGGAATGTTCGATGTCGCCTGAAGAGCTCGATGCCGGTCTCGACCGCATCTGGGCGGCGATGAAGACCTGCATCGATCGCGGCCTCACGCAGCACGGTATCCTGCCCGGCGGTCTCAAGGTCCGCCGCCGCGCCGGCCTCATCCACGACAAGCTGCAGGACGAATGGCGCTCCAACAAGGTCAATCCGCTGCTCGCCAATGACTGGTTGAGCGTCTATGCCATGGCGGTCAACGAGGAGAATGCGGCCGGTGGCCGGGTCGTGACCTCGCCGACCAATGGCGCCGCCGGCGTTGTTCCCGCCACGATCCGCTACTACCTGCATTTCCACGAGGATGCCGATGTGCAGGGCATTCGCGACTATTTGATGACGGCTGCGGCAATCGGCGGCATCATCAAGTTCAATGCCTCGATCTCCGGCGCCGAAGTCGGCTGTCAGGGCGAGGTCGGCTCCGCCGCTGCCATGGCCGCTGCTGGCCTTGCCGCCGTCATGGGCGGTTCGCCCGAGCAGATCGAGAATGCGGCCGAAATCGCGCTGGAGCATCATCTCGGCATGACCTGCGATCCGGTCGCGGGCCTGGTGCAGGTGCCCTGCATCGAGCGCAATGCACTGGGGGCGGTCAAGGCGGTCACGGCGGCGTCGCTGGCGGTCAAGGGCGACGGTCAGCATTTCGTGCCGCTCGATGCCTGCATCGAAACCATGCGCCAGACCGGCGAGGACATGAACGAGAAATACAAGGAAACCTCGACCGGCGGCCTGGCCGTCAATGTCGTGGAATGCTGACACGGCCTTAGCGATTGTGGATCGCAGCGGAATCGACTTGACCCCGAATGGTCAACGGGTGTTCAAAGCCGGCATGGCCTTAAACATGCTCAAGCTTTGTGTCGGTGCGGATTCCCTCGATGATCTGCGCGACTGGGTTGCCCAGCGCGCATTGCTGGCGATCGCCGCCGGCCTCGAACCGCATTCGACGCACACGACCCGCATGGTGCCGAAACGCGTCGAAGAACTGCTCGACGGCGGCTCGCTCTACTGGGTGATCAAGGGACAGGTGCAGGCCCGCCAGAAATTGATCGGCATCGAAACCTTCAAGGATGCGGATGGCATTGGCCGCTGCAACCTCGTGCTCGGCCCTGAAGTCATCGAGACGGAATACCAGCCACGCCGGGCCTTTCAGGGCTGGCGCTACCTGCAGCCAGCACAGGCACCGCGCGATCTGGCTTCGCTGTCGGGCGAGGGCGGCGAACTGCCGCTGGAACTGCGGCGCGAACTCGCAGAGCTCGGTCTTCTCTGATCTGGTATAATCGGCTGTTCCGAACGAAAAAGCCCGGACACATGGGCCCGGGCTCTGTTTGTTCTGTCCGCCCTCTAGCGGATCCGGATGCGGATCGGATAGCGGCCCGACGGCGACGTCACGTGGACGTGGATGTCGGCATCCGGCTGCGTCGACCGCCAGGCGCGGGCGCCGTGGGTCAGCAGTAACGCCACCAGATCCTTGGTCTTGGACCGCGGACGGTTCAGACCGATATCCGCAATCCGCATGGCGGCTTCGTGAAGCGGATGCAGACCGAGACGCGGTGACTTGCGCTTCTGTTCCAGCAACGGCCCGCTGCCGGGCCCGTTCTCATTCATTCCCATAACTGACCTCGTTACGCAGTACCAAATCCGAGGAGGACCGCCGGCAAACACACGCCGGAGATCGAAACTTTATGCTGTCGCTATTGCAGGCTTGCCCAGCAGGCGAAACCCTTCCCCTTGAGGATCTTGCAGGCCGACAATGCCTTGTTCTGATTGCTGAAACCGGCAAAACGGGCGCGGTAGAGCTGGCTTCCGCCATTGGTGAAGGCGACGGTGAATGGCTGGGCGCCACGCAGAGCCTTGCCGCCCTTGTCCTTGGCGCTGTCGAGCAGTGTCATGGCCTGCACCTTGTCCGGCGTTGCGCCGATCTGGATGACCCAGCCCTCTGGTGCAGCCGGTGTCGAGGCCGTGGTGACCTTGTCGACGGAATGGGTTACCTGCTCGTCGATTTCAACCGATGGAACCGGCGCTGCACGGGCGATCTTGCGGCTCTGGGCGTCGAGCGTGTCCGGCTGGACGACGTCCGCAAGCACCGGGTTGCTGCTGGCTGGCTTCGACGCTGCGGCATAGGCGACTTCGATGCTTTTTGTGGTCTCGCCGCTGTATCGGAAATCCGGAACAGGGCCTTTGTTCGGCAGATTGAAGCTGCCGCCACGGGCAGCCGCAACTTCCTCGACGGCCTGAACGGTCGGCGAAACAGCCGTTTCCGCCACAAGGTTTCCGGAACCGCGACGCGAAGCGACGGGCATGTATTTGGCAACGAGCGCCCGCATCTGGGCATCGCGCGAACCGCCGGACTTGCCGCCGAGCACGACGCCGACAATGCTGCGGCCGTCGGCCTGGGCGGAGGTTACGAGATTGAAGCCGGATGCGTTGGTAAAGCCGGTCTTGATACCATCCACGCCACGAACATTGCCGAGCAGCCGATTGTGGTTGCCGATCGTCTGCTTGCCGAACTGGAAGCTGCGTGTCGAGAAGTAACCGTAATATTGCGGGAAGTGCTGGCGCAGCGCGAGGCCAAGACGGGCCTGGTCACGCGCCGTGGTGATCTGCGCGCTGTTCGGCAGGCCATGGGCGTTGCGATAGGTCGTGCGCGTCATGCCAAGCGCGCGGGCCTTGTTGGTCATGATGCGGGCAAAACGGTCTTCCGATCCGCCAAGCATTTCGCCGAGCGCCGTCGCCGCGTCATTGGCCGACCGCGTCACGAGGGAAAGTATGGCCTGCTCGACAGTAATCACCTTGCCGGCGCGAACGCCGAGTTTGGAAGGTTGTTCCGCCGAGGCGTTCTTGGAAAAGGGAACCGGCGTGTTCTTGCTGATCTTGCCGGCTTCGAGCGCTTCGAACGTCAGGTACAAGGTCATCATCTTGGTGAGCGAGGCCGGGTAGCGCAAGCTGTCCGCTTCCTCGCTGTAGAGAACCTTGCCGGTCTTTGCATCAACGACAATACCGGCATATTTTCCAGCAGAAGCGGTGGTGGCGAGCGACAAGGACGCAACCAGAGAAACCAGCAATATCCTGCAGGCTTTCCGGAAGAATGGGACAGGGGTGTGTTGAACGCAATCGATCGATGGGGATTTGGACACTACACTACTCTTCATTCTTTTTCACTGATGACGTCCGGCCGTCGCCTCCAGAAACGTCCGTTCTGAAAACTCTAGCGGCATAGCGTTACCAATCGGTTTATGATGAATGATTGGTTTCAGTATTCTGCGTCCGGGATTGCATCTGACCCGTTTTGTCATCGATCAGCCGCGTCGGACCATGGGGTCTCATGGCGTCGTGACGAGACGTGTGGCCACGAAGTCCTGGATGGCCTTGTCGATGGCTTGCCATTGTGGCAGCAATTGGCTCGAAAAGCGGTAGAGCACAACAAGATCGCGGCCGGCATGGATATCGCGCTGGCAATCGGCACTGGTCGAGAAGGCCGGGGACTGTGGCAGGATGCAGCGAACGGCATAGGGAGGAACTCCTGCCTTTTCGGCAGTGAACATGATCTCGTCGCCATAACCGGACTTTTTCTTCATGGCCTGGCGGGAAAGGCCGGCTGGTCCTGGTGCCGGCGCGCCCTCGAACAGGTGTTTGTAGATCGGCTCCAGCCGTCCCGACATGTCGCGCGACATGGTGCTTTGCGAAATCTGCAGAAAAATCAGGTTTTCCGGGTGATCGACGTCATTGAACAGATGCCGGTTCCCGTCGGTATACCCTTCAAGCTGCGGCCAGGTGACGTAAAGGTCCGTCCGTTCGGCAGTTCCGGTTATACGCTGGTCTTCGAACCGGATGACGTTTGCCGGCAGGCGCAGATGGTCCTGGCCGATGAAGATGTCTGTCGTCTGCGTGCTCGCCGTATGGCCCGCCTGCGCCAGATTCTGCCCGAACCAACGTCCCGCCATGCTGATACCGATTGTCAGCGCCGCCAGAGCGACGGCGACCGCCGTCACCCGATACAGGAAGCGCGGTGAGATCAGCGGGCTGTGGTCATCGGCGGATGCTGGGGAAGAAACGCTCATTGGGGGATCGCTGTCCTGCATTCGAAAAAATACCTGGAACGGCAGGTGCTCCGGGGGAGGCCGGCGTCCCGGAATGGCACAGCCGCAAGCGGCACAGGTCTTGCAGTTGGTCTTGTCTATCCGCCACGCTGCTCCAACATGGTTAATTTATGGTGAATTTTGAGACGATCCTTCTGATCCTTGCTGCCGGTTTCGGTGTTTCCTTCCTTGTGATGGATGCCGGCCGACTGATGGTCGGGCCGGCATGGCCGCAAACGACAAGGGAGTGGCAGGGTAATTTCCGGCCGGTGCCCATGCTTCTCGCCCTGTCTGCTGGGCCGGCGCTGTTTGTCGCTGCCCTCTGGCGCATGTGGCGCGGCGGTCGCCTGCCGGTTGTCGATTGCGCCATTGCCGCTGTGATCGCCTGCGCCTGGGCGGGCTGCTACGGTGTTCTTGTCCTCGAAGGTGTCGCGTTCCTGGGGCGCTCCGTCGCTTGAAGGGAGACGAAATAAAAAGGCCGGTTCCGGGGACAGCGGAACCGGCCAGCAGGGCCTTGGTCGGGGACGGGGATGGGGACTGACCGAAGCCCTTTTATCTGCAATCCCGGGGACATTCAGGGATTGCAAATTCTCTGGAGTCGCAGGTGTCTATTGCGTGCGCACGGTACCCACAGCGACGGCACGACCATCCTGAAGCTTTACCCAGCGACCGGCATTTTCGGTCGATTGCCGCTTGAGGAAGGTATATTCGGTGTCCGACCACAGCAGCACCTTGTTGCGCATGTTGTCGAGAACGAAATCGCCGCGATCGGTCCGCACCGTCAGTACCGCATGGCCATCGCCATTGGGCTGGAGCACCACTGTGATCAACAGGTCGGAGGGGGAGAACCCGTCTTCGATCAGCTTCTTGCGCTTCAAAAGCACGTAGTCTTCGCAATCCCCGACCGTGTCGGGATAGGCCCAGCGCTCCTCGACGCCGTAGATGTCCTTGTCGGTCATCGGCGTCACGGCTTCATTGACGTCGTAATTGACCTGAAGAAGCGTCTTCCAGCCTTCCCGTGTCAGCACACCCGGTTGGCCAGTGCTGGCGTTCTGCCGGCATTCGCGCGGCATTGTCTTGCAGAATTCGTAATGCCCGACGGGCGGATTGGTCGCGCCCGACGTTGCCATGTTGGCGGGAAAGGCCCAGGCAGCCTGTGTCGCCAGTCCCGCAAGCAGTGTGCCGAGAAGCCCGGCCTTCACGATTGTCTTTGCTGTCATTTTCTGTCTCCCCGTTCTGGTTTGACAATGACACCGAGTTTTTTATTGCTCGCGAAAATCGGAAGTAC
>NZ_LSRP01000080.1 GCF_001885585.1 Pararhizobium antarcticum
TCAGAAGCTTCGCCAAAGAGCGCAAGTCATGGGCAAACATCCCAGCGAAAATCAACCGTAAGCAAACCTTCAGCTTCAGTCGCTGGGTTTATCGACAGCGTAATCTCGTTGAGCGGTTCTTCAATCGAATCAAACAGATGCGCGGATTGGCAACCCGATACGACAGGCGCGCAGATAACTATCTGGCGGCACTCAAACTCGCCGCTATTCGAATATGGATCGCTTCAAAAAACGAGTCCGCATCCTAGAACAGCTTTGGCATCGGCGCCACCGCCCAGTCCGAACATTGTATTCTCCAGGAATAGTCACTCGGTTGGAAAATGATGTCCACTCTGCGACGGATGATCGAAACTTCATTTTCGATAACTCTAATTGTTGGGTGGAACCATTTACTATGTGTGAACATTCTAATGAAAAAACAACAATTCTTGCTTTTTTGGTCGATTTTTGCTCAGAATCAGGAGGGCCAACGTTCCAGGGAGTGTTGTCCGCAAGGCTGACGCAATCTGAGATACGTAAAAAATAATCATGGATCGAAAACAGAAATTTCAAATTCATTTCAAAGAGGGCGATGCCGCAGCAGAGATCACGACAGCCAAAAGCTGGCGCGGTGTATCGGTGCAGTTCTCCCGCCTGAAACTGCCTGCGGAATATGAGTTCAAGTGGGAAGGCCATTCCCACTACCTTGCCCATCATGATCTGGTGCTGCTCGACGGCGAGATGGAGGTTGTCGGTGAACGCCCGGTGGCCGCGCAGGACCTGCGCGACAAGATGACCTATGTGCCTGCCGGACAGACGATCACCGGCTGGTGCTCGCCTGTTGCCAGATTGAACGCTTTTACCGTCGTCAATTTCAACCCTGTGGACATGGAGGAAGAGCTGCAGGTGGAGTTCAACGGCGCTGAGCCCCGACCACAGATCTACTTCAAGGACGACGCGCTGGGCGCCACCATGCGCAAGCTTGGACGGCTGATGGCGGACAAGAACCAACCGGCCGCAAAAGTATACATTGAAACCGTTGGCCTGACGGCGGCGCTGGAGATGTTCCGGATCAGCCAGCCGGAGACGACCAAGATCAAGCTGGCCGGGCAATTGTCACAGGCACAGGCGAATATGGTCAAGGAGTTCATCGCGGAAAACCTGGCGCGGGACATTGGACTGGACGATCTTGCCTCCGTCTGTGGCCTGACGCGGTTCCATTTCTCGAGATCATTCAAGGCAACGTTCGGTGAACCGCCGCATCGGTATCTGACCCGGGTACGGATGGAGCGAGCCACACAGATGCTGGCAGCAACAAAGTTGTCGCTATCGGACATAGCCGGTGCTTGCGGTTTCAATGGCATCAGTCAGTTCGGGCGAGCGTTCCGTGATGTGGTTGGAAAGACGCCGCTGGAGTTTCGGCGCCAGGCATGATGCCGGGAGGCAGCAGTCTCTCAAGAACGACGTTCCTGGCCCGTGCCCGGTGTGGCTTTGGCAACGACCGAGCGGATTGCAATAAAGGCGACACAGGCCACCGAGACCATGAAAATCGCCCCCGACAAGGCATAGATAACGGGCGAAGCGCCTGAATTCATCTTGCCGAACAGCACCACCGGAAGGGTGTTCTGCCGGCCGGCCAGATAGAAGGCGCGGGTGAATTCGTTCAGCGACAGCAGGAATGAAAAAATGAAGGCGCTGACCAGTCCGGGGCGGATCAGCGGCAGCGTGATATCGACGAATTGACGCCAGCGCGTCGCTCCAAGATCGGATGCTGCGACGAGATAGGACCGGCGCACCGCGGCGAAGCTCGTCAGGATGACGATGAAGGCAAACGGCATTGCCCACAGAAGATGGCCGCCGATAACGGTCAGGCTGGACGCCTTGATGCCGGTGCGCGTGAACACTGCCGACAGGGCCAGTCCCTGAATGACACCGGGCACGAACATTGGAAGGATCACGGCCAGGAACCATGCCGTCCGCTGCGCCCGCAGTTCGAAATAGGCAAGCGCGGCCAGCAGCGCCATTCCGGTCGCCAGAAAAGCCGTGACCGTTGCGATGAGAGCCGATTGCTGCAGCGCCGCCATCAGCGCGGTCTCTTTCGGCAGCGCCAGATACCATTGAACGCTGAGATCCGACAGGCTGGGCAGTCCCGGCTGCAGCGCCGGATTGAAGGACACGGCCAGCAGATAGAGTGGCGGTGCATAGATCACGATCAGTCCGACGAGCGTGATGGCCCAGAGCAGGATGCGGTTGGAAAGCCCCTCGCGGATCATCATGGCGAGCGGTCCTCAAACAGCGACGCAAGACCGAAAAGCCGGTTGCCGATCAGCACGAGCCCAAAGATGACGGCCAGCACGATGGTCGAGATGGCAAAGGCGAGCGGATAATTGGCCACGCGCATGACGTCGTTGATCATCACCGAGACGATCGATGCACCGGCACCGCCGAGCATCTGCACCTCCGTCGACGATCCCACCACCATCACGAAGACAAACAGGAAGCCGGCGAAGATCCCCGACAGGGTCAAAGGCAAGAGCACGGTCGTCAGGCACTTCCAGAAGCCGGCGCCAAGATCCTGCGCCGCAGCCAGAAGCGTCGGATCGACACGCCGCATCGACAAAAGCAGCGGGAAGGTTGCAAACGGCAGATAGGACGCGATCAGCCCGACCACGACGGCAAAATTGCTGAACAGCAGCCAATCAAGCGGTTCCTGCGTGATGCCGAGATCCAAGAGCAGCGTGTTGATGACGCCGGTGCGTCCCAGCACCAGCCGCCAGGAAAAGGACCGGATCAGATAGGATGTGAAGAAGGGAATGGTGATCAAGGCCAGAAGCAGGATGCTCAGCCGGCGACCGGCAAGAAAATGAATCGCATAGGCCGTCGGATAGGCGATCAGAAGGCATAAGAATGCCGTCGCGAAAGCCTTTACCAGCGTCGAGACGATCACCGTCCAGCGTCCAGCCTCCAGAATGCCGGCATACCCTGCAAGGCTGAGATCCGGCTTGATCCAATAGGTCAGCGGGTCCCAGCTCCAGAAACTCCAGATGACGACGATGGCGAGCGGCGCCAGCCCGAGCGCCAGGATCGCCAGCAGTGGCGGCGTCATCAGCATCGACGAAATGGGCAGGCGGGGTCTGGTCATGGGGCCGTTCCTATGGGGCGGCGGCGGCGCCAGGAAGCGCCGCTGCCGGTTTGTCGTGTCAGGCGTTGCGAAGCTTCTGCCACCATTCTTCGTAAAGCTGGAAATTGTCCGGCCGGGCATTCTGCCAGTAGATCTTGCCCGCAAACTTCGCCTTCACGTGGTTGGCCAGCTTTTCGACCTCTTCCGGTTTGTATTCCTCCGGATGCGCCTTGGCATAGACCACGTTGTTGTCTGTTGGGACCAGATAGCCGCGCGCCTGGCCAAGCTCGCAACCATAAAAGCCGCCGAGCAAGCCGTCGACGAACGTGTGGGCCGCGTCCGCAACACCGCGATCCCCGGCACCTTTCAGGAGAACCGTGTTGTTGCCCCAGCCCTCATACCCCTCGACGGGGACTGCGTACTCCACCTGAAGCCCGCGCTTGCGGCCTTCATAAACGATCGGTTCCCAGCCGGTCATCGCATCGACTTCCTCGTCTGCAACAAGCTGAACGCCCTGCTCCCAGCCGTTCCAGAAGGTGCGGAACTGGCCGTCGGTCTTGTGCTTGATCAGGAATTCCATGACCAGACCAAGTTCGGATTCACTCAGATTGCCGGGATCCGCGATCGGCTGGTTTTCGCTTTCCTTCAGATACATTGCGGTAAAGATGGCGCTGTTGATCCAGGCATCCTCCATCGCAACACGGCCCTTCAGCTTCGGATCGAAAATCGCACCATAGCTGTCGATCTTGCCGAGCTTGTCCGGCCGATAGATGATCGAGTCGGCATTGACCACGGTCGGGATGCCGTATTGCTTGCCATCCTGCTTCAGGTAGGGAATGTCCTTCGCCCACTGCCAGACACTTTCGTAGTTGGGGATCTTTGCGAGATCCCAGGGAATGATCACGCCCTGGCGCGCCAGTTCCTTTTCCGCACCGCCTTGAAAGCCGCCAATATCGAAGAGGTCGTTGGCATTGCCCGCCGCCAGACGGGCGATTACCGGGCCAAGATCATTGCCATTATCGGTGAATTCCGGTGCAACGCCGGCCTGCCTGGCGAACTCCTGCCATTTCTCGCCGATGTCGAGTGTCGCAGTCGCCCAGAAGGCAACAGTGCCGGCCTCCTGTGCGGCAAGCCGCGATGCAAAACCCAGGCCGCCGGCAGACAGGGCAACGCCGCCCGCCCCCATCAGCTTGAGGAAGTCACGCCGCTGCACATTGCTGTGCCGGATGGATGAAACCTGTGTGCCATGCTTCGTCATTGTCATTCCCCTTTTTGATTCGTGGCATGCAGTCGTCAATCCGCTCGTCCGAACGCGGTCCGGCGGGCGGCAGTCGTCATCTTGAAATCAGCACCGCCGCATCCGGCTTCAGGCCGATCGCGACCTCCTGCCCGATGGCCAGTTCGCCAATATCCATGTCCGCGTCGATGGCAATCATCAGCGTCTGGCCGTCGCCAAACGCCAACCTGAGATCGCGGTGCAGGCCGCGAAAGGTGGTCCCGGAAACGCACAACCGAAGGGCCGCATCTGTGTTGGGCGGTGCCAGAAACAACCGGTCCGGACGGATGGCAACAACGCTCGCTGCAGGGTCAGCAGGTCCGGCAATGCGGACTTGCACCGTCTGGCCAGCGATCGTCGCGGCGCCGTGGTTGCCCGAGACCAAAACTGCTTGCGGGTGCAGCAAGGTGTCGATGCCAACGAAGCGCGCGACGAAAGCATTCGCCGGTGTCTCGAAAAACCGCGCCGGGACATCCATCTGCTCGATGCGGCCCTTGTGCATCACCGCCATGCGATCGGACAGGCTCAGCGCCTCGTCCTGGTTGTGGGTGACGAGAATGAAGGTCGCGCCGGTGCGCTTGTGCAGCCGACCGAACTCGTCGCGCATCTGCTGGCGCAACCGCTCGTCGAGCCCGGTCAACGGTTCGTCGAGAAGCAGGATGCCGGGCTCCATCACCAAGGCGCGGGCCAGCGCCACGCGTTGCCGCTGGCCGCCGGAGAGAAGATTGACATCGCGCGCACCAAAACCGGTAAGCTCGACGAGATCAAGCGCATCGTCGATTTTGACCTGAAGGCGAGACCCGGACAGGCCCTTCAGACGCAGCCCGTAGCCGACATTCTGCGCAACGCTCATATGCGGGAACAGCGCCAGATTCTGGAACACAGTGTTGACCGGGCGCTGGTTGGCCGGAAGATCGCCGACATCCTTGCCATCAAAACAAACGCGTCCGGAGGTCTGGCGGTCGAACCCGCCGATGAGCTTCAGAAGCGAGCTCTTCCCACATCCAGACGATCCAAGCAGCGTGAAAAACTCCCCCGCCTTGATGTCGATCGACACGTCGTCGAGCGCCTTGACGGGCCCGTATTCCCGGCTGACATGGTCGATCTGGATCGATATCGCCATCTATTCTGCCTCGACACTGGTTTCGCGGATGATCAGGATACCGGTATCGGTCACACTCAGCACCTGGTTTTCCTGAACGAGCGTCGTTGCCGTTGCTTCCTCGACAATCATCGGCCCCTCGATGAATTGACCGGGAGCAAGAAGGCCGCGCGCGTAGACGGGGCACGAAATCCAGCCGCGCGTACCGCCGAAATAGACGTTGCGATGCCCCGTCAAGGCCGCGCTGGAACCGGTCGGCTCTATCTTCGGCAGGGCGATGACCGCGCCGTTGAGAACCGCTTCGAGATGCAGGGTGGTGATTTCAATCGCCGCGTCGGCCAGCCGGAAAGAGTACGCCCGCTCATGCGCTGCATGAAACCGCTCTGTAAACCCCCTGACATCGTCGTCAGGCTCGACATGCGTGAACACGCCGTGTTCCTGCCCGCGATAGCGCGCCTCGACCTGATAGGTGAACCGGATGTCGGCATCCTCGCCCTTGGCGAAATAGGCGACCGCCTCCGTTTCGAGACCCTTGAACCGGACAGACATATCCGCCAGCGCTTGCGTCGACAGCGCTGCAAACCATGTACTGCGAAAATCCGCCCGCGGTTCGGCCGCGAGCATGCCCCATGCGGAAAAGATACCCGGATGCGGCGGAATGACAGTTGCCTTGACGCTGAGGTCGCGCCCGAGACGGGTGGCAAGCGCCGGACCGGCACCGCCGCTGACGACGAAAACGGCATCGCGCGGATCATGACCGCGCTGCACCGTCACGAGCTTCAGGGCATTGATCATGCTGGCATGGGCAATCTCGATGATCGCAATCGCTGCGTCCTCGATGGCAAGCCCCAAAGGTCCGGCGATGGTCGCGATCGCCTCTTTGGCCTTCTGTTTGTCCAGATGCAGGCTGCCGCCGGCAAAAGTTGCCGGATCGAAAACACCGATGGTGAGAATAGCGTCGGACAGCGTCGGCTTCAGACCACCGCGCCCATAACAGGCCGGCCCGGGCGACGAACCGGCGCTTTGCGGCCCCACGATCAGCACGCCGCGATCATCGATCCGCGCGATCGAACCGCCGCCGGAGCCGATTTCGACAATATCGACCACCGGCACCTGGATTGCATGGCCAGGGGCAATGCGGGTGTGTTCCAGCCTGTATTCGACATTCAGTGTTGGTCGGCCACCATGGATGAGCGAGCATTTCGCTGTGGTGCCCCCGACATCCAGCGACAGCACCTCGCTTTCGCCAATGGCCGTGCCGATCCGGGCCGCACCCGCCACACCACCGGCAGGGCCGGATTCCACCAGCGTCAATGGGCTGGCGACTGCCTGGTCGAATGTGGAGATGCCGCCATTCGACTGCATGGCGTAATACGGGCATGTCAGATTGCGTCGCGTCAGCGAGCGTTTCAGCTGCTCGAAGTAGTTTTGGATGATCGGCTGCACATAGGCATTGAGCACGACAGTGTTGGTGCGCTCATATTCCCGCCACTGCCGCGAGACCTCGTGGCTGGCGCAGATCGTTGCAAACGGCAGTGCATCGGCAAGGATGCCGGCGCAGAGAATTTCGTGTTCCGGGTTGGCATAGCTGTGCAGAAAGAGAATGGCGACCGCTTCGATATCCTCGGCCTGACATCGCGCGATAATCGGCCGCAGGTCGTCGAGTTCCAGCGGCACGATGACCTGGCCGGAGGCATCGAGGCGCTCGCGCACCTCGAACCGCAAATGCCGCGGCACGAACGGCTCCGGGCTGTGAAACTGTAGATTGTAGAGATCGGGCCGATTGCCCCGGCCAATCTCCAGAACGTCGCGAAAACCGGCCGTGGTCACAAGCGCGGTACGCACGCCCTTGCGCTCGGTGATCGCATTGATAACGGTCGTGCCGCCATGCGCAAAAAACGTCACGTCCCGCGTGCGCAATCCGTCTTTCGCTTCGGCGACGGCAATGGCATCGAGAACACCGAGCGACTGATCGTCAACGGTCGTCAGGCTCTTGGCGGTGAACAGTTCTCCGCTCCGCTCGTCGTAACCAACGAGATCTGTGAAGGTACCCCCGACATCGGTCGCCAGTCTGATCATCCAGCAATCCTTCGTTCATATCCGTAAAGCGCGGAAGCCTCGGCCTCCGTCAAGAATCCGTTTTGAAGATCCTGTTCGATCAGGCCGGGCTCGCGTTGCTGCGCGTCTCCCCAGCCGCCGCCGCCGCCGGTGACGACCCGCAGAAGATCACCGCTCTTCAGGTCGATATGGGCGACGCGCCCGTAGGATTGCGGTTCGCCTTGATCGGCTGGCGTTATCTGCAAGACGTTCGCGGTACCGCTCCCACCGCCATCCATGCCCCATGGCAAGGTGCTGGTGCGTCCGAAACTGCCATAGGCCGACGCGTCTTTGCTCAAGATCTCATATTCGCGAACGATGCCGAAGCCGCCGCGTCTGCGCCCCGCCCCTGCTCCGCCTTCGACATTGAAGCCGTAGCGTTTGACCCGCAGCGGGAACCGCGCCTCGATGACCTCGACCGAATAATTATACGTGTCGCCATCGGTGAGCGCGATTACGGCATTGGCCCCGTCACGGTGCTCGCTGCCCCCCCAGCCGCCATGCTGCGGTTCGATATGGATGAACGGCTGGCCGCTTTTGTCCGTGCCGGAAATGTAGACGACGCAGAGACTGGAATAGGAACCGGCCGAGAATCGCGATGGCATGAGCGGGGCGAGCGCCTTCCAGACGAGTTCCGACGCATGCACCGATCCCTCGTAATACCAGCCGGTCGGCGATGGCTTTTCCGCCGTGAAGATCGTGCCGGAGGGCGCGATGACCGTCAGCGGGCGAAACCAGCCTTCATTGGAGGGGGCCTGCGGCCCCACCATTGCCTTGATGATGGTCTTGACGGCTGATTGCAGCGCACCACGGGCGCAGTTGATGGGGCCAGCAACGGCCGGCGGGCATCCGGTAAAATCGGCGGCTATGCTGTCACCGGCAATGGTTACGGCAACGGTCACGACAATAGGCGTGGCGCTGACGCCGTCACCATCGATGATGTCGGTTGCCTCGTAGCAGCCGTCGGGAAGAAGAGAGATTGCCGCCCGGCTCCGCTTCTCGCTGGTATCAAGAAGATTGGCGAAGGCTGCCTGGACCGTTGTGATCCCGTATTTCGACGACAACTCCGCCATACGCCGGGCTGCGACACGCACCGTCGCCACCTGCGCATTGAGGTCGCCGAGGGCGATTTCCGGAAGGCGCACGTTCTCGCTGATAATATTCAGGATCTCGTCAGAAAAGACGTCCGAGCGGACGACTTTTACGCCCGGCAGGCGCAATCCTTCCTGAAAGACCGAAGTCGCATTGGGTGCGAGGCTGCCAGGCACCGACCCGCCGACATCAAGGTAATGCGCCACATTGATTGCATAGGCAACGATCCGGCCCTCGGCGAACAAGGGCTTGACGATCGCAAAATCACAGGCATGCGTGCCGCCGGCATAGGGGTCGTTCGACAGAAGAATATCGCCATCGAAAAGATTGCCGGCAAACTTGGCGATCAATGCTTTGACCTGCACGCCGAACGTGCCGGTGAACAGGGTGATGCCGTTCATCTGCGCGACGAGTTCGCCTTCGGCAGTCAGGAGACCGCAGGCAAAGTCCAGGACCTCGTAGATCACCGGGCTCATGCTGGTGCGCGCCATGACGATGCCCATCTCGTCGACGGTCGCCATCAGCTTGCCTTCGATAATCTCCTGCGTCACGGGATCGACGCACAGGGTCGCTGGGGACATTTTACCCTCATCATTCAACAAGAGGGTAGGCTAAGCATGTTCGCGGTGAAGTGGTAGCCTGCCAGATGGGTGGGGATAGTACTTGGGACCCTACCCGTTTGGGTTGGGTCGGCGCGAACCTTGGGGATCGCGCATGGCCATGACGGCAGCCGTGCGCGTCGTCACATTGAGCTTGGCGAAGATATTGCGCAGGTGAAACTTGACCGTGTTGTCGCTGAGGCTCAGCTTCCGACCAATTTCCTTGTTGCTGAGACCAGCACTGAGCAGGTGCATGACACTTTCTTCGCGTTCGGTCAGCCCGCTTGGCTCGATCGTCGGACCGGGCCGTATCCCACCGATGGGGCCGTTCAGGTCCGGGACGATTTTCAGAGCATCGGAAAGACGTTGCGACACCACATCGGCGACATCCATCGAGATGGCGAGCGTGCGCAGGCGTTCGGTAAAATCGGTGCCCTCAATTTGCAGGATGGCGCGGTAGTCACCGACTGGAAGCGACAGCAGCATGTCCGATAATTTTCCCGCAGCCTCGCATGTTCGATCTTCGGCAAGCAGCAAACGTATATCGAGAAGGCCGAGCTCGATCTGTCGGGGGACATGCGGTTTTGCCGGTTGCTGTGTCCTCAACCGTTCGAAGCCACCGCGTGCCCGTGCGATCTCGCCGCGCGCCACATCGATGCGGGTCCATAGAAGTGCCGGCACCGACCCGCGCAGATGATAGGCGAGCATGTTTGCATTGTCGGCGGTGGCACTTTGCCGACTGAAACCGCAGACTGCAGCAAAACGCTCCGCCTCGTCCAGATCCCCTGTCGCAATCAAGAGCATCACGCGCTCGCCGTCGATCAGTCGCGCCAGACGACCGAAGCCGCGGCGGGTGGCGACGGAACGGGCGCTGTCCATGGCAGCATGGGCGGCGATGACATCGCCATTCAGCCGGTGCACACGCTGCTGCGCCATGAAACCCGCCGCCAGGAGATCGAACCAGGTATCATGGCGTTCCAGATGCGGCAGAGCCCAGGAGAGTGCGGATGCGGCAGCAGCCCGCTCGCAGCGCATGGACAAGATCTCGCTTTCGAGCACCTGCCCGACAGCATCAAGATCGCTGCCCTTGCCGACATGCGTCTGCGCCTCGACAATCAGATTGCGATAGGCCTCGGCGGCGCTGACGCTGTCGCCGCTAAAAAACGAGGCCTGGCCGATATGGGTGTAGAGATGCATCGCCCCGAAATCGGCGCCGCCATCACGGAAGGCCCGCATCGCCAGCTGCCCGTAATGCAAGGCGCGGTCGAGTTCTGTCCGGATCAGGAAATTGTAGGAGAGCATGTTCAGTGCGAGCGCGCGATGGATAAGCTCGATATCGTTGTCCTGCGACAGATCAGCTTCCAGTGCGGAGAGATCATCGGCCCCCGCCCAGCGGTCCGTATAGAGAGAAAGAAGCACCCGGACGACACGCAGATCGCGTGACAATTGACCGCCGGAGGTGGCGCGCTCGGTCAGCGCCAGATAATGATTGGCCGTGTCGAGCTGGCCGGCCTTGGCGCTGATCACCGAAAGTCCAAGTGTTGTCAGCGGAAACGCAGAGAGGTTGATCTCCGCCGCCTTTGCGATCAGCGTCTGAAACAGAAGGGTGCCGCCCCGCGTCGTCGCATAGACCAGCCGCCAGCCACCGGCTGCCTCGACGATCTCAGCTGCCAGCGCAGTATCGCCGGCCAGCATCGCATGCCGCACCGCAGCGTCACAATCCTTGCGGGCCTGAAACCAGCGCGCGGCTTTGCCAAGCACCTGGTTGGCATCGATGCCGATCCGCTCGGCCTCTTCCTTGAGGAAGCTGTTGAAAACAGGATGGTAGCGGACCCACTGACCCTGCCCGTCGAGAACGGCGATCGGCAGGGCATAGGTCCCCAGCCTGTTGAACAGCGCAACCGCGTCCGGCAGAGTGCAGACGGCAGCGACGAGCGGCCGGCCAATCTCTGGAAGTGAGGCGGTCTCGGTCAGGAACCGCTGGATATCGTCCGGCAAACGGGAAAAGACCTGTTCGGACAGATAGCGTCCCATCTCGCTGTTGCTGCCGTCGAACGTATCGAGGATCGCGCCGCTGTCAGCATTGTCGTTGACCAGCACGCGGACCATCTGCAACGCGACTGCCCAGCCTTCCGTCCGCTTGTTCAGGACACCGATCTGTGCGTGCGTCAGCGACATCGAGCGGCCCGCAAAAAACTCCTGCGCCTCCGCATCGGAAAAACTGAGATCCGCGACCCCGATCTGCCGGAGCTCGCCATCGAGACGCAGCGTGGAGAGCGGGAAACGCGGGGCACTTCGGGAAATCAGAACCAGACTGACATGGCTGAGATCGGCAGCCGCCAGAAGCCTTGCCATAAGCGCTTCCGTCGCATCGGTCTGGGCAAAATGATAGTCGTCGAAGAACAGCGTGACCGGCGTGTCGATCTGGCGCAACCGCGTGATTACAACCGACAAAACAGCCGCCACGGGCATGCTGCTTGCGTCCAGTCCGCGCCCGTCATCGGGCAATAGCGGCGCCAGCGCTTCCAGCATGGTCAAAAGAAAATGCCCCTCGTCGCAGTCATCCGCATCAAGTTGCAACCAGACAAGCGTACTCCCCTGGCTTTTGAGATGCGCGTACCACTGCGCAGCAAGCGACGTCTTCCCATAGCCCGCGGGCGCAACGATCACCGTGAGGCGTCGCGCCCCGGATCGCTGCAGCTGCCCAAGGATAGCCTGGCGCGCTATATGCGGGTAATTGCTCGCCGGCGGCTGGAATTGGGTCCGAATGATTATCATCCCGCATGATTGCTAGGTGCAGGCCAGTTTGCAAGTCGCAGACGGTCTTTGATGTCCCCTCTGTCCATAAGCTCCTTCAGCAGCCGTCCTAGAACGACAGATCGAACGCCTGCCTTCGGCTGTTTTCGTGAATAGACTGCTCTTTCGGCCACCGCCTCAAAACGTCATAAGGCCTTACCCTGAACGAATTTACCGTCAAATGCCGGCCGGAACCAAATCGAGCACAATGAATTCGACATTTGCTTGCGAAGTGCCTGTTAAGGGATGCAAATGTCGGAATCGAACCACTAGTCCCTTTCTGCACCGATCGTATCGGCAACGTAGGCCCCCCGTTCACCCATTGGCCGGGGTTTGCCGATCGTTGAATCCTGGGATGTCTGGTGTTCGAGTTCGGAGTTTATTTCGGCACCAAGGATCAGGACAATGACGGATATCCAGATCCAGACCATGAAACCGATCAACGCTCCCAAAGTCCCATATGTCGCATTGTAGTCGGCAAAATTTTCCAGGTAGAGCGAAAACAGGATGGATGCCGCAAGCCACAGCAAGGTGCTGAATGCGGCACCCCAGGTCAACCATCTGACTTTTGCAGGATTACGGCTCGGTCCATAGCGGTACATCATCGTAATTCCGCTTCCGACCAGCAAAAGCAATGCTGGCCATCGGGCAATGGTCGCCAAAAGCTCAGCCCATCGATCCAGCCAGAGGTAGGCAAGAACAACAGGGATGACGCCAATCGCCGTGATCAGAGCAATGGCAATGACGATTGCGCCGAATGTGAACAGCAACGAAATGAGATTGAGCCTGACAACACCCCTCTTTTCCCTTTCGCCATAGGCGATGTTCATTGCCTCGAAAAGAGCCTTGATACCATTGTTCGCGCTCCAGAGCGCGATCAGAAAACCGGTGAAGACGCCAATACTCAAGGTCGAGTTTTTCTGCCTGGCAAGCGCATCCAGCTGATCCAGGATCAGATCGAAGGAACCGGGCGGAAAAACTCCGGATAGGAACGTGATGTGCTTGGCTATCGTTACGGGGTCCGCAACAACACCATAGAGAGAAACAAGCGCCGCAAGGGCCGGAAACAGGGCCAGAAGAAGATAATAGGTGGCGCCGGCGGCAATCAGTGTCACCCGGTCTTCGCTGAACTCCGACAGCACCCGCCAGAACACATCGATGAGACCCCGAACAGGGATTTCATTGGGTGTGTGAGCCAGACGCCCGCGGCCCCTTTCGGCAATATCGCTATTGTCGGTCAACAACGGCTCCTGTCAGCACGCAAAGATTTCAAAGTGTTACAGCCGTTAATTCTCAAGATCCTCCGCGTCTGAAGCTGTGGCCGAGACGCTTGCGGCTTTCGGCTTTTCAGTCGCCGGGCGGGTGACTTTTTTATTCTGAACCGAAACAAATGCCGGCGGCGCCTTTCCGTTCTTGTCGACCCCAAAATAAAGCGTCTGATGTGGATACGGGATTTCAATACCCCGTGCATCGAACACACGCTTGACCGCGCCGTTCAGAGCCCGGCCGACGCCCCATTGCTTGCCCGGATATGTCTTGATGCGAACGCGAATGATAACAGCACTGTCGGCAAGCTCCTGGACGCCAAACCATTCCATATCCCCCAGAATAAGGGCATTCACCTCCGGATCGCTCCGCAGTTCCTCGAAGGCCTCGAACATGGCTTCTCGCGCATCTTCAACATTCTCGCGATAGGCGATGCCGATGTCACCGACGTGATAGGAGAAATCACGCATCAAGTTGGTGACCATATCCACCGAGGAGAAAGAAATAATATGGTATGCGCCGCGGACATCACGCAGGCTGACCGAGCGGATTGTCAGCCGCTCGACAGTACCGGTCGTGTCGCCCACCGTGATGACGTCGCCAACATTGATCGCATTCTCAAGCTGGATGAAGACGCCGTTGATGACATCCTGAACAAGTTTTTGAGCACCAAAACCGATCGCCAGACCCAAGACGCCTGCCGATGCCAGCAACGGCGCTATATCCAGCCCCATCTGCGACAGGGAAAACATCAGCGCAATCACCACGATTGCGATCGTCGCGGCATTTCTGAGAAGCGAAAGAAGCGTTGTTTCACGCGAGCTCGCAACGGACCCGAATGCGGGGTTGAGCCGATAGTCCACCCATGAGGTCAGAGCTAACCAAAGCATGTAAGCGATCAGCACAATGATGAACACGGATGCAGCGGCGCCCGTCAAGGCAAGACCGATGCGGGATTGCATCAGGTCGGCCATGTCGAAAATTCCGATCGCCGACAGGACAACGCCAAGAACGAGCGCCAGTACGAGCAGTCGCAGAATGACCAGAAAGCGCGGAACGAGGCCGTTCACCCGCCGTTCGAGAAGTGGAAGCCGTTGGTTGACGTTTACCGGGAGATGAACGCCTTTGGTGACCGCGCGCGCCAACCAGTCAACGACGACGAAGCCGAGAATGATCGCAGCGAATGCCTGAGCACTGGCGGTGAGCACGGCGAGTAGCCGCTCTGCCGGGCCGATAAGCACCACGAAGAATAAAAATGCGAGATAGACAAGCACCGGCCAGTGCCATCGCTTTGCCAAAAATCGAACACGATGGTGGCGTCGGCTGTCATCTGGTGTTTCCAGAAGCCAATCGGTGACCGCCTGCCTGTTCATAAGCGTGGCCATGATGGCAATGATCAGGGCGACGAGGGCGACAAGCGCTGATAGAGCCTGTCCAGATGCGAGCGATACAGCCTCGGCAAGAACCGGCTGAAGCAACAACTGGCCGTAACCGAGAATGCTGATGATTCCGGCCAGAATCCGACTGGTTCGTTTGGCCGCGGCGTCGGATATCCTCAAAAGCCTCAGTTCCCTCGTCGAGGGGGACAAAACAGTTCTGATCGCCACCCTTGCCAGTTGCACGACCGTGAAAGCATTGAGGTACAGCGTCTGCTGGATATCCATGCGCCCGAGTTCGCCGAACACTGTCAGCGCTGCCACATATCCTGCGCCCCAGGCTATGATGACGATGGCGATGTCGAGCAGGGACGACGCGACAATCAGGAAGACCTTTTCGAAGAGACCGGCTGTCACGGCGCGTTTGCCGAAGGAATGATCGATACGGCGCGTAATCAACCGCAGGCCGGCAAAGACGCCGTGGGTGACGATGATCACGAGAGCCAGATCCCGCAGCGTCAGCAGCAGGATTTCGCCTTCGGCAACATTCAGGCTCGAAAAGGTAGCCGGTGCTGCCGCCACCTGCCTGGTAAAGATCACCGCGGAGGCAACGGCTCGTTCGGCAAATTGCCGCGTGGTTTCTGCGATCCTTTGGCCAATGGATATAGTCTGCGGGGTCGCTGGCTGCGACGGGTCCGTGGCAGCAACACCTTCCCCTGCGACCTTCTGCAGCTCGTCGAGAAAAGGCTGTCTTGTCTTGTCGTCCCGCAGAACGTCGATCAGATCCTGAAGTTTGGACGCCGGGGCCGGCTCCCCTTGAGCAACAGGTCCGGTCTGCGCTGCTGGTTGTTGCGCGGTCGCAGACGTGATGCCCATGATCAATGTGACGATCAAACAGCAGGTTGTCCGTATCAATGCCCGCAGGAATGAATGTGCCATTGGTTCCCTATCCCTCGGCATTCATCAGATGCGAGCGCATTTAGCAAAAAACATTGTTGCCTAACTAGAAGCCTCGCACTGCAGGTCAACCTCTTTGCCAACAATGCATCCAGCCGGTAGCAGCAAGTCGCTGGCATGATCATCATGTGCGAGGTGACGCTGATCACCCGGCTTGTCGGCATGACCCTGTCCGTTGTGCAGGGCGTGCGCATCGACGCGGGGCCACCTACAGCGATATGATGAAAGGTCCATTCCGGACCCGGCGGTCATAGCCGAGGCGGTGTTCCCAGGCCGCTGACGCACAGGGTGAATAGGTTCTGCGCTATAGGATCACCGACGCCGGGTGCCGGGTCAGTTCGCCATGGTCGAGCGATGCGCCCAGCCGGTCATGCGCTTCTCGATAAAGGCCATCAGCGCATACATGGCAATGCCCTCGATCGCCAGCATCAGCAGGCCGGCAAAGACCAGGGGCACGTTGAACTGGCTCTGGGCCGAGCTCATCATATTGCCGAGGCCGTAATTGGATGCCACCGTCTCCGAGACGACCGAACCGACAAAGGCGAGCGTGATGGCGATCTTCAGCGAGCCGAAGAAATACGGCATGGAGCGGGGAATACCGACCTTCAGCATGATATCGATCTTCCGCGCACCGAGCGCCCTGAGCACGTCCTCGGTCTCAGGCTCGATGGTGGCCAAGCCGGTCGCGACATTGACCACGATCGGGAAGAAGGAAATCAGGAAGGCCGTCAGCACCGCCGGCACCGTGCCGATGCCGAACCAGATGACCAGGATCGGCACCAGCGCCACCTTGGGGATGGCGTTGAAGCCGATCATCAACGGGTAGAGCCCGGCATAGATGGTCTTCGACCAGCCGATGAACAGGCCGATGCCGAGGCCCGCAACCACGGCAATCAGGAAGCCGAGCGTCGTGGTGTAGAGCGTCTGCAGCGAATTCTTCCAGATCGGCGACCAATATTGCACGATCGCCTCGAACACCCTTGTCGGCGCTGGCAGCAGGGTCTGCGGCAGGGCAAAGACGATGACCGACAGTTCCCAGATGACGAAGAGCCCGAGCGTATAGAGAAATGGCGCCGCCCGCACCCAGTTGATCCGCTGCATCAGTGGCTTCGTCGAAGGCTTTGCGGCCCGGTTTTGCATCGCCATGGTCATGCCACCACCCTCGCCTTTGCGATTTCGCCATGCAGGACATGCACCATGTCGTTGAAGGCGGTTTCATACATCAGTTCCAGATCGCGGGGCCGCTCAAAGGGCACGGTATGCTCCTTGACGACTTTGCCGGGCCTTGCGCTCATCACAAAGATCCGATCGGCGAGGAACACCGCCTCGCGCAGGTCATGGGTCACGAGCACGATGGTCACGCCTTGCGCTGCATGCAGGTCGCGGATGACGCACCACAGCTCCTCACGGGTGAAGGCATCGAGCGCGCCGAAGGGCTCGTCGAGCATCAGCAGTTCCGGCTCGTGGATCAGGGCCCGGCAGAGATTGGCGCGCTGCTGCATGCCGCCCGAGAGCTGCCAGGGGAATTTCGAGCCGACGCCCTTCAGGCCGACGATCTCCAGCAGGTTTTCGGCTTTCTCGATATATTCCTTTTTGTTCGCCCGGAGACGGTGGCGGTGTCGCTCGACGATCTCCAACGGCAAGAGGATGTTTTCGAGCGTCGTACGCCAGGGCAGCATGGTCGGGTTCTGAAAGGCCATGCCGACGATCGACACCGGCTTTGTCACCTGCTGGCCGGCGACGATCACGACACCGGCCTGAGGAATATGCAGCCCTGTCACCAGTTTCATCAGGGTTGATTTGCCGCAGCCGGACGGTCCCACCACGGCGGCGAACTCGCCCTTGTCGACGCGCATGGTGAGGCCGGACACGGCCAGTGTGCCATCGGCGCCGCCATAGCGCATGTCGACATTGTCGATGGAAACGAGATGGGACATGGGGGCTCCGGTCAAAATGGGACTTCCCAACCTCCCTTTTGCGGGGGAGGTCGTTGCGAAGCAGCGGGTGGGGTGATCTCGCGGAAGTTCACCCCACCCCGAACCTGCGGTTCGACCCTCCCCCCTCAAGGGAAGGGTGAGATCATCAAGGCAACATGCGGTCTTCCTTGGCCGGCAGGAAGCTCGCGTCGAAGACCTGCTCGGCCGCGACATTGCCATTCAGTCCCATCGACACTTTCAACGTCTCGATCGAAGCCGAGAGCCGGGCCATGTCGACCCCACCCATGCCGTTTTCGATGACGTAGGGCGTCTTGATGTTCATGGCATTGGCCATATCAAGACGTTCCTTCTCGATCTCGGGGTTGAGCGTCTCATTGCGCTTCAGGACGGCGGCAACGCCTTCTTCAGGATTGGCCACCGCATCGGCGAAGCCCTTGGCAAGCGCCTTGAGGAAGCCCTTGACCGCGTCCGGGTTCTCGGCGGCGAAGTCCGAATTCACCAGCACGCTGTTGCCATAGAGGTTCAGCCCGTTGTCGGCCATCAGGATGGTGGCGATGTCGTCATCGGCAATCCCCTGCGCCTTGAGGTTCAGGATGACCGAGAAAGCAAAGCCGAAGACGGCGTCGACGTCACCCTTGGCGAGCATCGGCTCGCGCACCGGAAATCCGATACTCTCGATGGTGATGCCGCTGTCGTCGATCCCCGCGGCCTGCTTGAAGGCCGGCCACTGGGCAAAAGCACCATCCGGCGGCGGTGCGCCGAGTTTCTTGCCTTCGAGCGACTTTGGATCTTCCGTCACGCCGAGCGACTTGCGGCCGACCACGGAGAAGGTCGGCTTTTCATAGACCATCATCACGGCCTTGACCTTCTGGGTCGGGTCTTCGTCGAGGAACTTGATCACTGAATTGATGTCACCGAATCCCATCTGGTAGGCGCCGGTCGCCACACGAGGGATCGCCTCGACCGAACCATTGCCGCTATCGATCGTGACGTCGAGGCCTTCGGCTTCAAAATAGCCCTTGTCCAGCGCCAGCAGGAATCCGGCCGCCGGGCCCTCGAACTTCCAGTCGAGGGTGAACTTGATGGAAGTTTCAGCCCGTGCATCGACGGTCGGCAGCGTGACGCCGGCCATCAGGGCGGCGGCGAGGACCGCAACCGAAAAAAGACGTCTGGTGATCATGAATTCTTGCTCCCGTTGTTTTTTTGATGTCGTCATCAAAGCATGATTTCAAACCGGCGAAAAGCGAAAATTGCCCAAAACTTCACCAAAAATAAAGCTGCCTATTCGGCGAGCATTTTGCTGACCGACTTTGCCCACAAGCGCATGGAACATTCACTTGAACATGCCCACTCGCGCCAACGGCTCTGCCTGCAGAAATCAAAGGGTCATCCTCCTGAAACAAACTTTTGTTACCTTCGCTACGCTTTCCGACGACGAGGCAATCGCCCTATGCGATGGACCGTGTTCTGGAAGGCGTTCGATTTCGTGCTCATCCCGGATGCGCTTGATAGACATTTCAAACATTCAGGCCAAACATTCAGGCCAAACACTTAAGCGAAGCATTCGGGCCAAACATTCAGGAATGTGTGGCTTTCACAGACCGGGCCGCACATAATGCGGCCTTGTCGGCTCCGCCTTCAAACAGAAGCGGGAGACGCGGGTCCATGGAACATTTGCCGGCCCAGCATGGGCGCTATGAGGCTTTACTCAAGAAAGCGGCAGCACTACCGCCCTTGAAAACGGCAGTCGTTCATCCGTGTTCAGCGGAAACGCTCAGCTCCGCGGTCGATCTGAAACTCCGGGGCGTTCTCGATCCCTTGCTTGTCGGCCCCGAAGACAAAATCCGAGCCGTCGCCAAAGCGGCAGGGATCTCGCTTTTAGGCATGGTCATCGAGCCTGTGGAGCATAGCCATGCCGCGGCCGAACGCGCGGTGGAATTGGCAGCGTCGGGACGGGTGGCCGCCCTGATGAAGGGGAGCCTGCACAGCGACGAACTGCTGTCAGCCGTGATGGCAACATCCTCGCGATTGAGAACCGAACGCCGCATGAGCCATGTCTATCTCATGGATATTCCAGCCTACGACCGCCTGCTCCTGATCACCGATGCCGCCATCACCATCCAGCCGGATCTCGATCAGAAGCGTGACATCTGCCAGAACGCGATAGACTTCCTGCGTTTGCTCGGCGTCGAGAAACCAAACGTGGTCGTTCTCGCCGCTGTCGAAACCGTCAACAGCAAGATGCAGGCGACGCTTGATGCTGCAGCCTTGACCGTGATGGCAGCCCGGGGACAGATTACCAATGCGGTTGTCGACGGACCTCTGGCCTTCGACAACGCCATCAGCATCGAGGCGGCGCGGGCAAAATCCATCGTGTCGCCGGTCGCCGGCCATGCGGACATCCTGCTCGTGCCGAACCTGGAGGCCGGCAACATCCTCGCCAAGCAGCTCATCTATTTTTCCGGCGCTGGCGCGGCCGGGCTCGTTCTCGGTGCCCGTGTTCCTATCATCCTGACAAGCCGTTCCGATTCTCTCGAGGTTCGTATGGCCTCGGCAGGTTTGGCCAAGCTGGTGGCGGACCAGAACCGTCAAGCGGGAGCTGGTGTTTGACCGCCGGGCGCATCATCACTTTCAATGCCGGATCTTCGACGGTCAAAGTTGGCATCTTTGCGCTTCAGCTGGGGCGGCCGAGGAGAATTGGCAAGGCTGTCGTCGATCTTGCCAGCCAACCTTTGATGCTGCGGCTCAAAGTGGCCGATCAACAGATCGAAATCACACTGAAGGCGCAAGCCGATGGCGACGACACCCGCCTCATGGACGAAATGTTCAGCGAATTGGCAAGACACTTCGACCTTGGGTCTTTGACATCCGCTGGGCATCGTATTGTGCATGGTGGGGACTTGTTCACTGGACCGGTGGTGCTTGATGAGGTGACGCTGAAGCAGATCAGCGGGCTGGTCGATCTCGCACCGCTCCACCAGCCGCAGGCCTTGCGCATGATCAATGCCGTTCGGGCTCTGCTCCCGGAGCTTCCCCAGACCGGATCCTTCGACACGGCATTTCACACAACCGTGCCCGACACGGTGCGGCGCTTCGCGCTGCCCCGTGTCTATGGCGAACAGGGCGTCAAACGATACGGCTTCCATGGCCTCTCCTATCAGTATGTTGCGGGAGCTCTGACCGCAAAAGCACCGGAGATCGCCCGCGGCAGGGTCGTGATCGCGCATCTTGGCAGCGGCGCCAGCCTGTGCGGCATTGAAAGCGGCGTCAGCCGCGACACCAGCATGGGTTTTTCCACACTCGACGGCATTCCCATGGCCACACGACCGGGTGCGCTCGATCCAGGTGTCGTGCTGCACATGCTGGGACCACTCGGCAAATCGCTCGCTGAGGTCGAGGACATTCTCTACCACCGGTCGGGTCTTCTCGGCCTGTCAGGCATCAGCGGCGACATCCGGACACTTTCAGCCGATGATCGCGCCGAGGCGCGCGAGGCAATTGACGTTTTCACACACAGAACCGCTGGCGAAATATGCCGTCTGGCATCCACGCTTCAGGGGCTTGATGCAATCGTCTTTACTGCGGGTATCGGCGAGAACCAGCCGGTCATCCGCCAGCGCATTGCGGCGCGGTTGCAATGGCTGGGCATCGAGCTCGATGCAAAGGCCAACGAGAAGAACAGCGAGCGCATCAGCACGCCGTCAAGCCGCATCGCCGTCCATGTCGTCCCAACGGACGAAGAACAGGTGATTGCCGACGAATCTCTAGCCGTCACAACAGGCAGCCCGGTTGAACTTTGATCCCCGGATTTGATCGACATCATAACCGGGGCCAGACTTCCCGTTAAAACTCCCCCCAGTGCGTCAAAAGGATAAAGCTATGCAGCGACAGGTATCCTCGCCGGATGTATCCGGACTCGACCCTTTGGAACTGGCAAGACTTGACCGGTACTGGCGGGCCGCCAACTATCTGTCCGTCGGACAGATCTATCTGCTCGACAATCCGCTTCTGCGCGAACCCCTCAAAGCCGAACACGTCAAGCCGCGGCTGCTCGGGCATTGGGGCACGACCCCGGGCCTTAACTTCATCTACGCGCATCTGAACCGCATCATCCGCGCCCGCGATATCAACATGATCTATGTCTGCGGTCCCGGCCATGGCGGCCCAGGCATCGTGGCGAACACCTATCTTGAAGGCAGTTACAGCGCGATCTATCCGGAAATAGCGGAAGACGTCGATGGCATGCGCAGGCTCTTCCGGCAGTTCTCCTTTCCCGGCGGCATTCCGAGCCATGTGGCTCCCGAAACGCCGGGCTCGATCCATGAAGGCGGCGAACTCGGCTATGCGCTGGTGCACGCCTATGGCGCAGCCTTTGACAATCCGGATCTCGTCGTTGCCTGTGTCGTTGGCGACGGCGAGGCTGAGACCGGGCCGCTGGCTGCCAGCTGGCATTCCAACAAGTTCCTCAATCCGGCCCGCGACGGCGCCGTCCTGCCGATCCTGCACCTTAATGGATACAAGATTGCCAATCCGACGCTGCTTGCCCGCATGCCGGACGAAGACCTTGATCACCTTTTCAGGGGGTACGGCCACGAACCGTTCTTCGTCGAAGGCCATGAACCGGAGGATATGCACCGACAGATGGCCGCGACCCTGGAACAGGTGTTCGATCGCATCCGGTCCATCCAGCAGGCGGCCCGTGACGGCACGGCGGCAAATGATTGCCCCCGCTGGCCAATGATCGTTCTCCGCAGCCCCAAGGGCTGGACCGGCCCGAAGGAGGTCGACGGCAAAAAGGTCGAGGACTTCTGGCGGGCACATCAGGTGCCAGTCGCCAATTGCCGGCAGGACCCGGCACATCGAAAAATCCTCGAAGACTGGATGCGAAGCTACGATCCGGAAGACCTGTTTGACGCCGATGGACGGCTCAGGGAGGAGTTGCGCGAACTTGCGCCGGAAGGTCCGCGTCGTATGGGCGCCAACCCGCATGGCAATGGCGGACTTCTCAGGAAAGACCTCCTTGTTCCGGCAATCGCCGACTATGCCGTACCGGTCACCGAACGCGGCGCCCTGATCGTGCAGACCACGGACGTGCTCGGTCAGTATTTGAGAGACGTGCTCACGCTGAATGACGAGAACGCCAATTTCCGCATCTTTGGCCCCGACGAAACAGAATCGAACCGTCTCGGCGCGGTGTTCCAGGTCACCGATCGGGTCTGGATGGAGAGGATCGAACCTTACGACGTCCACCTGTCGCGGGACGGCCGGGTTATGGAGGTGCTTTCGGAACATCTTTGCCAGGGCTGGCTCGAGGGTTACCTGCTTACGGGCCGCCACGGCTTCTTTTCCTGCTACGAAGCGTTCATCCACATTGTCGATTCGATGTTCAACCAGCATGCAAAGTGGCTGAAAGTCTCAAGCAAGCTGGAATGGCGCAAGCCTGTCTCGTCGCTGAACTACCTTTTGACCTCGCATGTCTGGCGACAGGATCACAACGGCTTCTCGCACCAGGACCCTGGCTTCGTCGACCTGGTTGCCAACAAGACCGCGGATGTCGTGCGCATTTATTTTCCACCGGATGCGAACACCTTGCTCTGGGTTGGCGATCACTGCCTGCGCACCTGGAACCGCGTCAACGTCATCGTTGCCGGCAAGCAGCCGGAACCGCAATGGCTGACAATCGAGGAAGCGGCGGCCCATTGTGAAGCTGGCGCCGGCATCTGGGAGTGGGCTGGCAACGAGGATGGCGCAATCCAGCCGGATGTGGTGATGGCCTGCGCCGGCGACGTGCCGACACTTGAGACGCTGGCGGCCGTCATGCTTTTGCGCGCGGCGGTGCCGGAGATGAAGATCCGTGTCGTGAACGTCGTCGACCTGATGGTGCTGCAGTCGCGCGAGCATCACCCCCACGGACTTGCCGATACCGAGTTCGACGACCTCTTTACCAAGGCGCAGCCGGTGATCTTCGCCTATCACGGTTATCCCTATCTTATCCACCGGATGACCTACAAACGGACCAATCACCGCAACATCCATGTGCGCGGTTTTGTCGAGGAGGGCACGACGACAACTCCCTTCGACATGACGGTGCTGAACAAGCTCGATCGCTACCACCTTGCCATGGCGGCGATCGAAAGCGTGCCTGGCCTCAAGGAAAAGGCGGATGATGCGATTGCCGCTCTCAAGGCAAAGCTCGAAGAACACGATCGTTACGTCCGGGAACATGGCGAGGACATGCCCGAGATTCAGTACTGGAAATGGAAGCCTTGAATACCACCGCGCCGCCGTCAGCCCGAAATTTCGCCGGCACGGCGGCGGCATCTTCGGGGCTGACGAGAATCGAGGCGGCTGAACGATTGGAGAGATTCGGGCTCAACCTCTTACCGGCACCTGCGGCCAGCTCGTTCGTCTTGACCTTTCTGCGGCAGTTCAAAAGCCCGCTGATCTACATCCTGCTGCTCGCCGCAGCGGTGTCTTTGCTGGTCAGCGAAGCAGCGGATGCGGCCTTCATCGGTGTGGTCCTGCTGGCCAACGGCCTCATCGGAGCAGTGCAGGAACATTCCGCCAGCCGGGCGGCGGCGGCCCTTCGGGCGCTCGAAGAGCCTATCGCAACCGTCATCCGCGACGGCCAGATCACTCAGATCGAGGCTCGCTTTCTGGTGCAGGGGGACCTCGTCCTCTTGGAAGCCGGCGGCAAAGTGCCGGCCGATATGATGCTTGTCGAGGTCAACGACCTTCTGTGCGACGAATCTCTCCTGACGGGTGAATCAATGCCCGTGCGCAAGACGATCAGTTCCCCGGGCAGTGCCATTGACGACCACTCCCGGCCCACAGCATCTGCCGGTACGCTGATCACGCGGGGCCGGGCAAAAGGCCTGGTCATCGCCACGGGTCGGTCGACCGGGATCGGCCGTATCGCTGCTGAAATCGGCAAGGCATCCGTTTCGCAGCCACCCCTGATGATCCGGCTTGCCCGCTTCTCCAACATCATTGCCTGGACGGTCGGCGGCGTCTCGTTGCTGTTGATTGCCATAGGCCTGATGCGCGGCCTTGCATGGAACGAGCTTTTCCTGATGGCCGTCGGACTGGCGGTCAGCGCCATCCCGGAAGGCCTGCCGATTGCGATCTCGGTGGCGCTCGCCATCAGCATGCGCCGCATGGCCAAGAAGAACGTCATCGTGCGGCGCTTGCCAGCGGTGGAATCGCTCGGTTCTTGCACGCTGATCGCCACCGACAAGACCGGAACGCTGACGCTCAATGAACTGACGGTCACCGACATCCGCCTGCCCGACGGCACCGACCTCGCGATTGATGCAAGCATGGATCTTGATGCCTGCGTCATCCGCGGCGCGGGGATCGATCCGGACATTGCGCGCCAGCGGGCAGCAAAGCTGCTAAAGGCCGCCCTCCTGCCCAATGAAGGCTCGCTGCAAGAAGAAGGCGGACGCTGGAGAGGTGTCGGCGACACGGTCGACGTCGCCCTCCTCGAAGCTGCGCACAAGGGCGGGTTGAGGGCGGACGAACTTTCGGACGCCTATCCACTGATCGGCCGGATCGCCTACGAGCCGGACTTGAAATATGCTGCATCCCTTCACCGAAGCGGCCAGGGCGCGCATATCTTCGTCAAGGGATCGGCAGACGTTCTGATCGGCATGTCGGACCGGATGGACGCCGGTCACGGCCCCGTGTCGATTGATCGCGACGCTCTGTTGCGCCAGATGGCGGAGATGGCCGGACGTGGTCTGCGCGTGCTCGCATTCGCGGAGGGCGCGATCGACGACGGCCCGGAAGGCCCTTTCGGCCCGCATCACCTGACAGACCTGGTATTTCTCGGCATCTGCGGCATGCAGGACCCGGTGCGGCCGGAAGTACCGCAGGCGATCCGCGATTGTCATGCGGCCGGCGTGGAGGTAGCCATGGTCACCGGTGACGATCCCAAAACCGCAGCTGCGATCGCTTCGGAAGCCGGCCTTATCTTCCAGGATGACCAAATCACGACCGGTATCGAAGTTCAGGCGGCCGAGAATGCAGGTGCAAGCCAACTCGACGACCTTACACGCCGCGCCCGCATCTATGCGCGCGTGGCACCGTCTCAAAAGCTTGCGATCGTCCTGTCGCTGGCACGAAACGGCCATTTCGTTGCGGTGACAGGGGATGGCGTCAACGATGCTCCCGCCCTGAAGCACGCCCATGTGGGCGTGGCCATGGGGAGAAAAGGCACGGATGTCGCCAAGGAAAGCGCCGACATCGTTGTCACCGACGACAATTTCGCATCGATCGTTACCGGCATACGCGAAGGCCGCGCCGCCTATGGCAATATTCGCAAGGTCATCCTGATGCTGGTCGCGACCGGGGGGGCAGAAATCCTGCTGTTCATGCTGGCGATCCCGCTTGGGCTTCCCATGCCGCTGCTGCCGGTACAACTCCTTTGGCTGAACCTGGTGACCAACGGCATTCAGGACGTGGCGCTGGTTGCCGAGAGACCGGAAGGCGACGAATTATCACGGCCGCCCCGGCGCCCTGGAGAACCGATCTTCGATAGGATCATGCTGCGTCGTATCCTGATTTCGACTGTCGTGATCGGAGGCGGCGGCTTTGCCCTCTTCGCCTGGCTCCTTCGCCAGGGATACGAAGTGGATGCGGCCCGCAACATGCTTCTCTTGCTCTTCGTCATGTTCGAGAATGTCCAGACCCTGACAAGCCGTTCGGAACGGCGATCCGTATTCTCGCTGGCCTTCTTCGGAAACCCCCTGCTGCTTGCCGCCATCGTCGCGACGCAGGCGCTGCATATCGCGGCGATGTATGTTCCGTGGTTCCGGGATACGCTTGAAATCGCTCCGATCTCGCTCATGGAATGGGCGTTGATGCTGCTCGCAGCCTCGTCGATCCTGATTGCCACAGAGCTTGACAAATGGCGCCTGCGGCGTGTGATCCGTTGATTGGCGCAAGGTCTGACGGGATTGCAGACGGCATATGTGCTTCGCCGCGCCGAAGGGCACCGGGGAAGACAGCCACCAACGCACCACGCAGCTCGAATTTTCAAGAGAGCAAAGCACCTCTGAAACCTTTTTTTGTGGCGTTACGTTGTCTTCTCCGGATGCGGCATGGTCGACATCCGGATTTGTGTTTTTCGGGATGATCTCTATGATTTCGGGCGTGAGGTGGTGGAGCCGGTGATCATCCTGCTTGTACGGCGTTTGTCCGGAAAGGCATTTTTAACCATGCTGATCCAGCTTGGGAGCCGAGGCGTACACCCTGTGTGACATGACGCGACAAAGGAAGATCGAATGGATACGCCGCGATATCCGGGTGCGATGCGGACCATGCATTGGCTGGTTGCCGTGCTGGTGCTCGCCACCTGGCCGCTCGGCATGATCATCAAGTTCGTCCGCGACGATGTGAAGCTCGACTTTTACCTTCTGCACGAATCGCTGGGCTTCCTTGTCCTCTGGCTGATGCTGGTCCGCATCGGCATACGCCTGACATCGCGCATCCCGAAGAGCGCTGCAACCGGTTCCATGGCGCTGGTGGCCCATACGGTGCACACGGGCCTTTACCTGATGCTGATCGTTATGCCGGTCAGCGGTTTTCTGGCCACCAATGCGCATGGTTTTCCGCTGGTCTGGTTTGGTGTCGTTCCGGTCTGGAGCCCGGTGGGCAAAACACCCGATATCGCGCCGCTGCTATCCACGGTGCATGAATGGAGTGCGTGGATCCTTTTCAGCCTCTTTGCGTTGCACCTTGCCGGCGTTCTGTTTCATCACGTCCTGCGCCGGGATGATACCTTGTACAAGATGCTCTGATGAAGTGGGATGATCCGATGATACGCCGCATCAAGATGACCGAGGGAACGTGGCGCACGCTTTTGGCGGCAAAGTCCGGACGATCGGTTCTTCCCTCTGCCGCAAGCGATGCGGCAATAGCGCTCTACGGTCCGATTGCGTCATCGGCGGGTCCGTTTGTTCTGGCTCAGGTCGGCCAGTCGCTTGACGGGCGCGTGGCGACGCCCTTTGGCGACGCCCGGGATATTTCCGGACCGGAAGGCATTGCCCATCTGCACCGGTGCCGGGCGCTTGTCGATGCCGTGATCGTCGGCGTCGGAACGGTGAAGGCCGACAATCCGCGACTGTCCGTCCGAGACGTCGAAGGCCCTGACCCTGTACGGGTCATCATCGATTGCCGTGCCGAGCTTGCCGGTGACGAGGGCGTGTTTCATGATGGCGGCGCTCCCGTCATCCTTATCCAGTCACGGGACGCCGCCCAGAAGACCTATCCGGCTGATGTCATTCGTCTGCGACAAGGTGTCAACGGACTGTGTCCCATTGACATCATCGACGCGCTGGCTGAGCGCAACCTTTCGAAAATCCTGGTCGAAGGCGGAGCGCGCACGATCGCGCGCTTTCTGGATATGGACCTCGTCGATCATCTGCATGTGTCGATTGCACCGCTGATCATCGGCTCGGGCCCGTCCGGCATCTCGCTTCCGCCGATCCGGACCCTTTCCGAGGCGCATCGCCCTGCAGCCGAAATCTATAGCCTGGGCAAGGATATCCTGTTTGATTGCCACCTGAGAGCCGGTCGCCCGGCCACGTCAGAGCGGAAGCGCCAGAAGATCGACATGGCCGACGTCAAGCCGTCCGCCGTCGTGTAGTTTGGCGAGACGAAAGTCGAGCCATGCTTCCAGCGTATTCCGGCTGAGATTACTGACCTCGGCAACTGGCGAAATCATGCCGCGCAGAAAAGCTACCTGCAGAGCGGAATGGGATCGATCCAGTCGCCAGGTGCTGTCAGCGATTGCGATCCGGTAGCCGCGACTGGCGAAACTGCTGTCCAGATGGGCTGCGGCCTGTGGACCCAATGCCGCGCCAAATCCCTTGTCACTGCGCTGGTGGCGGTTAAAGGCGCTGACAATTTCGCCATCCCGTTCATGCGGATCACTCCAGCTTATGCGTCCATCATAGTTGAGCGCGGCATAGAGCCCTATCTTATGGCTGGCCAGGCGCTCGACAAGATGCTCGCAAAAGTCGCCGGAGCAGAGATCGAAGAAGGCGGACGCCGTCACAAGGTTCACGCCCTCCAGTTCGAGGGAGGCAAGATTCGTCAGGTCTTTCTGGTGGTAGGAGACCATGGCGCCACCGATCAGCCGTTCGGCTTCGTGCAGCAGTCTTTGGTCATAGTCTACGAGTTGCCAGCGGGCCGTGGCTGGAAACCGGCTGGATAGGCTGCGATAGGTGGATCCGGTACCGCAGCCGATATCCATGATGGTCGGCGCCGCAAGCCCATCGAGATGGGTGACCAGTTCTGTCGCAAGAACCTTGCTGCGAGCAGCCTTATCGGCCGGTTCGCGAAGCGCAAGCCATCCAGTGTCGAAACCGCTCATTGTATCCCTTTCAGGCAAACCGCGACGCTTGCTGCCGTATCCCGCCAGCCCGGAAGAGCCGCGCCGACTTCTGCAGCAGCATCGGCAAATTGCCGCCTTAGACGGGGGTTGATGATGAACTCGCGCAAGGCCCCTGCAAATGCATCGACATCATCGACCGCAACAAGGATACCGGCCTGCGGCGGCACCACATCGGGCACGGCCCCCGCATGGCAGGCGACAATCGGCAAGCCTTGCGCCAGAGCTTCCGCAAACACCATGCCATAACCCTCGTAGCGACTGGCCAGCGCAAAGATGTCAGCCGTTTCCAGCTTCGCCGGCACATCGCTCACTTCACCGCAGAGCGTCACGCGTTCGCCCAGACCAAGCCGCCTGATCTGATCGTCCAGCGCGCCTGCGGTGGCGGGATCCAGCGATCGGTTGCCGATGATGCTTGCGCGCCATGGCAGATGCTTAAGCGTGTGAAGAGCGTTGATCAGAACGTCGTGGCCTTTGCGCTTGGTCAGCGTGCCGACGCTGACGATGTGCACAGGATCATTGCCGCCGGCAGCAAGAGTTCGCTGATCCGTACCGGGCAAGGCAATGGTAATGTCAGCAGATGCAACGCCGTAGGATGATGACAGCGTGCGGGCCGTCTCCGGAGACGTCACGACCACATGGCGCACGAAGCGCAGCGCCTCACGCTCGCTCGCCCGCAGGACGCCAGCGAGATCGGCAGGAGTTCCGGTCTCCAGCGCGAGAGGATGATGCACGAGCGCAACGATGCGCAGACGCGAGGCCTCACGCTTTGCCCATTGGTTCATCGCCCCGAAGGCGAGCCCGTCGATCATGACCAGAGCACCGTCAGGCAGGGCAGACAACCGCCCTTCCGCCTCGGCCAGAACATCCGCCCGTGGCACCGGGAAGCCGTCACCCAGACCGGCAAATTCCACCTGCCACCCCAGTATTTCCAGCTCCCGGATCAGACGCCGGTCATAGCCATAACCGCCGGTCTTGAGTTCAAGCTGGCCGGGATAGGCAAAGACAAGCCGGTTTTTCAAAGGTCGGCCTCATACCAGCCACGCGCCGCATGGCTTTCATGCAAGAGAACACGAAGCCGGCAAATGCGCGCGCTGCCAGGCCCGAGTTTCTTTTCGGAGACGGCCTTGGCCAACTGGTCGAAGATATGCTTGGCGATGACTTCCGTGGTTGAAATCCGCCCCTTGAAAATCTCCACTTCATCGAGGTTCTGGTAGTTCAGGGGCTTCAGGGTCTCGGCAAGGATCGTCGTGGCGAGACCAATATCGACGGCCAGCCCGTCTTCGTCGACATCGCGGGTGAAGAAGGCAGCATCAACCACGAAGGTTGCGCCATGCATGCCCTGGGCAGGGCCGAAAACGGGTCGCGGCAAGCTGTGGGCGATCATGATGTGATCACGGACTTCGACGGCAAACATGGGCAATCCTTGTCAGTAGCGCACGCGATGACAGAGCGTGGAGGTTGAATGGAGGATACGTGGATAGATGTCTTGCAGATCAGAAAAAGCGGTTTCTCCTGAGATCAGCGCATCGAGGCGCGGATCGGCAAGCAGATCCAGTGCCTTGGCAAGACGGCGCGACAGTGGCCAGCGCGGCTGCTGGCTTGCGGATACGTGACCCACCTGAGAACTCTTGATCGACAGCCGTCGCGAGTGGAACGCACCTCCGAGCGACAGCGTCGCCTGGCGCTCGCCATACCAGCTGGCCTCGACGATGCGTCCCTCGAGCCCGGCATGATCGATGGCCATGGAAAGGGCTGCCGATTCGCCGGACGCGTTGACGAGGACGTCGAATTCACCTTCCAGCGCGTCTGGCGCGACAAAGGAGACGCCCAGCGCGCCAGCAAGCCTCGCACGTTCAGGATTGGGATCAACGAGCACTGTTTCCGTGCCGGGGATCCCGGCGGCCAGATGCGCCGTCAGAGCGCCCACGACACCCGAGCCGAAGACAGCCACCCGGTCGCCCGGCCGGATTTCGGCATCCCAGACGATATTGAGAGCGGTTTCCATGTTGGCTGCCAACACTGCTCTCTCGGGCGCAAGGTCCGGCGGCAAAAGAGTGAGCGCCGTCTGCGGCACTACAAAATAGTCTTGATGCGGATAAAGGCAGAAGACGCGGGCACCGACGAGTGCCGCCTCGCCTTCCATCACCTCGCCAACGGTACAATAACCGTATTTGACGGGGAAAGGAAAAACGCCGGACATGAATGGCGCACGCATCCGGTCATATTCCGATTGCGGCACTCGCCCCTCAAACACGGTTGCCTCCGTACCCCGGCTGATGCCTGAGTAGAGGCTGCGCACCAGAACATCGCCATCGCGCAAGGCGGGAAGTGTTTCTTCCTCGATGCGGCATTGGCCAAGCGCGGTGAACCACAGGGCGCGCGCTACGCCCCCATTGCCGGATATGTCAGTTATCTGCGTGGAAACAATCATGGCTCTTCCGATTTTGACAGATCAAGGCGGTGGGATACGACAGAGTTCGGCAGCCTACCTAGTGCAGCCAATCGAAATAGCCTGCCAATTCGGCATCACTTTAAATTTATGTTCCGTTGGCAATCCGTTGTCTTTTGCCAGTCGTAGCGCCACCTAAGCAGTCAAGGAGGCCATCATGACGTCTAAAAGCCCATTTGCCATCGACTTTTCCAATGCCGCCGTTGAGGTAGAACGCGCCGTTTCCGAGTTGCGGTTCGGTCGGCCTGTCCTGTTCGAGGAAGACCAGCAGAGCCTGGCCGTGCTGGCGCTTGATGCCGTGACACCGGCACTCTACGAACAATTCGCGAGCGTTGTCGAAGGATCGCACCGACTGTTGCTGACCCGGCAGCGCGCCAATCGGCTGGGTATTAAGACAATGACGGATGTCACTGTCCCTCTGGCTGACGTCAGTTTCGATGAGGCATCCCGGCTTTCCTATTCGCTGGATTCCAAGCGCCCGGGGCGCTGGACGTCCGCGGGAAGTCTTGAATCAAGTTCGGCTGAACTTGCCAGGACCGCGCTTCTTTTGCCAGCCATGATCATTGCCGACGTGACGCAGACAAAATCGCTGTTCAGTGCGTGCTGCAGTCTTCACGCGTCCCGGCTTTATCAGACAGGTGGCGCGCGCCAGGAGTTTCAGCAGGTTGTGCGCACGCGCGTCCCGTTGAAAGACCATGGCGATTGCGAGTTTGTTGTTTTTCGCGGTGGACTTGCGCAGAAGGACCAGGTCGCGATCGTCGTTGGAAAACCGGATGTTACCAAGCCGGTGCCGATCCGGGTGCATTCCTCCTGCATCACCGGTGATCTCTGTGGCTCTTTGAAATGCGATTGCGGCGACCAGTTGCGCAACGGGCTTGACCTGCTGAAGCAGGCCGGCGGTGGCGTGTTGGTCTACCTCGACCAGGAAGGGCGCGGCACGGGAATCGGCGCCAAGATGCGCGCCTATGGCTATCAGCATCTCGGTCTCGATACGATCGATGCGGATGCCGAGCTTGGGCTCGCAGAAGACCACCGCCGCTACGACGCAGCCTTGGCCATTCTCCGGCTTCTGTCGATTCCGGAAGTGGTTGTCTTTACCAACAACCCCACAAAGATATCGGCGCTGCGCGACGGCGGGATCATCGTGCATTCCCGCACGGCAGTGACCGGTCGGGTGACGAGTGAAAACGAAAATTATCTGCGCACCAAGACACTGCGCGCCGGCCATATGTTGGATCTCGATACGCTTGTCGCTGCCGAATAAGCGCGGCGCGGCGCGCAGGAGAAGAGCCCATGGCAGAAATTGATGAAAGGCGCGCGGGAGCGGCAGGACCGTCTGGCCAAAACGCATCGGCAACATTCGGGGAACTGCGCGCCAACACCAGCAAGGTGCTGGCCGGCGTCTATCTTGCTTCTGCCCTTGTCTGGTGGCTTGCAGCAGCAAGCCTGCCGATGGAGGCCCATATCCCTGTCATCGCCGGCGGTGTCCTTGCGGTGATATTTGCTTTCGTGTTTCTGGGCCTCCCACATCACCGCCACCCCCGCTTTGGCTATGCCAATCTCGTCACGGCAATGCGCGCCGGACTCATCAGCCTGGTGGGTGCGGTGGTGCTGTTTTCCGATGCTTTCGGCGAGAACCAGATTGATCGTATGGTTTGGGCCACAGCGGCCGCGGTCGCTTTCGCACTTTCGCTGGACGGCGTCGATGGTTACCTCGCCCGGCGCTATCGCCAGCAGTCAATGTTCGGCGCACGATTCGACATGGAGTTGGATGCTTTCCTCATCCTGATCCTTTCGATTGCGGCCACCGTGCTTGGCAAAGCGGGTGCGTGGGTATTGCTGATTGGCATGCTGCGTTATGTCTTCGTTGCCGCACAGTGGTTCTTGCCCTGGCTGCGGAATGCGTTGCCAGCATCCTTTCGGCGCAAATCGATATGCGTCGTTCAGGTTGCCGCGCTGTGTGCCGTCATGCTGCCCTTCTTGACGCAGCCTTTTTCTGGAATTCTGTGCGGTGTGGCGCTTTGTCTGCTGGTCTACTCTTTCGCCGTTGACATCCTGTACCTGGCGGCGGCCCGCGGAGCAAAAGCATGAGCAGATCCGTCGCAACCTCGCTTGGCATGGCCCGTTCACTGGCGATCTATTATGGCCTGCCCTGGCGGCGCACACGGTTGAAGCTTTTCTATGCCCAGCTCATACGGCCCGGCGATCTGGTGTTCGACATCGGTGCCCATGTGGGAAGTCGCAGCCGAACGTTGCTGTCGCTGGGTGCCCGTGTCGTTGCCATCGAGCCTCAGCCTGCCTTCGCCGACTTCATCGAGAAGCACTTTTCGCGCGAACTGGAAGGTTTTGAGCGAGTCGCCGTTGGCTGTCAAACCGGCGAAATCGAACTGCATATCTCGAGCCGCCATCCGACCGTGACGAGTATTTCCACCGATTTCCTCACCAGAGCCAAAACCGCCCAGGGCTTTGAAGCCGTCACGTGGGACCAGACCATCAAGGTACCGATGGTGACGCTGGATGACCTGATCCGCAAATATGGCTGCCCGGCTTTTTGCAAGATCGATGTGGAGGGTGCCGAGGCCGACATCATCAGGGGGGCCTCACAGGCGATTCCCTTGATTGCCTTTGAATATCTTCCGCCGATGCCGGACCTCAGCCTGCAGGCGCTGGATGCCATCGAATGCCTGGGGGACTACCGATATAACCGTGTGGTGGGCGAGCAGCATCATTTCGTGCATGCACAATGGCTGACAGCGCCGAAGCTACGCGAAGTTCTGGCCGCCTTGCCGGCTTCCGAACCGTCCGGCGACATTTACGCACGGCTTTCGTCGTGACCAGCATGCTTGTCCTCATCAGCGTGCTGGGCAAGCTGTTGTCGAACACGGCTTCCGGGCCAGCCTCCAATCAACAGGAGGATGACAAGACCGGGTATCGCTCCGACCAGCGCCAGTGCCCCGTAGACAAGACTTGCCGCAACGCCATCGGCAGCGCTGAGGCCGGCAATCGGCCAAAGCGCGGCGGCGGCGGCTTCGCGTGTACCCCAACCGCCAAGGCCGGTTGGAATGAGCATGACAAGCAGACTGGCCGGGACAATCGTGAGCGCGCCAACCGGGGGCAACGGCGCGCCAACAGCATGGGCGGTCAGCATGAAGAGCCCGACATAGGCGAGCATCACGGTGACGCTGAGGGCCGCCTGCACAGCCCAGGCATAGCGGCTGACGAAAACGGCGTGAAGCTCCATGCCCAGACCCTGGTAGCGTTTGGCGACCAGAACCAGAGCGACAATCAGGCCCGCAAGGATAGCCGTCACAGGCAACAGGATGCCGCCGGGTATCTGGGCCTGTCCCGGCAGGAAGCGCCAGAAGAACAGGCCAACGGCAAAAAAAGCGAAGAAAGACATCTGTCCCGACAGCCGCTCGAAGACAACGGTCTTTGCCGAACGCTTCAGCCCACCGGGGTCACCATCGCGCAGGCGGAAGGCGCGCAGCGCATCACCCGCAACACCACCCGGCGCCAGCTGGTTGACGGCAGTTGCCACGTAGTATTCACGGACAGCCTGCAGGCGCGACATGGGGAAGGACAGTCGTGCGGCAGTAAAGTGCCAACGGGCGGCGGAAACGACAATCTGCACCTGTACAAGCAACAGGCCGGCCATGACATGACCCAGCGACACTTCGTCAAGCGCCGACAGAACCGCGCCAAGATCCACCAGCAGCAGCAGTGCAGCGACAAGGCCGATCAAAAGAAGGCTGGCAGCAAGTCGGGCAAGCAGCAAGATGGTAGCCTTTCGGGCCTGGCGCAGCCGAGCAGCCAGCGGAAAAACACGACATTTGAGCGTCTCTACGCAGCAAATACACCAATGGACCGGATCGATGTTTAAACAGAACGCACGGCAAGCAGTTCCCGGACGGTCTTGGGCACAGATCCTGTGGTTCATTCTCGTTGTATGTGTCTCCAGCGCGATCCTCAACCTGCCCCAACATCCGAATGGGCTCGGTGTCGATGCCTTTCTCCGGATCCCGCTGGAGGTCGTCCTTCTTGGCCTTCTCCTGCTGCTCATCCCGCGCCGGATGAGCACGGTCCTCATTCCCGTAGCGGTAATAACCTTCGGTGTGATCCTCTGTCTGAAGCTTGCGGATCTGGGCACGCAGACGGCTTTCCAGCGTCCCTTCAATCCCTATCTCGATGTGAAGATGCTTCAGGATGGCTGGAACCTGTTATCGGGCACGCTTGGGACAGGCACCGCCGCGCTTGCCTGCATGGCCGTCCTCCTCGCCTTCCTCGTTACTCTCGGACTGCTGGGCCGTGGCATGCGGGGCACCACGTTGACCTCCGACAAATCGCGCCTGCTGCTTCTGCTGCCGCTTCTCCTTCTTGCAGCAGCCGGCAGTCTTGCAATTGCCAGGCCGTCACTTGTCACACACCTGCCTCTTCCCCGCTTCGAATTCAGCGCCGCACGCTATCTGTCTGCGCGCCTGAACCTGATGGCCAGAACGCTGGAGGATATGCGTCGCTTTGAGGCGGAACTTCAACACGCTGATCCGATAAAGGAACCGCCACCGACGTTCGCGGCGGTGAGCGGCCGCGATGTGATCCTCATCTTCATTGAATCCTACGGCAGAAGCGCCATCGAAGATCCGCTCTATGCCCCGCTGATTGGACAGCGACTGAACACGGTGGCGCAACAACTGGATAGCGCCGGTTTCTCGATGGCCAGCCGCTGGATCGGATCGCCGACGGTGGCGGGCCTTAGCTGGCTTGCCCACGGCACCTTCCTGTCGGGCTTATGGGTCGACAGCCAGTCGCGCTACGACCGCCTGATGATGAGCGAGCGAACCAGTCTCAACCGGCTGTTTTCAGATGCTGGGTGGGAGAGTGTCGCCGTAATGCCGGCGATCACCATGGATTGGCCCGAGTCCGCCTGGTACGGTTATAACCAAATTCTGGCCGAAAAAGATCTCGGCTACAGGGGAAAGCCCTTCAACTGGGTCACGATGCCCGACCAGTTCACGCTATCCGCCTTTCAACGCATGGTGCGCGACAGGCCGGATCGACAGCCGGTAATGGCCGAAATCGCGCTGATTTCCAGCCATGCGCCCTGGACGCCGGTCCCACGTCCGATCAATTGGAATGACGTCGGAGACGGTTCGGTCTTCAATGAGCAGGCAACATCCGGTGAAACACCGACCGCTGTCTGGGCCGATCCGGCCAAGGTCCGGACCCACTACATCCGCACGATCGATTACTCCCTGGAAACGCTGGGCGAGTATATCAGTCGTTACGGCGACAACGCGCTGTTCCTGATCATCGGCGACCATCAGCCAGCGGCTATCGTCACCGGCGCCGACGCCTCACGCGCCGTGCCGATGCATGTGATCAGTCGCGACAGCGCCGTCGTCGACAGGTTCCGGTTGCTTGGATTTGATGACGGCCTGACGCCAACGGCCGCGAATAGCGAGATACCGATGAGCCAGATGCGCGATCTATTGGTTCAAACCTTGAGTGCGCCAGGCTGATCCGGGGCGAAATGCTCGTGCCGCCATTGGCATGGTTTTGCGTCTTGGGAAGTCGAAAGACGATACGATCTCTGTTTTGGCGGTCCGCTGTATCCCCTATCGGCCAGCATTCGCGGTTGGTTCGGCGTCCGACAAAGGAAACCAGAAGCTTCTTTTAAAATTCAGAGTACGAATATATTGTGCAGCGCAGCAACTTTGCGGCGTTTGGTGCGTTGAGACTTAGGCGATTGTGCCTTTTGCCCTGGAGGCACATCATGCGATCGATTTCCGACACCATTGCACGTCTGAGCAGCCTGCGATCCGCAAACGGCGCGTTTACCCCAACGTCCCAACGGCTTGCTGACTTTTCCCCTTCCGGCTCAAACCCGGGTGCCCTGGAAGCCAAAATTCATATCCCGAAAGGCCTGGCGCCCCGCGCCGCACTCGTGGTCGTCCTGCATGGGTGCACGCAAACGGCTGACGCCTACGACCACGGTTCGGGATGGTCTCACCTTGCTGACGACCACCGTTTCGCGGTTCTCTATCCTCAGCAAACACGCGCCAACAATCCAAATGCCTGCTTCAACTGGTTCGTGCCGGGCGACATCCGCCAAGACGGGGGCGAAGCCGCCTCGATCCGCCAGATGATTGAAACAGCGGTCACCCGCTATGACCTTGACCGAGACCGCATCTTCATCACCGGATTGTCGGCCGGCGGTGCGATGGTGAACGTCATGTTGGCGACCAACCCCGACCTTTTTGTAGGGGGCGCGATCATCGCCGGCCTGCCCTACGGAACGGCGGCAACCATACCGGAAGCCTTCGACCGGATGCGCGGCCATGGCATGCCCACGACGGACAGGCTGCAAGACCTCGTTTCCGGGGCTTCGAACCACAAGGGACCCTGGCCGACGGTCTCGGTTTGGCAGGGGACGAAGGACACCACCGTTGTTCCTTCGAATGCCCTGTCGATCATCGAACAATGGCGCGGGATCCACAGTCTCGAAAAGACCGCCGATCGGGTTGCCTCGTTGGATGGTCACACGCGGCAGGCCTGGACGGCGCCGGACGGTCGGGAGGTGCTGGAGTTTTATAGCGTGAGAGGCATGGGACATGGCACCCCGCTGGATGTCACGTCCGGCTATGGCAAAAGTGCACCCTATATGCTGGATGTGGGCATTTCCTCGACACTTCACATCGCCCGTTTCTGGGGGCTCGTCAGTTCCTTCGATAAAAAGTTTGACCTTGAGCTGGAGCTGACAGTGCCGTCCGCTCCCATTTCGCAGCCTGCACCCGTGGTGCCGACGAGCGGCATTCAGAAGACGATTGAAGACGCTTTGCGGGCCGCAGGTCTCATGAAGTAAAAGCCGACGCGGCCGGCATCCTCATTTCTAGAAGTCGCACACCGCCTGACTGTTTCTCAGATAAAAGAACCACGGGCGTCAGACGATGGCTGCGGCTTGCTTCCCGCAAAAAATTGCAGCACCTGCTTGGCTGACACGCTCTCGCGCCCGCTGATCATTCCTCTCAACGCGAGTGATCCGGCTCGATCTCGTCGTAGTTTACATCCCAGTCCTTTCCTGGCTTTTTCTCGTCCGGAAACCGGTTCACCGTAGCATCTTGCGATCCGGTGATCACCGTAGGCTTTGCACTGATCACCCCGTCCGGCTGTGGTTCGGCTTGCGATTTGGCGAACTGCCCTTTTGCATCATCTTTCGGATTCATGATTATCCATCCTTGTTTTCAGAAAAAACGGGGTGCTGCCGTTCAAGGCTGCACCCCGCAATCACAGATCAAGCCACAGATCAGGCAGCTTTGGACTTGGCCTTCACATTCGCAGACGCCTGACCAAGCGACGACAGTGCTTCGTCGGTTGCACTTTCCTCACTGAGCGTCTGTTGGAAGAGCTGCGCTGCTTCCTTCATGCCAAGCTGCAGGGCCCAGGACTTCAGCGTGCCGTAGCGGGTGATTTCGTAGTGTTCGACGGCCTGGGCCGACGAAATCAACCCGGCGTCGAGGGCCGGCGACCCCTTGTACTCTTCCATGATCTCCTCGCCTTCGGCGATGATGCCCTGGATCGCTTCACAGGTCTTGCCGCGGGCAGCCTTTCCGAGCAGTTCGAAGACCTGTTGCAGCCGTTCGACATGCACCTCGGTCTCTTCCTTGTGCTTTTCGAAAGCGGCTTTCAACTCAGGCGACTGTGCGGCGCGCGCCATCTTCGGCAGCGCCTTCAGAATCTGCCGCTCGGCAAAATAAATGTCCTTCACCGTATCGAGAAAAAGGTCTTCCAATGTCTTCTCAGCCATGTTCGTCTCCTGTTGCTTTTGTGGTGGTGGATAGTTGTCATTCAAGGTCAGTCGTCGATTGGCAACGACGCCTTCCCGAGTTTCACGGATGGCTCACGCGCCCAAACGCGGAGCTTGCCAAGCGCCTCGACAAAGGCCCCGTAGCCTCCCTCGCCGGGAAGACTGATCGTGCCTTCATCGAGATCTCCCACTATGCCTGCTTTTTCGAGCAGCGGCATCGCGGTTTGCGCGTAGCCGATGAACTTGCAATGCTGGAACGCATCGGCCACGAAATCCCGGGCCGTCGCTTCCTTCAGCAAGTCGGCGACGCCATCCTTCGATGGCAGAAGCGCGACCGCGTCGAAAAGCACCGAAGGGCCGCCATCGATCATGTGATGCGCCGGGATCAGTTCGCCCTCGGAATCGGTGACGCCGCCCACCTTCGGCGCGATCAGTTCAAACTGCGCCTTGGCTTGCGTGATCGCACCGGTCAGGCCTTTGAGCAGCTTTGCGTCCACGCCGTCCGTGACGAGAATGCCGAGCTTACGGCCCTCGAAGCTCTTTGGCCCACGTTTGACGATGCTGAGCGCCGGTGACGGCTCCAGGTCGTCCCGTGTGGGCATGGCCGCGTCCGCCGGCTTGGGCATCGTCCGGATGCCAAGTTTCGCGGCAACGGTCGTTGCCAGCGTCTCGTCGATATTGAGGAGATGCGCGATCATGCGCTCGCGGATGACAGGCGTTTCCACCTTGCTCAGCTCGAACGTCAGCGCCGCCGCGATATGCCGCTGCTCCGGCGGGGTCTGGCTGATGAAGAACTGCCTTGCCTGGCTGTAATGGTCAGCGAAGCTTTCCGGACGAAGCCGGACCTTCTGTCCCTGCTCTTCCGCCGGAAAATGGGTGTACCCACGGACAGGATCCTCGCGCGGCCCCTCGCCAAAGGAGTTCGGCTGGTAGTTCGCCCGGCCAACAGGATTTCTCATCGCCATATGGCCGTCCTGCTGGAAATGCGCGAAAGGACATTTCGGCGCATTGATCGGCAGATGCGTGAAATTCGGCCCACCGAGGCGCTTCAGCTGCGTATCGAGATAGGAGAAGTTGCGGCCCTGCAGCAGCGGATCATTACTGAAATCAATGCCGGGCGGCACGTTCTGGGTCATGAACGCGACCTGCTCGGTTTCGGCAAAGAAATTGTCCGGCATGCGGTCAAGGACCAGACGCCCAACCGGCTGCGGCGGCAGGATTTCTTCCGGAATGATCTTGGTCGGATCCAGCACGTCGAAGTCGAAACTGTCGGCGAAGTCCTGATCGAACAGCTGCACCTGCAATTCCCATTCCGGAAAATTGCCGGACTGGATCGCCTGCCACAGGTCGCGGCGGTGGAAATCCGGATCGGCGCCGTTGATCTTGACGGCCTCGTTCCAGGCCACCGACTGCAGCCCCAGTTTCGGCTTCCAGTGAAATTTGACGAAGGTGGACTCTCCCTTCGCATTCACCAGCCGGAAGGTATGGACCCCAAACCCTTCCATGAAGCGGAACGAGCGCGGGATGGTGCGGTCCGACATAGTCCACATGACCATGTTCATGCTTTCCGGGGTCAGGCTGATGAAGTCCCAGAACGTGTCATGGGCGGTCTGCGCCTGCGGAAATGCCCGGTCGGGTTCCTGCTTTGCAGCGTGGATCAGGTCGGGAAACTTGATGGCATCCTGAATGAAGAAGACGGGAATGTTGTTGCCGACGAGATCCCAGTTGCCTTCCTGGGTGTAAAGCTTGACCGCGAAACCGCGCACATCACGGGCAAGATCCGCCGATCCCTTGTTTCCCGCCACTGTCGAGAAGCGAACGAATGCAGGGGTTTTTTCACCCGGGCGCTGGAAGAGATCGGCCTTGGTGTAGGCGGCGAGCGATTCATACGTCTCGAAATAGCCGTGTGCGCCATAACCACGGGCGTGAACGACGCGTTCGGGAATGCGCTCATGGTCGAAATGAAACATTTTCTCGCGGAAATGGAAATCATCCATGACCAGCGGCCCACGGGCGCCGATGCGAAGCGAATTTTGGTCATCCGCAACCGGCGCGCCCTGCGCCGTGGTTAAAACCGCACCGCCATCCGCCGTCTGATGAAGTTCTCCCCCCTCGCCGCGCGAAAGTTTCTGATCGTGAATGACGGCTTCCGCGGAAGCCCCTGATTTTGCCTTTGTCGAACTGTTAGACCGTTTCGAAACCATCGTTATTCCCGTCCATTTAATTCCCTGTGATCACAAAAACGTGATACTTTTTACTTTGTTCCGGCGAACAGAAACGAAATTTGGGAGGCTGAAAAACCCACGTGTGGTCACGGGACCGACGATCTATCGGCGGTGCGCAAAGATCTTCTCGTTGCCAAGTTTCCGACTGGAAAACGACGTGTTACATCGACTGCGTGGAGATATTCGGGGTTCGGGGGAGACGGTAAGGTGAAAAAGCGACTGTTTGCCGTGGTGTTGACGGCATTGATGCCGACAATCGGAATGCTCGCGTACAATGAATTTGCTGCCCGCTCCGAACGCAACGCGGAGGTCCATCGGCATGCCGCCCAGATAGCCCGTCAGGCGGCCTCTGACGTTGCAAGCGTTATCGACGGTATCAAGGGCATTCTGATAGCCACCTCGGCAATTCCGGCCATTGCCGCACGCGATCCTGCCCCCTGCAACATCGCGCTCAAGTCAGTCGCGAGCAAACTGTCACAAGTCCGCAACATTCTCGTTCTGGATCGAACGGGAAGCCTCGTCTGCGATAGCCTGGGGTGGGAGGCAGGCACCAGCTTCGCCGATCGCGACTAGTGAAACGGGCACTGGAGGCAGACGGCCTTGTTGTCGGCGAGTACACAATCGCCCGTGTCTCGAGCGCGGCTATTCTGCCGATGGCGATCGCTCTTAAGGAAGGGGATGAGACTGTCGGCGTTCTCGCGACAGGCGTAACGCTCGATTGGCTGGAAGAACAAATACTCGCACGCGGCGTAGCGCCTGGCGGTGCGATGACGATTGCCGACAGCAAGGGTGTCATCCTTGCGCGCAATCCCGATCCGGCTCGATTTGTCGGCACGAAGATACCCAGCACGTACCAGCATCTGATTCTGGCATCCAAGCCCGGCACGACAGAAGTGCTTAGTCAGGACGGCACCCGGCGGATAATGGGCTACATTCCTGTCTCCGCCAAAAACCCGCTTTATGTCAGCGCAGGAATTTCTCGGGACGTCGCTTTCGCGCCCGTCAATCGCGCCACGCTCACGGGGCTTGCGATGACGGCCGTCGGAACCGCTCTTGCGTTGGCTGCAGCTGTCTTCGTCGGAAATCGCTTCATTCTCGATCCCATCGCTCAAATCGTTACAGTTCTTGAGCGGTGGAGAGACGGGGATGTTGGCGCACGGACGAAAATGCAGGGGCGTCACGGGGAACTGGGACAAGTCGGCGCTTCGGTCGACGGTCTTCTGGACGAGATCGAGGTTAGACGATGCGAAAGCGCCCGCGCCGAGGAAAAGCGTAAGCTGCTGACAAACGAATTGGCCCATCGTGTCAAGAATACCCTGGCTATCGTCCAGGCGATCGCGCGACAGACGTATAAAAACCTTCCCGAGCAGAATGCGGTGTTTGCAAATCGGGTCGGCACCCTTGGGACCGCCTACGATATATTGATGTCAGACGATCACGACGCGGCCGAGCTCGGAAAAGTGGTCGAGCGGGCGCTTCGTCCCGTCTGTGGCGACGCAGAAGATGCTGTCACTGCTTCAGGACCCAAGCTTTTGCTAAATGCCGAGGCGGTCAGCGCCCTCTCTATGGTTGTTCATGAACTGGCGACCAATGCCGTGAAATACGGGGCCCTTTCCGAGCCACAAGGCCGCGTCGAGATTGAATGGGAAGCACACGAGGGCGAAATCGCGTTTTCCTGGAGGGAGTTTGACGGACCGCCTGTTGTTCCACCCAACGCCCAGGGGTTCGGATCCAAACTCATCCATAGTGCCTTCCCGGCCAAGATGGAGCCGCGAACCGAAAGCGAATTCGCACCCGACGGACTGAAGTTCAGCCTTTCGTTCCAGACAGCGTGAAGCCGAGAGCGCAGTGGGCAAGCTCGGTGACAAAGTCTATCGGCGAGCCCGGCATGTCGCAGGGTGAGGCCGGCGTAAAATCCGTCCGCTGCGACCGCCGATCGCGCGACCGGTGACATCCTCACGGCCCGATCGAGGCCATCTCTGTGGCCAAAACCTTGCCGTAAAATGCCGCGTTTCGTGGACACCTTCGTTGACAAATGTCAGGCAAGGAGAGCCTCATGAGCGAATGCAATCTCCGCCAGAAGCGCGACGTTTACCGTTCATTCACGGAGGGGTACCACACTGCCATTTCGTTGTGATGCCGCTCCAGCGGTAGCCCGGGTTTTGGTTTCTCTAGCTGGTCTGATCCCGCATATGGTTTGACGGGGGCACGTCGAATACCTCGCCATTCGCCCAGGCTTCCGCTGCTACCATCAGACGGTTCATTTCGGCTTTCAGCGCGTGAATGCGCGCGATCTCCTCGGCCCAGGCCCAGTTGACGCGCGGATCGTAGAAATCGGCAATCTTGCTGTCGGCAGATTTGCGCGCCTCTTCCAGCCGACGCTTGAGATTTGCAGCCTGCGTTTTAGCCTCGAAGTAGGATTTCATGACCCGGAGGAATCGGGTGTCGTTTTCGTTGATATCCAAAAGCCGTTTTTCTCCAATGCAGTCCGGTGCGCTTTGCAGATACAGCGCTAGACTGTCGCAACACCTTATATTCTTTTGATAATTCGCCACTGTTCCGAGACTCGACCGGATCGGCAAAGGTCAGCGACTTGCCCTTCCTTCATGGCAAACTCGCGGCAGCAGAGACAAAAATCGGAGATATTGGGAAAACAGGCAAAGAAAAAGCCCGGTGCGGGAGGAGGTGCACCGGGCTTTCAATTAGGACTGACAGCTGGGAGGAGGAGTGCTGTCCGTCGGACCGAAACGCGTTCGGGAGGAGGTGAACCGTTTCGATGCCTTCAACATAATGCTGCGTTGCAGCAAATTCAAGACATGTTTACCAGAAAGTAAATTGTGCGGTAAATCGGCAACAGTGCCGCCTGTCATACCCGGCATTGCGCTCGCTCTGCCCGCCAAGCCAGATCATTTACCCCACAATGTCCAGTTGACAATCTGCCGTGAAGTTTCAACATACGGCCATCGAGACGGGCAGCGGTGGGAGGACTTATGTCTATGCGCGCGTTCATCGGGTTTTCAGCTGTTTTTCTGATTGCTCTTGCCACCAACCAGCTGGCTGTTGCTGCGGATCCTGGCCGTGACATCGTCACGACACAGGATGGCGACTATTTCGGCTTCGACCTTCGCACCGAGCAGAATGTGTCGCTTGATCAGTGCAAGACCGCCTGCATCGACGATCAGTCGTGCCGGGCCTTCACCTATAATCCGAAGGTAAAATGGTGCTTCCTGAAGTCGGATTTCAACCAGCTGAACAGCTTTGCGGGTGCTGTCGCCGGGAAGGTTGTCACTGTTGATGGCGATCCCGATATAGGGGCCGCACCAAAACTCGATTTTGTCTCGGACGAATTGCTCCAGCAGGCCCGTGAGCAGAAAGCGCGGCTTGCACTGACGGACGGCCAGGAGATGATGGGTTATGAGGGCCTGCAGGCGATTGCCCGCGCCAATCTCGGCCTGTCGCAGATCGAGCAAGCCGTCGATACACTGAAAGGCGCGCTTGCCATCAGCCCTGATGACGCGGACCTCTGGATCGAGACCGCGCGTGCCGGGAACCGGGCGTCCGTGAGTTCAAGCATTGCGGCCGATGCGCAACTGAGCGCGCTCAACGGCTATCAGCTTACCCGCACGACACAGAGCCGTGCCGATGCGCTGGCCGTGCTGGCTGCCGCATTCCGCAACACCGAAAATTTCCGCGCCGCGCTCAGCGCGTACAAAGCAAGCCTTTCGCTCGTCAATTCGCAGACAGTGCGCGCAGCCTATGTCGATCTGAGATCCCGTCAGGGGTTCCGGATGGTTGGAAACACCATCGACGCCGACAGCGCCAATCCGCGTGCCTGCGTCCAGTTTTCCGAGCCGCTGGTCAAGACCGGGGTCGACTATGCACCGTTCGTGACGATCGACGGCGGCGCGCCGAAGGCCGTCGAAGCCAAGGGCAACGACATCTGCATCGAGGGCCTGACGCATGGCCAGCGCTACAAGCTTGCCTTCCGTGCCGGTCTGCCCTCCTCCGTCAACGAATCGCTGGAGGCCCAGGTCGATCTCGATATCTACGTGCCGGACCGATCCGCCAGCGTTCGCTTCACCGGCGATAGCTTCGTCCTGCCAAGCACGGCGCGCCGCGGCATTCCGATCGTCTCGGTCAACAGCCAGAGCGCCGATCTCAAGCTTTACCGGGTCGGCGACCGCAACATCGCCAGTCTGCTGACGAATTCGCAGTTCCTGACGCAGATGGACGGCTACAGCGCCCAGCGCATCCAGGATGAAAGCGGCGAACTGGTCTGGCAGGGCAAGATCGACCTGACATCCGAACTCAACAAGGACGGGATCACCAGCTTTCCGGTCGACGAAGCCCTGCCGGAGCGTAAGCCGGGCGTCTATGTTCTGACCGCGCATTCGTCGAATGCCCGCAGTGACGACTGGGAAGCCAAGGCGACGCAATGGTTCGTCGTCTCGGACATCGGCATCTCGACCTATGCCGGCACGGACGGGCTGAACGTCTTTGCCCGGTCGCTTGCCAGCGCCAAACCGATGGTTGGCGTCACGCTGCAACTTCTCGCCAGGAACAACGAAATCCTCGGAACGGCGACGACCGATGACGACGGCCGGGCCAGCTTCACCGCCGGCCTGATGCGCGGCACGGCGGCCATGGCACCGGCTGTCATCACCGCCCGCAGTGGCGACAGCGACTATGTTTTCCTCGACATGACGCGCGCCGGATTTGATCTCTCCGATCGCGGAGTCACCGGCCGCGCGGCGCCCGGCGCCATCGACGTTTTGACCTGGACGGAACGCGGTATCTACCGCGCCGGCGAGACGGTGCATGTTTCCGCGCTGGCCCGCGACAGCGAAGCCAATGCCGTCGAAAATCTGCCGTTGACCTTTGTCTTCCTGCGCCCGGATGGTGTCGAGGATCGCCGCATCGTCAGCGATGGCGGCGTGGTGGGCGGGCACACGCTCGACCTGCCATTGCAGACAAATGCGATGCGCGGCACCTGGACGATGCAGATCTTCACGGATCCGAAGGGTAGGTCGATTGCCGAAAAACAGTTCATGGTCGATGATTTCGTGCCTGACAGGATCGAGTTCGACCTGACGAGCGACGCCAGGGAAATCGATCCTGAAGGCGCAACGCCGGTTGCCGTAGATGGCCGCTATCTCTATGGCGCGCCGGCCGCAGGGCTTGAAATCGAGGGCGATGTCGCACTGAAACCGACCCGCCAGAGTACTGCTTTCCCCGGATATTTCTTTGGTCTGGCTGATGAGGAAGCAAGCGAAGACAGCCGCACCGCGCTCGAAGGTCTTGATGGTCTCGACGCAGACGGCAAGGCGACATTTGATGTCACCCTCGCAGAGGTGCCCTCGACGACGCAGCTTCTCAACGCCGATATCGTCCTGCGCATGCAGGAAGCCGGCGGCCGTGCCGTCGAGCGAACATTGACCCTTCCGGTCAAGTCGACCGGGGCGATGATCGGTATCAAGCCTGAATTCTCCGGTGATCTCGCTGAAAACTCGATTGGCAAGTTTCATGTCATCGCCATCGATGCGGAAGGCCGCAAACAGCCGATGACGGGGCTCGGATGGAAGCTCGTCAGCGTCGAGCGGAACTATCAATGGTACCGCGAAGGCACCTCGTGGCGCTACGAGCCTGTCACCTCGACCAAGCTCATCGCCAATGGAACGGTCGACGTGACGACGGATGGCGCGGAAATCGCCGCGCCGGTCACCTGGGGTCGTTACCGGCTGGAGATCGAAACGGCCGCGATCGACGGTCCGACGTCGAGCGTCGAATTCGATGCCGGCTGGTATGTCGAGGCAACTTCCACGGAAACACCCGACGGGCTCGAAATTGCGCTCGATAAGGAAAACTACGTCATCGGCGAAACCGCAAAGCTCAAGGTCAGCCCGCGTTTTGCCGGCGAACTCATGGTGACGGTCGGATCCGAAAACCTGATTGCCACCACGAACGTCAGCATTGCGGCCGAAGGCGGCGAAGTCGAGATTCCGGTTACCGCCGAATGGGGAGCCGGCGCCTATGTCACGGCCACGCTCTTCCGGCCTGGAGATGCGCAGGAAAGCCGCATGCCGATGCGCGCCATTGGTATCAAATGGCTGACCGTCGATCCGGCCGAACGCAAGCTTTCTGTTGCGCTCGACCTGCCGGAGAAGACCCTGCCGCGCCAGACGCTGAACATTCCGATCTCTGTCACCGGCGCGGGCTTGGAAGATGCCTATGTCACGGTTGCTGCCGTCGATGTCGGCATTCTCAACCTGACGCGCTACGAAGCGCCGAACCCGGATGGCTGGTATTTCGGACAGCGCCGGCTGGGGCTCGAAATCCGAGACCTATATGGCCGCCTGATCGACGGATCACTCGGCGCCACCGGGCGTCTGCGCACCGGCGGCGATGGCTCGCAAATGCCGTTGCAGGGCAATCCGCCGACCGAGCAACTCGTTGCCTTCTTCTCCGGGCCGGTCAAGCTCGATGCCGACGGCAAGGCAATCATCAGTTTCGATAATCCGCAATTCAACGGCACGGCCCGCATCATGACGGTGGCCTGGTCGAAGACCGGCGTGGGGCATGCCACGGCCGACGTGATCATCCGCGACCCGATCGTCGTTACTGCCAGCCTGCCGAAATTCTTGGCGCCCGGCGATCTCTCGGAGTTGCGGCTCGACATCGCCAACACCGACGCGCCGGCCGGTGACTATCAGCTTCAGGTCACCAGCAATCCTGTCGTTACCGTCGATCCGGTTGCCGCAACGCAAACGGTCGCACTGGCCGCCGGCGGAAAATTCGACCTGACCCTGCCGCTGATGGGCGGGTATAACGGCGACGGCGTCATCTCGGTCAAACTGTCGAATGCGTCCGGCCTGTCGCTCGAACAGGTTCTGAACATACCGGTTCGGCCGGCTTCCCTGCCGATCACCACCCGTCGCCCGGTGACCATCCCGCCAAACGGCAGCCTGCTGGTGGATGGCGAGCTTCTCGCCGACAGCATCCTGCAGGGTGCATCGGTGAGCCTCAGTGTATCGCGCTCGTCGGCCTTTGATGTTCCGGCCTTGCTGATGACGCTCGATCGTTATCCCTATGGCTGCGCCGAGCAGACGACGAGTCGCGCTTTGCCGCTGCTTTATCTGAGCGAAATGGCGCAGAAATCCGGCATCGCCGATGATGGCGAGGTCAAGAAACGCGTGCAGGAGGCGATCTATCGTGTGCTCGCCTATCAGTCTTCTGCCGGCAGTTTCGGGCTCTGGAGCCCGGGGTCCGGCGATCTCTGGCTCGACGCCTATGTCAGCGATTTCCTGACCCGCGCCCGCGAACAGAAATACGACGTGCCGGAACAGGCCATGGTGCGGGCGCTGGAAAACCTGCGCAATGGGCTGGCCTACGAGGTCAACGTCAAGGATCAGGGCAACGAGATCGCCTATGCACTCTATGTTCTGGCCCGCAATCGCAAGGCCTCGATCAGCGACCTGCGCTATTATGCCGATACGAAACTGCAGGAATTCCCGACGCCGCTGGCCCGTGCCCATATTGCCGGGGCCCTGGCGCTTTATGGCGATGCGCAACGCGCCATGAGCATCTTCGAGGATTCGCTGCAGATGTCGTCAGGACTGGTCAATGTCAGCCTGAAACGCTCCGACTACGGCTCGTCGCTGCGCGACGATGCCGCGGTCCTGGCCCTGGCGGCGGAAAGCCGCCCGGTCCCGACGATCATTCCGGCCCTGTCCACGATCGTTGCCCGGCAATGGGAGCAGAAGCGTTACACCAGCACCCAGGAACAATCCTGGATGCTGCTTGCCGCCCGTGCCATCCAGGATGGCGATCAGGACCTGAAGCTGGAGATCAACGGCGCGCCACAGGCCGGCAGCTATTCCGCCCGGGTTTCCGGCGACGAGCTGCTGGAGCAGCCGGTGACCATCCGAAACCGGACGAGTGATCCCGTCGCTGCAGTGGTAACGACGATTGCCGCACCGGCACAGCCGCTGCCGGCCGGCGGTGACGGTTTTGCGATCACGCGTAGCTACTACACGCTGGACGGCGCCGAAGCCAATGTCAGCCAGGCGCAGCAGAACGAGCGGTATGTTGTCGTGCTGAAGGCAACCGAGACCAATGACTGGCCGTCGCGGGTTCTGATCACCGATCTCCTGCCGGCCGGCTTCGAGATCGACAATCCGGGTCTCGTCGATAGCGCCAAGCTATCGAACTTCGAGTGGGTTGGCGAAGTCGAGGCGGCCCATACCGAATTCCGCAGCGATCGTTTCGTCGCGGCCTTCGATCGTGCGAGTGGAGACAACCGGGAAATCACGCTCGCCTATGTGGTGCGCGCAGTGACGCCAGGGACCTATGATCATCCGGCAGCCAGCGTCGAGGACATGTATCGTCCACAACTCTCGGCGCGCACGGCGACGGGCCGCATGGAGGTCGTTGCAGCGCAATAATGGCGATCCTGCGCACCATCGGCATCGGCGTTTCGGTCAGCCTCCTCCTGGCCGTGGCCGGCTTCTTCGGCTTGCGGGCGGCGGACAGGGCTTTCCCGCCGCCGCTCGACAACGCCTATGAGGTGTCCAAGGAGGTGCTGGATGTGGATGGCCAGCTTCTGCGGGCCTTTGCCACCCGGGAAGGCCTCTGGCGCCTGAAGACCAAGGCAACGGATGTCGATCCGCAATTCATCCGCATGCTGGTCGCCTATGAGGACCAGCGTTTTTCGCAACATCGCGGCGTCGATCCGCTGGCGCTTCTGCGCGCCGCTACGCAGTTCATCGGCAATGGCCGGATCGTATCTGGCGCCTCGACGCTGTCGATGCAGGTGGCACGGCTGATCGAGCCGCGCGACGGACGCTCGCTGACCGCCAAGGTCCGTCAGATTGCCCGCGCCCTGCAGATCGAGCGACGTCTGAGCAAGGCGGAGATCCTGGACCTCTATCTGACGCATGCGCCCTATGGCGGCAATCTCGAGGGTGTCCGCGCGGCAAGCCTTGCCTATTTTGGCAAGGAACCGAGGCGCCTGACGGTGGCGCAGTCAGCGCTTCTGGTCGCCCTGCCACAGCTTCCGGAACGCCGGCGTCCGGATCGCCATCTGGCCGCCGCCGAGGCCGCGCGCCTGCGTGTGCTCGACCGCATGGCCGTATCCGAAGTGATCGGCGAGGGTGAAGCGGGCCGGGCTTCGCTTGAAGCGGTGCCGTCGCGCCGCCTTCAACTGCCAGCCTTTGCCGCCCACGTCGCGGAAGCGGCGCTCCGCCGGCAGCCGGCGGTGATTGAGCACAGGACGACCCTGCGGCGCAGCATCCAGCAGGGTCTGGAAGGGGTCGCGCGGGATGCCGCAGCCAGGCTCGACCCGAAAGTCTCCATCGCCATGGTCATGGCCGATATCCGGACCGGCGAAATCGTCGGCGAATTGGGGTCAGCCAGTTATTTCGATGCCAGCCGCTCCGGCTGGATCGACATGACCCGCGTCACCCGCTCCCCCGGTTCGACCCTGAAGCCGTTCATCTACGGCCTGGCCTTCGAAGAAGGGCTTGTGTCGCAGGAAACCATCATCGAGGACAGGCCGTCTGATTTCTTCGGGTACAGGCCGCGCAATTTCGACATGAGCTACCAGGGTGATGTCAGCATACGCCAGGCGCTTCAACTGTCCCTGAACGTGCCGGCGATCCGGTTGCTCGATGCCGTCGGGCCGACACGGCTGATGGTCCGCTTCCGCCGCGCCGATGTCCGGCCGTCGCTGCCGAAGGACGAACCGCCAGGTCTTGCCATCGGTCTCGGCGGTGTCGGCATCACGCTGAAGGATCTTGTGCAGCTCTATGCCGGCCTTGCCAATCGCGGCCAGCCGGTGCGGCTTGGCGACGGCATCCAGGACAAGGCCGAACGGCTTATTGGCGAACCGCTGATGGAACCTGTCGCTGCGTGGCACGTGGCGGATATCCTCTCCGGCGTCATCCCGCCGGCCGGCAGCAGGCAGCGCGGCATCGCCTACAAGACAGGCACCAGCTATGGCTATCGCGATGCCTGGTCTGTCGGCTTCGATGGTCGATATGTGCTCGGCATCTGGGTCGGCCGCCCCGATAACGGCGCGGTTCCCGGCATTACGGGTTATGGCACTGCCGCACCGATCCTGTTCGAAGCGTTTGCCAAATCCGGCGTCGCCATCACCAGGCTTCCCGGCGCGCCTTCCGGCGCCGTGCGGATTTCGCAGACGCAACTGCCGATCAGCCAGCGACGGTTTTCCATGACCGCCAGCGGGCTCCTCTCGTCCTTGAGCCGCGAACCCGCACCGCAGATTGTCTATCCGCCGGAAGGTGCACGCGTCGAACTCGGTGCTGCGTCCGGTGGTGAACTCATGCCGCTGGCGCTCAAGTTGCAGGGCGGTCGCGCGCCCTTCCGCTGGCTCGCCAATGGCAAGCTGCTGGCGGAAACCACACGCCGCCGGACCAGCCAGTGGGTACCGGACGGCGGCGGTTATTCGACATTGACCGTCATCGATGCAGCCGGACGTGCCGCCAGTGTCCGGGTGTTCGTCGAATAGGCCCTCACGCCGGCAGACATTTTGACCCGGCGAAAATTGAAATTCTCTAATGAAATCAAATTGGTCGATTTTCGAAGCAGGTCTTTGGGCGTGGGGAATAGCGAATTGTCGTGATCGACGGCGCGGTTGCGATCATTCACAAAGGAGCATCACAGGAGAAATGCTATGCTCCCTGCAATCAAGATGAGTTCCTGGCATGACGGCCTTCTGGTCCGGCCGCCGGCTGTAATCGCGTTTGGTGAGTTGCGTGATATTCTGCTTTCGCTGACTGACTTCGACGAAGGAAAAGTGGACCTGATCTGTTCGTCCGTCGAGCAGGACGGTGGCTGCGAATTGCTCGACGAAGATGCAGACTGCCTCTTCGTTCTGGAGCGGATCCTGCATTCGTGAGCCGGATTCGGAGCTCTTGCCAAACGCATCCGGGCAGACCACAACGGCGTTTGTCAGTCCGTACTGCGACTGTCGAGCTTGGCACGTTCGGCCATTCGCCAGGCCCGCGGCGTCGCGCCGGTTTGCTTTGAAAAGAGCCTGGAAAAATAGGCCGGATCAACAAATCCAAGACTTTCGCTGACATCCTTTATGCTGCCGAAACTGAAAACCAGCTCCCGTTTTGCCTCGTCGATGAGCTTGCGGGCAATCATGTCATGGGTACCCAGTCCGGTGACCGACTTCAGGAACCGGTTCAGATGGGTTGGCGAAATGCCGAGTTCGGCGGCATAGAAGGAGGCCGGCTTGTGCGCCCGCAAATGGCGATGGATGAGGCTGTTCAACCGCTCCATGCGACGGCCTTTGTCGTCCATCGACTCTCCGGCGCTGGCCGGTGAAAGCCGTGCCGTCAGGTGCAGGGCAAGGGTGAGATAGGCATCGAGCAGATCGTTTCGGCCGGTTTGGTAGGCTGCGTATTCGGCGCCCAGCCGCATCAGTGTATCCGCCACATAGGCTCCCTCATGCCGGGTCACGTCCAGCAACGTTACGTGCGGCAAGGCGAGCCACGCACCCAGGTGACTCCGGTCGCCGGGGGGCGTGCGCAGTCGGGATGCCAAAATCGTCACGACGAAGCCATCGGTATCCCTGGAAAACCGGAATCCATGATCGACGCCCGGCGGGACGGTGATCACGCTATGAGCCCGGATTTCATGCCGCTGATTGCCAAATATTGCGTCTCCGGAACCGGCATGCATGTATAAAATTTGAAAGAAGCTCTCATGCCGATGCAACCGGATTTCCCAGTGGTGCAGCCTGCTGCGCGCCGGAATCGTTTCGCAATGCAGCCAATCCCGCATGTTTTCGCCCGTCTTCTCCCCATAGAGATCATAGGTCGGCACGGCTGTCGGCATGGCGCATCGCTCCCTTAATGTTCGATATATGCAATTTCTGGCATGAATTGTCCATTGAAGCATGCTCCTGCAGGGGCGACAATCCGCCTCAACATAATGTGCGGGAGGAAACATGCGCACCCAGGTAGCGATCATCGGCTCGGGACCATCCGGGCTGCTTCTCGGTCAGTTGTTGACGGCAGCTGGCATAGACAATGTCATCATCGATCGCGCCGACAAGGACTATATCCTTGCCCGCGTCCGCGCCGGGGTTCTGGAGGAAGGCACCGTCGCGCTGATGGATCAGGCGAACGCCGGCACGCGCATGCATGCCGAAGGCCTGCCGCATGACGGTTTCGCGCTGGCCTTCGATGGCCGCGAGCACCGGATCGATCTCCACGGACTGACGAGCGGCAGACGTGTCATGGTCTACGGACAGACGGAACTGACGCGCGACCTGATGGAGCAGCGCGAAAAGACCGGCGGTTTGACGATCTACAATGCGGTGAATGTGCAACCGCGGGATTTCGACGGAAATGCACCGTCTGTGGCCTTCGAAAAGGACGGGGTGTCGCAGCATCTTCAATGCGACTTCATCGCCGGATGCGACGGGTTTCATGGTGTGAGCAGAAAATCCGTGCCCGATGGGTCGATCAAGATTTTCGAAAAAGTCTATCCCTTCGGCTGGCTCGGCATTCTGGCCGACGTGGCCCCCGTCAGCCACGAACTCATCTACGCCAACCACCCGCGTGGTTTTGCCCTGTGTTCGATGCGCTCGGAAACGCGCAGCCGCTATTACATCCAATGTGCCCTGGACGAAAAGGTTGAGGACTGGAGCGACGACCGTTTCTGGGACGAGTTGCGCCGACGCCTTCCCGGACATCATGCAGAGGCGCTTTTGACGGCCGCTTCCTTTGAGAAATCGATTGCGCCGCTGCGATCCTTCGTTGCCGAACCGATGCGCTTCGGGCGCCTTTTCCTGGTTGGCGATGCCGCTCATATCGTGCCCCCGACAGGCGCCAAGGGCCTCAATCTGGCGGCCAGCGACGTGCACTATCTGTTTTCGGGTCTTGTCGAGCACTATCGCGACCGATCCGATGCCGGCATCGACGCCTATTCGCAGCGGGCGCTGTCCCGCGTCTGGAAAGCCGTTCGCTTTTCCTGGTGGATGACGACCATGATGCATCGTTTCCCCGACACCGGTGATTTCGACCAGAAGATCCAGGAAGCCGAACTCGACTATCTGACGCGCTCGCAGCCAGCATCAATGGCGCTTGCCGAGAACTATATCGGCTTGCCCTATTAGGGAGATGCGTCTCGGACTTCATGGCCAATCCGCGTAGTCGGATGACAACACGCTGTTGTCTGACCCTGCAGACGCCTGTGCGACGGCACGATAGCTGGCCGGTGACAGTCCGGTCTTGCGCTTGAAGAAATGGCTGAAATAGGTCGGGTCGCGAAAGCCGAGGCTATCGGATATTTCCTGTATGTTGCGGGCCGAGCGTTCCAGCCGCAGCTTTGCCTCCTGTACCAGCCGCTCATGCAGAAGCTGGATCGGCGAACGCCCCAGCGTCCTCTGGCAGATCGCCTGGAGCCGGTCGGTGGTGACACCCAGTTCCACCGCATAGTCGCTGATCGGCCGGTGCTGGCGAAACCAGGCTTCGACAAGCTGCCGGTAACGCACCAGGATCGAGCCGCTTTCGCCCTGCCCGCGCCGTTCGGCATTTGCACCGCCCGACGCGCGCCAGACCGCCATCAGGATCAGCCGCATATAGGCGGACACCACCATCCAGGAGGCCCGGGCAGGATCGGCCAGTTCACGCACGAAGCCTGAAATCAGCGGATTGATCTCGCCCAACGATCCCGCATCCATGGTTTCGATCAGTTTCATCTGTTCGATGAAGATCCGCAGCGAATAGGATTCCACCTTGTCGCCGATCGCATCAACCATGATCTGTGGCGAAGCACCGATCAGGCAGGCTTGTGCACCGGCGGCGATGGTGATCTCGCAGCGAACGTCAGGGGACAACAGGGCAAGGGACGGACCATACAGGGTGCGATGTTCGTCATCGTCGAAATGCAGTTCACCATCGCCATAGCTCAAGAGGAAGATGTGATGAAAGTCCACATAGAGGCCTTTCTGGAAACGGATGCGCCGATGCGCCAGTGACGGTTCCCGCCACTCGCCCCGTGCGTGATGATGAATGCCGCCGTCCGTCGCCATTGCTTCCCCTCAATCCGTGATGAACCTTGCCCTGATCCCCGTATAATTACAATATTAACCCGTAAAATCACATTCCATCCGTTCGAGAACGGCGTAGTCTTTCGTCATCAGCCTTTGGGAGGAGGCACCTCAACAGACCCATGCAGGACACGCGGCCTTCTGGCCAAACCTGTTCGTGCGTCTGTCTCCCGTTAGAAAACGCAGGTATCGCCTGCCGGAAGAGGGTGACGATCGTGTTTGTGGCGAAGCTGATGATCAACGACGAGGCAATGGACGCATCCGATGCGTCAACCTTCGAACGTCTCGATCCACTGACCGGCGATCTCGCGACGACTGCCCCTGCCGGTTCTGTTGCGGATATGTCCAAAGCCGCGAATGCCGCCGCCGCCGCCTTCCCGTCCTGGTCGGAAACCGGCCCCGGTGAACGCCGCATGCTACTCAACGCCGCCGCCGATATCCTCACAGCCCGCACAGCCGAGTTCGTCGCGGCGATGACCAGCGAAACCGGCGCGACGGCGCAATGGGCCGCGATCAATTGCAGTCTCGGTGCAGACATCCTGCGAGAGGCTGCCGCCATGACCACGCAGGTCAGCGGCGAAATCATCCCCTCCGGCACATCAGGCAATCTGTCCATGGCCGTGCGGCAGCCGGCAGGTGTTTGTGTGGGCATTGCACCCTGGAACGCGCCGATCATTCTCGGCACCCGGGCGATCGCGATGCCGCTTGCCTGCGGAAACACCGTCATATTGAAGGCCTCTGAGCTCTGCCCGAAAACGCATTGCCTGATTGGCGACGTCATGCGCGACGCCGGCTTTCCGCGCGGCGTCGTCAATGTCGTGACCAATGCGCCGAAGGATGCGGCAGCGGTCGTCGAAGCGCTGATCGCCCACCCGGCCGTGCGCAGGATCAATTTCACAGGCTCCACCCGCGTCGGCCGCATCATCGCGGAATCCTCGGCGCGGCAGTTGAAACGCTGCCTTCTCGAGCTTGGCGGCAAGGCGCCATTCATCGTGCTTGCCGATGCCGATCTTGATGAGGCGGTGGCGGCTGCCGCCTTCGGCGCCTTCATGAACCAGGGCCAGATCTGCATGTCGACGGAGCGCATCATCCTGATGGACAGGATCGCTGACGAATTCGTCGACAAGTTCCAGGCAAAGGCCGCGACGCTTCTCGCCGGCAACCCGCAGGACGGCAAGACGCCGCTCGGCACGCTGATCAATGCCGAATCCGTTCGGCGCGTAACCTCGCTGATCGATGACGCCAGGCAAAAGGGCGCAGTCGTCCTCTGCGGCGGACCGTCGAACGGGACGCTGATGGATGCGACCGTGGTCGATCACGTGACCCCGGCCATGCGCATTTACCGCGAGGAAAGTTTTGGCCCGGTTGCGGCCATCATCCGCGTTGGCAGCATCGACGAAGCCATAACGGTTGCCAATGACACGGAATACGGCCTGTCATCGGCGGTTTTTAGCCGCGACATAAACGCGGCGCTGGCCGTCGCCAAGCGGCTTGAATCCGGCATCTGCCACATCAACGCGGCGACTGTTTCCGATGAACCACAGATGCCCTTCGGCGGCGTCAAGTCGAGCGGCTACGGCCGCTTTGGCGGCAGCGCGGCAATCGACGAATTCACGGATCTGCGCTGGATCACCTTGGCATCCGGCAGACGAGACTATCCGATCTGAGCATTCCAAGGATTGCGCCTGATCGGTTGAACCAAAGAGCAAAGCCGGGCTGGGAGGCCCGCACACAGGGAGGAAGCACTTCATGAACGGCAGGTTCCGCAACGGAAAATTCGACCCATCGGCGCTGACACGCCGCTCGTTTATCGCATCGACAGTGGCAGGCGGGGCGGCGCTGGCGCTTTCCGGGCGCACTGCCTTTGCCCAGAGCGGCGACACTCTGAAGGTCGGCTTCATCAGCCCGCGCACCGGCCCGCTGGCGGGCTTCGGCCAGACCGACGGCTATGTGCTCGATCTTGCCCGCAAGGCCCTGGCATCGGGCTTTCAGGCCGGTGGAAAGACCTATCAGGTCGAAATCATCGATCAGGACACCCAGTCCGATCCGTCCCGCGCCGGCCAGCTGGCCAGGGACCTGATCAACAATCAGGGCATCGACCTGATGCTGGCGGTCTCGACGCCGGAAACCATCAACCCGGTATCGGACGCCTGCGAAGCGGCCGGCGTCCCCTGCCTTTCCACCGTCATGCCCTGGGAAGCCTGGTATTTCGGACGCGGCGCCAAGCCCGGCGAACCCTCGCCGTTCAAGTGGACCTATCATTTCGGCTTTGGCGTCGGCGAATTCCACAAGACTTACGTGTCGCAATGGAACCTGATCGAGACCAACAAGAAGGTCGGCGTCATGTATCCGAACGACGCCGACGGCAATGCGATCCGCGCCAATCTCGCGCCGCTGCTTGCCAAGGACGGTTTTACCATCGTAGATCCCGGGGCCTATGAAACCGGAACCACGGATTTCTCCGCCCAGATCGCGCTGTTCAAGCGCGAAGGCGTGGAGATCTTCTCGTCCTTCCCGATCCCACCGGATTTTGCCGCCTTCTGGCGCCAGGCCGCACAGCAGGGACTGACCCGCCAGATCAAGATCGCCCAGGTGGCAAAGACCGGGCTGTTCCCGTCCGATATCGAGGCGCTCGGCGATCTCGGCTTCAACATCTCCAGCGCCGCCTACTGGCACAAGGCCTTCCCTTACAAATCGTCGCTGACCGGTGTGTCCGGCACCGAACTTGCCGATGGCTACGAGACAGAGAGCGGCAAGCAGTGGACCCAGCAACTCGGCGCCAGCCTGTCGCTGCTCGATGCCGGCTTCGAGGCCCTGAAGGCCGCGACTGATGCCAAGAGCAAGGATGCCGTTGCCAAGGCGCTTTCGACGCTGAAGACAACGACCATCGCCGGTGCGGTCGATTTCACCGCAGGCCCGGTTGCCAATGTCTCGCCCGGTCCGATTATCGGAACACAGTGGGTCAAGGCACCGGAAGGCTCCAAATTCCCGCTCGATTACGTCGTTACCGAGAACGCCACCGACCCGAATGTTCCGGTCGGCGCAAGACTCGTCTCTTACAACGGATAAGGGCCGGTGCGGATCGAAACAAACCAGCAGCAGCCGGGAGAAGCCTTTCTCTCGGCAACAGGAATCCACAAGCGCTTCGGAGCGCTTGTGGTTCTCGACAATGTCGATTTTGCCATGGGCCAAACCGACGCCGTCGGCATCGTCGGGCCGAATGGCGCCGGCAAGACCACTCTGCTCAGCGTGCTGGCGGGGGCTTTCCCGCCAAGTGACGGGATCATCACGGTCAACGGGCAGAATGTCACCGCCCTTTCGGCGGCAGATCGTTGCCGCTCGGGGCTGGTGCGCACCCATCAGGTCCCGATACCCTTCAGTGGCATGACCACGTTCGAAAATATCTACGTTGCCGCCGCACACGGCGATGCCGTTGGCCGCGACGAGGCCTATGAGCGCGTAATCGACAGCCTGACGCTCTGCGGCATGCTTGGGGTCGCCAACCGGCGCGCCGATACGCTCGGCCTTCTCGACCGCAAGCGCCTCGAACTGGCGCGGGCGCTGGCGACCAAGCCGAAGCTGATGCTGCTGGATGAAATCGGCGGCGGATTGACCGATGGCGAGGCAAGCGAACTGGTGACGACCATTCTCGAATTGCGCCGTCGCGGCATTGGCATCGTCTGGATCGAGCATATCGTCCATATCCTGTTGCAGGTTGCCGAGCGGCTGATCTGCATGGATGCCGGCCGGATCATTGCGGATGGCGAACCGCGCGCCGTGATGGCCGATGCCGACGTCGTCAAGGCCTATCTCGGAGGCACGCCCGCATGACCCTTCTCTCCGTTCAAAATCTGGATGTCCGCCATGGCCTGCTGCAGGCCGTGCGCGATGTCAGCTTCGATCTTTCCAGGGGCGACGTTCTGGCGCTTGTCGGAGCCAATGGCGCCGGCAAGACCACCTTGCTGCGCTCGCTCGCCGGCGCACACCTTCCCGCCGCAGGCCGCATCGCGCTCAATGGCCAGGACATGACAAAGGTACCTTCGCACCAGCGCATCGCCATGGGCATCGCGCTGGTGCCCGAGGGACGTCGCCTGTTCTCACAGATGACCGTCGAGGAAAACCTGCTTCTGGGCAAAACATCGGGGAGACCCGGTGACTGGACCATCGACCGTGTATTTTCCGCCTTCCCCAATCTCGTTGCCCGCCGACACGCCAAGACCGGCCATCTCTCCGGCGGCGAACAGCAGGCAACGGCAATCGGCCGTGCCTTGATGAGCAATCCCGACATTCTGCTGCTCGACGAGGTTTCGCTCGGGCTTTCGCCCCTAGTTGTCGACCGCGTCTATGCGCAGTTGCAGACCCTGCTTACCTCCGGCACCACGATCATTCTGGTCGAACAGGATCTCAGCCGTGCGATGGGCGTCGCCAGCCGCGTCATCTGCATGCTGGAAGGGCGCGTCGTGCTCGACAGCCCCGCAGAACAGGTCACGCGCGACGAGGTGACGAAAGCCTATTTCGGCTTGCACCGGGAAAACAATGAAAGGGTGGCATCGTGATCGACACGCTGATCCAGGGCATCCTGCTCGGCGGCTATTATGCCGTCATTGCCTGCGGGCTTTCCTTCATGTTTTCCGTCATGCGGATCATCAATCTCGCCCATGGCAGTCTCGCAGTCCTCTCTGCCTACGGCCTGTGGCTGCTCGCGTCAGAATTCGGAATTTCACCGTTTCTGGGCCTTCTGATCGTGCTACCTGCCATGGCGGCCATCGGCTGGCTGCTGCAACGCTATCTTCTGGAGCGCAGTGCCCGCGGCGGCGCGCTGCTGCCGATCCTCACCACCTTCGGCCTCGCCATCGTCATCGACAATCTGATGTTCGAGCAGTTCGGCGCCGACACCCGCTCGCTCGCCCCTTTCATCGGCAGCCTGTCCTATGACAGCTGGGAACTGCCCGGCGGCATCTATGTCGGAAAGCTCGCCGTGATGACCATGGCGACCGCGATCGCCCTTCTCGGCGGGCTGCAGATCTTCCTCAGCCGTTTTGCGCTTGGTCGCGCCATCCGTGCCACCGCCGAGGATCCCGATACCGCCGGCCTCGTCGGCATCGATGCCCGCAAGGCCAATGCAGTGGCAACCGCCATCGCGATGGTCACGGTCGGCATTGCTGGCGCGTTTCTGGCGATGCGGGCGACGTTCGATCCCTATTCCGGCGGTCCGCAACTGCTGTTTGCCTTCGAGGCGGCCGTCATCGGAGGCGCCGGTTCTCTCTGGGGCACGCTGATCGGCGGCATCGTTCTGGGCCTTGCGCAATCGCTCGGTGCACAGATCCATCCGCAGGGCTTTCTGATCGGCGGCCATGTCGTTTTCCTGGCAGTCCTGTTTGCCCGATTGTTTCTCATCGGAGCCCCGACCATCGGGACAACAGGCTTTGCAAAAGCCGGCCTCGCCAGAATTCGCGCCGCCATCCGGAGCACCCCATGACCACGATCCCCCAAAGCATTGCCCACGGCATCACCATTGAACGCTGGACGCGCGCCTCACGGCTGGCACTTGGCGGCGTCGCCATCGCGCTTGTCCTCTTCGCCATCGCCCCGCTGACGCTCGGTGCAGGCGCCATCGACCGACTGACGGCGCTGTTCATCTACGTCATCCTCGCTGCCATGTGGAACGCCCTTGCCGGCTTCGGCGGACTTGTGTCGGTCGGCCAGCAGGTTTTCTTCGGCCTTGGTGCCTATTTCACCATCCGCCTTGCCGATGCCGGGCTCAATCCGTTCCTGTCGCTGTTTGCCGCCGCCCTGATCACCGGCGCGATCTCCCTGCCGCTCTCCTTGTTCATGCTGCGGCTGAAGGGCGGCGAATTCGCCATCGGCATGTGGGTGATCTCCGCTCTCACCCATATGCTGGTCAATCTCGACCGGCTGATCCAGGGTGAAACCGGGACATCGCTGATCTCGCTCAACGTCTATGACAGCGGCACCCGCCGGGTCGTCATCTACTGGCTGGCGCTGGCCTCGATGGCCGCCCTGCTCGGCCTTCTCTTCACACTCCTGCGCAGCCGTGCTGGTGCCGCCATCCAGGCCATCCGCGACAATGAGGATGCGGCGACGTCGCTCGGCGTGCGCGTCATCGCCACCAAGCGGCTGCTCTTTGTTCTGGCCGCCTTCGGCATCGCGGTCGCCGGTGCGTTGTGGCTGGCGACAGCCACCACCTTCCAGCCGAAAACCTATTTCAGCGTGCAATGGACCGCCTACATGATCTTCATGGTGCTGGTCGGTGGCATCGGAAAGTTCGAAGGGGCGATCCTTGGCGCGGTGCTGTTCTTCGTCATCGAAACCTTCTTCGGTGCGATGGGCGTGTGGTACCTGATCGGCCTTGGTGCAACGGCGGTGCTGTTCTCCCTGTTCCTGCCGCATGGGCTCTGGGGCGAGATCGAACGCCGCTTCGACCTGCGCCTGCTGCCGGTGGGCTACCGGGTCAAATTCTCCGGCACGCCTGACACGCCCCGCAACTGACACTCCAACAGACTTCAGTTTCTTACAGGAAAGGTGACGACATGCTTTTTGGAAAAACGATCCTTGTGACGGGCGTTGCCTCTGGTATCGGCGCGCGCACTGCAGAACTGGCCGGCCAGATGGGTGCCGATGTCATCGGTGTCGACGTCCGCGAACCGGCAGGCGCCACGACAGCCTTTATCAAGGGAGATCTCTCGACCGCCGCTGGCGTCGCCGACATCGTTGCCCAGTTACCCAGTCGTCTCGACGCGCTCGCCAATGTCGCGGGTCTGTCGGGAAATACCGGCATTGTTTCGACGCTGTCGGTCAATTTCTACGGCCTTCGCGCCCTGTCTGAGGCCGTGGCCCCGCGCATCCGGGAAGGCGGCGCCATCGTCAATGTCGCCTCGATCGCCGGTTATGGCTGGCGTGCCCATCTCGAGCGGGCAAAGACGCTGGTCGGGATCGAGGGTTTTCCGGACGTTGGCGCCCTTGCTGCCGAGCATGGCCTGAAGGATGAGGAAGGCTATCCCCTGTCCAAGGAATTGCTTGTCCTCTGGACCATGCGGGCTGCCCACCTGCCGCTGTTTAGGGATCGCGGCATTCGCGTCAACGCCGCAAGTCCCGGCCCGGTCGAGACCCCGATCCTCAAGCAGTTCCGCGCCGTGCTCGGGGATGCCAGGGTCGACAGCGACATCACCCGGGTGGGGCGCGCCGGTACGGCAGCCGATATCGCGCCGGCCGTGCTGTTCCTCTGCTCGGATGGCGCCCGCTGGATCAACGGTACCAATCTGGCAACCGATGGCGGCCTCGAAGCCTCGATCAACGCCGAAGTTCTCGGCTTTTAATGTCCTTTTCTCAGGAGACTTTCATGACCATCAACCTGCTCATCAATGGCACGGACCGTGCGGCGGCAAGTGGCCGGACCTATGACCGGCTGGACCCGTTCACCGGAAAGCTGGCGAGCCGCGCCGCCGCCGCCGGCCTTGATGATGTCACGGCCGCGATCGAAGCCGCAGCCGCCGCCTTTCCCGCATGGTCCAAGACCGGTCCGGGCGCACGCCGTGCGCTCTTGCTCAAGGCCGCCGATATCCTCGACAGCAAGGTCGGCGAATTCACCCAGTTGATGATGGAGGAAACGGGCGCCACGGCTCCTTGGGCCGGCTTCAATGTCAAGCTGGCGGCGAACGTCCTGCGCGAGGCGGCGTCGATGACGACGCAGATTTCCGGCGAGATCATCCCTGCCGACAAGCCGGGAACGCTCGCCATGGGCGTGCGCCAGGCAGCCGGCGTCTGCCTGGCCATCGCCCCCTGGAACGCGCCTGTTATCCTCGCCACCCGTGCCGTCGCCATGCCGATCGCCTGCGGCAACACCGTCATCTTGAAGGCGTCGGAGCAATGCCCCGGCACCCACCGGCTGATCGCCACGGCGCTCACCGAAGCCGGCCTGCCCGCCGGTGTCATCAATGTCATCACCAATGCGCCCGAGGATGCAGCTGATATCGTCGCCAGCCTGATTGCCCACCCGGCCGTTCGCCGCGTCAATTTCACCGGCTCCACCAAGGTTGGCAAGATCATCGCCAAGCTTTGCGGCGAGCATCTGAAGCCCGCCCTTCTCGAACTCGGCGGCAAGGCTCCGCTGGTCATTCTCGACGACGCCGATATCGACGGCGCGGTCAATGCCGCGATCTTCGGTTCGTTCATGCACCAGGGCCAGATCTGCATGTCGACCGAGCGCATCATCGTCGATCAGGCCATCGCCAATGAGTTTGTTGCCAAGCTTGCCGCCCGCGCCTCAAAGCTTCCGGCCGGCGATCCCCGTGGCCATGTCGTGCTCGGTTCGCTGATCAGCCTCGAGGCGGCAAAAAAGATGGACGACCTGATTGCGGATGCCACCGCCAAGGGCGCCACGCTCGTCGCCGGCGGCAAACGCACCGGCACCGTCGTGGAAGCGACGCTGCTCGATCATGTCACTCCGGACATGCGGGTCTATTCGGAAGAATCCTTCGGACCGGTCAAGCCGATCATCCGCGTCGCCAACGAAGAAGAGGCAATCCGGGTTGCCAACGATACCGAATACGGCCTGTCGTCGGCAGTGTTCAGCCGCGACGTGCAGCGCGCCATGGCGGTTGCTGCCCGGATCGAAAGCGGCATTTGCCACATCAACGGCCCGACGCTGAACGACGAAGCCCAGATGCCCTTCGGCGGCGTCAAGAGCAGCGGTTACGGTCGCTTCGGCGGCAAGGCGGCCATTGCCGAATTCACAGACCTGCGCTGGATCACGATCGAGGATTCCAGCCAGCATTACCCGTTCTGACCGTCTTAAGGACCTTGGTCCAGGCAGTCAGGATCGGGAGCCATCACGGCTCTGCCAGAGAGAAGGACGGAGCCGTTCGGCCCCACATACCATCCCCGTTATCGGGGGTGGTCCAGATCGGCCCGCTTGCTCGACGGGCAGAATTTTCGGGCAAGCCCGTGTCGATCAGAAGAAAGTGCCGGCCATTTCGGGAGAGCCGGCCAGCGCATGCCCCATGAATTCCAGCGCACCCTTAAGCGTATCGCGTCGGATAGGCCCGCCAAGACACACGCGAACTGCTTCTTCGGCCGGGCCATCGACGGTAAAGGCATCACTTGCGACCACGCCTATTCCGGATGCGCGCATGTGGGTTCCGAACGTCGAGCGTGTCCATCCGTTGGTGAGCGGCAGCCAGATGTTGAAACTGATCGGATCGCTTCGATAGCTTTCAGGGGGTAGCACCGAGGCGACAAGGGCCTGACGGGCCGCGGCTTCCGTGCGGATAAAGCGCAGGATGCTGTCAGCTGTGCCGTCCTCGATCCAGCGTGTTGCCAGAGCCGCCGAGAGCGGCGACGCCATGACGCTTGCAGCGCGCATGGCACTGACGAAGGGCCAGGCCGCTCTTGTATCCGGCACGACGACATAGGCCAACCGCAGACCCGCGCCGATGCACTTTGCCAGGCCGCCAATATGCCATGTCAGGTCGGGTGCCATGGCCGCGAGCGGTGCCGGACTATGGAGCGGGATGAAGCCGTAGGCATCGTCCTCGACGATCGGCACATGGTACTTGCGGGCGACGGCGCAGATTTCCTCGCGGCGTTTTTCCGGGATCGTCAGCGTCATCGGGTTCTGCAGCGTCGGATTGAGGTACAGCGCTTTTGGCTTGCCCGTCTTGCAGGCCTCTTCGAAGGCCGACGGAAGAATGCCGTCTGCGTCCATCGGCAGGCCCTGCAGATCCAGGCGCAACTGGGCCGCGATCGAGCGCATGCCCGGATAGGTGATGTTTTCGGACAGCACCGTTTCTCCGGGCTTGGCCAGAAGGCCAAAAATGGCCAGAAGAGCGGGATGGGCCCCCGGCGTGACGAAAATCCGTTCCTGGGACGGCACCAGGCCACGGCGACTGAGCCAGGAGGCGGCAGCCTCCTTGTCGATCCCGGCGCCCCCGAAGCCCTGATAGCGCAACAGCGGGATGAGGTTCGTGGCGACCGCGGAGAGCCCCTCCTGCATGCGCGCCAGAAGATCCGGATCTTCCGGCTCTGGCGGCATGTTCATCGAAAAATCGACGACGGAGGCGCGACGGCTGTCGAGGGCGGCATCGGCCACGAAACCACGACGCGTCTTTTCCGGGCCGCCGGTGACGAATGTGCCGCGCCCGACATGGGTCGTCACAAGTCCTCGTTTCTGGGCTTCGACATAGCCGCGCGCAACGGTCGTGAAGTCGATGCCCAATCGTTTCGCGAGATCCCGCTGCGGCGGCAGCCTGTCGCTCACCAAAAGCTTTCCGCTCTTAAGGTCCATTTCGATAACATCGGCGATCGCCATATAGCGAGGGCCGTTGCTACGGGAGAGATCTGGAATCCAGGTTTTCATGTGAACTCTTCAATGTTGAAGATTGACCGTATATTGTTGCTTTCGGGAAATGTCACGTAAAAAGCATTTTGCCTGGCGGAGTTTAACGAAAGAGAGTTTTCGTGGCTCCATGCTTCGCGAAAGCCCCGAATGATCGCGTATTGACTGCATCAAATAAAGGTCAATTCGCTTGTGTTTTTGGCAGTGCATTGCCCTGAAAAGATCAGTACTCAAGGCCATCCTAAATCATTGACTGCGATATTGACTGCATATTTCGCTGTTTTGAACGTATATTGGGCAGAAACCGTACTGGCACGCTCCTTGCAATTGAATGGTAGCGCCCCATCGCTGGGCCGACGTCAAAACAGGAGCCAACAATGCCAGCAATCACTGCCCCGGCCCACGCTGACGGAGACTTCTTCGTCGACTACGAAGAAAAGGTCTTCGAAGATATCCAGGCCAACGAGGGCGAAAAAGCCCTCATCACCTTCCACACTGTCGCTTTCGAAGGGTCCATCGGCCTTGTCAACCTGCTCCAGGCCAAACGCCTGAAGCGCAAGGGCTACGACACATCCATCCTGCTCTACGGCCCGGGCGTCACGCTCGGCATTCAGCGCGGCTTCCCCAAGCTCGGCGCGGAAGCCTTTCCGGGACATCTGAATTTCAACAATCAGATCAAGGGCTTTCTGGAAGAAGGCGGCAAGGTCTATGCCTGCCGCTTCGCGCTTCAGGCGCTCTACGGCCACGGCGAGCCTGCGCTGATCCCGGGCATCACGCCGATTAGCCCGCTCGACGTGCTGGATCTGATGCTGATCCACCGCCGCGCCGGTGCCGTCATTCTCGACACCTGGACACTCTGAGCCGAGGCGCTTTCCTCAAGCGCTTCCGGGAGGCGGATCCTGTCCGCCTCCTTCCTCTCAACCCAAGGAATTCGTCATGGAACCAAACAGGATCGTGCGGGCTGCCGCCGCCCAGATTGCGCCGGACCTCACCTCCCGCGACAAGACACTTGCGCGTGTGCTGGAAACGATCCGCGAGGCGGCGGCCAAGGGCGCCGAGCTGATCGTCTTTCCGGAAACGTTCGTTCCCTGGTATCCCTATTTTTCGTTCGTCTTGCCGCCGGTGCTTTCGGGCCGCGAGCATGTAAGGCTTTACGAAGAAGCCATGATGGTTCCAAGCGCTGCAACAGATGCGGTCGCCTCGGCCGCCCGCGAGCATGGCATCGTCGTCGCCCTTGGCGTCAACGAGCGCGATCACGGCACGCTCTACAATACGCAGCTGGTCTTCGATGCCGATGGGACGCTTGTGCTCAAGCGGCGCAAGATCACGCCGACCTTTCACGAGCGAATGATCTGGGGACAGGGCGACGCATCCGGCCTGAAGGTCGTCGACAGCACGGTCGGTCGCATCGGCGCGCTGGCATGCTGGGAGCACTACAATCCGCTGGCGCGCTACGCGCTGATGGCCCAGCACGAAGAGATCCATGTCGCGCAGTTTCCCGGCTCCATGGTGGGGCCGATTTTCGCCGACCAGATGGAGGTGACGATCCGCCATCATGCGCTGGAAAGCGGCTGTTTCGTCGTCAATTCGACCGGCTGGCTGACGGATGAACAGATCATCTCGATCACGCCCGATGAAGGCTTGCAGATGGCCCTGCGCGGCGGCTGCATGACAGCCATCATTTCGCCGGAGGGCAAGCACCTCGCCCCGCCGATTACCGAGGGCGAAGGCATCCTCATCGCCGATCTCGACATGAGCCTCATCGTCAAGCGCAAGCGGATGATGGATTCGGTCGGTCACTATGCCCGGCCCGAGCTTCTGCATCTCGTGATCGACGACCGGCCGGCGTCTCCGATGGTCACGTCCTATCCTTCTCTCGAAACCGCGCCGACAAGGAGCACTCTCGATGAACACCAGACCTCAGCTTTCGACGGAAACCCTGATCAACGAGTTGCAGTCGTTCGGCGCCAGGCTGGTTGATCCGAAGGCCGGTCATGAAAGCCGTCGCGGGGGTGCCGGCCCCTCTGACCACAAGGCGTTGACGATCGACGGCATGACCGTGATGGTTCCGGTTCA
>NZ_LSRP01000081.1 GCF_001885585.1 Pararhizobium antarcticum
CTCCCTGCCCTTCGTCATCTACGGCATGATGGCAAATGCCTCGATCGGCGCGCTTTTCATGGCCGGCATCCTGCCCGGTATCGTGATGACCGCGCTCCTTATGCTGACGGTCTTCATCTTTGCACGACGCCATGGATGGGGTTCGGACACACCGTTCGAGCTTCGTCGGCTGGCTGGTGCATCGCTTGAAGTGGTTATTGTGTTGTGTTTTCCGGCGGCAATCTACCTGCTGATCATGGCCGGGCTTTCCGTCAATATCGCCGTATTGATCGGTCTTGCGGTCCTTGTTGCAGTCGACTGGTACTTCAATTTCCATGCCGTCATGGCACTGATGACACCCGTTCTGTTGATCGGCGGCATGACGATGGGCTGGTTCACGCCCACGGAGGCGGCGGTCGCCGCGGTGATCTGGTCGCTGTTTCTCGGTCTGGTACGCTACCGCACCATGACGTTCAGGGCCCTGGCCAAGGCATCGTTCGATACGATCGAGACAACCGCATCGGTGCTTTTCATCGTCACGGCGGCCTCCATCTTTGCCTGGTTGTTGACCGTCAGCCAGGCCGCCCAGCTGTTCTCGGACTTCATGTTCGCGCTGACCGACAACTGGTGGACCTTCCTCATTCTGGTCAATATCCTGCTGCTCATCATCGGCGCTTTTCTGGATACGATCGCCGCCATTTCCATCCTGGTGCCGATCCTCATGCCTGTAGCAGCCCGCTACGGCATCGATCCGGTGCATCTGGGCGTCATCATCACGCTGAACCTGATGATCGGCCTTCTGACGCCACCAATCGGCATGGTTCTCTTCGTTCTGTCGCGGATTTCCAAGATGTCGGTCGAGCGCACAACCATGGCCATCCTTCCCTGGATGATCCCCCTGTTCGTCGCGTTGCTGCTGATCACCTTTATTCCGGCACTAACGTTGTGGCTGCCGACGCAGCTTGGCCTGATCCGCTGATCACCGGTCTGTGCGTTATCGCGCCGGACCACCATAAAACTGAGTTGGAAAAAGGCTTCGGACATGCTGACGCGAGTGGCACGGCTCTACGGGACACGTGACCTAAGGGTCGAAACGCAGGACCTTGCGCCGCTTGGCGCGGGCGAGGTGCTGTTGCGCATGGCCGCTGGCGGCATCTGCGGCTCCGATCTCCACTATTTTCAGGATGGCGGCTTCGGGCCTGTCCGGGTCATCGAACCGATCATCGCCGGTCATGAGGCGGCAGGCTATGTCGAGGCCCTCGGAGAAGGTATCGATGCCGGAGCATCGAAACTTGTTTCCGGGATGCTGGTCGCAGTCAATCCATCGCAGCCCTGCGGACAGTGCCGGTACTGCGGTCTGAACCAGCCAATCCATTGCCTCGCCATGCGCTTCATGGGCAGCGCCATGCGCCTGCCGCACGAACAGGGCATGTTTCGTGATCGGATGATCGTACCGGCCATTCAGTGCCATCCCGTCGTTGGCAATGTCACAGCCGCGGAAGCCGCCTGCGCCGAGCCGCTCGCCGTCTGCCTGCACGCGGTGGCACAGGCCGGCGATCTCCTCGGAGCGAAGGTCCTCGTCGCGGGCGCCGGCCCCATCGGCCTGTTGACCATCGCCGCGGTCACCCATGCCGGCGCCGCCGAGATCATCGTCACCGATCTCAGCGATACGGCCCTGTCCCACGCGCCGGCCATGGGCGCGACGTCCACGATCAATGTCGCAAGAGATCCTGATGGTCTCGCCCCGTGGCAAACCGACAAGGGCCAGTTTGACGTGGTTTTCGACTGCTCGGCGGCGGGGCCGGCGCTTCGCTCAGCCTTTGCTGCGGTGAAGCCGCGCGGCATCATCGTCCAGGTCGGCGTGACCGGCGACATGACGATTCCGCTCAATGCCCTGGTTGGCAAGGAAATCGTCTGGCGTGGGTCACAGCGCTTCGATCGCGAGTTCGCACAAGCCGTTGCGCTCATATCAAACCGGACAATCGATGTGCGGCCGATCATCTCCCACACATTTCCACTTGAGAATGCGATCGAGGCCTTCGAGCAGGCTGGCGACCGCGCAGTGGCCTGCAAGGTGCAAATCACCTTCGATGGCGCCAACGGACATTAAAGGAAAAGACGATGAAGCACACATGGCGGTGGTTTGGCCCTATCGACAAGGTATCGGTGCGCGACGCCGCGCAGGCCGGAGCGGAAGGCATCGTCAGCGCGTTGCATCATGTGCCGACCGGAACGGCCTGGACGACCGACGAAATCGGCAAGCGCCAAAATGAAATCAAGGCCGGCGGACTCTCCTGGGACGTGGTGGAAAGCATTCCGGTATCGGAGGATATCAAGACCCAGACAGGCCAATGGCGCAGCCACATCGCCAATTGGCAGGAAAGCCTGCGGCGTCTGTCTGCCTGCGGCATCCGCACCGTCTGTTACAATTTCATGCCGGTGCTCGACTGGACGCGCACCGACCTGCGCTGGGAAACCCGTCACGGCGCCAAGGCCATGCGCTTCGACCTCGGCGACTTCGCCGCCTTCGACATCCATATCCTGAAGCGCCCCGATGCCGCCCTCGACTACCCCGAAGGCCTGGTGGAGGACGCCGCAAAGCGGTTCGCCACAATGACCAACACCAAGATCGTTGCGCTCGGCCGCAATATTGGCGCTGGCCTTCCCGGCTCGTCCGACGGCTATAGCCTCGAACAATTGCTTGAAAAGCTTCGTTGCTACCAGGGTACAGACCGCGCCAGGCTACAGCAGAATTTCGTCGACTTCCTCTCGGAAGTCACGCCGGTCGCGGAGGAAGTCGGCATCAATATCTGCGCCCATGGTGACGACCCCCCGTGGCCTTTGCTCGGCCTGCCGCGCATTCTCTCGACCGAGGCCGACTACGCCCACATGCTGAGCCAGGTCAATAGCCGCGCCAATGGCGTCACGCTCTGCACCGGCTCACTTGGCGCGCGTGCCGACAATGACCTGCCCTTCATCGCCAGGCACTTCGCCGAGCGCATCCATTTCGTCCACCTGCGCAATGTCACGCGCGACACCGATACCGTGCCCTGCTCCTTTTTCGAGGATGAGCATCTGGAAGGAGGCACCGACATGGTCGCAGTGATCGCTGCCCTGCTCATCGAGGAGAAGCGTCGCCGTGAAGAAGGACGGGAGGACCATCGCATTGCCATGCGCCCCGACCATGGCCAGGAAATCCTCGATGACCTGACGCGCGGTGCACAGCCCGGCTATCCGGCGATCGGCAGGCTCAAAGGCCTGGCCGAGTTGCGTGGCATCGAACGGGTCCTGCTTCACGATCACTTTGGACTGGCCTGACCCATGGAACGTCTCTCTCAAGCGACCGTTCTACCCTCTTCCATCGCCCAGCCAGCCTATGACCGCGCAGCCCTTCGCCCCGGTATTGTCCATATCGGGCTCGGGGCCTTCCACCGCGCCCATCAGGCCGTTTATACCCAGCGCGCCCTTTCCGCGACCTTCGGTCCGTGGGGTATCATTGCAGTCAATCTGCGCTCTTTCGAGCCCGTCGAAGCACTGGAAGCGCAGGACGGCCTCTACTCCATCGTGGTGCGGGGAACAGCAGGCGATTCGGCCGAAGTGATCGGCGCGACCGTGGACTGGATCTGCGCGGCGAGGGACGGCGCAAGGGTTCTGAGTTGTCTTGCAGATCCCGACATCCGCGTCGTGACGCTCACCGTGTCGGAAAAGGCCTATGGCCTGCACCCGGCCACAGGGGGCCTAGATCTTAATCATCCGGCAGTTGTCGCCGACCTTGCGCATCCGCACGCACCAACCGGCGCCCTCGGTTATCTGATTGAGGGCTTGGCGCTCCGCCGTGCCAAGGGCATAGATCCCTACACCGTGCTCTGCTGCGACAATCTCCCGTCGAACGGGACGGTCGTTCGGCGCCTGGTGCTGGAAATGGCCGAACAACGCGACGCGGAACTTGCACGCTGGATTTCGGACAATGGTGCCTTTCCCTGCAGTATGGTGGACCGCATCGTTCCTGCTGCGACAGAGGTTACCCGGTCGCTGGCAAGCTCCCTCATCGGCGTGGACGACCGTCTTGCGCTCGAGACGGAACCATTCATGCAGTGGGTGATCGAGGATAATTTCGTCTCCAGCCGCCCCGATTGGGAAGCCGGTGGCGCGATTTTTGTCCGCCACGTAGACCCCTATGAAAAGATGAAACTCAGGCTTCTCAACGGTTCCCACACGCTGATCGCTCATCTCGGCCTGCTGCACGGCCACGAATTTGTCCGTGACGTGATGGCCGTACCGGAACTCGTCGACCAGGTACAGCGCCACATGAAAGCCGTTCTACCGACCCTTGATCCCGTCCCGGGCATCGATCTTGACGTGTATCAGTGCCAGCTCATCGAACGCTTCACCAACAGGGCGATTGCCCACCGCAACATCCAGATCGCGATGGACTGCAGTCAGAAGCTGCCGCAACGCATTTTCGCAGCGGCGGTCGATGCCTTGTCCGCCGGCGACAGCGCGACCGAATTTGCCTATGTCGCCGCACTCTGGATCGCCGTCGTTCGCAGGCGTATGGATTGCGACGATCCGCGCCGGGCAGAAATCCTGTCTGCTGCAAGCAACCTCGACCCAGCCGATCCCTCCGCCTCCTTCTTTGCTATTGGCGGGCTGTTCCCGCGCGAACTGGTTGCGGCCAGAGCGTGGCGCGATCTGGTGAACGGCGAGCTGAAGACTCTTTCTTGAACCACCGGATTATTTCGACAACGCCACGATCTAAACCAAGGGATCGATGACAGGATCCCTTGGCATAGCCCTTTTTGTAAATGGTTGTGGCGTGGCAAACTTTCGGCACGCTTGCGGAACTCCGGTGGGCCTTCGATGACGGCACCATCGGAAAGCTGCGTCATAGTTCGGCGATACAGCATCTGTCGGGGTGTGGCGTCAGGCGGTACGGCAGGATGGCCCTCCGTCCTGCGCCGTGCGATCGCTTCCGGCACGACCGAAATATCGCAACTTTCAGCAACAAGGACACGAGACCCGGATCAGATCGTGACCTGGATTCCGAGCTCAACTACGCGGCCCGTCGGAAGCTGGAAATATTCGGTGGCGTTGCTGGCATTTCGGGCAAGACCAATGAACACGCGATCTTGCCAAAGCGGCATTCCGCCCTTCACCGATGGCCTGATCGTGCGGCGCGACAAAAAGAATGACGTGGACATGATATCGAACTTCCAGCCGAGTTTTCGTGCCAGCGCGAGAGCCTTTGGAATGTTCGGCGTCTCCATATAGCCGAAGGTGATGACCGCGCGGCTAAACAGCGGATTGAAGCTCTCAAAATGGATTTTCTCGTCGTCTGGTACGATCGGCGAACTGGATGTAACCACGCTTAGAATGACGTTGTGTTCGTGCAGCACTTTGTAGTGTTTGAGGCTGTGAAGGAGAGCAGTTGGCGCACCCTCGACTTCGCTTGTCAGAAAGATCGCTGTTCCGGGAACGGTGTTGGGCTTCTTCTTCGTTAGATTACCGAGAAGGAAATCCAGCGGCACATCGTCCGCCTTTGTCCGGTCTGATAGCAGTTTGCGTCCCGATATCCAAGTCTGCATCAAAAAAGCGATGAAGATGGCGACAACTGCCGGGACCCAGCCGCCTTGGGCAAATTTGGCAACATTGGCGACAAAGAACCCGGCATCGATGATGAGCAGCGGAATGACAACCGCGAGCGCCGCAACAAGCCGCCAACGCCATATCTGCCGCATGACCACGAGAAGCAGAATAGCCGTCACCAGCATCTCCCCCGTCACAGCAATGCCATAGGCTGCGGAAAGGGCGCTCGAGCTTTTGAAGCCGACCACCAGAAGGACGACGGAGATCAGCAGCAGGAAGTTAACCTGCGGCATGAAGATCTGGCCGGCCTGTGTTTCAGACGTGTGGAGCACGGTAAAACGGGGCAGCAAATTGAGGTGCATCGCCTGGCTCATGAGCGAGAAGGCACCGGAAATCACCGCCTGACTGGCTATAACCGTCGCCATCGTGGCCAGCACCACCATCGGCAGCAACGCCCACTCGGGCTGCATCTCGAAAAAGGGATGCTCGACCGACTCAAGATGGGTCAGCACGAAAGCGCCCTGCCCGAAATAGTTCAGCAGAAGGCATGGAAACACCAGCGCGAACCAAGCGAAGACGATCGGCCGGCGGCCGAAATGTCCGAGATCGACATAAAGGGCCTCGGCACCTGTGACGGCGAGAAAGACCGCTCCGAGCACGGCGATGGAAATATACGCATGGTCGATCAGGAAACGGATGCCATAGTATGGATTGAGAGCGACCAAAACGCCGGGCGCTTCAAATATATGGACAAGGCCAGAAACGCCGAGCGCGAGAAACCATAGCGCGGTGATCGGCCCGAATACGGATGCCACGCGCCCGGTCCCAAATCTTTGGACGAAGAAGAGCGCGACGATGATGCACAGCGTGATCGGCACGACCCAATTGGCGAGCTGGGGCGCAAGGACCTCCAGCCCTTCAACGGCCGAGAGAACGGAAATTGCCGGGGTGATGATGGCATCACCAATAAACAATGACGCACCGATGATGCCGAGAACCAGAACCCAGACGGGTCTGCCCTTCAAGCTGTTTCGGGCAAGCGTCATCAAGGAAAGCGTGCCGCCCTCCCCGTGGTTGTCAGCCTTCAAAACGAAGCCGACATACTTGACCGTCACAACAAGAGTTAGCGCCCAGACTATAAGGGACAGAAGTCCGAGAATCTCTGTGACGGTTCCGCCTACCGACTGTTTCGATGCATGAAGCGCCTCGCGGAAAGCGTAGATCGGGCTTGTACCGATATCGCCGTACACGACCCCGATCGCCCCTAGTACAAGTATGCGAAAGTTCTTGTTCTCAGCGGGTGCTTTGTCTCCGATGTCCGGCTCTGGAGCAGGCGTCAAATTCGATCTCCTGTTATATTCAACAAAGCAATCTAGGGCGGCACACCAAGGATCGCGCATCTGGGCGTGATCGTTCTAGGGCGCACAGCTCTCAACACTCGTCAACCAATATGTTCAGCGCCGGAGAACATAAGTTGCGGCTGATGGGACGCACGGCAGTTACCGATCTACGACATCTCATTCTCCACCTTCATGCGATAGCCCATGCCCGGCTCGGTACGCACGATCCGCGGCTCGGTCGGGTCACGGTCGATCTTCTGGCGAAGCTGGCCGATGAACACACGCAGATAATGCAGGTCGTCGCCATGTGCTGGGCCCCACACAGTGGTTAAAAGCATCCGATGGGTAACGACGCGGCCTGCATGACGGGAGAGCAGGAGCAGCAGGTCATATTCCTTCGGTGTCAGATGGATGGTCTCGGCCCCACGTGTGATCAGTCGCCGGATCGGATCGATGGTGAGGTCGTCCACTTCCATGATCGTCGGGATCGCATCTCGCCTGCCACGGTGGCGAAGGGCATTGCGGATGCGGGCGGTCAGTTCGCCGATGCCGAAGGGCTTTTCGACGTAATCGTCGGCCCCCAAGTCAAGGGCTGCAATCTTCTCGCTTTCCCGATCGCGGGCAAAGAGAATGATGATCGGCACCTCGCTCCAGCCGCGCAGGCTGGAGATTACATCCTTGCCGTCCATGTCCGGCAAGCCGAGATCGAGGATGACCAGGTCCGGCGCTTGGGTTGCCACCGCCTTCAGCGCCTGCGCACCGTTCATGGCTTCAATCACGTCATAGCCTGCTGCTGTCAGGGAGGGCCTCAGGAAACGCTGTATCTGCGGCTCATCGTCAACCACCAGGATGCGGGATACGGTCATCCGGGCTCCCTCGATGCTGTTTCGGCGTCCGGGAAGCGCAGGATAATGCGGGTCCCTTTCTTTTCCACGCCGGGCTCTCCGCATGGATCGTCCCGCCCATCGCCTCGACGAACCCGCGCGCGATGGACAGGCCAAGGCCGGTGCGGGGCGCGCGACCATCCGGCTTGCCCCTGCGATAAAATTTTTCGAACACCCGGTCGAGATCCTCGTTCGGTATGCCCTAGCCAAGGTCCGTCACGGATACCAGCACGGCCGTGCCCTCGCGACGGGCATAGACATTGATCGGTTCATCACCGCCATATTTGACCGCATTGTCGAGCAGATTGAACAGCACCTGGCCGATGAGCACGCTGTCGCCTCTGATCAGCGGCAGATGCGGCGCGATGCCGGTTTCGATGGCGCGGTCCGGGGCGTATTTGCGCGTCCGCTCGACGGCTGACTGGACCACGTCGGCACCGTCCACCCATGCTCCTAAAACCGCTCGGGACGCAGAAGGGTGATCAAAAGATAGATGGCGAGGGCAATGGCGACGAGAAGGCCGAAGAGAGGTTCAAGCATGCTCGCCCCCCCAAAGCCGGTCGAGGGCGCGGCATAAGTGCAAGAACAAGAAGCGTGCCGCCACCAAGCGCCAGAAACATGAGGTCGGACATGTCCGTTTCTCCTGTTGATGCAGCAGGAGACGTAGACGCGATCGCGGTCAGGTTTCGATTGGGAAGAGACAGTGCGGGTATAAGGAAAGCATAAGGAGCGCCGCACTGATCGGCAGCCTGGGCGTTCGAACATGAAAAATTCATCCCCCAGTGTCAAAACGCAATCTATTCCAACAATATCAGTCTGTTGTGAGATGTGATGCGTGGACGGAAACGCTCTATCACGCGGTTTCCTGGACCGCAGAGGACAACCGTTGCGGCGAGCTTTGGGCAGCTATTGACAGATAACCAGCCAATTTTTCCGCTTGCTCTGGATAAAGCGGCAAATTGTCTTGCACATCGTGTCTCGTAGCATGGTGTAGCTCTCGACGGGTGTTCGGACCTTCGTCACGGGTAGAAATAGTGTCAAAGGGACGATCTATTTCGGTATTCGCTCCGGCCGATTTTTGCTCGGGCGGTCATCGGCTGAATGCTGTGCCGAGACCGAATCTGCGGAGCAACATTAAGCGCGAATTTTATACTGGGCTCTTTTATGCACCGTCCTCCCCCTGTAGGAGTTCCAGGTTAGAAACAGAAACGCATACCCGACAGAAGCGTAGGTGATCGTGCTACACCCCGTTCAGCATCCCGCCCGCATGGTGCCAATTGCATTCTTGATTGCAATTGCAATAGGGACCTTGCTTTTGATGCTGCCCTCCGCCCGGACCGCTCCGGGGGCAACTCCATTCCTTACAGCTCTGTTCACAGCCACATCCGCGGTATCTGTAACCGGCCTCATTATAGTCGATACGACCACCTACTGGTCCCGGTTCGGTCAAGGCATCATTCTCGCGCTCATTCAGGTTGGCGGGTTCGGGATCATGACGGCAGCGACACTGCTGGGCCTCCTGATAACGCGAAAACTACGGCTTTCACGACTGCTGATTGCAAAGGCGGAGACCAGAAGCATTGGTCTTGGCGATGTGAAGGACGTCATGCGGCTTATATTGGCCATCACCCTTGGGGTGGAGGCGCTAACGGCTGCGATCCTGACCATACGTCTGCACGGTCAGTACGGGCTTTCCTTTGAAGAGAGCCTCTGGCACGGAATTTTCCATTCTGTCTCGGCATTCAACAATGCCGGCTTTTCAACATTTTCAGACAGTCTGAAGGGATTTGCGCCGGATTTTTTGGTGCTTGTCCCGATCATGTTTGCTGTGATCGTCGGCGGCTTGGGTTTTCCGGTGCTTTTCGAGTTGCGGCAGGGCGTGCGCCATCGCTCTCAGTTTTCCATTCATACAAAAATAACGATTATTGGAACGGCACTGCTTCTCGTTGTCGGTTTTGTGGGTGTAGCGGCCTATGAATGGGCAAACCCCGCCACACTTGGACCCATGACATGGCCGGAAAAGCTGCTCAACGCGATGTCGCACTCCGTCATGACGCGCACGGCTGGTTTCAACAGCATTGAGATCGGCGAACTTCATACGGAAACGCTTACATTGACCAATGCGTTGATGCTGATCGGTGGTGGAAGTGCAGGCACGGCGGGCGGAATAAAGGTCACGACTTTCCTGCTTCTCGGGTTCGTGGTCTGGGCAGAAATTCGAGGCGAGCAGGACTCCAATATCTTTCGCCGCAGGATCGGGCGTCAGACGCAAAGGCAGGCACTCACAGTCGTCCTACTATCGCTGAGCGTGATCGCTGCGGGTGTGCTTTTTGTGCTGAGCGTGACGGATTTCTCCCTCGACGTTGTTTTGTTCGAGGTCATTTCGGCATTTGCGACGGTTGGTCTTTCTACCGGTATAACGGCCAGCCTGCCACCTTCAGCGCTGTATGTGATTATTGCCATAATGTTTATCGGAAGAGTCGGCACGATTGCTGTGGCAAGCGCACTGGCGCTTCGGGAAAGACACGTGCCATATCGCTATCCAGAGGAGCGCCCAATCGTTGGCTAAAAAAACTCATTTCGCGGGTGACGGCGTTGTTGTCATTGGGCTGGGCCGCTTCGGCACAGCCGTTGCACAATCGCTCGTCCATCTAGGGCATGATGTGCTGGCGATCGACGAAAGTGCACGATTGGTGCAGAGTTGGTCCGATCGTCTAACCCACGTCGTCGAGGCCGACAGCACCGATTCAGAAACTCTCAGGCGGCTCGGCGTCCAGGACTTTGGGCACGCAGTTGTAGCGATAGGAACGGACATCGAAGCCAGCGTGCTGACAGTGCTTGCTCTTTCGGAACTTGGCGTTCCCGACATCTGGGCGAAAGCGCTCAGCCAGAATCATGGGCGGATTCTCGATCGCACCGGCGCGCACCACGTGGTTTACCCTGAGGCTGCAATGGGCGAGCGGGTCGCGCATCTTGTAACGGGCAAGATGATCGACTTCATCGAATTCGATGATGGGTTCGCAATCGTCAAGACCACAGCACCGGCAGAGGCCGCAGGCAGGACACTATCCCAATCAGCGTTGCGCACCAGGCATGGTGTGACCGTCGTAGGCGTGAAGAGGCCACATCAGGATTTCACCTACGCAACTCAGGACACGGTCGTGGAGCGGGGCGACCTGCTGATCGTATCTGGACCGACTGCCTTAGTGGAAAAGTTCGCGGCGCTGAAATGAGGCGAGTGAGCAGGGCCCGGTCTTCGTACTGGCGGATGATACGAAGGCCCCCAGCCCCAATGCAGGATGAAGCGCGCAGGGCAATCCGCCTCCTTGTGAACCTTATTCACCGAATAGAAGATTTGCGGTTCATACTGTCAACGCCGGAGTTCTTCGACAATTTCCCGCACGTAACCGGCAGGAAATAGTCACCGCCATCAGTATCACAGTCTCATGCTTGCGACAGCGCCGCATTCGCCGGGCGCTTCGGCGCCGATGAGGCATGGATCGCGGCTGCATGATCCGACCGCGTGCGATGCTACTCGCCGCCCGCGATGAAAACAGCTTGTAGGGCCGCCATGTATGTCGTCGATGAGTGGTCTGCTCCCTGAAAAGGGCCCGCAAGCGGTGGCGACGTTTAGTTCAGAAGGCGGTTTCCTCGCAGGCGCGCGGCTGCCATGTCCACAAACGCGCGAACCTTTGCGGGTGCGTTTCGCCCCTGGGGATGGAGGATGTGGATGGGCATTGGCGGCTCTTCGTAATCGCTGAGAACGATCTTCAACTCGCCCGCAAGCAGAGCGGAGCCGATCTGGTAATGCAAGACCCGGGTCAATCCCCAACCCGCACGGGCCAGCGATATCGCCGCCTCATTGGTATTGCACTGCAGGACAGGGTCGATCGTCACGCGATGGTCATCAGCAAAGCGCCATTCGGGTGATGCCCATGCGCTCGTCGACGCAGCAATGCGATGGCTCTTGAGGTCTGCCGGAACGGCCGGAACGCCGTGTGTTTCCAGATATTGCGGGGATCCGCAGATGACGTGCCTGACGGTACCGACCCTGATGGCAGCGAAGCCTGAATCCCGCAGATGGCCGATACGAACCGCTACATCCATTCCTTCTTCGACGATGTTGACGGGGCGATCGATAAACAGCGTCCTCGCATGCATAGCCGGATAGGTATTCAGGAATTCGGTGACAATGGGCAGCACGTAGATCTGCCCGAACAACGCCGATGCGGTAATGGCCAGTGTGCCGGTTGGCGTGGCATAGGAGCCGCCCGCTGCGGCCTCGGCCTCCGCGATGTCTGCCAGTATGCGCCGGCAATCGTCGAAATACCGGATACCTGCCTCCGTCAATTTTACCGAACGCGTCGTGCGAACGAACAAGCGGGCACCGATGAGATCCTCAAGAGCTGCAACGGCCCGCGTGACCGCCGGCGCGCTCATGTGCATGTGGCGTGCCGCCTCAGCAAAGCTCTCGGTCTCTGCAACCCTGGCAAATATCCGCATCGCCTGCCATCGATCCATTCCGTCCCCCAATCGCTGGTATCGGCACGTTTGTGCCACGGCCGACTGACTTGAATCAAACGCCAAATCAAACCAGGCGTCATCCACTATGCCGGCAATGCCATGAAACGACATTGCCAAAGCCCGAGCGCTTGAAGCCTACGTGGATTTGCGGAGCGCACCGCCCATGTATGACGCTGCTATTTGCTCGATCGCTGCACAAACGCGGTCATCGAGACCTGCCTTTATTGCGCTTTCGCGGTTTGCTTCATTTGGCGCAAGCGCGAACGCAGTTGCCTTGGCGAGCTGGAAATCAAAGCTCGAGCCGCTCCGGGCGATGTCGATGTCCGCCCCGGTCATGCCCAGTGTCCTTGCGTCATTTTCCTGGCGTCGCACGTCAAATTGATCGGCGCTTTTGGCGGAAAGCGCCAATTCTATCGACAACCATGCTCGCGCGTCGAGTTCATAACTGCTCATAGCTCTATGTCCTCAAACAGCCGGTCCTTTAGAATCCAAAATCGCTGAGGTTCGGATGATCATCCGGCCGGCGGCCGATCGGCCAACGGAACTTGCGATCCCCCTCCGTGATTGGGTGCTCGTTGATACTGGCGTGACGCGCCCGCATTAGGCCATCCTCTGCAAACTCCCAATTCTCGTTGCCATAGGCGCGAAACCACTGGCCGCTGTCGTCGTGGTATTCATAGGCATAACGAACAGCAATACGATTGCCCTGAAAAGCCCAAAGCTCCTTGATCAGCCGATAGTCCAGCTCGCGATTCCATTTGCGCGTCAGGAAAGCTTCGGCTTCCGCGCGGCTGGTGACGAACTCCACGCGATTGCGCCAGCGCGTGTCGAGCGTATAGGCCTGCGCCACCTTGGCGGCATCGCGGCTGTTCCAGCCATCTTCGGCAAGGCGGACCTTCTCGATGGCAGTCTGCTCATTGAATGGAGGAAGTGGCGGACGGGACATGGGTTGTTTCCTTGTGAGAAAGAAAGAGGTGGAAGGGTGGCCGGCTGGGACCAGACCACCCGTCGGTTGTTCATGCAGCCAGACGATCGATGCGAGGGAAATCGATCTCGGTGCCCAGGGCTTCGTTGACATAGTTAGTAAAGGTGTTCAGCGCGACATGGGCGATAATTTCCAGAATGTCCGCATCGCTGTAGCCGGCGGCGCGAACCTTTTCGACTTTGCCTGAAGCCACCGAACCGCGCGCGTCAACAAGGGCACGGGCAAACTCGACGGCCGCTGCGGCCTTCGGATCATTCGACGTACCCCGGCGATTGGCGTCGATCTCGTTTTCATCCAGTTTGGCAAACGTTGTGCCCGTGTACGTGTGTGCGGACAGGCAGTAGTCGCAGCCATTGGCTTCGGCCATGGTGAGCGCGATGCGCTCGCGGGTGGCTGGCGCAAGCTTGCCTTTGCCAAGAGCGCCTTGCAGCGCTGTCAGGCCGTTCAAGGCAGCGGGGCTGTTGGAGACCAGGCGAAAGATGTTCGGGACGGAGCCGATCTGCTTCTGGATCGCTTCGAGCATGGGGCGGGATGCTTCCGGTGCATCGTCGATCGTCGCAGGCGTTGGGATGCGTGACATGTCTATCTCCTTGATGTGATTGCGAAAGGCTGTCCCTTTCGTCTTGATCAAGATGCGTTGGTTTGGATTGCTGGTGAACGTCGAAAACAGGCAAGATACCGTTGCGTCAGACGCATCAATGACGATCCTCAGAGTTCAAGCTGGATCCGGTTTTCCTGACCCTTGTTCTGTTCAGCCGGAACAGCGCAGCACAAAAGGACTTCACCTTCGCCGATCGTTGCCGTTGGTTCCTTTATGTAGGTTACGGCACCCTTGGTGAGCTTGGTACGGCAGGTGCCGCATGTGCCTTCCCGGCAGCTGAACTCCGGCTCCAGGCCGCGCGCTTCCGCCAACTCCAGCAGAGTACCGGCTTCAGGCGTCCAGCGCGCCTCCTTCAGCGATGCCATGAACGCGACCGGCACGGGCTTCGTCGATGGCGGCTGGCGCACCGGCGCGCTCACCTCGACGTCGAGCGTTCGCGTCAGGGATGACGGACCGAAGGCTTCCGCGTGGATGCGACTGTCTGCGATATTGTAGCCCCGCAACCCGTCATAAAGGGATTGGGTAAACTGGGGCGGTCCGCAGACGTAAAAATCATAGTCGCCAAACGGCAGGTGACGGGACAGCAGCCCCATATCGATACGGCCGATCGCATCATAGTCGATGCCTTCCCTGGCCCCCTCCGCGTCGCTGAGTACTCTAATCAGCCTGATCGCACCCTTGCCTGCATTGACCAATTCGGTGATTTCCCGGTCGAACGGCCGCTCATTCTTCGAGCGCGCTGCATGGAACAGAATAACCGGACGGATGCGTTGCTTGCGGAGACCTTCGTAGACAACATGGCGCAGCATGGCGAGCAACGGCGTGATCCCAACGCCCCCGGCAAGCAATACCGCCGGGCGGGTGGCGCGGGCATCGATGGTGAAATCGCCGGCTGGCGCCCTTGCCTCGATCGTGTCGCCGACGCGGATATGATCGTGGAGGTACTGCGACACGGCGCCATCGCGCTTGACACTGATCCGGTAAATTCCGTCGGAGGGAGCCGCCGACAGCGTGTAGGTCCGGATCACCGGCTTGTCAGCGCCTGGAATGCTGACTCGGATCGGCAGATGCTGGCCGGCACTGTGCGGCAACAAACCTGCGCCGTCGGAGGGCTTTAGATGAAGCGAACGGATCGACGCACTCTCCTCGACGATCTTCGTCACCGAAAGAGCGCGCCACTGGGTGGCGAGCTTCGCGGCATGCAGCCGATCAGCCGCCTGCGCCCAGTCGCCGGTCATCAGTGAACTCTCAGACCAACCGCCTTCCCGAAAGGCCCAGCGCAGCGCCAGCGCATTGCGACGACGGACGATCTTGCGGGCCTTGAACGTCCAAAGCCGTTCGGCCCCCTGGAAGGCTGCGATCTCGTCTGAATCCAGAACGACTTCGGCATCGCCGGTCATTTGCAGCATGTCGCCGTTTGTGTAGTCGATGAAAACAAGCCCCGCCTTGCCGTTCAGGACGATATTGCCAAGCGTATTGAAGAAGAGATTGCCATCGAAGTCGGGAATGGTCAGCGTCCCGTCTTCACTGATGCGAACAAAACCGGCCTTGCCGCCACGATGCGACACATCGACCTGGCGACGGTCCTTCCGGTCGGCATAGGACGCTACGAAAAAGGCATCGGCCGCAGCAATCATGGACCGTGCTGCATCGTCCGGCACCGGCATGTCTTCGACGGCACCGGAAAAGGGCTGGCCAGGTTTGCGAACGAACTCAAAGTCACGCAACTGGATGTAACGCGGGCAGTTTCCAAAACTCTGGTCGACATCGACGCGAACGCCACCCGCGGTGTGGGAGACGACCCCGTTCATACGATTGCGGCGCCGGGTGTGCATCTCCATTCCGAGAAGGCCGACGGGCTGACCATCGGTCAACCCATCGCTTGCGGGATCGCTCACATCCGCTTTTGCTTCGATCTTGAGAGTTTTGGATGAGGGAGACGAGATAAAACCGGAGCGCCCCTCAAGAAGGGTCGCCCAGGCATTACCGTGGTTGTCCACACTGCCAACGACAATATAGGGCAATTGTGCGTAAAAATCGCGGTGTTGATCGGGCATGAAGTCACGAATGACGCGCTGGCCGACGGTTGCCATGCGGTCCACCACGCCAACCTTCTCTTGCAGGTAGATTTCGCCTTCGTGCCATGCTGGCAACGTCTTGAGCATCTCGGTCATGTCTCATCTCCCTCAAGAGGCGCGGGCCCGCTCAGCCGCGCGCCCGCATCACGACGTCAGGCAGCAAGGCCGGCCGGTGTTTGAACGAAGGAAACGAAGCCCGGCAAAGCTTCGATACGACGGAGAAATGCATCGACTGCCGGATAGGCGGAGAGATCAACATTGCCCTCCGGTGCCCGGGCGACATAGCTGTATATGGCCACATCGGCGATGGTCGGCCCGTTGCCGACAAGCCATTGACGATCGGCAAGGTGGCTTTCGAGCCGTCCCAGCAATGTGTGAGCACGGCCGATGACTTCTTCAGGATTGAACTTTGCACCGAATACAGTGATCAGACGGGCCGCGGCCGGACCATAAGCGACTTCGCCGGCGGCAACCGACAGCCAGCGCTGGACGGCGGCAGCGCCCTCGGCGTCTTCAGGGAGCCAATCGGCACGGTCCGCCTTCTTGGCAAGGTAGACGAGAATAGCATTGCTGTCGGCGACAACGACGCCATCGTCTTCCAGCACAGGCACCTGGCCGAACGGGTTCAGTTTCAGGAAGTCCGGCAGCTTGTGTGCGCCGGATTTCAGGTCGACCTCGACCAGTTCATGCGGCAGCCCAAGCAGCGAGACCATCAGGCAAGCGCGATGCGCATGACCCGAAAGCGGATGATGATAAAGTTTCATTGTGTGCTCCTGCGAAATTGTTGGACGGGTTCATTCCCAATCCGCATTCCGAAGGTGCACCAGACTGTCATCGTTGAGAACGATCAGACTTCGCAGTTCATCATTCCACTTGACGCAATAGTCCCACACACCGGGTGATCACGGCCAATCCGTGGTCGCGACCCCGTGTCACACGCGGGTGCGAATTTGCTGCGCCTGCTCTCGAAGATATGCCACGAAGGCACGCATCGCCGCGCTGAGGTAACGATGGCGCGGATAATAGAGACACAGTCCGGGATAGGGTGGTGTCCAATCCTGCAAGATCTGGACCAGCAGGCCTGCATCGATCGCGGGGCCGGCCATCCATCGGGTCAAGTAACCGAACCCGTATCCGTCCATCGCAGCAGCGAGAATGAGACGGGAGTTATCAAAGACAAGGCCGCCCTTGGTCTCGACGACAATAGCTTCTCCCCGATGCTCGAATTCCCAGCGGTACAATCTACCACTCGGCATGCGGAGTTGAATGCAGCGGTGCGCGCTCAGATCCGCGGGAGAACGCAATGCCGGAAGACCATCGAGATAGGAAGGCGCGGCGATAACGACATGCTGCTGCGTCGCACCGATCGGCACAGCGATCATGTCTTCCGACACGATTTCGCTGGAGCGGATGCCGCAGTCGAAACCGTGCTCGGCAATATCGACGAGTCGCCTCTCGCTGACGATCTCGACCTGCACGTCAGGAAATGCGGCCATGAATTTCAGCAGCAGCGGCCTCAGAACCTGTTCGGCGGCCGTAGCATCGGAATTGATCCGTATCTTCCCAGACGGGGTGGCGTTGAAATCGCCGAGTTCTTCTGTTGCCTTGGCGATCTCGTCCAGCGCGGGGCCGAGCCGCGCAAAGAACCGCCGCCCCGCATCCGTCAGCGAGACATTGCGCGTGGAGCGGTGGAAAAGCTGGACATTCAAACGGGTTTCGAGATTGGCGACGCTGTGGCTGAGCGCAGACGGGCTGAGGTTGCATCTGCGGGCGGCGGCCCGAAATCCGCCAAATTGGGCCACTGCGACAAAGGCTGTCAGTTCAGCCGGCGACAGGGCGCTCACTGTTCGAAAAACCTCAGCATGCTGTTCATTTGTGTCCATCTAAATCGGACAATGGCGGAATGCTATCTCCATTGCAACCAACCACAGTCAAAGGTCAAAGCAATGTCTCAACACCTGCCTTTTGGATTTTTCTCAACTGCCACGGAAGTGCTGTCTGATGTCGATTTGAGCGGCAAGACGATGATCGTCACCGGCGGCGCGAGCGGCATCGGGATAGAAACGGTCAGAAGCCTAGCCGCAGCCGGCGCCTCGGTCACGATCGCTGCGCGCCGCCCGGATGCGGCCGAAGAGGTGGCGCAGAACCTCAGAACTGAGACCGGCAATAAAAACATCGATGTGCGTCCGCTGGATGTGTCCGATCTAGCCTCGGTCAGAGAGTTTGTCAGAAGCTGGGACAAACCCCTGCATGCCCTTGTCAACAATGCGGGGGTCATGGCCCTGCCGGACCTGCAGCGCAGCGCCCAGGGTTATGAAATGCAGTTCGCTACAAACTTCCTCGGCCATTTTGCCCTTACCCTCGGCCTTCACCGCTATCTGGCCAAAGCTGAGGGCGCGCGCGTCGTCTCAGTCAGTTCGACCGGCAGCCTGTTTGCGCCGGTGTTCTGGGATGACCCGCATTTCCACTTCATCCCCTACGATCCGCTGCTGGCCTATGGCCAGTCGAAGACCGCCTGCATCCTGCTGTCGGTCGGCATCAGGGATCGTTGGGCGTCCGATGGCATTGTCTCGAATGCACTCAATCCGGGCGCTATCGCCACCAATCTCCAGCGCCATACCGGAGGATTGAGAACTCCGGAGGCGTTTCGCAAAACGCCGGAACAGGGCGCGGCGACATCCGTGCTTCTGGCGGCGTCACCACTGCTGGGCGGTGTGACCGGCCGCTATTTCGACAACTGCCAGGAAGCCCCGCTGGTGGCGCATCGCCCGGAAGGCAAGTTCAACGGCGTGGCAGCCTATGCCCTCGACAGCGCCAATGCGGATCGGCTTTGGGAAATGGCCATCAAGATTGTCGGAGAAGCGAAATGAGCGCGAATCTGCGTGTCGGCTTCATCGGCCTCGGCTATCAGGGCTCGCCGATGTACGCGCAGGATCTGCAGGCATAATCGCACGACCAATCGTCTGAGCCATCTACCATCAGCAGTCGATCCGGATGGCACGCCTTGAAGGCATTCGAACCACCGACGACACGTTCTAATTCATCGAGGCATCCAAGTTTCTGAAATCAGGCCGTTTGTGTCAACGGCCAGAGAACAAGATCACCCGTCGCTGGGCAAAGAGAGGAACGCGACTGTCAGCCCTGCATGACCAGCGAACCCGGTCAGCCTACATATTCGGGGCGATCTGCCCAAAGCTCGGCAAGGCGGCGGCGCTGGTCATGCCATGGTGCGATAGCACGCCATGACGCAGCATCTGGCCGAAATCTCCCGTCATGTCACCGATGACGCGCATGCCATCCTCATCATGGATCAGGCGGGGTGGCACATGTCGAACAAGCTTGTCGTGCCGGCCAACATCACGACCCTGCCACTGCCGCCGAAGTTGCCAGAGCTCAACCCGGTTGAGAACCTCTGGCTCTTTATGCGTGAAAACTGGCTCTCAAACCGTACCTTCAAATCCTACGACGACATCGTCGCCCCTTGTTGCGATGCCTGGCGCAAACTCAAAAACCAACCATGGCGCATCATGTCCATAGGGCGACAAGAATGGCCAATGGGTTCTGATCAGTGAGGCGGCGGGTTCGGCATGTCGTTGAACTGCGGAAGGACGGTGTCGAGCTCTGCGACGACGCTCGACGGCATAGATACCACGTTGCATGTGGCTGCGAGTTGCAGCCTTTGCCTGATAGTCTTTCTCGCAGCGCATGGGCGATACACATCAGCCCGGCGGACTGAAGCATGATCTCCGACAAACGGTAGCTGTACGGGGATCTCCCATCGGCCCACGGCTTCTCCCGAGCATAGCCCGGCTCCAATGCTTCGACATGCAATGTTCGAGCACAATTTAAGATAGAATAAAGGAAGATTCAGCAAATATGACACTTCTAAGCTTGTTTTCTAGTTTCGCAATCTCTGTCGGGCAAACAGGCTAAGTTGCGGAAAAAAATAAGTAGGCGAAGAGGGAATGATGAAATCTGGGTGGCAATCGACTGATGGCTGATGACACCTGTCATACACAACCGTCTACAGCTACCGGCAATTCGCCATGGCTGTTGCGAATCCTTCGATCGAGCCTTTCACAGGCGCGAGCCTGGAACCGTTCGTTGCTTTCCAAGATCATCATCGTATTTCTCGGTGTGGCACTCTTCTCCTACGCCCTAGGCGCAATGGTCGGCTGGTCGATGTTCGTCGATGCGGCCAAGGAGCAGTGGAACAATCAGGCACGCATCAACACCCAGATCGCCAGTTCGACCCTGCGCAACATTTACACATATGTGGCGATCAAGACCGACAGCAGCGGCCAGGTGGAGCGGATCGTCACCGGACAGCCAATCGGCGACGACGATTCCATCCTCTTCACAGGATTCACCCCGACGGACGTGCTAGCGTTGGTGGCCGCGCAAACCAAGAACGACGCGTGGCTCTTCAGCCTTGATCCCCAGACCGGGCTCTTTGCCGACGTGGCATCATCATCGGGTCTCTCACCTGCAGAAACTCCCTGGGTTGCGCCGGACGAGATACTTTTCACGGGTGACGCGCTGGCAGGTCTGGTCTCAAGCGGTTTCGCCACAATCGCCGGTGAGAGATACTTTGTCGGCCTGCTGCCGATTGTCAGTCCGGACAATGCGCTGCTAGGCGCCGTTGCAGTGTCGATTGGCAAGGCTTCCATGCTCAACCGCGCGCAGGAGGAGTTGCTTCGCAATTCGCTGGTCATGGTCATTACCGTCCTGGTTTTGACCGGCGTTGTCGCCACGTTTCTCGCCCGGCGACTGTTTCGACCAGTGCCGGCACTCGTTCAGGCCACGTTGCAGATCGCAAGCGAGGTGACCGACACGGTGACGCCCTTCCAGACCCGCAGCGACGAAATCGGCGATATGGCGCGCGCCATTGAGGCACTGCGCGAGGCTGTGGTCGAGCGCGCCCGACTGCGTGAAATCCGGGACATGGCGGTGACGCTCGAGCACATGGCCCATCACGACGCCTTGACCGGATTGGCCAACCGGGCGCTGCTGATGAAAACGTTGGACACAGCCCTCGAAGATATCGAGCACTCGGGAGGGTTCAACGTCCTTTTGCTCGACCTGGATCGTTTCAAGGTGGTCAACGACACATTGGGCCATGGCTACGGCGACCAACTGCTTGTCACCACAGCGCAGCGGATCCGCAACGTGCTCGGCGAAGGCGATCTCGCAGCCCGGCTCGGCGGCGACGAATTCGCGATCATCCAGCGAGTGCGCAAGGACCCGATCAACGAGGCGCGCGGGCTTGCTGGCCGCCTCCTGCAGACAATTTCCGCCGTCGTCATGCTTGAGGGCCACGAGATGGTGGTGGGCACCAGCATCGGCATCTCCTGCGCGCCCGCCCATGGCGCAAGCGCCGGCCAGCTGCTTCAGAACGCCGATCTGGCACTCTATCGCGCCAAAGCCGCCGGACGCGGTACTCTCATCGTCTTCGAACAGGGCATGGACATGGTGGTGCAGGACCAGCATGCCCTGGAAATCGACCTCAGGCGCGCGCTACAGCGTGGCGAGTTTGAATTGCACTATCAGCCCTTTATCAATATTGCCAGCGGCCTCGTGTGCGGTTTTGAGGCGCTCGTGCGCTGGCGCCATCCGCAGCAAGGCCTGATCCCGCCTGATCGTTTCATTCCGCTGGCCGAGGAGACGGGGATCATCGTACCGCTTGGTGCATGGGTGCTGGAACGCGCATGCGCCGACGCCGTCACATGGCCTGTCGAGATGCGACTTGCCGTCAATCTGTCGCCGGTACAACTGCGCCATTGCGGTATTGTTGAGACCGTCGGTGGTGCCCTTCGCGCATCCGGTCTGCTGGCCACACGGCTGGAACTGGAGGTGACTGAAACGGTGATGCTAGCCGGCGCCGACAGCCGCAAATCCCTGCAGGCGATTGGCGCCATGGGGGTGTCCATCGTACTTGACGATTTCGGCACCGGATATGCCTCTCTCAGCTATCTCGCCGAGATGCCGTTCAGCAAGATCAAGATCGACCGCGGTTTCGTGGCGGACCTGCCAACGCATCACACCTCAAGGGCGATCGTTTCTGCCATTACCAATCTAGCCAGCGCATTGCATATGGAAATTACTGCCGAAGGCGTCGAAACCGAGGAGCAACTGATGATCCTGAAGGCGGCCGGCTGCACCCATGCGCAGGGATACTATTTCGCCCGGCCGCGGCCGATCGGCGACATCGAAATGCCGAGACAAGCCAAAAAGGTATGAAACAGCGTTGACGTGCATGACATCAAGGACCGCCGGGGTGGGCACCACCGCTGGAACCCAGTTTGGAGAAACATATGCCTAGACTTGCACCAACAGTGTTGGCCCTGGCCTGTCTCGTGTACTCAGCGCAAGCGATGGCCGACGAGACGAGCACTACGCTGAAAAAGATCACCGAAACCGGTGTCATCTCGTTGGGCTATCGGGAGGCCGAGCCCCCGTTCTCCTACAAAATACCCGATGGTAAAATCATCGGTTTTTCGATGGACCTATGCCACCAGGTGGTGGAGGCGGTCAGGCAGCACCTGAAGCTCGACAATCTGACCGTCGACTACGTTGCGGCCACCTCCGCCACACGCTTCGTGCTGGTCAAGAGCGGCAAAATTGACATTGAATGCGCGGCGACAACCAACAATGCCGAACGGCGCAAGGTCGTTGGCTTCTCCTATCCGCATTTCACCACCGCCACGCAGTACATGACGCGGCGCGCGGACGGCATCGCCAAGATTGAGGATCTCGCCGGCCGTTCGGTCGCAGCCGCCTCCGGAACCGTCAATATTGAACAGTTGAACACACTCAACCGCGAGAAGCAGCTCAACATCGGCGTGTTGCCGACCAAGACCAATTCTGAAGCCTTCGATCTCGTGGCAAGCGCTCGTGCGTCAGCTTTCGTCTGGGATGGCATCCTGCTTGCCGCCATGATCGCACAGGCGCCCGATCCATCGACGTTTGAGCTGTCGGAGGAGACGCTAAGCCCACCCGAACCCTACGGCCTCCTGGTCCGCCACGGTGACGAGGAGTTCCGAATGGTGGTCAATGCGGCGCTGGAGCGGATATTCACCAGTCCAGAGATCGACACTATCTACAAGACGTGGTTCATGTCGCCGATCCCGCCGGACGGCATGAATCTCAGGCTGCCCATGTCCCCAACCCTGAAAGCAGCCTTTACCGCTCCAACGGCCTACCTGGATTAGAGGGGACGAACAGATGACAAGAAAATTTCAACGTAAGACGCCAATACTGAAATTGCTTCTTGGTGCCGTTACTGTCCTTTCAGTCCTGGCACCGGCTTCGACAGGCCATGCCGAAGCGCCGGTCTCTACGCTCAAGAAGATTGCGGAGACAGGCATCGTCCGCATCGGCTACAGCGCGGAAGATTTCCCTTTCTCCTACCGCCAGCCCGACGGCACCGTTACAGGGTACTCGACCGAACTTTGCCTTGATGTCATTGACAACATCAAAAACAGGCTGAAGCTTGCGGCGGTGAAGGTAGAATATGTTGAGCGGACACCGCGCAACCGCGTCACCAAGCTGCGCAATGGCGATCTCGACATCGAATGCGTGGCCAGCACCAACAATGCCGAGCGGCGCAAGAGTGTCGGCTTCTCCTATCCGCACTTCGTCACCGGCACCCAGTTCGTGTCACTGAAGAAAAAAAACTTAAAGACCATCGCCGATCTCGGCGGCCACACGGTCGCCGCGACGTCAGGCACAACCAATATCGGCCAGCTCAACACGATCAATCGCGAACGCGCCCTGAGCATCGCCGTCATGCCGGTCGAGACCCACAAAGATGCCTTCCGGCTGGTGACCGAGGGGCGGGCAGCAGCCTTTGTGATGGACGGTATCCTTCTCGCAGCCATGGTGGCAAAATCGGAGAATCCGGAGATTTATGCTCTTTCGAAGGAAGCGCTCGGCTTTCCGGAGCCCTACGGGCTTATGGTCAGACTGGAAGACACCGATTTCAAGGATGCCGTGAACGCCGCCCTTGTAGACATATACGCGAGCGACAGGATCGAAACGCTCTACGAGAAATGGTTCAACACTGTCGTTCCACCGGAGGGCATCAACATGCGCCTGCCAATGTCAGACGAACTGCGCGCAGCCTTCGCAAAGCCGACCGATCCCGTCGAGTGATTGAGAAACTGTGGGGCCCCACTTGTCCAACGATGGGCTGCATTACACTGGTGGAGAAAATGCCACCCATGCTCAGGCGGCAGTCTTCGCGTTTTCGTCAGCGATGATCGATTGACGAGATGCCGCCAGCGATACATGGCGAAGTCGCAGGGGATGATGTCCTTGCGATCCGCTTTCGACGGAATGACGGCTTGGATTTGAGTTTCGCGGGGGCAACGCCCCGCAGACGATTTTTATCGATCCCCTTGTCGGCCAGCAGCGTCGACTGCGGACCGACGGTATTATTTGCAATTGGTTGGCAAAGCGTCTGGCCATTCCTGTGAGCCATTGCAGGACGGGGAAGTTGATTTTGAAAATAGGCAATGTCGTCCTTGAAGGCGTGTCAACGGGGTTATGACGGAACCTTTACTTTTCAGTTGGAGGTAATTTTTGCTAAAAGAACGCGAGACGTAAAACGCGCGGCACGGGGCAACAATGAGTATAACATTCTGGGTTGCTGCCATAGGATTTGGCGTTCGCATTCATGCGGACGGACTCTTCCTTGACAGGCTGCGAAGCGGTGACTCGGAAGCGCTGCGCATGCTCGTTGAACGCCATCATAGGGCGCTGGTTGGTTTGGCGCAAACCATCGTGAAAAATCGAGCGACTGCCGAAGATGTCGCGCAGGAAACCTGGGTCGCCGTCATTGCCAACATTCGAAAGTTCGAGGGAAAGTCAGCCTTCTCGACATGGATCATTGCGATTTTGCTCAACAAGGCAAAAACCTATGCGAAGCGCGAAGGACGCTATACCGTTCTTCTTGAGGAGGAGCACGGGGCCGACGAGGAGGACGCTGTTTCGGCATCGCGATTTGACAATTCGGATCATTGGATTGAACCACCGTCCTCCTTCGATGGACTTAACCCTGAACGCATTTTTGCAGGACGTCAGCTCTGGAAACATGTGTCAGACGTTATAGACCTGCTTCCCCCAGCCCAAAAGGCAGTTGTCATCATGCGCGATGTTGAAGGCAGCGATGCAGCAGAAACCTGCAAGCTGCTTCAGCTCACTCCGGCAAACCAGCGCATCCTGCTTCATCGCGCGCGGGCGCGCATCCGCAACGAGATAGAGAACCTGCTTCGCGACAAGAGCAAAAGCCTGATCACGCAGGCGTGACCGCATGCTGGTGTAACGTATCGGAGGCCAAAGTGTCTTACGGACAGAACCTGACCGGGTTTGAACCAAGAGGCGAATGGCATTGTGGACCTGCAGAGAAGTCCCTGACGTTGCGAGTGACTACATCAGTCGGGAGGGTTCCAAGAGAACCAGGCTGATGGTTGCGATCCATCTGGCGCAATGCAGCAACTGCAGGACTTACGTAAACGGACTTAAAATTGCCAGAAGCATTGCGGCCGAGAGCCTGCGTGGCTCCGTCCCAACCGCACTGCTTCACAAACTTGGGCTCAACACTCCGGATCGTGGAGGTTCTTTCAAGGAGCCCAACGAATGAAACTTGATGCCTACAATCTCTCGACGAGCACGGTGAGCGCGCAAGCAGAAACGGCCTTCGAAGAGGCCGTCCACGGCCTTGCCGCACACCGTCCCAACACGGGCACGGCACTGCAGGCCGCGCTATCCGCGGATCCCAATCATATCGCAGCCCTTGCGCTGAAGGGTTTTGCCAATTTGATCCTTGCCCGTTCGGAACTGGCACCACACGCCGCTGAGGCTCTGGCTGCAGCGCGCCGGGCGATGGCTTGTCGAGATGGCGGGACTCGCGACGAGCAAGTGCTGGTCCACGCCCTTGATGCAGCTGTCGATGGCTCGTTCGCAACCGCGGCCCGGCGGCTTGACGAAGGCTTTGCGGAGCGGCCGGCAACATTCCTTCCGTTCAAGATATCGCATGCGCTGCGCTTCATGCTGGGTGACGCGAAGGAAATGTTGGCCATGAGCAGCCGCGTTATGGAGGACTGGAACGAGACCCTGCCGGCCGCAGGCTTTCTGCTTGGATGCCATGCCTTCGCGCTGGAGGAACATGGCTTTTACGATGCTGCCGAAGCTGCAGGCCAACATGCTGTTCAACTACAGCCGGATGATGCCTGGGGGCTGCACGCTGTATCGCATGTCTACGAGATGCGCGGTAAAACGGCGGATGGCATTGCATGGCTCGAGGATGGCCGCAAGTCGTGGTCTCGTTGCAACAATTTTTCCTTCCATATGGCCTGGCATCTGGCGCTTCTTCATCTTGAGAGAGGCGACCACGCGCATGTGCTCAAAATCTACGACGAGGAAGTTCGTCCGCAGCAGACAGACGATTTTCGCGATATGGCCAATGCCATCTCCCTCCTTTGGCGCCTCAACCAGACGGGCGTCGATGTTGGCTCGCGCTGGGGGGATATGGCCGAGATCGCGCTGCGCCGCCGGCACGACACGACGCTGGTGTTCGCGTCTCTGCATACGCTGGCCGCACTGGTCGCAATCGGTGAGCATTCCGCGGTTCGTGACGTCGTCAGCGGTCTGGAGCGCAAGGCTACAGGCAGCGGCGATCAGGCCAAGGTTGCAGCCGAAGTTGGCGTGCCGCTCGCCCGTATCATTGCCGGCCTCAGCACGGCAGCCGACCGGCGGGTACTTGACCGGATCGTCGTCGATCTGCCGACGATCGGCGGCAGCAACGCCCAACGTGATTTCTTTATGCTGGCAGTGGCAAAGGCTGCTGGAACCAATGGCGACAGTGCAGGACTTTCCCGCATTCGCGACGTCCGCCGCCGTCTGCGCGCCGAAGACCGGCTGCTCGGTACCATCGAAATGCGCGCGGTACTCTAGCCGAGTGCCTGCGCAACACATTCAAAACTCATCAGGGGAAAATGCCATGACCATGAGCGACACGCATGAAACGCATTTGCTGCCGCGGCTCTCGACAAAGCTGCTTTTCACCATCCTGATCGCCGGGTTTGCTGCGGATATTGCCTGGGAAATCTGGGCGAGAGGGATAACGCCGCTTCTTGTCGGCGGAGCGCTGGAACCCGCCGCGCTCGTCCAGAGCGTGTTCGGATTCCAGAACCGGTTTGCCGCAGAAATCATCCACGCCATCGTCGGTATCGTTTTCTATCCGATCGGCTACCTGTTCATCGCCAGACCGCTTCAACGCATGATCGTACCAAACCTTCCACTGTTCCTGACAGGTCTCGGTTTCGGGACAGGCCTGTGGATCTTCGCACTCTATGTCATGGCGCACCTGATTGCCGGCCTGCCCGCTTTCCTAGGGTTCATCCCGTTGACCTGGGCATCACTGGTGGGACACTGGCTCTTCGGCCTCGTCGTCGCCTATGTCGTCTGGTACCGCGAGCATTGAGCGTGCAGGCCAACCAAGGCGTTCAATGCAAGCCTCTCGTCCGCGATCGGAATTGCGGGCGGGATTGCTGTTCAATGGCCATCAACGGGCCCCGCCTCTTAGAAACCAAGTTCGGTGAGCCCGGCATCGAGCTGATCCGGTTGTATCTGATGACCGCCACCATGGATGCAAAGCGCCATTTCACCACGATTGCAGCCGGGCGCCACTGCGCAAGCAATGTCGCCAATCTGCTTTTTGACTTCCATCTCGCAACTCGCACGTTGCCGCACGATTGCCATGCTTTTAAAGGCATCGCCCTGATGGAACTCTTGCCCGATGGCACGACCGCTCAACGGGAACGTTCTATCCGCCGTTCCGTGAAAGTGCACGATCGGCGGCATGTCAGTCACGCAATCCTGTGGTCTCGGCAGCGGGTCCCAGAAGACGCCGGAGAAAGTCACGGCCCCTGCCGTGCGGCTGCCCTGCTGACAGAGCGTATACCAGGCCATGGACGCCCCTTGCGAAAAACCGCCAAGCAAGGTGTTTCTCGCGGTAAAGCCGAAACGTGCCTCCAGATCGTCGAGAACATGGCCGACAAAGCGTTTCTCGTCCCGGAAGTTGCCGGGCGCATTCGGGTGCGACCAGGTTCCATTCAGCCCATCGACGGCAGCGAAGGCCAGCCCATGCGCATGCGCGACTTCGACGAGGGCGCGATGGCGCATCTGCAACGCGGCGGAACTCTTGTAGCCGTGAAAAAAGACCAGAACGCCTTTGGCGGCAGTGGTTTGAGGCATCTCGATACTGTAGGAGCCATCTTCAACGGTGCAGGCGACAGTGTCGCCGCAATCGGCAGCCTGAACCGCGAACGGCGACAGAATAAATGCAGCGACAGCCGCAACACGTTTAAAACCCACCTGTTGGCCTCCAGCGTCAAACCTTCAAATTCAAGTACAGTCTTTGTTAATGCCCGGCAATTTTCCGGGGCTTCACGATTTCGCGAGAGGCGCATGCCGCATGTCTGATACCAACACGTCCACAGCAACGCGCGTTGCCGATACTGTTGCCGCAACGCTATACGCCTACGGCATTCGCCATGCCTTCGGCATGCCGGGCGGCGAGGTTGTCACATTGATCGATGGTTTGGAAAAGGCCGGCATCGCCTTTCACCTGGCACGCCATGAAACTGCAGCGGCCTCAATGGCCGCGGGCGCCAGCGTGACAACCGCAACGCCCGGCCTCCTTGTCACCACCGTCGGGCCGGGTCTTGCCAATGCCGTCAACGGTATCGCCGATGCCGCACAGGAACACGTCCCGCTGGTGGTGATATCCGGCATCGTCGATCGCGCCACCCGGGCGCGCTACACCCATCAAGTCATCGACCAGGCGCAAATGCTGCGGCCGCTGGTCAAGGCGAGCTTCGAGATCGAGCTGGAAAGTGCTGGCCCGACGGTCGCTCGGGCCTTGGCTATTGCCCTTACGGAACCGATGGGCCCCGTGCATCTCGACCTTTCACCGGCTGTCGCAGCCATGATGGACCCGGTACCGCGTATTCTACAGCCGACGCTCATCTTGACACCATCAGTGCGCGCCGCTGATCCCGCGATCCTCTCTCTTGCTCGCGATTTATCCCATGCCGAGCGTCCGCTGATCCTTGCAGGCTTCGAAGCGGCACGGGCGAACGCCGGAGACTATGTTTTGCGCCTGGCGGAGGCGATCGGAGCTCCTGTTCTGACGACCTACAAGGGCAAGGGGCTGATCCCTGAAAACCATCCGCTTGCGTTGGGCGGCGGCGGCCTGTCGCCGCGCGCCGATGCGGTGCTGCTCGATCTGATGCGCCGCGCCGATCTTATCCTGATGATCGGTTACGACCCGATCGAAATGCGCCTTGGCTGGCTTGATCCCGTCATCGATGCAAACCGGATGGTAGAGATCACGGCGGCGGCTCCCGATCATGCCATGCATCATGCCGCAACCCGCCTTATAGCAAACACAGCAGACGCTACGTCTGCACTGGCGGCCGCTGTCAGCTCTCGTCAATCCTGGCCGGATGGCGAACCGACGCGCGCAAAGACAAAGCTTCAAGCGCAGATTGCGACCCCCACGACCTGGGGACCGCATGCGATTATTGACATGATCCAGGAAGCTGCTGGAGCCGACGCCCTCGTCACGGTTGACAGCGGGGCACATCGCATCCTCCTGTCGCAGAAATGGGTGGCGGCCCGGCCACTGTCCTTGCTGCAATCGGCAGGCTTCTGCACCATGGCCGCGGCCTTGCCGCTGGCGATCGGCGCCAAGACCGCCGACCCGGCGCGACGTGTCTTTGCCGTCATGGGCGACGGCGGACTGGAAATGGGGATCGGTGAGCTTGCGACGCTACGCGACCTTGGCCGTCCCATCACCATCGTCGTGTTTCAGGATCGCAGCCTGGCGCTGATCGCCCTGAAACAGGCATCTGCGGGGTTGGCTGGGGCAGGCGTTGCACTCGGTGATACCGACTTTGCGACCATCGCCCGCGGCTTTGGCGGATATGGCGTCCGTGTCGGGACAGCTGACGACCTGCGCCAAGAGCTTTCGCAGGCATCCCAGCGAAACGTGTTTACGCTCATCTCATGCAGGTTTGATGCCGATGCTTACGAAAACGCATTCTGATCCCGCCCCCGCCCCCGCTCCGGTGCTGGCGCAACGCGCAAAGCGTCCGCGTGATCCGCGTCTTGATGTCTTTCGTGGCGTCGGCATGCTGATCATTCTCGTCGCTCATGTGCCGAGTGATCACTGGGCGCTGTGGATTCCGGCGCGCTTCGGGTTTTCAGATGCGACGGAGATGTTCGTCTTCCTGTCCGGCATGGCATCTGCCATTGCCTTTGGCCGCCTGTTTGATCGCGAAGGCACCCTGATGCTCACCGCCCGAGTTGTTCAGCGCATCTGGCAGATCTACTGGTCGCATATCTGTGTTTTCCTCGTCATAGCGACGCTGATGTCCCTCGCGGGCAACAAGCCGGACGGCACATCCTACATCCAAAGCCTAAATCTGGTGCGGTTCTTCGACGATCCCGCACCGCTGCTGATCGGGCTTTTGACGCTCACCTACGTTCCCAACTATTTCGATATCCTGCCGATGTATATGGTGATCCTCGCACTGATGCCGGTGATGCTTCTGGCCGAGCGTATCCATCGCCTTCTTCCCATGGTGCTGATGGCGCTCCTCTGGCTCACGGCACAGTTTTCGCTGGTGCATTTTCCCGCCGAGCCCTGGACGGAGCGGCCATGGTTCTTCAATCCGTTCGGCTGGCAGCTGATCTTCTTCCTTGGTTTTTTTCTGATGCGCGGCACGTTCGTCGCGCCTCCGCTCAATCGCTGGCTGATGACGCTGGCCTTTGTCATTGTCGTGACGACCATTCCCTTTGCCTGGTACATGATCCTCAACGCCTCGCCGTTTTTCCGCGAAGCGGCACACGCTCTTTTGCCGCTGACGGACAAGACCGCATTCGGTCTGCTGCGTCTTATTCATTTCCTCGCCCTTGCCTATATCGCTGTTCATGCGGTCGGGGTTGGTGGTCGCCGGCTGCTTCATCCCATTGTATATCCCGTGACGGGGGTCTTGATGAAGGTGGGCCAGCAATCGCTCGCGGTGTTCATCATCGGCATGGTGGTGGCGCAAATCATCGGTATCTGGCTCGATCATGCCGGTCGCACGCCGCTGCCCACCGCGATCGCAAACCTTGCCGGTTTCACTGTTCTGATCGCAACGGCCTATCTTGTCGGCTGGTTCAAGGCCGCGCCTTGGAAAACCTGATGTTCATACGGAAAGAGTGAGACAATGATGCAGGCGGACACGCAACGGCAAATGGGCAGCCTGGATGGGCTGCGCATCCTCGATCTTTCACGCATCCTTGCAGGTCCAACGGCAACGCAGCTCCTCGCTGATCTCGGGGCGGAGGTTATCAAGGTCGAGAAACGGGAATGCGGCGACGATACGCGCAGCTGGGGGCCACCCTTTGTAGCCGACGCGGATGGCACTGACAGCGATCTGAGTGCCTATTTTCTCTGTGCCAACCGCAACAAGAAGTCCATTGCCATCGACCTTGCAACGGAAGACGGCGTTGCACTCGTGCGCCGGCTTGTCGCCATTTCCGACGTCGTCGTCGAAAACTACAAACCAGGTGACCTTTCCCGGCGCGGCATCGGATATGAGGATCTTGTCCAGATCAAGCCCGACATTGTCTGGTGCTCCATCACCGGATTCGGCCAGACGGGGCCTTACTCGGACCGGACCGGCTATGATTTTCTCATTCAGGCGATGGGCGGCATCATGAGCATCACCGGGCAATCCGATGGGCAAGGTGGCGCGCCCGTCAAGGTCGGCGTCGGCATCGCGGACGTCATGTGCGGAATGTATGCGACCGTTGGAATTCTGGCGGCACTGCGCCACAGGGATCGCACCGGTCAGGGCCAGTATATTGATCTGGCACTGTATGACTGCCAGGTCGCATGGCTTATCAATTCCGCGACCAATCATCTTGTCTCGGGCCGTGTGCCGGGACGCATCGGCAATGCGCACCCCAATATCGCCCCTTACCAGACCTTTGCCGCATCTGACGAGCATCTGGCCGTGGCAGTCGGCAACGACCAGCAGTTCGCGCGTTTCGCGCAGGCGATCGGCAGGACGGAACTGGCGCAGGACGAGCGGTTTCGCAAAAACAGCGACAGGGTCGTGAACCTTGCAGCACTTCAAGCGATCATCGAAGGCGAGATCGCAAAGGACACGGCGCTCTCCTGGGAGCGCCGTCTGCTTGCTGCGGGCATTCCGGCTGGCAGGGTCGCCGGCGTCGATACGGTCTTGACCGATCCGCACACGCTGGCGCGAGGGATGGTCGTGTCGATGCAGGACGACGACGGTAATCCTCCCGTTCGAGTTCTCGGCAATCCCCTGAAAATGTCGGCGACCCCCGTTCAATACCGCAGTCGCCCGCCGCACCTGGACGAAGATCGCACAGCGGTGATGCAGATGCTGGAGCCTGAACCAAAACCATGACCGGCGATGCATCTATTGTTCGCAACTCCGATGCAGATCTTCTTCGGCAAATGCCTTACTGCGTCTTGACGACCGGCCAGTTTTCATCGGCTTTCCTGATATAGCCCGTCGTGTCCTGACGCCAGCTTTTCTGAACGCCCTTGTTATAGTTGAGATACAGTTTCCCGCCGGTAATCGTGAAAGCGGCTGGATCGATCGGGGCCTTGTAGCCGGAGGCCGTTCCATAGGCGCAGTAACCACCGTATTGAGGCGCATACGTCTCGGGATTGGCTTGGAAAGCGTCACGGTTGTCGGCAGATGCGAAGAGAAAAAGGGCATCTTTGTAGGTGACGGAGTATGTCTCCAACCCTTTGACCGGTTTTTCCTGTTTGAAATAGGCAACCGCGTCATAGCCGGAAATCGCGACACCGTCTGCTGCATTGATTTCGCCGGCGACCGCCTGCGTGGCCACAATCGTCATCATCAACACTCCAATCAGATATTGTACCATTTTCATCACATTTTCCTTCCTGATGTCCGTTCCTATCAACTCATGTGCAGTATGGACGCACCCTCCCCTGCCCGCTCACCCGCGGATCAATGCACGTTCGACCCGGTCGGCGCACGCCAGACAAACAACAGCAAGGACGGTAAAAACGATCGAAGAGAGGTCTTCAAAAACGGTACCGCGGAGAAAGGGCAAACCATACATCCAGAGCCCTGCGAGACAGGCGGTGACCGGTGCAGCAGGCAACCTTGGACGGGCGGTGGTCGCACATCCGGCCGCAAAATGCTTCCTGTCTGTTGGACGTTGCTGAGCGCGCTGCGTTACAGCGGGACGAAATAAAAAATCCTTCTGGATCGGTTTCTCTCTCTGCGTGTCGGCAAAGACGGGCAATAGGCGTCGATCTCCGCGCGCTCCGCGACCCCGTCGTCATCGTCCGATCACGCCCTGCGCACGAAAAATTGGGTTTCTTCCGCTTCGATTCCCGGCATAACAGCACGTGATCGGGGCAATCTGGGTTGGCCGCGATTGCTCGACCTGTGTGAAAGGACCAACAATGCCGGCCTATCGTCCGCCAAGAATTGCCGCTTCCGAAATCACCCCGAACGCTGTTTATCTGCAGCGCCGCGAATTTCTTGCTGCCGGGGCCTTCGGCGCGATGTCGCTTTTGTCCACGCACCGATCCGAAGCCGCAGCACTTTCCACCGTGTCCAGCGCCTACAAGGTCGATGAAACGCCGACCTCGCGGGAGGATGTCACGACCTACAACAACTACTATGAGTTTGGGCTCGACAAGGCGGATCCCGCGGCCCTGTCCGGTGATTTCAAACCGCTTCCATGGGCGATCAAGGTTGACGGCATGGTCGGCAAACCCGGCACATTCGATCTTGAGCAACTCCTGAAAGACTTTCCCATCGAGGACAGAACCTATCGTATGCGCTGTGTCGAGGGATGGTCCATGGTCATTCCCTGGAACGGATTTCCGCTCGCAGCTTTGCTGGACAAGGTTGAGCCGCTCGGCAGCGCCAAATACGTTGCCTTCGAGACCGTTGTTCGTCCGGAAGAAATGCCAGGACAGAAAAGCGTCTTCCAGTCCTTGCCATGGCCCTATGTGGAGGGGCTTCGCCTCGACGAAGCGCGGCATCCTCTGGCACTTCTGGCCGTGGGACTGTACGGCGAGACACTACCGAACCAGAACGGCGCACCGATCAGGCTGGTGGTGCCATGGAAGTATGGATTCAAGGGGATCAAGTCGATCGTCCGCATAACCTTGACCGACACGCAGCCCGTCAACACCTGGCAGGCCGCCAATGCGCGGGAATACGGATTCTATGCCAATGTGAACCCGGCGGTGGATCATCCCCGCTGGAGCCAGGCGACCGAGCGGCGCATTGGCGAGAGCGGGTTCTTCAATGCCGGCCGTCACCCCACCCTTCCCTTCAACGGCTATGCCGACGAAGTTGCAAGCCTTTATGCAGGCATGGATCTGCGGACCAACTTTTGATGAAGCCGACCTTGCGCAGCTCCTTGAAGCAATGGCAGCCGACATTGGTCTGGCTGACGTATGCCGTCGGACTTGCGCCTGCGGTTTGGTATTTTTACCTTGGCGCAACGGGCGGGCTTGGCGCGGATCCCGTCAAGACTTTCGAATTGTTTCTCGGGCTCTGGGGCTTGCGGTTTCTAATCCTGACTTTGGCGGTAAGCCCGGTTCGCGATCTGATGGGTTGGAATTTTATTGCCTATCGCCGGGCACTTGGGCTCCTGTGTTTCTATTATATCCTGCTTCACTTCACGGTCTATCTTGTGCTGGATCAAGCGCTCGATGTTACCGCCGTCCTGAATGATACGCTCAAGCGACCGTTCATCATGTTCGGCATGGCCGGTCTTGCGATGCTGATCCCGTTGGCGCTTACCTCGAATAGGTTCTCGATCAGACGGATGGGTGCGCACTGGATCAGATTGCATCGCCTGATCTACATCATCGCCGCCTGCGGCGTACTCCACTACGCCTTGTCGACGAAGGTGTTTTCGATGGAACAGTTGATTTACATCGGCTTGATCATAGCACTGATCCTCTACCGCAGCGGACGCCCCATCCTGCGCAACCGCAAACCCCGCCGTTACCTGACAACTTCGCCTTGAAGGGATTGGAACCAACGATCCGGCAGTTTCGCTATTCAGCAAACGGCGGCAGACGCCAGTTGAACCTTGACGAGCCAGCATGGTTCAAGGATGGTCGAGGTGAACAAGAGGCGAGGTTTTTATGACGGCGTTCACCATCCGCGTTCCAGACGACGTGGCACGCGTGGTCGGTAAATATGTCAAGACGACATCTCGGTCATGACGCAGAGCTGCCGACCGCTGGTCGCATTGGGCGCATCACCGGCACGCGCGAAGTTGTATTGTCCGACATTCCCTACATCATCCCTTATCGGGTTCACCACGATATCGCGATCATTACGGTGATGCACGCCTCTCAGAAATGGCCGAAAAGGGTGTAAAAGCTGTGTCTCTCCTGGGCAGGACTCCAGCAGCATCAAAGCTGCAATCGCCCGAACGGAACACCGCGAGACGATCTGGATTTCATTTCATTCAACAACGGCGATCGCATGCATAACCCGATGGGTAGTGAACGAGATGGCGAGACGGCGGTGCTTCGCCGCATTCACGATGCGAAGCACATGGGTCGCCTGCTTGACCCCAAGCGCGGCAGTCGGATCGTCCAGAATCAATACGCGCGCACCGAAATGAACCGCGGGGGCAAACGCAAGCGACTGCCGTTCGCCATATTTGCAGGACAGAAACGCTCTGACAAAGGTCTCGTGGTGATCCACACCTCAACAAGCAGGCCGATCGTAGAATTCATCTTCCAATCGCCTCACCGGTGCTCTTTAAAAAGAAGTGCATCTTTTCCGGATCGATGGAAACATCGATCGCGTCGTCCGGCCTGACCCGGGAGGACGCGTGGATCTGGGCGGTAAAGGGGCTTTGGCCAACCTTCCCGATAGCAAGCGTATGTGGACCAAGAGGCTCGATATCAGCCACGTGCACCTTGAGGTGCGGCAAGGCGGTATCGGCAATCATGGTATGTTCCGGCCGGATACCAAGAACGACGGCCTTTCCGATTGCGGTTGTGAGGCGTTCAGCGAGCCGAGCCGACACAGGGATCGCGACATCGCCTTCCGCACGGAAGCAAAGGTTGCCATCACTGCTGTCGAGCCGACCTTCAATGAAATTCATGCTAGGCGCACCGATGAATGCGGCAACGAAAAGATTCTTCGGCGATTCGTAAAGCGTGATCGGGTCAGCAGCCTGCTCGATCCGACCCTGGTTCATCACCACGACACGGTCGGCCATGGTCATTGCTTCGACTTGATCATGCGTGACGTAGACAATCGTGGTTTGCAGGCGCCGATGCAGCAGCTTGATCTCGGTGCGCATTTCGATGCGTAGTTTGGCATCGAGGTTGGACAGCGGTTCATCGAACAGAAAGACATCCGGCTGGCGAACGATGGCGCGGCCGATCGCGACACGCTGGCGCTGTCCGCCGGACAGGGCGCTCGGCTTGCGCTCGAGATAGGCATTGAGATTGAGAATGCGGGCGGCATTGGCCACGGCCTTGGCGATCTCGTCCTTGGACGTTCCGCGCACCTTCATGCCGTAGCCGATGTTCTCGGCAACGGTCATGTGCGGATAGAGGGCATAATTCTGGAAGACCATGGAGCAATTGCGAAGGCCGGGACGCAGACCGGTAACGTCACGGTCGCCGATGTGAACTGCCCCGGACGATGCCTGTTCGAGACCGGCGATCATGCGCAGCGTGGTTGTCTTGCCGCAACCCGAGGGGCCGACGAGAACCACAAATTCCTTGTCGGCGATCACGAGATCGAGCGGCGGAATGACCGCAACGCTTCCATAGGACTTGGTGACCTGTTCTAAGCGAACCTGGGACATGCTGTGCCTTTTTCATGAGAACGCCATAGCCCGGCTGTAAGCGGCAATGGTTCATTCTTGTGTCCGAGTTAAACCAGACCCGCCCCGATCGTGTCGGGGCGGGAATTGCTGTTGAGAAGTCTTACTTCGCCGGCAGGCCCATCGAAGCGCGGTACGCGGCCAGCTGCTTGTCCCGACCGAATTCATCAGTCAGCTTGTTCCAGCCTTCAGCCACCGTATCGAGCGCCTGCTGTGGCGTCACGTCTCCGGCGAGCGCCTTGGAAAGCTCGATCTCGAGAATTTCCGTGTAAGAGAAGTAACCGGGCAGGCGCATGTCGAGAGCGGTGTTCTTGGCTGTCACAGCCGCCTGCTGCGCGCCGAGATATTCCTTGGCTTCGCGTTCGGAGAAGCTCTTCGACCAGAGCTCCATGTTGGTGGTGTGCGAGATACGGTAGGGGTTGACGCCGGTACCGCCTGTAACCGCAGCCTGGCCGGATACCGCCGGGCTGGTAAGATACTGGATATAGTTCCACGCCGCTTCCTGGTTCTTGGACGATGCGGGAACGGCGGCCTGCCAGCCACCGAAGGCCATGAAGGAGGTCTGGACGACTTCAGGCTGCTTGTCCCAGGTCTTGGTCTTGTAGTTCCAGATCTCGTCCGAGCCAGGCAAGGATGCAGAGCCGACATTGCCGGCGACCTTGGACTGCTTCGGATCGGCGCCGATGACGCCGGTGTCGCCCCAGCCGATGGATTCCGCAACCTGTCCGCCGGCAAAGGCGGCGTTCACTTCACCGAAGGAGAAATTCAGCGCATTTGGTGGAGCAAGCTTGGAGGCGCGGATATATTCCTCAAGTCCGCGAACCCAGCCCGGGTTGTTGACCTGCGCATCCATCGTGTCCGGATCGAAGAACATGCCGCCAGGATTGTCGGGATGGCTGGTGTAGCCGGCAACATGGCTGAACAGGAACCAGAATTGCTGACCGCCACGACGGAAAGCCTCAGCCGTACCCCAAAGACCATTGTCCGGCTGCTGGAAGAATTCGGCGATGTCGAGATATTGCTTCCATGTCTTTGCCGGGGCCAGATCGTAGCCATACTTGGCTTTGAAAGCGCTCTGGTTTTCGGCGTTTTCGAACAGGTCGATACGGTAGGTATAGGTGTGAGCGTCGCCATCCATGGTCTGCGACAGAACCTTGCCGTTCCAGACCATCAGCTTTTCGCGATAGACCGGGGCAATGTCCTCCCAGTCAGCGCCTGTCTGCATCGCAGCTGGCATTTCGGAGAGGAAGTCGGTGAAGTCCGGTGCCCAGGCCGGGGCGAAGGCGATCATGTCGAACGTATCTTCGCCTGAAGTCAGGGACGTCACGATCTTGGGGTAGAGTTCCGACCATGGAAACTCGACGACATTGACCTTGCCGCAGGTTTTTTCCTCCCAGCCCTTTGCGGCCAGTTGCAGCGCCGAAGCGATGTAGGGACCGGTCTGTGTCGTGGCATTGATCGTCACGCCGGTATAGTCTGGCTCGCAGGCCAGTGCTGCCGTGTTCGCGGTCAGGGCCAGCAGTGCGCCGGCAGTTGAACTAAGCAAAAGTCTCTTCATAGTTTCCTCCCAGAATTAAAACAGTGGTTCAAACGCGTAAATCGGTCACTTAATCGCTCCCAAAAGCAGGCCGGACCGCATCAGCCTGCTTAATATTCCCGCCATGACGACCATGGGTATGATCGCGACCAGGGCGGCTGCCGATATCGCCCACCATTCATCGCCGCGCTGGCTATTCTGGCCGGCAACGAGAATGGGAAGGGTCTGCCATTTGGAATTTGTCAGGAAGAGCGCAAACAGGAACTCGTTCCAGACGAAGGCCAGGGTGATCATGAACGTCGCGATCAGGCCTGGTTTTGACATTGGCAGTACAATACCGAAGAAGATTCGCCATGTCGGGACATTGTCGACCATGGCCGCTTCCTCAACCTCAACCGGCAGCGCCGCGAAGAAATCGCGCATGAGCCAGATGACGATGGGAAGCGAAAAGGCGACATAGGCGAAGGTGAGACCGGTATAGGTGTCGACGAGCTTGAAGCCCATCTTGCCCATTTCCGTGTACATCAGGTACAGCGCAAAGGCCGTGACAATCGGCGGAAACATGCGCTGACTGACGAACCAGAAGACAATGTCGTCATTGCCGAGTACCGGTCCGGGTAGCCTGATCCGACTGGATCCGATCGCAAGGACGAGTGCGGCGACAAAGGCGTAGATCAGCGAGATTGCCTGTCCGAGGCCCAACGCATGGCGGCCGATGAGGAAGCCACCGAATGCGACGAAGACGAAGATGACGGCCGACAGCAGCCTGACCTCGAAGGTAAAGCGCACAAGCGCATAGGCCGCCATCGCGCCGATGAAGGTTGCCAGCAACGATGCGGAAATTCCGATGATGCTCGACGCGATAAAGGTTGCATAGAACTGTCCGCGCGCGCCGGACAGCAACTCGCTCCATGCTGTCAGCGAAGGCTCGAAGTCCACGAAGGGAATATATGTTGGACCGCCGACGACGCCGAGTGGCGACTTGAAGGACGTGATCACGGCCCAATAGAGTGGGAAGAGTGTAAAAGCCAGCCAGATCAGGCAGCCGGCGAGCGCCCACCAGCGGCTGGGGCCTTTGAGATCGCGGATGCTCATCTGTGCTTCTCCAGATAGGGCTTGAGAACGGCCAAGTAGATGAGGCCGATGACGGTGATCACGATCAGGAAAAGGAAGGAGAGCGCCGACGTGTAGCCGAGGTTGAATTTTTTGAAACCTTCCTGATAGGCAAACAGCGTCAGCGTTTCGGTCGAGATTCCCGGGCCCCCTCCTGTCATGACGAAGACGGTATCGATGATCTTGTAGCTCTCGATCAGGCGAATGAAGACGACCGCGGCAGAGATCGGCATCATCATCGGGAAGGTGATGCCGATGAACTGCTGCCACGGGCTGGCATTCTCCAATGCCGCGGCTTCATAAACGTCGTCCGGCAATGTCTGCAGTCCGGCCAACAGCATGAGGATGACAAAGGGTGTCCACTGCCAGACCTCCACCGCGGTGATGGCGCCAATCGCCCAATAGGTCTGGGTCAGGAATGGCAGGTTGGGGAAGCCGAAAAAGGTCATCACTTCGTTGAGGGGGCCCATCGTCGGGTTGAGCAATTGCCGGGCAATCAACGCAACAGCAACAGGCGCAACCAGCATCGGAAGGAGAAAGCTGACCCGGAACAAGCCTTCGCCGGGAACGCGCCGGTTGAGAGCCAGTGCAACGGCAAAGCCGATGATATATTGCAGCATCACCGACGTCACGGCGATGATCGTCGTCGTCCAGGTGACGCGCCAGAAGCGTGGGTTCTGCAACAGTTCGGTATAGTTCCCGAAGCCGACGAAGCGTGCGGGGATCGGCGGCACGAGCCGAAGGCTCATGAAGCTGGTGGTCAATGAATAGATCAGCGGAAAGATGGAAATCACCAACACGATCAGAACTGCCGGCCAGATGAAGAAGTGCTTGATGGGATCCTGGCGGGTCATTCTTCAACTCCCTGCCGAAGAAGCGCTTCGACCTCTTCAAGGCGCGGCATGGCCGGCGCTGTCCCGCGCCGCGTGACCGCGATGCCGGCGGTGGCGCAGCCGAAACGCACAGCCGCCACGGGATCGAAACCCCGGGAAAGAGCCGCGGTAAATCCACCGACAAAGGCGTCCCCAGCGCCTGTCGTATCGATCACCGTGCCGGATGCGATCGCCGGCACGTGAACGGATTGATCCCCGGTGTGATAGAGAACGCCGCGCCCGCCAAGCGTGATCAGCGCGGTCTTCACCCCTTTGGAAAGAAGCACATCGCCCGCACGGCGCGCATCGTCCAGCGTGTCAAGCGCAAAGCCGACGAGGGCGGCGGCTTCCGTTTCGTTCGGCACGATATAGTCGCAGAGCGGATAGATCGCCTCCGGAAAGCTTTCCGCCGGGGCCGGATTGAAGACGGTGGTGACGCCGGCCGCGCGGGCGATTTCAAGCGCGCGCTGGGCCGCCTCTGCCGGCTGTTCGAGCTGTGTCACGAAGACTGACGATTGCTCTATCGTCTCGCGCGCCGCCTCGACATCGGCAACATCGATCGTGCCGGCAGCGCCGGGATAGACGATGATGGCGTTGTCGCCATTCTGGTCGTTGACGTAAATGAAGGCTGCACCGGTGGGCATGTCGTCCATCTGCACGACCTTCGGGCGGACGCCTGCATCGGCATAGGTCTTCAGCGCCATGTCGCCGAACGTATCGCGGCCGATCTTGGAAATGAACGACACGTCCGCCCCGGCGCGTGCTGCCGCCACGGCCTGGTTCGATCCCTTGCCGCCAGGGCCGACCGAGAAGCCTGTGCCGGTGATGGTTTCGCCGACATCAGGCATGCGCCTGGCCAGATAGGCCGTGTCGGCCACGAAGATCCCGAGGATCGAAACGCCCGCTTTCATGACACTCTCCCCGCTCTCAAACGGCTTCAGGCGGAATGACGCCCTTGGTCAACAGGAAGCAGCCATAGAACCGGTTTTCGCCTGTTGTGATGACGCAATAGGCCTTCTTGGCTTCCTCGTAGAACTTGAACCGCTCGATGCCGTACATGGGCGCCGACTTGCCTTCCGCCGCATCGATTTCCGCCTGGACCTCGCCCTGGACAGCCGGAATTTCAGTCGGTGCGCCCATAATTTCCATGCGGCCGGCAGAGGGCTGTAGCGGCGTGTCCAGCGGCATCACCGAGAGAATCGCCTTGATGGCGCGGGCCGTCGATACATTGTCGATGCGCAGCAACTTGCCGAGCACCGTCTGGCGGGCGATCGAATCCGAGGGAAAATTCGTATCCGACACGACGAGCGTATCGCCGTGGCCCATGGAGCGCAACGCGTGCAGTACATCGGCGTTCAACGCCGGGTCTATGTTCTTCAGCATGAAATTCCTCCCTCATTATCTCTGTCTCGAAACGATAGCCGCCTGAGACTTCTGGGATCGCGCGCCGGTCAGGCCATACGATCCCTTTCATGTTTCGTCCAAAACCGAACCGCGTCGGCGCTCCTCCCAGCGCCGCGGCTGGTTCCCCTATTCGCCGTAGGGAATCCAGATGTTCTTGATGTCCGTGGCCCGGCGCAGATAGAGCGTGCCTTCCGCTGCCGTCCGGTCCATCCAGTCTGTGGCCTTGCCCTGATCGACGAAGGTTCGCTTCAGGTTGCCGGCAGACAGTCTCTCCACCATGGTCGAGAGTTCCGCGGTACCAAACGCCCAGAGCGCATCGACATCATTGTGCGTGGCAAGCGTCTTTGCCAGTTCATCTGCAGAACCGGTGACAATGTTGACGACGCCAGCCGGCACATCGGATGTTTCGAGAATGGCGTAGAAATCGGTGGCGGCCAGCGGATGCGGTTCGCTGGGCACGACGACCACGCGGTTGCCGACAGCGATCAGCGGTGCGACGAGGCTGATGAGGCCAAGCAGCGGTGCTTCCGGCGGGCAGATGACGCCGACCACGCCGAGTGCTTCCGGCATGGCAAGCGCCACGCCACGCAAGGGCGGCTGATGCACCACGCCCTCATACTTGTCGGCCCAGGCGCCATAGGTAAACAGCCGGGCGATCGAGGCTTCGACTTCGGCCTTTGCAACGGATGCAGATGCACCCGTCATCGCGACGAGGCGTTCGGCAAAAGCATCGGCACGGCCGCTGAGGTTTTCGGCAATGTAATAGAGGATCTGTGCGCGATTATGCGCCGTGGCGCCGGCCCAGCCGGAAGCGGCATGGGCCGCTACGACAGCATTGCGGATGTCCTTGCGGCTGCCTTCTCCGACCTCGCCGACCAGTTTGCCTTTTGGCGAGACGACAGGGCGGGAATAATTGCCGTCCGGTCGGGCCTGCTTGCCGCCGATGAACAGTTTTGCCGTCCGGTCGATCGTGGGGAGCGAGAAGTCGCCGGTCGTGGTCTTGAGCGGTGCGACAAGCGCGGTTGCGCGGGTTTTGCGACCGAGCCAGGCCTTCGGCTTTAGATATTCGTAGCAGCCTTCACGGCCACCCTCGCGACCAAATCCGGATTCGCGTTTTCCGCCAAAACCGACGGCTGCGTCGAACAGGTTGGTGGCGTTGACCCAGACGACGCCGGCAGCCAGTTTTGCCGCGACATTGAGCGCAAGCCCGATCGTCTCGCTCCAGACACTCGCGGCAAGGCCGTAGCGGCTGTGATTGGCAAGCTGGATCGCCTCTTCCGGCGTCCGGAAGGTCATGGAAACGGCGACCGGCCCGAAGATCTCCTCCGTCGCCACCGTCGACGTCGGCTGGACGCCGCTGAGCAACGTCGGCGGATAGAAGCTTCCGCCCTTGGGCATGTCGATCTGCGCCTGGTGCAGCGTGGCGCCTTCGGCCACGCCCTTTTTCACGAGGCTTTCGATGCGGCTCAACTGCACCGGGGCGACGATCGCGCCCATGTCGATGCACTTGTCGAGGGGCTGACCCACACGCAGCGTCTGCATGCGCCGCTTCAGGCGCTCGTGGAACAGCGCCGAAACACCTTCCTGAACGAGAATGCGCGAGCCTGCACAGCAGACCTGACCCTGATTGAACCAGATCGCATCGACGACGCCCTCGACCGCGCCATCAAGATCGGCATCGTCGAAGACGATGAAGGGCGACTTGCCGCCGAGTTCAAGCGTCAGCGACTTGCCGCTGCCAGCCGTGCGTTCGCGAATGATCCGGCCGACATCGGTCGAGCCGGTGAAGGCGATTTTGTCGACATCGGGATGATCGACCAGAAGCGCACCCGTTTCGCCCTCTCCGGTGACGATGTTGATCAGCCCGGCGGGCAGGCCGGCGGCGGAGGCCAGCTCGGCAAAAAGCAGCGCCGTCAGAGACGTGAATTCGGCAGGCTTCAGGACAACGGCGTTGCCGAGCGCCAGTGCCGGCGCAAGCTTCCAGGACAGCATCAGGAAAGGAAAATTCCAGGGAATGATCTGGCCGACGACGCCGACCGGCACGTGATCGGCAAACTCCGTGTCCTGGATCTGCGCCCAGCCGGCATGATGATAGAAATGGCGGGCGGCAAGCGGCACGTCGATATCGCGGGTCTCGCGGATCGGCTTGCCATTGTCGATCGCCTCGACCACCGCGATCAGGCGCGCGTGACGCTGGATCATCCGGGCGAGCCCATAGAGATGGCGCGCGCGAGCATGACCCGGCAGCTTCGCCCATTGCACTTGTGCCTTGCGAGCGCTTGAAACGGCGCTGTCGATATCCGTCTTGTCGCCAAGGCTCAGGCGCGCCAGCAGCTTGCCGGTTGCCGGCTCGAACGTGTCGAAGCTTTTGCCCGACGCCGACGGCACAAAGGCACCATTGATGAAGTGGCCGAAGCCGGAGGCGTGGCGGGCGAGCCAGGCGCGGGCTTCGTTATCGGCTTCTGGGGCGGGGCCGTAGGACATGTCGTCGAAATACTTTGCTACATCAGAGATCGCGGCGGTCATCGTCATCATCCGATCGGGTGTCTGTTGAGGGCTGAATAGGCGCCGGTGACATGATGCTCGAGCTGTCGCTCGATATCGGCCAGCAGGCTCGACGCGCCGATACGGAAGAGATCGGGTTCCAGCCAGGCGCGGCCGAGCTCTTCCTTCATGAGGAACTGGTAGTTGAGAACATCCTTGGCGGCCGAAATACCGCCGGCCGGCTTGTAGCCGATCTTGATGCCGGTGCGCTCCTCATAGGCGCGGATCGCCCGCAGCATGGTCAGCGTTACCGCGAGCGTCGCATTGACGCCTTCCTTGCCAGTCGATGTCTTGATGAAATCGGCGCCAGCCATCATGCAGACCAGCGAGGCCTTTGCGACATTGCGCAGGGTCTTCAAGTCGCCCGTACCAAGAATGGCTTTCACATGCGCATCGCCGCAAGCGGCGCGGTATTCAGTCATCTCGTCGTAGAGTGCCGACCAGTTTCCGGTCAGGACATGTTCGCGGGTGATGACGATATCGATTTCCTTGGCCCCGTCGGCAACCGAGGCTTCGATTTCCTTGACCTTCAAATGATGTGGGCTGAGGCCTGCGGGAAAGCCCGTCGAAACGGCAGCAACCGGAATGCCGGAATCGCCCAACGCCTCGACTGCGGTTCCAACATAGCGGTGGTAGACACAGATCGCACCCGTGGCGATGGCGCGCGATCCCATGCCCAGCGCATCGAGGATGTCCGGGCGCACCGGGTTCATCGCCTTGGCGCAGAGCCGCTTGACGCGCTCCGGGGTATCGTCGCTGTTGAGCGTGGTCAGGTCGATGCAGGTCACGGCCTTGAGAAGCCAGGCAGCCTGTGCGTCCTTCTTCACCGTGCGGCGCCCCGGCAATGTTGCGACCCGGCGTTCCGTGGCGGAAAGGTTGACGCGCACGTCCATAACCCAGGAAAGATCGAGGGACATACCCGGATTGCGCAGCGAGGCGTGGTTCGACAATTTGATGCCACCGGCGTGGTCAGCCATATCGCGGCGATGGGCAACGTCTGCTTCCACTTGATTTCCTCCCGCGCCGCATACCCATGAGCATGCGATACATAGTTTGTTATTATGCTATCATTGATTTTGATAGTTTCATCACAAAAGCAGGCCGTCAAGGTCGTTTGTAAAGGGAAGATGAAAAATTTCACTCAGGCGGAGAGGTCTGTCAGTCCATCCTCGGTCAGCACTGCGTCGAATGATTGCATATCGCTGAAGAATGCCGGCTTGAGTTTGCCGATCTTGCTTTTGTCGATCAGAAGCACGCTCGTTTGCGCCTGCGACATGGCCTTGCGCTTGATATCTGCCTCGTGAAAATGCGCGCATGTCGCCCCGCGCCGGCCATCGACGCCGGCCGCTGACAGGAATGCAACGTCTATCACAAGCGCATCGAGCGTTTCGAGGCCGGAAGAACCAGAAAACGAGGCCGAAGCCGGATGATAGAGACCGCCCAGCATGACGAGGCGGACATTGGGCTTGCGAGCCAGCCGTTCGGCAACGTTTAAAGAATAGCATACCGCTGTCATGAGAATATCGTCTGGAAGAAGATCGATCAAATAGGGCAACGTTGTCCCACAATCGAAAAATATGGTTTGATCAGGGCGAATGTATTTAAGTGCTTGAGCACAAACCTCACGTTTTGCCGACGCGTGGCTATCCGCTGCTTTGGATATCTCATATGGGCTTTCGGCATCGGCAGCAATAAACGGCAAGATATGACCGCCCAAAAATGAAAACTGTTCTGGACAAGCACTCACGTCGCGCCGAACGGTCATCTCGGAGACGCCCAGAATCGCAGCAGCCTGCCTTATATGGAGAGAACGATGTTGCGAAAGTGCCTCAGATAGCATGGCAATGCGCTGACCCTTTCGACTGTTCATGGCACACATCTCCCTTACCAATCTCTTTGATAGAGTTATGTTCGAATTTTAACAAGGCAGCGAGCCAGTCGGCTCACAAGTTAAAGCCGGATGACTTCCGGCGCGCATGCCGTTTGTTGAAATCAATGAAATGAATGACCACTCGAGGAGGCACGGCGTGCGAAGCGCTGCCGTTGAAGCACGCATTCTCACTGGCGAATCTATTTCGATTTTCGAAGCCCACACTCAGAAACAATCGCTCAGCCCATGACCGCCAGTGCGGTTGCTTCGTCGGTAATGACGACATTGACATAATTGGCGCGGAGGCACGACAAGATTGCATCGCGCTTTTCGAGGCCGGCGGCAACGCCTATGGAAAGCGCCCGATCGCGGCAGGATTCCAGACTGATGCCGATTGTGCGCGCATTGAGTTCCGGATCGACGATGTGCCCCTCGGCATCGATGTACCGGCTCAAAATATCCCCCACTGCACCTTTCTGCTTCAGATTCTCATGCTGTTGCAGCGACACATAGCCTGACTGGATCAAAACGGAATCTTGGACCATTGCGCCGATGCCGAAGCAGATCACCGGCACGCGCGCTGCGAAATCCAGTACGGCCGCAATGGTCGGGTCCTGTTCCAGCGCTTCCTTGGTTGAGGCATTTCCGAAGACGGCCGGTACAGGCAGCAGCGTTGCGATGCCTTTTCCTGCGCTGGCGAACAATTCAGCGACATTGTTTGTCTGAGGCCCGGAATAACGGACATTCATGGATCCGTTGAGCAGGACCACTTCGACGCCCTCATTCCAATAGGGCGGCAGACGGCGCGCGACTGCCGTCATCGTCCGCCCCCAGGAAATCCCGATCGCCGGGATTTTCCCAAGTCCGGAAAGATACTGCCCCGCCGCCCGCGCGACACTATCGAGAACGAATGCCGAATCCTGATCGCCGGTGCTTGGCACGATCACGGCTTCCTTTATGCCGAAAGCAGCTTCGAACTTGCTTTCCAGACCCGGCAGGCGCGGCGTATGCGGCACGATCTCGACGCGGACGAGCCCCGTCTCCTTGGCCTCCGTCAGTAGGCGCCTTGCCTGCCAGCGCGTCAGCCCGAGCTCCATCGACAAGTCACTCATGGTCATGTCAAGATGATAGTAGCGCTTGGCAACTTGGATCATCAACTGTTCGCGCTGCTCGGGGGTCAGCGAGCGGAACTGAATATCACGGTCCAGACGGTCGGGTTTCATAACCAACTATCCCTTCAACTGGCCCGTTGCCAAGCGCCGGGATTGCGGCATCAACAGTTCCGTCGCCTCTATATATTCACCAAGCAGCTGTTGATAGATTGCGTGGGCCGCCATATCGGGTTCGATCACAACAGTGTCCTGCCGCACTGCCTCAGCCGCGGCAAACAGATCGGCAACAAGACCGGAACCTGCGGCTGCGGCCGCCGCGGCACCGATTATGGTCAGATTTGCCTCCTTTGGAAGCTCCACCGGCATACCGATCGCATCCACCGTCGCCTGCAGCCACAGCCTATTCTTGGCATAACCGCCAGACGAGACAATGCGCTCGACCGGTACGTTAAGCTCATGCACACGCTTCAGCACATTGGCCGAAGCCAGCGCCACACCTTCGATCGCCGATCGGTACATGCTGGCACGATCATGCCCCAATGACAGGCCTATAATAGCACCCCGAAGCAGTGGCTCGCGATACGGTGTGCGATTGCCCATGAAATAGTCGAGCGTCAGAAGACCGGTGCCGCCAACTGGTATCGCTGCCGCCTTATCCCGCAACGCCTGGCGACCATCTGCATCCAGCTCGAACAGATTCTTTTCAAACCATGTGAGGACCGAACCGGCAGACACCTGGCCAGCCTCCACAAGCCAGTGATCGTCAATCAAAGCGTGTGGATAAGGGCCCCAGAAACCCTGCATCGGTCGCTGTTCCTTGAGTTGGAACAACTGGACGACAGAGGTGCCGCCGATCATCAGCATCTCGCCCGGTTTTATCGTGCCTGCACCGAGCATGCCGATATGCGCGTCGATTCCGCCTTGCGAAAGAACCGGCCGACCGGACAGACCGAGATGCGTTTGAGCGTTTTCGCTGATCCGTTCGATCGGGGCTCCAACGGCAAAAATCTCCGGTGGAAGCTTGTCTTCAAGGCCCTCGACGCCCAACTCTGCGTAAAGCTCCGCCGGAAAGCGCTGCTGTACGGAATCGTAATTCCATTTGCAGGTGGCATTCATGCGCGAGCCGACCCAGCGGCCAGTCAAGTTGTAGTTGATGTAGTCAAGACATTCGCAGACGATGTCGGCATCGTCGTAGACTTGCCGCTCATGGACAGCGAGCCACATCGCCTTGGAGATCAGCCACTCCGACGCGTTGGCGCCACCGACATAGTCCATGACAGGGTTGTTCGACGTGCTGCTGCGCTCAGCTTCCCCAGCAGCACGGCAGTCCATCCACAAAAGCGCCGGACGCAGCGGAGTCCCGTCGCGCTTGCAGGCAACAACTGTAGAGGCGGTGGTCGCCACGCAGATGCCTGCGATTTCGGGTCTATCCAGCGTTTGCATCAACGCCCGGCAGGCACGACCGAGCGCATTCCACCAGTCAAGCGGTGACTGCTCCGCCCAGCCGGGACGCGGATAGACCGTTTCATAAGCCTCCTCGTTCTCCCCCAGCATCCGACGGTTTTCGAGGTCGAACACGCCGACCCGAACGCCGCCAGTGCCAAAATCAAGACCGAGGAGAAAGGTCATGCATATGCTCCGATGCTTCGGTTAAGGACGGAACATGATTTTCGAGAAGAATTCGGTCTTGTTCTTGATCTTGTCGAACATTGCGGGCAATTCCTCCAGGGGAAGTTCATGCGTGATCATGAATTCCCACCTCAGCCTGCCACTGGCAAGCATGTCAAGCGTGACTGTCCATTGCTTGCCGGGATAGGGCGCACCAAAAGAGTTCCAGGCTCCGTGCAGGGAAACTTCCTGACGCAGGAAGTGCTGAAAAGTCTTGTTTTCCAGCGTTACATCGCCAACTGGTATGCCGATAAACACCACATGCCCACCCGGTGCCGCAAGCTTTGCTGCGGCATTGATAGAGGAGTTGTGGCCTGCTGCCTCGACAATGAGGTCACATTTCAGGTCGGCGGGGATGGCATCAGTCACGAGAAAGACATGGTCGGCGCCGGCTTCACGTGCTTGAGCGAGTTTTTCGCTGGAGACATCGATGGCAACCACCTCCGAGCAACCCATGAGCTTCATCCATTGGATTGCAAACAGACCGATCGGGCCGCAACCGATCACAGCGCCACGCTGGCCGGCAGTGGGCGGAGCTTTCCAGATCGCATGGAGCGCAATGGATGCCGGATCGATCATTGCCGTGGCTCTGGGGTCCATGCCCTCGGGCGCGCGCAGCAAATTGCCCACCGGGACGGCGACGAACTCGGTGTAGGCGCCATCCCGGCGCGAACCGAAATAATCATAGTCGCGGCATCGGGAGAAGTTGCCCGTCAGGCATTGATCGCAGGCATGGCAGGGCAGCATGGGTGGAACGCCCATCAGTTCCCCGATCGAGAAGCCCTCCACGCCTTCGCCGATCTCCGTGATATGCCCGGAGAATTCGTGGCCACAGACAATCGGCATCGTATGAGCGCCTTTGATCAGCATCCGCGGAATATCGGAACCGCAGACGCCAACGGCGGCGACCTTCAACATGACATGGCCCGGTTTCAGCTCTGGCTTGGGGATATCCTGAAGGCGAATATCACCGGGAGAGTGCATGACGGCTGCGCGCATTTGGCTGTTCCTGTCTTCAAATGAAAAAATGCAGCCGTTCAAAGCTGCTGGGTAAAGGCATCGGTGGCGATGATCGCGTCGCGAACAATGGCGACAGAGAGCGGAACGGCGACTTTCCATGTCGGCGCTCCGGGCAAAAGAGCTGCTTCAGCCACACGCTCGATATCGGCCTTGCTTGCGGAAGCCAGATTGAGATCGGCAAGCCGCGTCGGCAGTCCCAGACTGCGGCAGAACATGGCCATTTCACTGATTTCGGCGAGAGGCCGACCTTCAAGCATCAAAAGGCACAAGACCCCGAACGCGACCTTCTCACCGTGAAAGAAGGCATGCGTTTCGTCGAGCACCGTCAGGCCATCATGGATCCCGTGGGCGGCTGAGACGCCGCAATTCTCAAAGCCGAGGCCCGACAGCAAGGTGTTGGCCTCAATGATATTCTCGACGGCCGGGGTCAGCGCGCCTTTTTCGGCGGCAAGCTTGGCGGCCAGCGCATCGCGCATCAGCACGTCGTGGCACGCCCGCGCAATGGCGATCCCGGCGGCCGGCGGCAGCATGTTCGGTTTGACCAGATTGTTCGAGTTGGAATCGAGATTGGAGCGCGCTTCGAACCAGGTCGAAAGCGCATCGCCGATACCAGAGACAAGGAAACGAACCGGAGCATTAACGATCACCGCGCTGTCGACAATCACCATATCAGGATTGCGCCCAAGCGAATGTGCCTCCTGATAAACCCCGTCATCCGTATAACGAACGGCGACAGCGCTGCACGGCGCATCCGTGGAGGCAATGGTTGGAACAATGACGATCCTGGCTCCGGTGGCGATAGCGGCCATCTTGGCGGTATCGGCCGTTTTCCCGCCGCCGATGCCGACAACGACCTGCGCACCGGATGCCCTCACCAGGCCAGTGACGCGGTCGATTTCCCCCCTTGAACATTCGCCGTTGAAGCTTTCGATCTGAAAGGTGAGGCCAGAGCCTTCCATCGTGGTTTTGAGGGCCTCGCCATACTGGTTAAGCACAAAGGGATCGGCGAGCAGAAATGCACGCGCGCCCAACTGCGCCGCATGGTCACCAAGCCGTGCAATTTCCCCGGCTCGCTGAATGTATTTGTTTGGCCCGCCATAGGACCGGCCACCCAAATTTCGCTTATCGTCCGCCATCGGAATCTCCCTCCCAGTCACAAAGCTGCATCAACCTGTTGATTTCGCCGCACAGTCCGCCCAGCTCAGCACCCAGGCAGAATTACCAGCCACCGTTTACGTAGCCGCCGTCCACGGGCAGCGTCGTGCCGGTGACATAAAGTGCTGCAGGGGATGCGAGGAACAGGCATGTTCCAACGAGATCATCGACCGAGCCCCAGCGTTTGAGGGCCGTCCTGTGTTCGATCTTGCCTGCCAGTTCCGGCACGGACCAGATATCCTCGGTCATCGATGTCTTGTGATAACCGGGCGCGATGGCATTAACCCGGATACCGTCCGGTCCGAATTTGTGCGCCAAAGCGCGCGTCAGGCCGACGATACCGGTCTTGGAAGCGCAATAGGCTGGCACCCTGTCATCGGCGAGGTAGGACAACATGGATGCCGTGTTGATGATGGCACCCTTGGACGCCTTCAAAAGCGGATACGACGCCATCGCCAGCCGCATGGCGCTGTTCATGTTGACATCGATCACCTCCAGATAGGCCTCCTCGTTGAACTCCTCGTCCGGCTTGACGATACCCGCAGCATTGACCAGCACCGATAGTGAACCAAGCGACGGCACGAAGGCGTCGATTGCTGAACGGTCCCTGACATCGAGTTTTTCAAAACGAATGCCCGACAGAGCCGGGTCCTTGCGGGCACGGTCAATTTTGCCCTGCGATGTGCCGGTTGCCACCACCTGAGCGCCCATGCCGGCAAAGCCCTGGGCAATCGCGAGCCCAATACCGCTGGTCGCACCAGACACAAGCACCGTCTGGCCGGCGTAAAGATCCTTGCGGAACGTATCCAGTATGCCTTGCATGCCTATTTTCTCCTGCGTTTCTTTTCTGCCGCCAGTGTCGATTTACCAGAGCGTGTAGCCACCATCGGCCGCGACGATGGAACCGGTCATCAAGCTCGACGCGTCGGAGGCCAGGAAAAGGATGACGGCCGCAATTTCGGGTGGTTGGCCCATGCGGTTCATCGGCGTATTGCCGACCCAGTGTTTCATCATCTCAGGGTCGTCATAGACGTACCGGGTAAGGTCGGTTTCGATATAGGTCGGAGCCACCGCATTGACGCGGATTTTGCGGGTCGCCCATTCGGCTGCAAGTGACCGGGTCAGATGGTGAACGCCGGCCTTGGAGGCATTGTATTGCGCCTGTTCCTGCGGCCGGTTGACGATATCGGCAGACATCGAGCCGACATTGACGATGTTGCCGCCCCCCTGTTCGATCATCGCCTTGCCGAACGTGCGGCAGCACCAGAAGAGCCCATTGAGATTGACGTCGATAACCTTCAGCCAAGTGGGATCGTCCATCGTCTCGGCTGGGCGGTTGGAGATTGCGATGCCGGCATTGTTGACGAGGATGTCGACGCGACCATGTTTTTCGGTGATCGATGCATGCACGGCCTCTACCGCGCGCGGGTCGGTCACGTCGAGAACGGCGCTGTCGATCTGGCGCCCTTTGGCGCTCAGTTCGGCGGCTGCCTTGGCTGCTGCTTCCCCGTTCATGTCGGTAATGATGACCTTGGCCCCCGCCTCGCTCAGCGCGTCCGCGGTGGCAAAGCCGATGCCGCGCGCAGCACCGGTGATGACGGCGGTTTTGCCCTTGAGGCTGAAAAGTTCGAGATACATGGATTGCTTACTCCCCTGACGATGGTGTTTCGACCAGCCGGTCAAGCTCGTCGTAGAGGGACTGGCTCTGGAAATAGAGTTTGTCAAAGATCGGCTGCATCCGGTGATAGCGTTCCTGCCATGCCGGGTTCGGCCCAATCTCGTCTGCGTAACGAACGATCCCGGTTACGGCGGCGTGCAGTGTGGAATATTGACCCGTGGCAACCGCGCCCATCACGGCGCAGCCCAGGATGCCGCATTCCTGCTCCACCGGCACGACGATCGGCACGCCATAGATGCTTGCCTTGATGCGCAGCCAAAGCTCGGTCTTCGCGCCGCCGCCTGAGGCGATGACACGCTCGATTTTCTGACCGGCTGCCTTCTCCATAACCCTTAGGTGCCTTGCGCCGGCAAACGCTACACCTTCCAAAATCGCCCGGTTCAAGTGGGAAAGCGTGTGCGCGGCACCAAGGCCGAAAAACTGGGCGCGGGCATTGCGATGCGCGCCGAGCCGTTCACCGGTCAGGAAAGGCAGGAAGAACAGGCCGGCCGAGCCGACGGGAGCCTCTGCGGCCCGCGCCACCAGTTGATCATAGCTCTCCCTGCCCTCAAGCAGTGCCCGACGCGCCCAGCGCATGGCATCACCGCCGCTTTCAAGCAGCGCAAACGGACCCCAGTTTCCCTCGATTGTCGCGACGTTGGAGATGTCAGGGTCAAGCAGCGGCGCGGCTGCGATCAGCGTCAGGATGCAAGAGGTTCCCGTCACATCGGAGGCGAGGCCGGGCCTGCACGCACCGGAACCGAGAAGGGCGACGGGATAATCCGCGCCACCGACCAGGACCGGCGTGCCGGCCAGTAGCCCTGTTTCCAGCGCTGCGGCCTGCGTAACAGCGCCCAGAACATCCAGCGAATTTCGGATCGGAGGCAACTTCGCCGGATCGAGCCCCAACCGCTCCACCATGGACGACGACCATCTGCGCGTTGCCGGGTTCATCAGGAACGAGCAGGAGGCATCGCCCTCATCCATGGCGATTTCACCGGTCAGCCGCAGGTTGATATAGTCCTTCGGCATAATAACAAATGCCGCCCGACTGTAGGCCTCGGGATCGCTATCCCTGAGCCACGCAAGCTTGAACGCCGGCCAGGCTGGCGTCGGCGGATTGCCGCTTTCGGAAAGATAGCTTTCGGAAGCATTGGCCTTCTCGAAGTTTTCGACAATATCGATCGTGCGCTTGTCGTTCCACAAGGGCACAAGATCGCGTGTGAGGTTGCCAGCATCATCAACCAGCACGGTCCCGTGCATCTGACCGCAGGCGACCAGAACAGAAATGCGCGCCTTTGCATCCGGTATCTGCGACAGCACCTCGCGAATGGTGACGACGACACCAGACCACCAGTCGGATGGGCGCTGCTCGGCCCACCCGAAGCGCGGAACGATCTGGTCGTGCTCGCGCGCCGCAATTGCGACGATCCGGCCTGCGCTATCGACAAGCGCCGCGCGCACGCTTCCGGTGCCGACATCAATCGCAAGTGTGAGTGCGGAGGTCATATGAAATGTCCCTTACCGCTTAGCGCTTCAGCGAGCCGGTGCTGTATTGAAGGAGCATGGCAATGACGATGATGGCGCCCATATAAACCTGCTGGTGATAGCCCGGAACACCCGCCAGGTTCATGATATTGGCGATGATACCCATGACCAGTGCACCCAGCAGCGTGTTGATCGCGCCGCCCTTGCCCCCCATGAGGCTGGCTCCGCCGATGACGACAGCTGCAATCACATTGAGCTCGGCACCGACGCCGACCTGTGCCGAGCCGACACCGGTTCGGCTGGACGAGATGATGCCTGCGACCGCCGCAAGTACGCCGGAGATCATGTAAACCGCAAGGATGTAGCGCGGCACAGCGATGCCCGAGAGACGAACCGCCTCCTCATTGGAACCGATGGCCGTGATGAGCCGTCCGAAACGGGTGAAATTCAGAACGATTCCCCCCACAATAAAAACTGCAAACATCAGAAGAACAGGCTGCGGTATGCCAAACAGGAAGCCCGAGCCAAACCGGCTGAAGGCCTCTCCCACCTCACCCAGGGGAATCGGTCGGCCTTCGCTGATGATCAGGGACAGGCCGCGTGCAATCGCCATCATCGCCAGCGACATGACGAAAGACGGGAGCCGCAGATAAGCGATGAAGCCTCCGGTCACCAAGCCGCACACCGCACCGGACGAGAGCACCAGAATAATCGTGGGGATCGTGCCAAATCCCGAAATCGTGCAGAAATATCCTGTTAGCACGGACCCAAGCGCCATGATCGAGCCGACGGAAAGATCGATGCCGCGTGTCAGAATCACGAACAGCATGCCAACGGCCATGATGCCAGCGCCTGATGCCACCTGGCGCAGCACGTTGAGGATATTGCCGCGCGTCATGAAGTTCTCGGACCACAGCGTGGCGACGACGACGAGCACCAGAAAAATCGCCAGAGTGCCGAAACGTTGAATGACAACGCGGAAATCGACGGATCGCTTTTCTTCTCGTTGCGTGGTTGAATCTGTTGTTGTGGTCATCAGTGGCTACCCTGATTTGCAATTATGGTGCCGCCCGTCATCGACAGGCCAAGCAGGTTTTCTTCCTTGTAGTCCTTTGGCAGAAGTTCGCCGCGGATCTGTCCCTGCCCCATGGCGAGCACACGGTCGCAAAGACCGAACAGCTCCTGATGCTCCGATGAAATCACCAGCACCGCCTTGCCGGCTTCGGCGAGCTTGTTGACCAGCGCATAGATTTCGGTCTTTGCGCCGACATCAACGCCGCGGGTTGGCTCATCAAGAATGATCACGTCGCCATCCGCATGAAACCACTTGGCGAGAACAACCTTTTGCTGGTTGCCGCCCGACAGGCTTGACACGGGAGCATCGACGCTGGATGCCTTCAGACGAAGGCTCTGTCCGAGTTCGGTGACATCGGCCCGCTCCTTGCCTTGCTTCAGGAAACCGAATGCATTGACCACCGAGGACATCTTGGCCATCGTCGAATTGACGCGGATTGGCTTGTCCAGAATGACGCCCTGGTGTTTCCGGTCTTCCGGCACCAGTCCGATCCCGGCCCTGACGGCATCCTTGGGCGAACGCGGCTTGAAGGTTTGGCCTTTCAGCGTGATCGTGCCGCTTTCGAGCCGGTCAGCGCCGAAGATGACACGCGCAACCTCCGTGCGACCTGAGCCGATCAATCCTCCGAGACCAACAATCTCACCGGCGCGGACGGAAAAGCTGACATCTCGCACCATGCGCCCGGCATTGAGCTTCTCGACCTTGAGCAACTCCTCGCCGATCCCGCGTTTTGCGCGCTCCGGAAACATCGTTGCAATCGGGCGGCCAACCATCATGCGGATGATATCATCGACCTTGACGTCGCCGGTTGCAACCGTGCCGACCTTCTGACCGTCCTTCATGACCGTCATCCGGTCGGCGATATCGAACACCTCATCAAGGCGATGGGAAATATAGACGACGCCGACGCCGCGATCGCGAAGACCACGAATGATCTGGTGCAGTTTCATCGCGTCCTGAGCACCAAGCACGGCGGTCGGCTCATCGAACACGATGATCTTGATATCCTGCGACAGGGCCTTGGCAATTTCAACGACCTGCTGATGGGCAACAGCCAGCGAGCCTACTGTGCGACCCGGATCAATGTGAAACCCAAGCCGATCGATAAGATCCTTGGCGCGTTTGCGCAGGCTTGAATGCGAAATAACGCCTGGCAGTTCGCCGAGGAAAATATTCTCCGCCACGGTCAGGTCAGGCGCCAGTGCCAGTTCCTGATGGATCACAACGATGCCAAGCGCTCTTGCCGCCCGCGGGTCACGAAAGAGTACCGGCACGCCGTCAATAATGACCTCGCCACTGCTGGGAACCATCTCTCCGCCGAGCACGCGCATCAGGGTTGATTTTCCAGCGCCGTTCTCGCCGAGAAGCGCATGGACTTCCCCTGGTCGGACGTCGAAATCGACCGATCGCAGCGCATGGATGCCGCCAAACGACTTGGAAATTGACTTGAGTTGGACGAGTTCGGTCAAAGGGGGGCTCCGGACTGATGGTAACGAGACGACGGTGGAAACCGCCGTCCCGTCATTTTACGACTTTACAGTCGTCTCGGGAGGAAGCCGATCAAAAGACGGCTTCAGCGCGGTAGAACTGGTCGACGTTCTCCTTCGTGATGACGGCAGGTGTCGTCAGTTCAAGCTTCGGAGTGTCGGCACCGAGTTCACCCTTGACAGCCTTGAGGCCGATATCGACAGCCGTGCGGGCTACCAGGTCTGGATCGTTGAGGCCTGTCGCGCCGTATTTGCCTTCCTTGATCAGAGCGAGCGCTTCCTTCTGACCATCGGCAGCAGCGAGCGCCAGCACGTCGGTCTTGCCCTGGGCTTCCAGAGCCTTCATGGCGCCGAGAACCATCGAGTCGTTTTCGCCAAGCACGACGTTGGCGTCGGGATGTGCAGTCAGCAAGTCTTCCATGGCAGCAAGGCCGCCCTCGTTCGACCAGCCACCCCAGCCCTGACCGACGACTTCGAAGCTAACCTTGCCGTCATTGACGAGCTGACCTTCGACCAGCCCCTTGAACACGCCGAGACGACGATCACGACCGACTTCATTGCCCTTGTCACCGGAGAGCAGAATGATTTTCATCGGCTTGCCCTTCATGCTGTTGGCAAGCCACTGGCCAACAAGGTAGCCGTTCTGGTCGTTTGACGAGCGGACCTGCGTGACGACGTTCGCCTTGGTGCTTATGGAGGAATCCATCACCACGACCTTAACTCCTGCCGCCGTTGCGGCATCGGCTGCAGAGACGAGACCTTCCGGATCACGAGGATTGAGGATCAGGAGGTTGACGCCCTTGGCGACCATATCCTCGACATCGGCAATCTGCTTGGACATATCGTTTTGGCCATCGGCAGTGGTCACCTCGCAGCCGGCTTTCTTGGCCTGATCTTCAGCTGCAGCAACCTGGGCCGCAAAATAAGGGGCACCCAGAGTATACATGGCAATGCCGACCTTGCAGTCGGCTGCATTGGCTGCGCCGATCGCTGCGACATTCATCGCAACGGCCAACACACATCCCGAAAGTGTAATCTTCATGGTTTCTCTCCTCCGATTTCCATGACAACGGAAGCAGCGGGGCCTCCTTTTTGTAGTTAAAATACATTACTGAGCGTCGTCAAGAAGTATTTTCTTCCCATATTTGCTTAAATCGCACATTTGTTAAAGATATTGCGTCGCAATATGCATATTTTGCGCTGCGATAGCGGTTCAGGCTAAAAATACTCCCCTGCCGGCTTGTTTCGCCGTGCTGATTATGTAGTGTTACTACAGTTTCTGTTTTGGGAGTGATAAGCATGGCCCTGTTCGAGCCGGGAGTCGGATATGTCGATATTTCATCCGGTCAGTTGAAAGGCGCAACCAACCGATATGTGAAAACATTCAACGATCTGGAAGGCCTGTACGGCGATACAGCAGCGTTTCAGGCGCTGGCATCCAGGCATGGAAATGAAGTCGCTTACGAGGTCACGGACTACAAGGCATCCAGCAATCCCGGTGACATCATCATCGGAGTGACACGCATGGAGCCGGGCAAGGTTGGCGATGAATACTATATGACGCGGGGCCATATCCATGCGCGCCCCAATCGTCCCGAGATGTATTATGGGGAGAGCGGGCTTGGCGTCATGCTGCTTGAATCGCCGGATGGACAAGTTCGTACCATCGAAATCGGACCGCGCACTATGTGCTACGTGCCGCCCTTCTGGATTCACCGGTCCGTCAATGTTGGCCGAGAACCTCTGGTCATGACCTTTTCCTATCCCGCAGACTCAGGACAGGACTACGACATCATCGCCAAAGCCGGAGGCATGCGCAGCCGCATTGTCGACGATGGTGAAGGCGGCTGGAAGGCCATCGACAATACGGGTTATCGCGCACGACCGCAGACGCTGGTCGACAGCATCATGGCCATGGTTGATTGATCTTGCCGCCAGGAGAGACAGAATGACGGACTATGCCCCAGCGACGCAGCCAACGCTCTATTTTATAGGTGTGACGACAGCCAAGAGCTCTATCATGTCGGTGTTTCCGGCATGGGCAGACTATCTCGGTCTCAAAAATACGGTGATCCGCGGCATCGACTTTCCGCTGCACGCTGCCCCGGACGCCTACAGGGAAGCGGTGGCGTTCATCCGCGATGACCCGATGTCGCTGGGTGCTTTGGTCACCACGCATAAAATCGACCTTTTCAATGCGTGCAGGGATATGTTCGACGAAATTGATCCGCATGCGCGCCTGATGGAAGAAACAAGCTGCATTTCCAAACGCGATGGCAATCTTGTGTGCCATGCCAAGGATCCGATCTCTTCGGGCCTCGCTCTCGATGCCTTCCTGCCGGATGGCTACTTCGAGCGCACCGGCGCAGAACTGTTCTCGATCGGTGCCGGCGGATCGACCATCGCGCTGACCTGGCACATGATGCACAGCCGCCGGATCGGCGACAGGCCGTCACGCATCGTCGTCTCCAATCGCAGCCAACACCGTATCAACGACATCAGGCGAATCCACAGTGCGATGGGCACCACCCTCCCCGTCGACTATGTGCTCGCGCCCCATCCGACCGACAATGATGCGATTGTATCCTCGCTCAAACCCGCCTCCGTCGTCATCAATGCCACGGGTCTCGGCAAGGATGCTCCGGGATCACCGCTGTCGGATGCCGTCCGTTTTCCACCACAGACGGTGGTCTGGGACCTCAATTATCGCGGCGATCTGATCTTCCTGGCTCAGGCCCGGGCACAGCAGCAGGCCTTGGATCTCCAGATAGAGGATGGCTGGGTCTATTTCATCCATGGCTGGACGCAGGTGATATCGGAAGTGTTTCACATCGAGATACCGCCGAGTGGGGCGAAATTCGACGCGATCTCGAATATCGCGCTGAAGGTCACGAAGGGTAAATCATGGCGATGAAAATCCTTGTCACGCCCCGCTCTTTGACGGAAGCGCCGCATCCAGCCGTGGAGGCGATGATCGGTCACGGTCTAGATGTTGTTTACGCCACGCCCGGTCAACTGCCCAGCGAAGCAGAACTGTTGCAGCTGGTCCCTGACGTCACCGGCTGGCTGGCAGGTGTCGAACCGGTCTCGCCGCGGGTCATTGCGTCAGCCGGAAAACTCAGGGTCGTCAGCCGCAACGGGACGGGTCTCGACAATCTACCGCTGGCCGACCTGAAAGCGCGCGGCATTGTGGTGCGGACGGCCGAGGGCGCCAATGCGCGCGGCGTTGCTGAACTGGCGATTGCTATGATCTTTTCCGCACTTCGACATCTCCCCTACACGGATCAGGGACTAAAGGCGGGAAACTGGCATAGAAGACGCGGTATCGAGTTCTTCGGCCGTACTGTCGGCGTCATCGGCGCCGGCGCGGTCGGTGGCACCGTTGCCCGCCTTGCCTCGGCCATGGGCGCCAGGGTCCTGGCATTTGACCCTGCGCGGCCGGAACTTGGAATAGACCCGTCTCATTTCCAATGGGCGACCCATGAGGAAATTTTTCGGCAAGCCGATATCCTGACGCTGCATTGTCCCCCCGGTCGCGAAGGCCGCCCTCTGGTGAACGCCGACCTTCTTAAGACAGTCAAGCCAGGCCTTATTCTCGTCAACACCGCACGCGCCTCGCTGGTTGATGAGTTAGCCCTTGTGACGGCGCTCGATGAGAAGCGGCTGCAGACCTATTGCGTTGATGTGTTCGATCCGGAGCCGCCGGTCCATCCCGGTCTAGCCTCGCGACCCGATGTGATCGCCGGTTCTCATATCGGCGGCTATACCGAAGAAAGCGTCGATCGCGCCACCAAGATGGCAATCTCCAACCTGCTGTCAGCGCTTGGCGTGGAGCAAATGGCAACGGCGATCTAAGGACATTGCAATGGCCGTTCTCAAGCAAGTCCCCTTCGAAGGCCCGCTCTCGAAACGGCTCGCGCAGGCCCGCCCTCAAGGCGTATCGCTATTTTGGCTCGGGCAAGCGGGCTTCATTATCGATGTCAAGGGAAGGCGTATCGTCGTTGATCCCTATCTATCGGATTCGCTCGCCTTCAAATATCGCGACAGTTCCCATTCCCATGCTCGGATGGCGTGCGCGCCGGTTACAGTCGAAGAACTCGGTCCTGTCGATCTGGTCCTGTGCACGCATCATCACACCGACCATATGGACGGAGAGACATTGCAGCGCCTGGCCATGCGCCTGCCTCACCTCAAGTTCGTCGTTCCCGCCGCATCCGGGCCGCTGGCTCTGCAACGCCTTGGCGTCGCTGCCGACCGCCTGATTGAGGTCGACGCCGGCGAGAGCATGCATCTGCCTGCTTTCAGGCTGCAGGTCATGCGTGCTGCCCACGAGAGCGTCGAGCAGGACGAACAGGGCCGCCATCGTTTCCTCGGTTACGGCCTGGATTTCGGGACCCTGCGCATTTTTCATTCGGGCGATACCATCCCTTTCGAAGGCCAGGATGACGAAATCATGGCGTTTGCCCCTGATCTTGCGTTGCTACCGGTCAATGGCCGCTCGGAGGCGCTGAAATCGGCAGGCTTCGCCGGTAATCTGACGCTCGCGGAAGCGACGTCCCTCTGCAAACGCTGCGGTATCGCCGTCATGATCGCGCATCACTATGGGATGTTCGCTTTCAATACGATTGAACCCGAGGTGATCGACGATGCTGCCCAAACCTCTGGGGCACTTGTTCGCGCCCGCGAGGGAATAGAGTTTCGCCTTGACGCTGCCTAAACTGGAGTGGCAGAAATCACCCATGGCATTTGAAGACCTAGCGGCCCGAAATACCGGCCAGAACATTCTCGAGATCGTGCGGCACGCGCTGCCGGATTTGCGCAAATCGGAGCGCAAGGTTGCCAATCGCGTTCTGGAAGATCCCAATCGTATCCTCAATGCGGCATTGGCAGAGGCCGCTGCCCTTTCCGATGTCAGCGAACCCACTGTCATCCGCTTCTGCGTCGCCATCGGCTGCACGGGATACCAGGAATTCAAGCTGAAGCTCGCCCATAGTCTGGCGCTTGGCACAACCGCCACACATTCCGTACTCAGCAAGGACGATACGACGGCGGAGCTGGTCGAGAAGATTTTTGGTTACACGATGACCAGCTTGGATTGGGCGCGCAGTCACCTCAACACCGAGGCGCTGGGTGCAGCGATCGGGCTCCTGAGCCAGGCGCGCAGCATCGAGTTCTTTGGGCTCGGTGCATCCGGGATCGTGGCGCTCGACGCACAACAGAAATTTCCATTGTTCGGCGTGCCTTGCGGCGCTCAGGCCGACACTCACCAACAGTTAATGACGGCCTCGATGATGCAGACAGGCGATGTCGCGGTGATCTTTTCCAATACCGGCCATACGATCGCAATGATCGAGGTGGCTGAAATCGCTCGCAAAAGCGGCGCCAAGGTGATCGGCGTCTCTGGCTCAAAGGCTCCGCTGCTCGATTATTGCGATGTCGCCATACTCGTCGAAACGCTCGACAACACGGACATTTACACGCCCACCATTTCCCGTATCGCTGCCCTTGTCGTCGTCGACATTCTCTGCTCGGCGGTCGGCTTGCGCCGCGATGCAGAACACGGCCAGCGGTTCGAGAATATGAAACAGCTGCTGCGCAACCAACGACTCGATGGTCCGAAAAGGCCCTCGTGATACCAATATTGAATTGGCCGGATTTCACTTGCGGATTACAATGAAGCCGGACAGTGATGGCAAGAACTTGGCAGCCTTTTAAAGGACTATCAACGCATTGCGGTGAAACGTTTTCCACTCCGTACGATTAGCCTGTTACGAAAAGCACATACCTGCCCAAAATATTGGCAACCGATGAAACGCAGCTAAGAGTCTTCTCTGATTGGGGTCGATGAAGGCAAACTGCTCCCGATTTAAATCTCGGATCATGCCGCCCCGCGGGCAATAGCTTCTCTTCGCGGTCGGCGCGTGGCCGCCGCATGATGGGGACAGGAAGCGCTGCGATGCCCGACGATTGAAATGGACCGGAATAGAGCGTTGCGGATTTCACCTTCCACGGCCCGACGATCGCGGTGCGAAGCGCGCTTAAAAGTGACCGGTGCATCCATCCAGATGTCCCGTCGCAATCCCTGACCAGACGCCAGTTTCCGTATTCCTCTATGATCTCTAGAGGCAAACCGGACGCCGTATACAGCCATTTCACGGAGTTTTCGAAAGAAGAACCAATCCTCATCCGGGCACTTTGGGCCTTGAGCGAGACAAATCGGGGGATCGGCAAACCCGTCTCACGCCCTGTCCTCCAGCCGAGCGGTGCCTTGGATTGTGCCGACATGGAAAATGCGTTGGTCTCTGAGCCGGCAATTGCCAGTAAAAAGAGCACACCAAGCAGGGCGCGATGGCATAGCCGCCCACATTGCCGACAATACCGGGAAATCTGAGCACAAAAGAATGCTATCTGCACGTCATTCGCACTTTGCAAGGCGTTTGAGTGCGGCGGTCACACCGTCCAATGAAAATTTGTAGTGTGTTTCGGTGCCACGCCAGGAAGTGCCCTTGACGATCATCTCGCTGCCGGCCCGCATGGCGGCGATCATCTCAGGGGCCCGCGACGGATTTCGCAACCACGCGCTTTTCTCCTTTGTAAGCATAGAGAATTTGGCATCGCCTATTCTTACGGAAACAGATGGCCCAGATTTCAGTGAATATCCGAGCATTGCTTGAGGTTCATACTTCGCACCCTTCGTGCTTGTCGGTGCCAAAAGGAAATAGTTTCTCCCATGGTCGACGCCTGATGGCTTTTGATCCGTCGGGATGGTGAGCAGGTAACAACTGGAAGAACCGCCCGTGTTGTAGGCATAGACCCCCCAAGCATCAAACTGCTTGATCATGGTCGGTTGGGCGGAGGCTCCGGCCGTGCAGAAGAGTGTAGACATAACGATGAGAGAGATACGTTTCATAGAATTTCGCTCCTGATCAACGGTTTTGGTCGTTGCTGTTGCGACAGAGAGATTGGATGAACACCCCAATCAGAACCGCTGTGGGTTACCAAAAGGTTAAATATTATGCCGGAAATCCTGGCCGCACGACCAAATGGTCAACACAGATCCGAACCTGCGGGGTTCCCCGGAGGGCTGTGTGCAAAAATCAACGATACCAGCCGACAGCAGCGAGATCATTGCACATAGTCTTACAGATCAGGAAACCGGCGATGCCACGCAGCTGGAGCCTTTGCTTGAGCAGATCGACGATGAGATCGGCCAGTTCACCGCCGATGGAGCCTATGATGGCGCTCCCACCTACGACGCTGTCCAACCTCACAGCCCAGGCGCATGGGTCGTTATCCCACCACGCTCGAACGCGGTGGAACGGCTCAACGCCCAAGTGTCCTGTCAGAGAGACGACCACATCGCATCTATCCAGATCGATGGCCGACTGAAATGGCAGGAAGGTACCGGCTATGGCAAACGAGCTTTGGGTGCAACCGCGATGGGAACAACCAAATAAGCGGGCCCATCAAAGACCGATTTCCGCACATTTGTTGCTTCCCGCACCAACGCTGCGACGGAGTGAAGCGCAACTAAACCGTCCAGCAAAATGTAACCTCATCACACAGTGACCTTTGATCCGCGGCCGTAGATGAGCAGCATGCCGATGATGACAGCGCCATAGATGATCTGGCGAAACGCTTCGGGCATTTGCATGATCGACAGGACAGAGTTCAGCAAGACGATCAGCACGACACCGACAAAGGTCCCGGTGTCAACGCCGGAGTAAAAACCGGCCAGGCGGCGGAGTAAAACCAGGCCACTTGCGGCGCACGCATGAGACCTCCGGGAGGGCGTAGCCCGAGCGGGGGTCTCATGCGTGCGCGTCGATGTTCTGAA
>NZ_LSRP01000082.1 GCF_001885585.1 Pararhizobium antarcticum
GATCACGTCGGCGGGGCGCTTTTGCCCCTTTGGTCCTTTAGGCATGTGGTATCCTGCTATTGCTTTGCGCTAAGCATAACATGGGAACCGGGTCGTGTGATGTCAATTTTCAGACTGATGCACTACCAAACGCCGGTCGGCCGGATCCGCTTCGAATCTCATGGCCCGAAGAAGAACACGTGGATGTGGTCAGGTCATGGGGGAAAGGTCCGCGAACGGCCCCCCCCTCCCGCAAGGTGGGCGATGGCAACGTTGCCGATTGTAGCGTGACGCGGCTTTCCGGATTTTTGACACACATTTCCGGATTTTTTGTTTTTCCAGTCGCCTGTCAGAAGTCGCACGCTTTTAAGTGGATGTTGGTGCCTCACCGAGGCCGGATGATAACTTCCTTCACTTTCTTAGACTGACCACGGCCAGCCACCGAATAAGTGCAATCGACCTCTTCAATCTGGAAATTTGAGAATGTCTCGAAGACTCCTCGAACGGAGTTCAAAGACAGAATGTAGGAGCCTTTTAGCGTCCATGTTTTGTTAATCCGAATCAGTCACACCTTTGATTGCCCGTTAGGGCTCGGGTGTGACGGTCATCTCTATTCGCTGTCGACGGGCACGTCCCCAAACTAAGCCCCGTCTCCGGAGCGGGCAACCGCTCCGGGCACCTGGTGTTGCCCCAAATCATGTCTACTGAATGTGGGCGCCTTGAGGGTTCACGGCCATATAACCGCCCCCACATGGTCAGGGCGATGGGCAAAAGAAAACCCGCCAGGGTGCGCATCGTTGAGAGGCGTGGCGGGTGTTGTTGAAACCTTTATATTCGGTACCGGTTTTGCCGTCATTGCTGTATCGGTTTCGGCGAACTTTAATTCATCTGCGGCAGATAAGGCGCAGTTTCGTTCGCAAGCGTTGCAGTCGCAAGAATGCGTGTTCTCAGCGTTGCATAATCCACGTCCTGCACATCAATTCCTTGCTCATCCGCAATCATCAATGCGCAAGCCAGGGACTGTGCCGCCTGCATAGCCGAGAATTCCATTCGAGTCGATCCGAACGCAACGTGATTTGCCGAGATTCCGAACGACACTACAACCCGTTTGCTTTGCGTGCGCATCGGAATGCAAGCCTCATATGGGATTGGGGTTGTCTTATCAACGCCGCCAGCAGAGACAACGAAGTTGCCTTCGCCACGGACTTCCCAGGTGCCTGCATTGTCAAAGGCGTAGCGATAGAGCCAGTGACTATCGAGCGAGTAGACCGCGACACCGATAATATTTGTCGAGCGTGGTGTTGTCCCATCGCCTGAATTCATATCTGAGCCGACCATTTGGTAATCGGTGACTAGACGTGCAGGCTCGCGGACGTAGGTCCGATGCATCCAGTTTGGTTTCTGGCCGGAAGCCCAATCCGGGTCGCAATAGTGATTTGCCACCAGACCAAACGTCAGGGCCAGTGTGCGAACCGTCGCCGGGATGCGCGCGTCCGGCTCGTATTGCAGCCAATAGAACAGGCCGAGGATATAGTTCTTGATCTGATTGCGGATCGCCAGTTTGGCCGCACGCGACCCGACGACATAGTTTTTCGAGGCGTCACCGAGGAAGTCTGTCGATTGCCCGGCGATTTCATTGTTGTTGCAGTCGAAGATGAAGCCGTGGGTCGTGCTCATGATGGCATCATATTTCAACAGCTTGGCGAGCGTGATTGTCGGGTCAATCGCAAACTGCCGCCCGATCATCTCGTAATTCAGCGCGCTATAGCCAGCCGGCGGTGTCGCCGGGAATGGCACCCTGATTGACGGATCGTTGGTGAGGGTCACGCGCTCGTTGAATGCCTGCACCCCATCATCTGCGCCGCCTTCAGGCGTTGTGATGGCCGATGCCAAGCCGTGAACACCGGGCAGCAGGCCAGAAGCTGGTGTGCCGGGCGTGATGAACGGATCCACCTGGATGGTGGTCCCGGCGTTGTTCTTGAAGTTATTCACCAGCAAGCGGCGGCCGTTGTAGCTGTCATTGCCACTGCCTGCGGCTTCTCGACCAGCAAAGGTGGAAATGCCGAGTGCCCGGATCAGCGTGTTTTCGTCCGTGCATTCCATGGCGTATTTGCAGCGGAAGGAACGGCCATCCTCTGTATTGATCGTGATGCCGGTCGCATCTTCGCTGGCCGTCTTGACGCCGTCAGACCAGAACACAGGGATATTTCGACCATTGGTCCGTGCGGGATCGCACATTGTCCGCATTACGCGCTCAAAGGTCTGTGGCTGAAAGGTGGTAACCGATGTGCCTTTGCCTTCAATGACCTGGCACTGGCGAAGCACCCAACGGGACAGACCTTGGATAGACGTAATCGCATCGATGTCCGCGAAGCCAAGACCGCCCGACGACATGCCGCCAAGGCGACGGTCGAAAGCATCACCGACGATCGCAACGGACTTGCCTTGCCGCGACAACTCATAAGCCGCGACGAAACCGAATGCCGACGCGCCCCAAATGACATAGTTATAGGCCGATACCGACGCAGGCTGGACTCCCGGAAGGTAGTCGTCAAGATCGCCATAGGCCATCTTTTGATGCAGCCGCTCGATTGCCGCGTCCAACACGACGCGCTGGGCATCAGTCAAGGCGCGGGAGATGAACCATGCACTATGCACGTTGGTGGATGCGACAAAGTTGCCGTTCTGGTTTTGGCCGAATGCAACAATTAACTGACGTTCGAGGGTCGCCGCCGCGTTGGTGATCGTGGCCTTTTTCACAGACCCTTTGTAAGCCTCGAACTCTGTCGCGTTCTTGCGGCAGACCGAATGCAGGCCGATGCCATTCCAGTCTGTCGTCGCCCCGATCGTCGTTGCAATCGCGCCGCCGCATCGCGCTGCCATGGTGTTGGCGGTGCTGTTGCGGCCTGAGATCGTAATCCCGTTTGTGGACCCGCGTGCGCCAAAATCGACAGATGCGTTTGCTGTGCCAGGGCCAGTCATATAGACGCCAGCCTCGTAATCATTGACAGGCAAGTCATCAAGATAATACGCAGTGCGAACTGTGCCGGATGCTGCCGCCTGGATGTCTGTTGATGACAGCCCACCGACCAACGCGCAGGGCTTTGAAACGTCTTTCCAGTTCGCCAGCCGCCCGTTCGCATCAGCCATATATTTCCCGAAACCGATGATGCGCGGCCAGACCGGATCGCCATCGGGGAAGTTTTTGACTGTCCGGAAAAACTCGTCCATCGTCTTTTTACGGCGCGATGAAGGGACAGACGAAAATGTTGCCGCAACCGCGTCCGTCTCTGCCTGATAGGCGAAACTCGGCAGCACGGCCCCCCCACCAGCCTGGGAGGCGATGGCAACGTTGCCGATGGATAGACTCAGATCAATTCTCATATCAGTGCCCTTTCCGGATCATTTCTTTCTTGAGGTCATCGACCTCTTCGCACAGGCGATCGATCGATCTGCCGAGCGACTCCGTCCCGCGTTCAAAGGACTTGCGCCCATTGATAGATTCCATGGTTTGGGCCTCGATCGCTGCCGTTGCTCTATTGAGCGCAGACGGATCAACGATCACCGCGGCGACTTGGGCAGTCGATGCGGCAGAGACGGGGAGTGATTTCTGCCCGCTGGAAAAGCCGCCCCTTGTCACGAAGTAGAGAATTCCAATGCTTATGCCGAAAGCGATGATGGCGAGTGGTGGCAGATCACTGATTTCCTGAAACTGCATAATTCTCTCCGGCGTCATGCGCTGCACGGTAGGCATTGAGAAGCTCGACGAGCGCAAGCATCGGATAAATCGCTATCCATGTGCTGATGACACCGGATGACGCAAAACAGTAGTTGATGCCGCCGAAGACGAGGAAGCCGACGCCGGCAGAGAAGACACGAATCCATGGCGTGACGTTCTTCTTTGCGCCATTGATGACGAGCCCGATAATTCGCAGAAGCCCGACACAGACCATCAGCCAGCCAAGGGTGTCTTCGCTGAAATAAGACCGGAAGAATGCAAAGGACGGTTGATCGAACACCGGTTCAGGGAGAAGAAGCGACGCACCCCATCCCGTCATAATTGTTGCCCATATCCATTCAGTCATTCGCGGCCCGAACCGATGCTGAATGCGGATCCACATTCCCGGGCCGGTGTAGCTGGCCGATTCCATCACGAATTTTTCGCTGAAACGACGATGTTCGGGCTATCACCAGGGGTAACGATCACGACATCCGCCTTTGCCGGGAGCTGCTTGTCGATCGCCTTGGCGGCATCGAGCGCCTTTTCGGATGGCCGCTTGACCAGGGCATAGGCGACAGTTCCCAGCGAAACGAGGGCACCGACGATGACGTCGAGATTTTGCGTCAGGACAGCGGTCTGATCGCTTGACGTCCAGCCACGTGTTGCAAGAGCAGCGGCCATCCACACAAGCGCATAGCGCAGGATGAGGGGCAGATAGTTGGTGATTTTCATGGTAGTATCCTTTCAGGTTATGGGATAAATTTTCAAAGTCGAGCAGCCTGGACGTGCATCCAGTCGAAGTCACGGGCCTTGCCCAACGAAAGCCAGCCCTCGCCTTCCCAGACCACCCAGAAATGCACCGCATCAGGATGGGAGAGACGAGCCTGCGGCTTGTGCACATGCAGTCCGTTGCGGAGGGGATCGAAGTCGATGGCGATGCCCCAGCTATGCATGGAATAGCTGTTGCCGCCGCGCATCTTGCGCACGTTCAGAGATCCTCCGAACTGGTCTATGCCGAGGCTAGCCCGTTCCTTTGCATTGTAGATCTGTGCCACCCGCTGCAGAACGCGCTCGGCTGATGCCGCCACCTTGCGATGCAACGTCATCTTGCGCAGCCGGGTCGAAGGCGACCAGGCAAGGAACATGTCGAAGGGAACCTCAATCTGCACCTGGTTCTGACCAACTGGCCCATAGACAGCGAGACATTCAGACTGGCGCGGCCAGATCGTTTTCGATGCCTGGAATGCTTCCTTGACGGGCACGATGTCCCGGTTAGGGATCTCGGTCATGATTTTCGGCGAAACCGCGCTGGCTGATGCCCGCAGCGCCGCCACCACCTTCGGGTCGGCAATCCCGTCGATCGTCAACCCATGCGCTTTCTCGAACGCCTTGAGCGCCGCGATCGTCACAGGACCGACATCGCCGTCGATCATGCCAACTGCATAGCCGTGCGCCGTCAGTCGGCTTTGTAGCCACTGTTCAAAATTCATGGTGAATGTTCCTGTTTAAGGGACGCTTAAGGCCAGACGAGTTCCGGCAGTTCGCCGATCAGCTCGTCGATACCAGGCTGGATGCGCGCGCCGCTCTGCACATTTTCAAGCTCGGCATTCGCATAGGTCCAGACCGCCGATCGCCAGACGAACAGCGCTTCCGCCTCGGCCGCAAATTGCGGGTTCGGGTCATCGCGATAGCTGACAGCCGTCTGGATACCGTCATACTGACGCTGTTGCGCCGTCGCATCGAGATGCATCTGGATTGCTGCAGTATGCGTTGCAATGAGACTGGCATATGCCGCTGCCTGCTTTCCCTCGGCTGTCACCAGCCGCGTAAGATCGATATTATTCATCGCCGTCATCCTCCTGCGATTGCTCTGATGTCGGCAGATCAAACGGGATTGCCAGCACACCATCCGGCGGCATCGAGAGATCTGCCGGGTTGGCGACATCTGCCGACGGGTCCGGGCCGTGCGGCAGGATCATCGTGAGATGCAGGATACCTTCGATCCGCTGGACATTGCCGGTGATAAATTCACAGTCTACGGCCGACGCCGGCAGCGTTGCACCTTCCGGAATGACCGAAAAGTCGAAAGCCGTGCCATTGATGGTGAGCACTTCACCCGCCTTTTCGATGATCAGGGCATCGTTGCGGCGCTGCGGTGAAAATGAGATATTCATCTTAGAACCACCTTCCGATGACAGTCCAGTTGCAGCCGGTTAAAGTTGTGCTTACCCGATAGGTAAACACGTCCATTCCGGTATTTGTCAGTGAACCAAAGGAAACACCAAGTACGGCAGTTCCGATAGCGCTCGTGTTCGCCGTCACCTGAGCGGACTTGATCGCGCTTGTAAAAGACGCAGGAAATGTGACCGATCCTGATGTTGGCGTATTGGCAACGGGCGTAATTGTGATGCTGCCCCAGCAAATTTGGGTGCCATCTGCAAACCGGACATACTCACCATTGGCATTGCTACCGCGTTCAACGATGGCACCCGTAGCAACGCCGGAACTCTGCGCGACCGTTCCAACCATTTGAGGATTGATCTTGAACCAGGCATTCGGCCAGGATGTGCCACCGCTTGCGCCGGTGAACCTCATCCAAACATCGCCATTGTTGCGGTAGTAGACTTGCACATAGTGGTTCGAAAAGCTGCGTGCGTAGACGACCAACATCCCGGTATAGGCCGAGCCACTTGCACCGGCGTAGCCGTTGGACCAGGTTCCCGTTATTGAGTAAACGCCACCGACATTGATGCCGTCGAAGTTGCCATCTGTCATTCCTACTTCGGCATTTACCGGTTGCGGCGCAGGTCCACCAAAGACAGGGCCAAGCTTCGCTAGCAAAGCCGCCATGTCAGCCGTGTTGACGATGTCGCGCCCCTTGAGCTTGAAATCCGCAAGTGCGGACGCGCCCGCTCCGGTGTAATAGGGCACCTTGTTGGCAGCGCTTGTCAGTGCTGCAATGGAGGCGACATTGCCGTTTCCAAGCATGTCGATCAGTTCACGGGCCGCAGCCAGGATGCGGGTCGCATCCGGGGTAAAGCGTACCTCGTATGTGTCTGTGGCCCTGGTGGTTCCCGGCCAGCCATACGCCAGCGTCAGTGACGTGTTGCTGTTCACACTGGCAATCCGCACGGCAAGACCGGCCGCCCAGAACAGGTCACCAGCCTGCAGACCCGAGGTTAGCCAACTGGTGCCCTGCCCTGTAACTGACGTACCGACATTTGCGATCGATGCCGTACCCGTATTGTATGTGGTTGCGATTGGCATCAGACATCACCCCCCTGCCATTCCACGCCATCTCCGCCAGCATCGGCTTCACAGATATTCGCGTGTTTCGAAATGCGCTCGACTTCTTCTGCCGGACGTTCGCGCTCAATTTCGGACTCGTAGAGAGCCTGCGCCAGGATCAGGTTCCTGTTGCGCAGGTAGGCGATCTCCTGCGAGAGTTCGCCTACGTGAACCGTGGCGTGAATGGATATCGTGGTGGACATGGGTTTTCCTTTTTACCGGCGCCAGTAGAGAAATTTCACATCGATATCGACCGAGACCGAGCCAAAGCCGGAACGCTCGATAACGAGTTTGTAGTTGTTGGTTCCTGCATTGGTGGCAGAATGGATGCGAAAGGCATCGAGCGTGCCGCTTGTGTTGCCGGAGCCGTAGCTCCTGAAAAACGAGTAGGCCGTTGAACCGGTCGTGGTGTTGACGACGCTGACCTCGAAAGTTCCGGAAAAGGAGGAACCTGCCGAAATGCTGTAGCTTCCTGTGATCGAGATCATGGCCGGACTGCCGCTCATCATTGAGGTCAGTGCGACAGTGTCTTCGGGATCACCGAGGCTGTTTCCAGACATCGAAGCTGTCGCAGTCACGGCGTTTGGTGTGATGTTGCTGGTCCCGACCCGCAGGTCGTCGATATAGACAATGCCAGACGCAATACGGAACGGCACCTTCAGCGACGATCCGTCCTTGAAGGCAAATTGATCCGCCTCGACGACAAACAGTGTAGGAACAGCAGTGCCCGACGGCACATCGACGTAAAATCCCGCCGCACGATAGCTTCCCGACGTGCCATAGCGGACGCGACCACCTATCCGGGCATAGCCTGATGGACCCGCCACCACTTCCATCTTGAAGCGCGCATCCGCAGAGTTTCCGTCAACAGTGGCTTGTATCTCCGTGATCGCGCTGGCAGATGCTGTAATGCGCGTGTCCGTCACATCCGACCAGGCAGACCCCGTCCACCGGAATGGTTTGTTGCCATCGTCGCTGTCATACCAAATGTCATTGGTACGCAGCGGAAAGGCTGTCGACCCTGTCGGTGCTGTCGTCTGCCGGAAGACCTTGTTTTTCGAGTCAGCGAGCACAATGACGCTGTCGACCCGTGTATCGAGGGCTGTAAAAGCCGTCGCCCGTCCGCCGCTAGGCGCATCTTCGTCCCAGTCTAGTTCCGCCTTGATTGATGTGATCGCGCTGGCATTTGAGGTAATGCGCGTGTCCGTCACATCCGACCAGGCAGACCCAGTCCAGCGATATGTCTTGTTGCCATCGTCGCTGTCGATCCAGAGATCATTGGTACGCAGCGGCACGGCTGTTGTGCCGGCAGGTGCACTTGTCTGGCGATAGACCTTGCTCTTGGCGTCAGCGAGATTATAGGACAGCGTCACGCTCGCCTGCAGGTCCGTGAGGGCCACGGCGCGAGCGCCCTGGGCATTGCCATCGACCCAGCCGAGATCCGCCTTGACCCGCGTGATCGCTTCGGCCTGCGCCGCCGTCAGGCCCTCATTGACGACAGCGCGACTTTCCAGAGATGAGAGAGCAGATGCCGTGGCAAGATTAGGAATGACAGCCTGCACCACGCTGACGGCCCGCGAAACAACATCGAGGCTGCGCTCTGTCAATTCGATGCGCGTCGTCAGGACCTGGGACGCATCAGCCGTGACCTTCAGCCCCTGCATCTTGCCGAGCAGATTGGCAAAGTCCTGATCGACGGCCTCAAGCGCGATCGGAAGCAGGGCGTTTCGCACCGCCGTTACGGATTGCCCTTGCGCAACGACACCGCCACCGCCGATCGCTGCAACCTCTGCCGACAGAACAGCGAGAGCCGTCGTGCTGGCCTTGCCGTCCAGCTCGGCATCCACCGAAGTGACAGCCGTCGAAAGCGCGGTGACCGTGCCTTCCAGCACAGTGACATCGGAGGCGAGCGCGCTGACACCGCCGGCAATCGCCGTCAGCCCCGTTTCCGGATCATTAATCGACGCTTCGATCGCCACGATATCCGCAACATTGGCACTGTCGGCCGTGATCCGCGCCGATTGCTCGGCGGCCAGTTCCGCGCGCGATGCACCCGGCGACGGGCTGCCAATGGCAATCCAGTCGATCGTGAAGTAGTCCGTGGCGGTCTGCGCTGCCGAAAGATCGATCCGGATGCGGTCGATCGTGCCCGTCCAGTCAACGTTGAAGGTCAGCAGCGCAATGCTGTTGGCATCATAACTCGGCTCGGCAATCGTTACCTGTCGCGAAACATCCCATGTCGGATCGGCAGCTAAATACCACCAGAGCTGACCATCCCATGTCGGGGACCCGTACTTCCGGATACGCGCACGCACCTGCCGGTAGGTGTTGGCAGCGATGGCAAGCGCCGGCGGCGAAATGACATAGGGGTCAATCGCCGCATTGGCCGGGCGCAAGAAACCGCCCGAAACCGTAGGTACTCCATTTCCGCTCCAGCTTTCGACAGAAGCATCAAAGTTCCACAGCTTGAACGGATCGAACTGATTGTCGGTTCCAACCGTAATCAGCGCAATCTGCTGTGCAAGAGCCTCATCGCCATCAACGCGCGCCGTGTCTACCAGTGTGATATCTGCGCGCACGCCGTCGACCTCAGCCGCAAACGTCGTCAGCCGCTCCGAAATCGCCGCCGTTTTGCTGACAGCAACCGTTATTCGCTCATCAAAAAGCGCGATTGATTCCTCAAGACGGACAGTAACGACGCGGCGCAACTCCTCACGGGCCGTATAGCCGGCATAGTCCGCATTCGCCACATAGTCCCTGATGGCATCGATTTCATTGAGCAGCGCCCGATAGCGCTGCGCCGTCTCGATTGCACCGTCTACACGCTCTGTCTGTTCCGCCTCAATGGCATCCGCATTGGCTTCGATGTCGAGAATTGCCTGCGTGAAATCCAAAAACAGATCGGCATCAATCCAGTCTTTCAAGACGTCAAGCCTGTCGATGATCTCCTGTTTCAGGTCATCGATCGCAATTCGCACATCCGGTGTCGTGACATCAAGCCACGCCGACCATTCTGTCTTGCGGTTGGAATAAGGCACTTCCTGACCGCGCGCCTGATAATTGGTCGCCGGTAGGAACGTGCCGTTCAAAATCCATTCGTATGGCGGCGCATAAGGGATCGACGTGCTGTCAAACACCAGGGCGCCACTCGAAACCAGGCGCACCTGCACCCAGACATTCTTGACATCATCAACCGCGTCGGCGGCAAGAACCTTGATGGAAGGCCGACGGTCGATGCCTGCCGCATCCTTCAACGTCGCAGGTTCGACCTGCCAGCCGTCGACGACGGTTGCATCAGGATAGACACGGTCCAGCGGCTGATAGACCGGCGGCTTGTAGTCAGTGAATTGATTCCATGCGTAGTCGGCTGGGTCGACCTCTGTAATGTCGAGCATGACATCGAGGTTGGACCTGTCCGCCACTCCGTCCACGCGGAAAAGCTTTGTCTCGAAACCGTTGCGGGTCGATGTCTCTTCGACGATGTCGCCGGGCTCCAGCACCTGGGCACTCGGACCGAGAACAATCGTCTGCCGCCGAGCGCGCCGGGCCTCCGCCAACGCTTCCTTCATGATCCGCTGGACTTGCGAAGACCGATAGACTGCATTCATCGGCACATCGCTCATCAGGCGCCGGCCACCATCCTGAACCTCGAAGTTGGCGTTGAAAAGCGGTGGCGCCGTCTTGGTATTCCAGCCCTCTTTCGGCTCCGGGTAACTGGCCGATATACCATTGACCGTTTCCGACAGGCCGAAGAACGGGACATAGGACTGATCTTCCGTCGACAGGACATCGCCATCGGAAAACGAAAAAACCGCCGCCTCCGGATCGCCGACGCGCAGTTTGTAGGTTCCCCCGGTTTCGGACAGCTTGCCATTACAGCCCGTAAGCAGGGTTTCGATGCTGGTCCCGAACTCGGTATCGACAGGGATCTCGACCCCGGTCAAATAGCGCGGCTCATCCCCGTCAGGCCCACCGATCGCCGCACGGCACTTGTTGATCTGGGCAATCCAGTGCGATGCCGGAAGCCGCCCGGCCGGAAGGTTCTGGAGACCGTAAAGCCAGGAGCCACTATACCGAATGCCGCGCAGGATGTTGTAGATCTGCACCGCCGGCAGGTGATCGCCGTCGCCGCCCCATGTCGAAGGTGTCGCCCAACGCTGCGAGCCCGAACCGCCAACCGATGTATCTTTCGATGGGTCGTAGAGCTTCGACCCGGTCACCTCGAAACGGAATGCTGGAAACCCTGAAAACAGCTCTGGATTCACCCGAGCCGTCATCACGACATACGGCAAGCCTTTACCGATGCGGGTGGCGCCGTAGGGCCGGATCGGATGACTGGAAAACTTATTGACCAGATAGGCGTCGGCGGCAGTCTGCGACCCGTCGTAGAATTTTACCCAAAGATAGTCTGTCCCGTTGATCGCATATTCGACGACCGGGAAGCCCACCCCGTTGGGATTCTCGTTTTCCCAGTCGATTTCGCACGGCTCACCATTCACAAGAATGCCGTCAAGCGAACGAATAGGTGCATCGGCCAGTTGAATGACCTGCACGAGATACGCATTCGGTGTCTTGCCGCCGTTGCCCCAGGTGTTGACATAGGCAAGCGACCCAGATGTCGCACGACGACCAAGGATGATCGATCGTGCTACATCTCCGCCCGCCTGAATCGTACCCCGTACGCCGCCGGCCTGAGACTGCGCATCCCCTCGCCCGGACAGCGCCTGCGCCGCCAGAGAAATACCGATGCCAACGGCTGCATTGAGCGCGATCGCACTGACTGTCGTGAAAAAGCTGGCAGACGCCAGGCCAAGGGCCGACGCCACACCAATAGATGTGAAAAGTGCCATTGATGTACCTTGATTGCAGCGCCGTGCGCTAAGCCGTCAGTGGCTTGATGAAATGCCGTTCGGCCGCCTGGTAGCCGTGCCGTTGATACAGCAGAGAGGTGGCAGGATCAGATCCGAGGCCCACCATGTGCGAAAACACGCAGGCGCGCCCACGCGCCCACTGCTCATAATGCCCCAGCATTGCCGCTGCACCGCCCCTGTGCATGGGATCCACCCACCACATCAGTTCTGTGGCGATCTTCACCGGTGCCAGCTGGTGCGGCGCGGCCACGGCAGCAAGCACACCCTCTGGCCGGCCATCGGGCGCATAGACCAGTGTCAGCCTGTCCGGATCGCTTATGCCTGCATCGAACAGCATCGAGACCATCGGCCCCGAAAAGGGAAAGGGCGATTGCGCCTCGGCATGAAACTCCTTTGCCATCGCGAGCACGCGCGCCTTGTCCGAGGCAATGGCCGGCCGGATCACGATGCTTTCTCCGATGCCTGCCCCCAGAAAGTCTCCCAATCGCCAACTACAGTCGCGTCGACAAGGAAATCATCGGTCGCAGACCGCAGGATCTGGCTGTCATGCGATCGGGTATCCGGATTGCTTCGCGTCAGTTCCTGCGTATGAGACACACACCGCAGCGTGATACCGCCCTCACCGCCTTCCGCCGGCGTCACGATCGGCGCGCCATCGATGAAACCGACGAACCGGGGCAGCTCCGGAGCCAACGGCAACCGCGTGTCCGGGTCGAACATCAGCCTATAGACTTCGACCACGGCCTGACGGAGGTCATAACCCCGGACAACGGACGCGACAGCCTCGTCGATCTGCGAAAGCCTGATATCTACGCTTTGGACGGAAAGGTTGGAAACAAGCGAGATATCGCCTATCTCCACCAGCGTGCCGGCGCCCTCGAAATCACGGCTATCGGGCAAACCCGTGTCCGGATCAACGATGGTGGCGGTGACGTCGCCCACATCCGACCAGAAACCATACTGGAACGGCAGGCCCGTATCGAACGTCCGCGCCTTGATCCAGAGAAAGTCGCGAGCGACCAGTGTGCGGGCGTTCAGCGCGTCGATCGTGTCGATTGAATAGGTCTTCATTCGCTATCCTGAACTACGCGGGAGGGCACTGGACGGCCTGGAAACTGATGACCGTTCGGCGCGTATCCACCTGCTGCTTTGATATCGTATCCGCCATGATCATCATTGAGGTTCTGGCGTGCTTCAGGCGGACCGCGAGCCCAGGTTCAGTGCCTGGGAATAAATGCGGCCGCACTTCGAATGAAGGCGAGATGCCGGCCCCGTCTGCGGTGACGGTTTCCATGGCTTGATGCAAAGATCTCCACCCTGGGACAGCAAACGAGAGATAGTCGCCACGCGAAATCTTGAACCCGGAATCAAGTCCGGACAAGGCAAGGGATTTGTTGTTGATGCCAATGCTTGAAATGACAGCGTCGTCCGTGAACGCCCCGTCCAGATGAGCGATTGGATAAGGCGCGCGCAAATCGGTCGCGTAGAACGCGTGGACGCCGCCGTCCAACGATTCCAGTACGGCCTCAAAACTGAGTGCCTCAGCAGGATAGAGCGGGCGTGTGGTGGCCGACATGCCGAACAGCGGCGTTCCAAGGTCCTTGACCAGCGTGACGCCCCGGGCCTGCCGGGACGTCTCCTGCCGATATGTTAGCTTGAACTGCCATCCATCTGGCGAGATGATGCCGCTCTGAAGCACGTCGCTTCTCGGGAAGGTGATTGCCATTTAAATCCCCTTCACGCGGCTATTCCGGGCATCGCGGACGGTGCTCACCACCTTCGCCTTGAAGTCAGCCTGGTCGCGCTGCATCTGCGCCTTCAGGCTTTCAATGTCCTTGCCGTAACCCTGCACGTTGTAGACAGGGGCATAGGAGACATTGACCGGCGCGGCATTCGAGTTAGCAGCGCCGCGGTTGCTGTTACTGGCCTTTAGCTTGTGACTCGGAATTACTTCCTCTCCACCCTTGAAGCGCACCAGTTCCGGTCCCTTTTCGCCAACCCAAGCCACGCCGGAGCGGGCCGCCGGGGTTCCGGACGCGTAGCCGCGCAAACCCGCCCATGGATCAGACGCCCCGCCGCCGCCGCCGAACAGGCCAAGAATTCCACTCAGGATGCCACCACCAGATCCGGCGCCAGCGCTGTTCACCTCAAAGAGCGCGTCAACGACGTCGTTCAGCAATTTGTCCGAAATCTTGTCGAGAACGCCAAGCGCTGCGTTGCCGAAGGATTCCCAAACACCTTCGCCATTCTTGAGGCCAGACTTGAAGTCGTCTAGGAACCCCCTGGTAGCATCCTTGGCGAATTCAAAGGCATCCCGTGCTTTCTTGGTCGCCGCCTCTACGGATGCCATGACTTGAGCGAGCCCCGAGAGATTGCCCTTCTGGCCTTCGGTCAGAACCAAGCCTCGCTGCTGCGCTTGGTTGAGCAGGTCTGTCTCGTATCGGAGTGCGGCTGAAGCTTCCTCCGAAAGGCCGATCGCGCTGCGCTCAGCATTCAGCGCAGCGATGCGGCGTTCCGCGCCATCAACTATGTCGCTGTATTTCTCTGTTTCTGACTTGCCGTCGGACTCGCCGCCGGATTTGCCCTTTTTGGTTTTGGCATCAACATCAGTGAGACCTTTAGCCAGGTCTTTCAGCTTTTCCGAAGCAGCGGACGCACCCTTGGCTATTACATCCATCACACCACCTACGTAGTCTGTACCTTGAGCCGCCTTCATGGCGGCTGCAGCTTTTTCTACCACTGCAGCGCCACTCCCCTTGTAGGGATTTGGTACGTCCCCGAAGTCGAACTCGCCGATCTTCGGGACGCTGATGCTATCCCCAAGACCAAAAGGCAGCTTCTTCATTGATGCATTGATCTTGGCAATCAGGGAGTCGATCTTGCTGACAACCTTATTGACCATCAATTCTGTGCCGTTGACGACGGCTGATGCGGTTGAATAGACGAAATCCCCGAGGGCAGCAGGCAGTGCCGACCACGTTGCCTTTATCGCGTTGAACGCCCCCACAAAGACGCCGATGATGAAATTCGCTGCGTCCTTGGCATCGGCCACGATGTCGCGGCCGAATATCTGCGCAAGCTCGTCGCGGAAGATGTTTGCGGCCGCTACGATTGCAACGATGCCTGCAATGATGGCCAGAACCGGAAAGGCAATCAGCATTGCAGCGCCTGCCGTGACTGCAGCGACCGCGAGGCGGCCCAGAAGAGCGATAACCGAGATGATCCCCCCGATGATGGCCGGAGCGTACAATAGCGCCAAGGCCACTGCCGCTCCGATGGCATATGGCGCGATCATTTCCAGACTATCTGCGAGCATTGACAAGACGGACGACGCAAGTTTTGCCCAACCCACCATTTGAAGGCCGGCAGCGACGATCGCGATTATAGCTATAACCGCGAGGCTTACTGGGGAGATCACCGACATGAATGATGTGCCGAGGCTTTTCAGGGCGCCTGCGGCACCCATTGGGCCAAGCACAGCGGAAATCTGTGTCCCTTGCTGAAGCGCAATCTGAAGCGGGCTCATGCCCATCGCCGCCGTCACGCCGATATCTTGAAACTGTGCAGCCAGATTCGCCGTGTTTGCCGCGGCGGCACCATTTGCTTTGCCAATGCCTACGGCGGTCTGAGCCAGTCGCTTGTTTGCCGCCGCTGCACGATCAGCAGCCGAAGCGGCGTTGTCATTCGCCGCAGCAGACTTCCCTGCAGCGGCGGCGGCTGCAGATGCAGCGGCGACCGTGTCGCGTTCTGCCCTAGCTAGTGAAAGAAGGGAGGATGTTCGCAACTTCTCAGCTTGAGCCGCAGCGATCACCTCCTTCGACGCTGTGCCGGATGCTCTTGCCGCCGCGAGAACTGCAGATGCACGGGAGTTTTCTGCACGGGCAGCGGCTACTGCTGCGCTTGCCGCCCCTTTTGCGGCGTTTGTTAAGCCGTTGCTTGCCGCTTCCGCGCGCGCGGCCGCACCGGAAAGCTTATCCAAACCATCGGTGCTTTCCTTCACCCCTTTGTTGGTGACCTGAATTCCGAGCTGGGCGACGTCTGACATGATCTTTACCTTTGCATATCGCGCGCTGTATGGTCCGATTTTTCAATCGGAGGATGATACATGCATTGGTTGGCGATTTTGGTATCACTGACTGCTGGCACTGCTGCAGCCAGCGACTGTGGCACTCAAAATGATAAGCTCATTACGGTGATGGACTGGTCTGCTAAAGAAGATGATTACAGCAGTGTGCAGGTTTCGATCGACTATCAAAACAATGGCGACAAGCTGATCCAGATGCTGAAGGCGACAGCTGTGTTCTCTGACCCATTCGGAGAAAACATCGCCAATCTCGCATTAGACCCTGATGTCGTTGTCCCGCCGAAGGCCATTCACAAGGAGCGAGGCAGTTGGAGTGCTGCACGGCTTCCAAAGGTCCGCAAGCAAGACGTAACGGCCATCATTTGTGTCTCGGCCGTTCTTTATGAAGACGGCTCCAAAGAGGAATTCAAATGAGGTACATCGCAGCGTTGACAGTCTATCTGGCGCTCGCGTTGCCAGCTCATACTCAACAAATCCAAGTTCCCCCTGATAAACAAGAGGCCTTGCAAAAGGTAGTCATGGGGTTGGCGTTGGCGGATGGCTGTAACAAAAGGCTCGACAGGCCTGAGATATTCAAAGATGCGACAGCTGTATTCCTGAAATTTGCACAGAGCATTGAATTGCCAGAGGCCGAAGAGCGGACTGTGACCATCGCCAAGACGTTGGCAGATCGCCCCCAGGAAAAGGAAACATCCAACTTTTCACTATTTAACGAAGAGCTCTGTGGTGATTTAGCCGCCGGGTTAAAATCAGAACTTTCCAAATAGCGCCCGCTCGCTAACTCAGCGAAAAGGCGGCTCGAAAGCCGCCTCTGATTGTTTGGAAGGTGTTCGTGTCATGCGAACACCTTTTGGTCGTTGCGGAGATCAAACCGTTCGCATCGCGGGTTTGATAAGCTGGGCGAGCTTTGTCAGCCCCCTTGCCGTCACCCTCACCTGTTCTGTGACCTTCTCGGAACCATCAGCGCGAAGAACCGTCGTCACCTTGTGTTCGAGCAGCCCTGCCGTCGTCTTGGATGAATAGCCGAGATCGTGCGCAGCGCCGACACGCTTGTAAATCCAGCCATTCTGCCGAAGCCAGCCGAACAGATCGGAGGGTCGCATTTGCAGCGCCTTGGCGGCATCGGTGATGCAGAAGCTTCCTTCTGCCTGCGACAGCCGGTGAAGCGCTTCCTGCGAAGGCAGAAGCTCCTTGACCTGGCGTTCCAAGTCCTGCGCCTTCTCGCTGTAGGTCAGGAGAAGGCCGCGAAGCGCACCAGGGTCGTTGAGGTCGATTGTCGGGCCGCTGTTGGCGATCCGGCGAAGCTCCGCTTCCATCGCGTTGAACGCTTCGATATAGCGCAGCTTCCATTTCAGGGCCTTGCCGCCGGTGAAGCCCATGGCGAGAATTGTAAAGCCGTCACGGTCCATGTCGTATGATTTGTATCTCTGGCCGTTCTGAGCATCAACATATGGGGTCTCTCCAAAATTGGAGACACCCATGCTTGGCTCGTTCTTGATTAGGTTTTCGATGTCGCGGGTTACGTGGGCGTGCTGCTTGCCAAAAAATGCCGCGATGTCGCGGCTATTCGCAAACGCTTCGCCGTCTTTTGCGGCTACGATCGGGTTGCGTTCGGCGTCGATTTGTACCATTCCGTTTTGTGTCATTGCCAATTTCCTTCATTGGTTGGCAGTGGAACTAGCCATCTTCAGACGATGGCCGGTGGTCGTGACAGCGGGGCCGCTTGCGAGGCTTCAACCCCGCCGTCACGGATCAAGCGACCGAAGCCGCCAGATTTCAGGAGTTCTGCTCGAAATAGGCGAGAGCAGCCGCAAACATCGCGCCGCCAAACCCGTCAATATACAGATGCTCGTCCCGCATCAGCCGAAGGGCCACTATCGCGCCCTCCTGCGTCATTGCCGGCTGATCCCAATTTTCGAGGATTTCCATCGGTGCGCCGTAGGTACGTGCGATGACGTTTTCTTCGTCTTGTTCCATCTCGTCTTCAGGAACGGCACAGAAGGCAACGCAGCCGTCCTTGTAAGCCTGAATGGCCGATATGATCGGGTCGTAAGCAGTTGCAGCGCCCATGACAGCAGGAGCGCCAACGGTGAAGGCGACAGCGCTGCGAAGAATGTCACGTCTTTGCATCACGCGGCCTCCCCGCCAACAAGCACCGGAGAGCGCGGAACCATCAGTTCCGGCGCAGAGCCATTGTCACGTTCGGCGCGGATGAAAGCGTCACGAACCACAGGGTTTCGAATGAGCGCAGAAAGGGGTATACGGCGGTCAGCCATGTCAATCTCCCAAAAGATTGGTTTCGGTTAGGGCCGGGTTTGAGGTTGCACCCTCTTGTCCGGCCCGAATATTTATGGCACCATAAAACCATGATGTCAATTGATGATACCAAAAAACCGAAAAAAGGGCGACCTTCAGTCGATACAGAGGCCGTAAATCTTCGCTTGTCTCGTGACACGCTAGATCAGATCGACTACTTCCGGCGGAGTGAGGATGACCTGCCTACCCGGCCGGAAGCCATCCGCCGGCTGCTCGCTCGCGCTTTGAACGATGCGATTTCCGTCCGCATCAAGTCTAAAGACTGACTCGACTCCCGGTTGTCGGCATGCTTTCCTCCCGCTGCCAAGCCAAGGAGGGGAAGATGGGGCAGCCAGTCCAAATCAAGTTCATCGACAATGACCATATTGAAACCGATGACTGGATAAACGGTCATCCTTGCATCAAGGTCGGCGTGTTCTATACGCCGAAGCCTGCACTTGGAATTGACTATTCTACGACGCCAGCGTGGGCCTTAATAGACACCGGGGCAGACCACGTTTACATCGAACAAGAATATTTGGACAATCATCAGGCCCCTATGGGGCGTCCAGTCCATACCAACAGAGAAATGGACGCATCACATATTCACCGCGCCTGCGTAATGGTGGACCAAACCGGAGAGGTATTCGATTTTCAGACTGTTATCGGCCGTCGACTAACTTCATCAGGACAACCATTCCGAGTTGTCTTAGGCCGATCATTTCTCTCTATTTTCCGCTTTGACTTTGATCCTCGCGAGAAAAGAGCTTTGCTTCACCGTTGATGTAAGTGGCCGTCACGGTAGGACATGAAGAATACGATCCCATCAGCCTGGCGTTGATCCGAGTTACGGCCGACGCTTTCTGTACGATGGTCGCGAAGGAAATCGCTTGCGGCGACATTTGGCTGACTGACGGTGCGCTCAGTCTAAACGTAGGCCCATCTGGACAAGTTTTGTTGTGCATTGACCACTCCATATGAAAAGGGTCTCCCGCAATGGGAGCCTCTGCTTGTCTAGTGCTCAGCCTCGCGCGCGGCGATCGCTTCACTTTCCTTATCGATCTCAGCACAGTAGCGCGAACTCATTGCCTTGAGGATGCGCACCTCTTCCCGCCGAACGACGTTGCCCGTGATCGCAACCCAAGCCGCGAGTTCGTGATTTGAGATCGGCGCCGGCCCTGAAAAGCCCGCCGCCGCCGTCTCGCGCAACTCCCAGAACCAATCCCAAAGGAAATGACCATTCTCCGGAACGTCGATATCCGGACTGTCGATATCGAAACTCTCGTTCCGTTCCCTCCGGGTCTCGCCATCCTTGTCTTTGACGCAGTCGTATCGAGCGGACAGCCCTAGGGCTTCGCAGAGCCCTTCCCCAAGCTCTTGGTAAAATTTGCGCGATCCTCCGAAGCGGCGGCTACCTGGTCGTAGATCCAGCCGGCTTCCTCTACGACCTCTCGCGCCATTTCAAAAGTCAGTTCCGGCTTGGCACCTTTCCAGTCGTGATCGCCCCAATCCCACGACGCGATCGATGCTGCCGCCTTGTCGAGATATTCGTCTTCGACCTTGGCCGTGGTCAGCTTCTTTTTCCGGCTGGCGAGGAACTTGTCGCTGTGTTGCCGGACGACCTTCTTGACCTCGTTGCTCTCATTCGAGCGGATCATAAAGGTGATGCCCACCAGTTCGTCGGTATCCGGGCCGGTGAGCTTGAGGGTAAAAAGGTCTTCGGAGTTGACGAGCTTCGAAATGTCCATTTGTTTCTCCTTACACCGCGACCGGGTTCACGCGGATCGGCAGTTGGTTGAAACCCACAGTGAAACGTTCGAGTTCGAAATCATCAGAGCCGCCGCCGGGATAGAGAGGGCCGGAGACAACGCCACGGCTATAGAAGATGGTGTTGGTGAAGCCGGAGCCGCCGTCATTGCGCTCGATCTTGATCGCCAAGTTGTCCTGGTTGAGCGGATCGCCGAAGGTGCGCAGGATGACCTGTCCCGCGTCGGTAGCGACGGAAGCCACTTCAATCTGCGGGTCACCGGCGTTGGCCGTGCCCTTCTGCTTCTGGGTCACAGCCTCGTCGAGTGTGTTATACGAATTCATGGTGCTGTCGGCACCAAAGTCGCCAACGTTCCCCACCTTGCCCACCTGAACCCAGGTCAATGCTGCATAGGTGCCGCTGATGAGATCACTGTTCTGAGCAGTGGCGCATACATACACCTTGGTGCCCTTCTTCGTTGCTTTGTTCGCCATGGATTAGGTCTCCTGTTCAAAGGCGTGATAGGGAATGCTTACCGGGATCATCATCCGGTCATCATCTTGGATAGGGCTCGATGCCCACGGCTCGCTGCTGATCGTGATCCTCACGCCGGAAGCGAATATCGTTTGGTTGTTGAAGCGATCTATAATCGCGCCGGCCACATCAAGCGCCGCCTCGATGCCGGAGCCTTTCGGCCACATCACCGCAACTTGCATCAGACCAATCTTCTGTTGAGGGTCGTCGCCCATCGTGACCTGCCTGGTTTTGTTCGGCAGAAAGTCGAGCTTCAGATACTTGGCAGGCTTTTGCGTGCCAGCGGCAGGGAATGTTATGTTCGGGCTGGCGATCGGCAGAACATCGCCCATCGTCCTGAGCCGCGCCGACAAGGCGGCAAAGATTATTGCGTCCGTGGTCGTCGCCATGTACCGATCACCTATGAGAGAAAAGCAGCCCCTATCGGACCGCGAAGTTCATGAGCGCCTACATGAGGCGTGGCTGATGCTGGCCAAGGAAGTGGGCGCCACAGAATTCGGCAACAACACGCTCAAGGCGGCTCGCCTGTCGCTCTTCACATTCCAGATGACGCTGATGATGAAGATGGAAGCGCCTACAGACCAAACGCCTTTTTAACCTTCTCCGCATTCCGACTGACGTGAACATCCCAATTCTGCACAGCGGAACGGACGAAGCCCGCCGGCGCCCGCCCATTGGCGCCATACTCCTGGTGGCCCGCATAAGCAGCGGTGTAACCGAAGAATAGATCGTCTTCCAAAGACGCCCCTAGAATGACCGCTTCGACTGGCCCAAAATCGAAACTGTAAACCTGCCCATCGACTGGCCTCGCATTTGGGTTGATGCTCGGCATCGCGGTGGTGGATGCCATCAGCGATCCCCACAGAAAACCAGTGTCGTACGGAAGGAGTCCACCATCTCTCTTAATCGTCTGCATTTCCCTGACGACGTCTTGAGCACTCAAGTTGCGAACGGCCTCGATCGCCTCTGGCACCTTTTCCGCAAACCCAGACACAGATGCTGCAAAAGAGAGCTTTGCCATCAGGCTGCGCGGGCTCGATAGCGGCGAAGGCCAGCGGCAAGGTAGTCAATTTCGTATCTCATGCGGCACCTGCAGCCGATTTTATGTCGGGCTGGAACGCCAGGGGCATGTGGGTACATCAGAAGTGTTCCATCATTTGCAATGAATGGCTGATCAAGACCAACACCCTCTGCCCTGTACCGCGCCGCCATTTCTATGTGCTGCATCCGTGGATGCTCGGACCCGGAATGGTCCCAGTGCTTCGTCACCTCCTGGGCCGTGATCTTGCCCGCCACGATCTGTTGTCGGATGGCATTGTCGCGCACCGAAAACAGAGCCGTGCGGGTTTCCTCAAGGCCTATCGTCTCGGCACGGAGCAACAAATTCTTGTCCGAGAGGCGCATGACGATCTTTCGAACCATGTCCGTATCTACCGGCTTGCCCTCGCGGATGGCCTTCGCCACGGTTCGATCGAACCGTTTGTCTCGGGTCTTGAGCTCCAGATACTTGCGCATGGCTTCAGGATCGCCGGAGAGAAGGCTTTCCTTCGCCCGGGCTATGAATTCCACCTGCCGGCTTGTCAGGCCGATGTAGCCGCCTTCCCGCTTGCCTGTGATGCGGTTGATCCTGCCGACGACATCAAGCGCGGTCTTTGTTGGATTCTGCCCCTTGGACAACCCGTCCTCAAAACTGAACCTCAACGATTGGCGCTGATCCTCAGTGATGTTCGTCACCAGCGTGGCCGACTGCTCGCGGATCAGGCGCTCAGCCTCAAGATTGCGGACGCCAAACTGAAACAGCACACGAGTCCCGTCCGGCGCGATCAGAGACGGAAGGCTATTAACCATATTGATTCCGCCAGCGTTGAAGGCTTCCCTAAGTGAAAGCTCCAGTGCGGCAAATGCCTCCGGCTCGATTTGAACGGCTGCAACGGCGCCAGCAATATCGCCGCGCTCCAGCCGCTCCACGATTGTTTTGACAACGATCGAAGACTTGATCGCCTCGATTGCTTCTCGAAAAGCCGCAGCCACCTTGGGCCCATACTGATCAAGAAGTTCATCAAGGGTCATGCAATCCGTCCCTGTATGATGAAAACCACATTGGTTGCGCCGTCAAAATTGTTCGGGTCCGCGGCAACGATGTGATACTGCACGCCTCCGGCCGAAACCAGGTCACCGGCTTCAGGCTCGATGCCCAGGCCGACCGACGAAATGTAAATCTCACGGTCTGCCGTGGTGATCGTCGTCCCATTGATGTAGCGGGCATCATACGTCAACGGCACCAGCGTGGCCGGGTAAGCGGTTTCCACCGGATCGCCGCCCAGCACCGGATCGGGAGGGGCCAGCCGGGTCACGGTGCCAACTTGGCCGAACTTGGCGATAAGCCGCTGTGCAGTGGCCTGCATGCGGGCATAGATCGGGTTTGCCATCAGATACACAGGATCGCGGGGATCACCGGGATAAGGAACAGCCAGAGCAGCCCCTCGATCGTGGTGACGACTGGTGTTGCCATCGCGACCATATCGGCAATCGAAGTGGACGAGCTCGAACTGTATTCCACCTCGATTTGCCCGATCTTCTCGCGCTTGACTGTCGAGGATCCGGTGACGACCGGCGACAGGCTGTAAGGGTTGGTCAATTCGAGAAAGGCGGCTTCATACGAGGCATTGATGATCGCCACGGGGATTTCGCCAGATGGTATCGCCTCGCCATAATAGGTGGATGCCCCTGTCCTGCCCCATGCGCGTTCCTGCTGATACCCGCCGGTGCGATTGCCTGAGAAGAACCGTTCGTATCGATCAACGAACATCGATCCGCGCTGGCGAGCGGCCGTGACCTGAGGCTGCGTATAGCCGTCTGGCAATGTGTAGCCGGCGGCAGCCGCATAGGCTTCAAAGGCCGCGTTGTCGCCATAGCCAGCCATCAGATGTAGACCTCGAGCAGTGTTGCAGTCGTGCCTGTGGCGTGAATTCGCAACGCAGGCGTCAAAATCGTTTCACCGGCCGCGATATAGCTGTTGCGCAAGACGCCACTGTTGGCGACGAAGCGGATTGTGCCGCCGGCGCCATCACCACGGCAACGGATAGCGCGGCCGGCCACGGGAAGATCGACGCTATCGCTCGGTGTTACTGGCACAAGGTCGCTGCCGACGTTCGTGCCGCGGTTCAATGGATTATCGGGCATCGCTCACCTCAATCGTGGGGGACGAGCCCGGCAGCTTCCCGCCGGGCTTTATCGATCACGCCAGCTTGGCGTCGATCAGTTCCTTGAGCTTCAGGTTCGGAATATTTCCGGCGTGATCGATGCCGAGTTCCTTCGCCTGCTTCTTGAGGTCGTCACGGTCGAGGCCATCGCCCTTCAGCTTTGCCAGTTCTGCATCGCGTTCGGCGATCTGCTTCTTGAGGTCTTCGATCTCAGCGGTTGCATCAGTTGCCGCGTTCTGCAGCGTCGGCGCAGCAGAAGCTGCGTCGGTCACATAGTCGCCTCCGATGGAAAACCATCCGGTCGCCTCAATATGCGGTTTTTCGCGCAACAGCACATCGACCTCTACTGTCTGACCAGGCTCGATCAGCACCGGACCGGAAACGGTATTCACGCCGCGCGGTCCTTTCTGGGTGTTGGTAATCTTCATGGTTTAAATCCCATCCAAGTAGCGAACGGCCTTCGGACGGCGGATATCGACGCCGCCGATACGGAAGATGCCGGGGACATCGAAGCGCATCGGGCCGGTCTGCCAAGCAGGCATGAACCGGAAGGGCATTGGGATGTGCATCTTCAGCACTTCCGGCGAACGGCGATAGGCAACCATGCGCTTGCTGCTGGACGCGCCCGCCGTGTCGAGATAGCCGAATATGCCTCGGATCGTCAGTGCGCCGCCGGTCGTGCGGGTGTAGATGTTGTTCCGTTCGATCCATTCGAGAATGGTTGTCTGATTGACAGCATCGATCCGGCGCGTGGAGAGATCCAGCAGTACCGAATATGGAAGCAGCAGCGTATCCGCGATTTCAGCGCCGAACGTTCCGGTGAAGATTCCGGTCAGCTGGCCGTTGATATCGCGAAGCACCTGATCGGGTGTCTTGCTGGCAAAGGTCGTTGCCGAGCCCGTGCCGTCTGCCGGAGCGGTGGTTGCAGTCGGGGTGGACGAGTTGACCAGTCCGGTGAAGCCCTTGGCGGTATCGCCGGCGAAGGCAACAGCGTCGATCTTCTCTTCCGCAACACGACGGGCCATGGATGCCTTGTCGGCAGTCAGGTTCATGCCGAGCAGCTGGGCAGTGCCCAATTCCTCAAGATTATACCCGTAGCCGATCGCAGCCATGCTGACGCCGGTTTCGAACTTCTCGCGGGTCAGTTCGACCTTCGGCACATCCTGCGCGTTGCCGTTGAACCACTGCGCCTGGCCGACGCCGTCCATGGAGAAGTAGGTGACGGACTGAATCCACTCCGGCGCCGAAGTATCGACAGGGATCAGGGACTGATACTGAATATCCTGATACCGGATCGCATAGACCGTGGGCTCGATGAGCGAGGCCTGACGGATAAGGAAACTCATCGCGACCTGCTGAGCGTCCTGCATGTTGATTGCGTTCATGATGATCGCTCCTGTTAGCCGAGGCGCAGCGCAGCGAGACCGGCAGCAGATGTGCTGGTATCCCACTGAGCGCCTGCGATGAGGGTGTTGCTGGTCGAGACGTTCGTGAGAACGCCGGTGGCCGGCACGTAGTAGACGAGGTCACCAACGGCGACCGCGACCGATGCAGTGACAACGATGACGCCCTTCTTCATCAGGGCGACGTTCGAATACTGCTCGTACTTGCCGGTCGGCTGCGTCGTGTCGAGCACGGCGATGCCGGTGAATTTGACCGTGGCTTCAGAATCCACGACCTGGTTGTCAGCGGTGCCCTGCACGCCGACCTTGCCGAAGCCGATGCCCTCTACGTCTTCCGCAACGCGGGTGACGATGACATTCGGCTCCATGTTGAGAACCATGCCCTCAACCCAGCGGGCGTGAGTGGCAGCGTAAGTGCTCTGGATCGTCGGCATTATGCGGCTCCTTTCGTCTGCCAGGCCGACGTCATATGGTCGGTCATGGCCTTGTGTGCGGCGTCGGATGTGCTTGCATCATTGGTCGGCTTGATGCCGTCCTTGACGAGAGCGGCGAACGGATCGGGTGCGCCCTTGGCAGCGTCATCGACCAACAGGTCAAAGCGGACATCGATATAGGCGTCTGCCTTGCCAGCGACGGCCGCGTCACCGATCTTGGCGATGACCACAGCTTTGCGAATGCCGGCATCCGTCAGACCCTCGGTCTTCACGTCTTTGGCGATGGTCTTGGCGACCGCGATCAGGTCGGCGCGAGCCTGCACCTTCTTGTCGAGATCGGCATCGGACAGAACCTTGGACTTGGTGGCGTCCAGTTCGGCGTCCTTCTTGGCTAGTTCGGCGTCCTTGGCGGCAATAGCCGTCTGGTGAGCCGTCTCGGTGGCGGTGAGCTTTGCGACTGCATCGGCGAGCCGGGTCTGCAGCGTGGTGATGACGATGGCACCCTGATCGGTTACTTCAACCGGGATTCCATCGACAGTTACCGTCTTCAGGGTCATGATCTTTTCCTTTTCGGGCTTGTGATCATTGGTGACGGGGGAAACCCCCCAACTTCCCGCACCGTCACCGATGCGAGCTTGTGAACCAGCCCGTGCTCGATCGACGAGCGCCAGGTGGTTGATCTTGATGTTCTTCTGCTGGGCATCGAAGGCCTGCCCATCGGCTGTCACGCCGGCAGTCCAGTCCAGTTCGCAGACATAGCCGGCCGACAGTTCGCGCTTGCCGCTCTCGACGCTCTGGATGGCCTTGGCATCCTTCAGGATCAGCGGGAGCATGACCCAATCGCCATCGCGCTTGGCAGCCGTGCTGACCTCGCCAACAGCAAGGGCTTTCCAGTTTTCGGCAGTGACGGATTCAGCCGGGTGATCGTTCGTCACCGGCGCATGCGTGAAGCTCTGCAGGCTGTCCTGTGCGAAGACCTGATCGGCGCCGCGGTAGACGCGGACAACGGACAAATCCTCGCGTCCGACTTCCTTGCCGGAATAAAGCTGGACGCCTGTGCGGACGGCCTTGGCTTCGGCAACGAGGTAGCCATCGGCGGTCCGGCGAGTGCCAGACACCGTTACAGCGTCAGTGAAGTTCATGATCATTCCTCGCTGATACCAGCTCGCCAGTCGGCGTCGATCTCTTCGAAACGTTCTGGACCCAACACGATCTCACCTTGATATGGCGATACGCCATCAAGGTCAGGGGCATCCGGGTCATATGAAATCGTGATGTGAGGGGTATATTCCTCATGGTCCCAGGTCGCGCCCTTGTCGACCATCTCATCATGACGCCAGCGCAGCATGTTCGAATTGAACAGCAGCACGCGGGCCTCGCCGAACTTCTCCATCAGCCGGGCGCCACCGCGTGGAACCTTGACCTCGTCATCCCAGGTCGAACCCATCTCCATCCAATCCACCGGCGCGCGGGAGAAGGTGATGGTGACGTGCATGTCGTCAGCCGGAAGCGTGGTGGCGAACCCCTGCCCCTTTGCCCATGCGATGATATCTGCAGCGTTCAGCACATCCCGGCGCACATAGAGCGTGCGGGGCGCGGCGTCGTTCGCAGCCTGCTTCAATGGTGGCACAACAGGCTGTTTCGCAATCTGTGTCGCCGCTGCGGCTGCCATCTCTGCCTCTGATGGCTCTTGCTCGCCGATCTCGCCGAACTCATCAACCGCGTCCTCAAGGCCCGGCAGAACACCATCCTCAACGAGGCGATTGACCAGCGCGCGAGATACGGCATCGCGAGCAATGATCTCCTGCCCGGTTCCCGACCCGACCAGTTGGCGCGCTGCATCGGCCGTGAGCTTGAAGATGTCGGCCCGTTCCTTCTCGCTCATCTGTTTCAGAGGGGCCCAAGTGAAATGCACCTCCGCCGGGCGCGTGCCGAGGGCTGACCTCAGCAAGCACTCATCCATCTTGTGCATCGCAGGCGTCATTTCGAGCTGCTGGATGGACTGGATGCGGTCGTGATAATTTGCGAGGTCTGACTCTCCTGTCGAATTCATACCGGCCGGCGACTGGCCCAGAAGGCGCGTGACCGGGATATCGGCCGCACCCGACACGATCTGCATGAAAGCCATGAGGATGTCCGTCAGGCCAGCGAGCGATGCACTCTTGGTCTCGTATTCCTCTTCCTTGTCGAGAAGCAGAGTGCCGTTGATGCCCTTCGACATATTGGCGAGAGTGTAGCGTTCGATGATATCCGCACGATATGTGGGGCTGCTAATCTGCTTCATAAAATCAGGGATGCGAATGATATCGATCTTCGCTTCGAACACGAGCGACGCGATGTTGCCAGCTGTGCTGTCGGCATTCTTGATGGCGTCGAGCGTGGCGGTCAGAACGCTATCGCCCCAGCCTTCCAGTGCTCCCATCATCATCAAGCTATCGGGCTGGCGAGCGCCGACGAAGACCACCAGCCGAGACGGATGGATTCGCACCATCTGCATGCTGCTGGAGCCAGTCACCTCGTAGTACGATGGCTTGCCGTGGTACTCGTTGGTTACGTCCTGTTCGATCGGGCCGGCGGTCATATCGCGGCGGGAAAGGACAGTCAGATACTTGAGCCCCGTCTTGCCCACACGATCCGGATTAAGCGGCAGTTCCGGGTTTGCATCGCCTGTGCCGATGAAAATGGCTGCTCCACCGAACAACCGAGCCTTGGTCAGAGCTTCCAGTATCTTGCCCTTGACGTTCAGCCGGTTCTCTTCCGCCTCGATCAGCTCGATCTCTGCGTTCTTCGCCTGCCAGTCGCGCCACTTGCGGCAACTGTCCAGCGCCGGGATGTCAACGATCTTGCGCGGCAGCCATGATCCACGATAGGCCGCGAGAGCCTGTTCGTCTGTCATAACCGGGTTGCTGTAGAAGACCGTCGATGCTTTATCCCTGCCTGTCCCTAGGCGGGAAACGAGACTCACAAGGCTGTCATTGATCATCGCGGTCATCTCAGGTTTTCCAGCGTGAATGTCGAGCCGGTGATATGCACATTATCCGCCGCGATCACCGCGTCAGCCAGGTTATGAGACTTGACGCCCAAGTCCTTTTTGAGCTTCACTTTCGGCACGACCCGCTTCTTGCCTTCAGTCTCGACCCACCACGGGACACAAAGCTCTGTGAAGAGCGCGTCGAGCTTCTCCTTGCCGATCGCCGACGAGAACGACAAAACGTCCTCCGGCCTGATCGGCTGCCCGCGCGTAACAGCACTGAATGTGAGCATCGCCCGGCGCGCAGTGTTGGCCCAGGACTGCGCCTTGAGGTTCAAATACTCGTCTTTGTTCAGTGGGCTGTTCTTGTTGAACGGGTCGCTCGGCTTGTCAGCGTCCATCACCGCGCCGCCCGCATGGAAAGCGTAGTGCTTGACCTTTGAGGTATTCACATCGTTCTGCTCATCAATGTAGCCACCGACGAACGCCCCAACACCGATCGTGTCATAGGATACCAGGGCGCCGATGTTCTTTGCCTTCGCCCAAACCCGCTTGGCGTTCTGGACAAGCTCATCCTTGCCGGACGCCCAGTCTTCGGCGTCAGTGAAGACGCCTTCGATCTTCTCGGCCGTGGCGCATTTGTCTTCGCCGTCGTCTGCCGGGTCGAACCCGATGACGTTGCGGCCCGTCAGTGCGATCTTGAGCGTCTTGTGGGCGTCAACGCAGGCGTCAAGCCAGCGGCGCTTGAAGATGGAAAGCTCGCTGTCTCCGAGAGGCACGCCGCCGTAGATGTGTTCAAACATCTCCGGATCGCGTTCCATCATCTGAGCGATGTCACGCAACGCCTTCTGCGATAGGAACGGGTTTTCCGTATAGTTGATGCGCCTGACGACGCAGTGTGATGGCACGTTGACGACGAAGTTGCGCCAAACATAGTCGGTGACGAGTTTCGGGTTGAACAGCAGGATAGCCAGGCTATCCTCTTTGCGGATCGTCGGTGCTATAACCAGCCATTGCTCTTCGGTGAGCTTTTCCGCCTCTTCCACCCAGAGGATGTCGATATCGGAAGTGCCCTTGATGTCTTCAAGGTTCCGCTCGATGCCATAGAATATGAACTCCGACCCGGTCGCCCGGTGGATGATCATGGTCTTCTGGACGTCGTAGGCGCCGGCCAGGCCGAGATGGTTGATGGCCCATTTCAGTTCGGTGTAGACCGATTCCTGAATGCGGTTCTGAAAGCGGCGGATGCACAATACCCGCATCTTGACGCCGGCATGATCGACAAGGCGGACCAACTGGCAAGCGGTGTCTCGTGTCTTCGAGCTAGACCGGCCACCATGCAGGACGGCGATGTCGAACTCGCCTAGAAATGCTTGTTCCCAAAACTCGAATAGTGCCGGGTTGGTGAGCGAGACGCCGGTTCTCAGTCCTTGGTCTCTTGCCGCAGCACCTCTCGCCATGTCCTCGTCTCTGTCTGGATCGGTGCGCCGCCTGGCCCGCTGTGTTCGTGCCGCTCGACGAACATGCCCAGGTGCTTGCCGATGTCGACCAGCGCGCCCTTCTTGTCATGAAGCTTGATCTTGATGCCACCGGTTGCGTTCTGGCTGATCTCGGCTATGGCGCCGGCCGTGTCGTCGTCGATCTCGTCGGAGGAAATCAGCGTGACGTTGTTGGTGACAACGTTCTTGATGACCAGAGTGTCGCCACCGTCGGGGTTGTCTTCCTCAGTCACCAACGTGCCCTGCCACTTGATAGCCTTGCGGATGTCGGCGAACCCGATCTTGGCAAGTTCTGCCAGGACGCGCTCTTTCGTGATGGCGAGCTTATCGATGGCCTTTTCGGTGGCTTTGCGCTCTAACGTTAGCTCCCATTCCAAAAGATGCGATACGCGATCTTGAATGTTTTGTTTCCGCTTTAAAGTGGTAGCGTTTCCCCTGTTTGCTTTAAATCCTGCCTGCGCATAAGCATCATCGGCGGTTTTGCCTTGTGCGAGCAACTGTGCAAACTTCTCGTGCCGGGCGTTTCTCAGGACTGGCATTTAGCTTTCCGCTGGCAATCGATCTCGACAAGCACGTTGTGCGGGGCAACGATCTCTGCCATGCGGAAGCAGGCGAACATCAAAGCCATCCGGAGTTTATAGCCACGCGGCACCCTGACCTTGATGGCAAGCGTAACTCTCGGAATTTCCATGGTCATTTCGGCCATTTTTCAATCTCCGATTGGTAAAAAGCCCGAATATCGGCCACTTAATCCTATTTAGCTGATCGGATTTCAACCTGTGGGATGCCTCAATCTCTACCCTCGTTTAGAGAATACAGAATGAGGCATGGGAGGATGGTCTGGTTGCGGAGGGTGGATTCGAACCACCGGCCTCATGGTTATGAGCCATGCGAGCTACCGGGCTGCTCCACCACGACAAACTGAAATTTTGGGTGCATTTTCCCATTGGGCGCGGGATGCTGCTGTCCCGCAGTGTGGCACCGGGACGTATCCCCGCCGCGCCAAATCAATGTCGCGAATTTAGCTGAACATACCAGAAACAGCAAGTGGATTACGCGGCGATTGTCGCGATATCCAGTGGAACTGAAATAGTGCCCGCGATGTCGAACTTTTTGATGAGCATCTGAAGGCGGGGATCGGTCTTCGCTGACTTTCGCAGCACCTGACGAGCAAGCCGCGACCGACGGTCAAATTCGACGTCGGCGTCGGCCTCGGCAGAGCGAACCTTCATGACGTCGAGGATGTCGATTGCCATTGGCCGACCATGCTGATCCTTGACGATGCCGGCAACGCCATTGGTGGCCTTGAGCAAGTCCCAATTGTGCGGGTCGCGGACAAAGACATATCCGACCATCAGCGCGAACCGGCGAACCTTCCACAGGTCAGTATGCTTGCGGTCGCGGATCAGACGCTTCTCTGCGGGCATGTAGCAATAGAAGCCGTTATCGGTCAGCGCTTTTTCGATCGCCGAGACGTTATGGTTGAGGTTTGGGACGATGCGATAGCCCTTTCCGCGTGATGGGCGTTCATCTGTGCCCGTGCGCTCAACGCGATATTCCCGGCGAGGTTTTTGAGCGCCTGGCACGGTCTGGACCGCATACCAGGCCATCTGCTTCCATTCTTCATGTGTTGATGCTGCCATGTTCCTGTCCTCGCTTGTTGATGAGCTGCCGCCGCGCTCAGTTTGCCGTTTTGGTCACTTGATCGACTATCTGGGCCTGATCCCTTTTGGCGAAACCGGCGTGTCGATTGCCGCGCGTTCAGCATCCGTCATCGCGTCGATCTTGCGATAGGAATGGAAAGCCGTCGTATGGTCCCTGCCGCCGAAAAGCCGACCGATCGAAGGAAACGACATTCCGAACATGCGCTTCAGTTCCCATACCAAAAGATGACGGCGGATGACTATTTCCACCATCCTCGTCTCACCAACCATCATCGAATACGGGATTCCGAAGCCATCACTGCGGCGCTTGATATGCCCAGATGGGGACTCAAACATCGCCCGGTCATATTTCCACGTCACACAATGTGCGTCGAAGCGAATGTCTTTTTGCTTCCACGCTGGAACCTGTGGAAGCATGTGACGGACATCGACCTTCCGATCCTCGGCTATCGGCTTTCGGACCGCAGGGGGCTTATTGAAGCGGGCCTGTCTGGCTATGTGCGCCTGGTGCTGGCGGATGAGTTCGGGATTGTGAGCGTTCATGGCTATCGACCTTTCGCGATGCGTGACTTTGCGATTTTCGAGACGAATGGCTCGGGAGACTTCCGCAGCGCGTCGAGCTGTGCCTGTGTGTCGGAAGCGATTCCAAGATGGCGATTGTCGTGGGGTTCAAGCTGCATGCTCTTGATCCGCCGTTTCGAATCCCTCGTTTGGAATTTCCGGCTCTTGCAGCGCGGGTCTGGATGGCGGCGCCCATATTTCACCGATCGCCCAAAGGAAAACCGAACCGGTCGGCAGACCCTTTTTCGCACGGTTGACCCAGCTTTCCTGAGACGGGCATTTTTCGACGAAATACCAGCCGACGCGCGATAGCTCGTCTGCCCTGATCGTTGCGCTGGTCACGATATCTTTCAGCGGAGCGTGCCTCCCTGCCATGGTCTTCATCTGGGCATTTTCGCGAACCATCCTTGCCCGCTCGGAGATGCGCCCCCGGTCTTCACGAAGGGATTGCGCCTCGGAATTAGCAATTGCCGCCATCTCCGAGGGGTTCGGCAAGAACGCCAGGTGCTTCGAATAGCCTCCGCGCTTCATCTTGAAGAACATCTTCCGAAGACCTTCGATTGGGGTTTCGGACAGGGCTTCCCGGTACAGGTCAATAGCGTCCGTTTCGCTCACGGCTATCGGGATCATCAGACCGGCATCGAGCAGACCGTTGATGCACTTCGCCACGTCGTCAGCGCCCGACGGTGACAGCTGTTCAGTGAGGGCGGTAATCTCGCTCTGGAAGGTCGATGATCGGTCCGGAAGTGTCTGCATTTTCATCACCGTAGATTTCGCTTTTGATTTTTTGGCGGATACGCTCGTGGCGCTGCATCGCCTCGCTTTTCGGCTTCTGGCCTGGACCCGGCGGCGGCTGCGCGCGGTGTTCCCAAGTGCCGGCGGCCTTGCGCTTGTCCATCGCGTCCTGAATGGCCGGGACGAAGTATTCCCAGGATCTGGCCGGGCGATTGAGCCGGGCCGCGACGGCGCGAATGGTCGGGAGGACGTCTAGGTCGATATCGGCTCCGATCCGGATGAGTTCCATCACCGGGCCGACGACGAAACCGCCATGCGGCTGCATCTTGTCGCCAGCCGCATCCCTCAGCTTGCTTTCGATGGCAGCCGGGTCGAGATCATGGCCCGCGCAGGATGCTGCTGCTTCGTCAGAAGCAGTAGCTATGTTGTCGGTTGAAGGTGGCACGCCCGTATCACTGCTTTTGCTATGCACATGCAGTGCATTTGCATCATGCTTGCTTTTGCCCTTCGAATACCTGCTTTCCGCAGCAGAGCGACGTTTCTCAATTATGTCGTCGGCCTTCGAAAGCTCGGCATCAATCCTCTTGTGCGTCCAGCCCGGGCCAAACAGCATGGCGATCACGTCGCGGCTTTCCTCCCACTGGTCGGCCGTCATGCGGGCCACGCGGGCGATCAACTTCTCATTCGCCGGGAGGTGCCCGTTCTGCCAATAGTGCATGATCAGCAGCATGTAGGCGCCGTGCTCGGTGGCCGTCAGGTGTCCGGTATCAGCGAGGTAGTCTGCGATGTGGAGTGGCATCCACGCACGGTTACTCATCGGATCACCTCGATATCAATGTGATACAGACCCTTGACCATCTTCACGGCTCTGCGAAATTCCCTCGTCTCAACGCCCTTGACGTCGATCACGCGGAATCGGTCTTCGGCTACATCCCAGTAAGCAAAATCCGCGGTATAATATCCGACAAACTCTGTGCCGGAGATCAGCGGGAACTTAGGCTGGCGAGCCAGGGCATAGATTTCGCCGCGCTTCATGCGAGCCTTGAGAAAAGCAAAGTGCCTGCCTTCGGCTTTGCTGTCCAAGCGCTCACCGTCAACTATCGTTGGCTTGGCGTTGAACTTATTCTTTCTGGCCTTTGGATCAGATGCGGCACGGTATTGCTCGGCTGACATGCGATCGGTCATCACGCGCCCATCCTGCATGCTTCCCTGATAACGCGGAGCCGGTCGCGGCTGACCCGGTTGTAGTTCTTCCGGTACTCGATATCCCGTTGACGCTTATCTTCAGTCTCTGCCGGGCGCTGATAATCGCACTCCCTGCTGTTCGTCATGGCGGCAATGAGATTGTAGGCCGTGCTTTCGGGTACTCCCATTGCCTCGGATATGGCGAGAGAGTTGCGACCGTGGATGGTTAATGCTTCTTCGAAGGTCATGCTGCCACCTCTTGCCCGTCGCGTTCGCGTGCCCGCCGCGCTGAACGGCTGACACGGGCAACTCGCGGTCCAGAGAGGCTCATCATCGGGCCAGTCAGCAAGTCGAGCTGCAACGGACCAGAGACCGCCACCTGCGAAGAAATGGCATTGCGTGTAGCCGATAAGGTCATCCGGGTTCACTTCCTTGATTGATCGTTCATCGACATCGCCAGGCGCGATCACGCCAGCGTCGATCATTGCCCGGAGGATGTGGGCTGCGGCCGGATCGATTTCGTTGTAATATGCCGCCATGCTCATTCGCCTCTTGCTGAAAAGAAATTCCAGACCATTCGCGGTCTGTAGTTGGCCCGGCGGGAGGATTGCCGGGCTAGTTCGGCGCCAGGAGGGGAGCGCCGAAGGACATCATTCACGTTTCGCTTTCCTCGCCAGCCACAATATTAGCCAGCCGCAGGATCGTCGGATTAACCGCCAGAGACTTCTCATGCGCGTATGCCTTCTCCACCCGTTCAGTTGCCTTGATGTACCCGGTGGCAATCGCCATGAAATTGGAAAGCAGCATGTCGTTTACGACGCGATTGCGCATGCGCAGCAGCACGGAAGCAGGTGTCCCATACTTGTTTTGAGCACGGGATGCGGCGGCCTCAATCGTGTCTCCGGGGCCGCGAAATTCCAGCCTGAGCATAAACTCAGCCATTCCTTTTGCCTCTCTGACGTACGCAACAGACATTTTGATTTCCCTGACAGAACTTTTGTCACCCATGACATCTCCTTTGGCTCAAATTGCTCTTGTTGAAGGAGCAGACGCATGACCAAAGGCATTCAAGAGGTGGACGACGTGACGGGCTTTCGAGAGCTTTTCCCGTCGTCCACGAGGCTCGCCGCTGCGGAACCCGTAAGCATTGGTGATCTTGCCGCCGTGATAGTTTCAGACGCCACCGTTAAGCGGACAGACGCGATGCCTGTTCAATGGGAAGCGGGGCGAATTCCTCGTCCAATTCCATTTGCATGGCGTCGTAATCGATGACCGGCTCTCTCTGCTTGTGCAGGGAGTAGCTCCGGACGAAGCCATGGACGGCCAATCCGATGAGCGCCGCGCAAGGAATGGCAGCCATGAGCCAGAAAAAATTAGACATTGGAGCCTCCCGGCTTCGAGAAGATGTGAGCGAGATCATGGGAGGCCGCTATCCTCGTGGCGCTGTCCCATTCGCTTGCAGGTCGATCGAGGGTGGGGCGCTGAACCGCCGCACGCTGATGCGTTCCGCCCTCGACGGCCATCTGTGCAACGGCGTCCATGACGCTTGCAGCGCGGCGCTCGTATCCCCGTTCGTCGATCATGCGGCCTTCCTCGCCTTGAATGGTTCCTTGCCTTCCGATGCCCTGATTTCATCAACCAGCGCGACGACCTTGGCCCAATTCATGACCTTGCCACGACCCTTCGCGCCAACGCGCTTGACGATGGTCATGTTGCGGACGATCGAAAGGGCATAGCCGTGGTCCAGCAGATATCCCTTGATGTGATCGTAGTGAGCGGTGACGCCCGGCTCGAACCGGCGCACAGATCCGCCCTTTGCTTCGAAAGCCTTGACCATTTCCGTCGTGTCGACCTTGACGACGGGACGGCGATCAGACGGAGTGAATTGGAACGATGAAATCATCAGGCGTCTTCCTTTTCGCGTTCAGCCGGTGCGCTTGCGCAATCGCGGCAATGTTGACGGCCCGCGCCGCCGCACGTCTCTTGACCAGGCCGCTTGCAATTCGGGCGAAGAACCAGGGCGTTCGTGATTCGCATTTCGTCGGGGGATGGCTTGGGAATGGGTGCCGGGCTTTCACCGGCTTCAGCATGGGTCAGGGGAGCGCCTTCCGATCTAGCCGGGATTGCCTCGCGCACCTTTTCCGCTTCCCCACTTCTCGCTGCAAAAGAGCTTTTCGTGGAGCGGTCCATTTCGGCACTCTCGCCGCCCGTCACGTCCTTTACGTGGACGTTGTCGCCGGTTTCCTCCGCATTGGTCGGCGCTGCAGCAACAGGAAAGCCGCCCACCGTCTCGTCTGCCGTTTCCGGCTGATTGTCGGGGAGACTGGACGCATAACCTTCAGCCTCCCCGGTTGCTGCGTCGTGGGAGGAGGAGACGACTGCAGCAGTCACCGACGCGGGAGGAGTTGCGTCGGATGGGGTATCGAGTGGGCCATTGCCGAACTTGCGGGCAACGGCGTCGGCCATCGCCACAGTCGAAGCGTGACCTTCTTCGGAGATCAGGCCAAGAGCCAGAGCTTCGGCAGACAGCGCCTTTGTATCGTCCATGGCTTCGGACGAGCGGGCACGGCGGCGGGCGTCTCGGTCAACAAACTCACCCGTGATTGGGTCAAATTCTTCAATGATTTCTCGTGCGGGTGCATGCACGAGATTTGTGCCGTGGATTGCATCCCAATACGTATCGAATACGATGTCCTGCTCTTCGCGCTCGGCATCGTCCAGCTTGCGCTTCTGCACGACTTTCTTGATCGCCTTCACGTCGAAGCCGTTGGCGCGCGCTTCTTTGTAGATTTCGGACTTGTCGGCGTTCAGGTCAGCAATTTCGGCTTCGAGCCGTTCCACTCTCTGAACAATCGCCTTGAGCTGGTCGCGGGCAACGGGTAAGGCTTCGGTCATGCGGATGCCCTCTCTGCCGGAGCAGAGCCAAAGAAGTCTGGCCGAAGATCATGGCGGGAAACCTTCCCGCCAGTTGCCCTTTCAAAATCAACCGCCTTTTCGACGCTGATCTGCTTCGCATCGGAAAGAAGCCACGAGATGTACTGCTGCGAGCAGCCGACCGCCTGCGCCAACTTTACCTGCGATCCGTGGACCTCAATGGCCCGTTCAATATGGAAGCGAAACTGTGTCATACAAGCAAACTAGTAAAACCACAGCAGCCTGTCAACTAGTTTCCTTGTGTGCATCGAAACTAGCTTACTGGTAAAATTCAACTCATGTCGTCAATCGCTGAAAACCTCAAAAGACTCAGGAAGCTACGCGGGTTCTCTCAGGCCACGCTTGCGGAGAAGTCTGGCGTGAGCCAACAGCTCATCTCCCAACTCGAAAACGGCAAGAACCAGAAGACGACCGAATTGCCGGCGCTTGCATCTGCCCTAGGCGCAAGCGCCCATGAGATCGACGAGGATTTCACCCCGGACCTGGAAGGTGTGCCGACGGCTGTTGTGCCGGTACTGTCTTGGATCAGCGCCGGGGCGATGCTACGCGATGATTTGAGCGACGAGGCGAAAGGGGCAATTCGTGTCGCCTCTTTGCCGCCAACCGGGGACTGGATAGCGCTCCAGGTCGTCGGGGACTCCATGGACAGAATATCTCCGCCTGAATCCACGATCATAGTTGATCGTCGGGACAAGCGCCTGGTGACAAACGCCTGCTACGTCATCGCGGATGACGACGGGAACGCGACCTATAAGCGATATCGCGCCGGGCCGGTTCGTTTCGAGCCGGTATCGACAAACCCTGCGCACGAACCGCTTTTCCCGGACAATGACCCGATCATCATCGGCCGCGTTCGTCGATCAATCCTTGAGATGTGAGGCTTGCGTGGCCGTTCGAAGGCCGTCCGATGTGGGAAAGCCTCTTGCCGGAGGTGGACGCAGTGCTTGAGCCGCTGTCGGCGGAGGAATGGAACCGAGTGAAAATGGAGGGACTGCAACATTGACCGGATAGTTTGCCTAATTTCTAGGCGTGAAGCTGGTGCCAAGCTGGACATGGCTCAATTATTAACTAAAGTTCACAATTTTTGTATTGAAAGCATTCGAACTCGCGCTAACATAAAACTCATGGAAAAGAAACTGGTGAAAGATATGAACATGTCACTAAGCAAGTCCTTTAGAAAGGGCTTCTTGGGCGGTATCCTGTCGCCCGGGAATCTCTTCTTAAGCCCCAAGATCCAGCGCCCTGCTCAGTACGATGGCAGTGTTGCGAGAGCCTGGCGGCAGGTTGGTGTTGCGTTGTCGGATGCTACCCGAAAAGAAGGGGAAAGCATTGGCAAAACATCCCGAAACAAAAAGCGGCGTTCAAATATCGCCGCCTAAGCCTAAATCAGCGCCTCTGAAAAAAGACGCTGATATTGCCGACGAGATTGAACGGCAAATCGGCCCCCTTGTATCTCAGCAGCAGCGCGAGCAGATTGTCAGCCGCATAGTCGGGGTTATGCAAAGCGAGCAGTTCTCGGGGCCGATCGCTCATCCTAAGCATTTACGGGCATACGAAGAAATTCTGCCCGGAGCCGCCGAACGCATAATGACGATGGCCGAAAATCAGCAAAATCATAATACCGACATGGAAAAGAAGATAGTTGCGGCTCAGATTTCAGACCAGAAGCGAGGGATGAGATATGGTCTGGTCGCGTTGACCTTAGTCATCTGCCTTGCCGCATATGCTGGCATGAATGGGAACAACACGCTTGCGGGTATGTTGGTCGGCGCTGGAGTTGCAGGCGTGGTCGGCGCCTTTGTAAAAGGTCGATACGATACTTCGGCCTAAAGCTTTCCCAATCTCGGGCCATTGCAGTCAATTGCAAACCCCGCCCTCACCCGGCGAGGTTTCTCATGGTATAGTGTTGGCGCTGACAGCTGTTTGCGGTTTCTGGATGATCCGCAATGCCGCTATCCGGTCCGCTGGCGATACGGCAACGGCGTGGATTGAGGAAAAGGGTCGATCTCTTTTTGCGGAGGCAATTTCTGTCAAACAGGGCACAAATCAGCCTCGGTTTGGCGTTTCTGACGTGGAAGAAAACAAGGCGATAGATGAAGCCAAAGAAATCGGAGGCATGTAAACATGGACATGAGAGAGAAGCTTCAGATAGTTGGCCTCTATATGTCTATGCACGAGACCCCACCGATCAACGTCGTTGGGCTAGCTAACCGGCTTGGAATCAAGGTTTATGAGGCGGACTGGCCTTCAACTATCTCCGGGAAAATCCAGAAAGACCGTGAAAAGGGCGGCCATAGCGGCTTTGCGATCTTCGTGAATAAGTCGCATTCCAGGAATCGAAGAAGGTTCACGATTGCGCACGAGGTAGCACATTTCGTTCTACACGAAGACCTGATTGGTGATGGGGTGTTTGACGATGCTCTGTACCGTAGCGGTTTGCCCAATAAAATTGAACAGCAGGCAAACGGTTTGGCTGCTGACATTTTGATGCCATACCAAATAGTGCAGGCCAATCTGGACATGTCCATTGATGCTCTGGCCGATATGTTTGATGTATCGACTGCCGCTATTACTGCCCGGTTGAGTACCGTGTCTAGCGCTGGCAGCTTCGTATCGTGAATCCGATCCCTATTTAGGAATATCGAAAAAAACCCATATCCAGCCCCGCCCTCACCCGGCGAGGTTTCTCATGCCGCGAAACAGCGCAACCCAACAAAATCAAACTCCCGGCATGCCCGCGAACGCGCCGCCCGCGCCCTATGCCGTTTCAACAATGTGCCGGAAGACACGAAGTTCGAAGGATGTCTGATGTGGGAAAGCTACCTGCCAGAGGTGGATGCAGCAACTAACATTGCAGGCGCTGGAAAAAGGACTCCAGAGCTTGCCGGATATAATTCCGTGGCTTCTAAAATCATCTTCCCTTTCATGATGGCGACGTATTCGAACTTGGCATAGCCAGCAGTTCCCAGGCCGTTCGAAAACTTCACGACTATCGGCGCTTTATCCCCTAGCACGCTGCCATGCAGGATTCGACCGATGTCGATCGACAGACGCCAAAGCACCTTGCCACCATCCAGTTCAGCCCACATCTCGTCGTAGATGATGTTTTCACCGATATCCGGTTCGACTATATGACCGCCGCCTGTGTAGCGCTGGGCATCGTCAACGCCGTCTGACGCCCACGCATTGAAGCCGTCTTTGCTTCCATATCCGGTCATTCAAATCACCATCTTTCTATGCCTGAAAGCCCCGCCGTCACCCGGCGGGGCTTTTCGTTTGTAGCATGGCGATTCGAACCGATCAAAATAAATACTAGTTTCCTTGTTGACAGCCTTACTAGTTTCCTTGTAGTCTCTTCTCAACAAACCGCTTCACGGAGTTGAGAACATGGAAAGCAAGGAAATCAGCAAGGGACTTTCGGAACTGGTCACGGCGATGCTCGGGAAGGGCCTCGCTCGTCCCGACGCAAGCATTGTATGGCCGGCAAATTCCGACCTGACCATCCTGCTGTCGCAGGCAAGACCCGGCAACAACTATGCCGAAGACACATTTCACTACGCCAAGGGCAAGACCATCGCTGTGGCTTTCGAGAGCGCAAGGGATTGCGTCGATAATCTCCCCTCTCCGGAGAAAGCCCGCATGCAGCGGTTCATGAAGTCCCTTGCCGGGACAATCGAAACCGGACGCGAGTGTGGCATCGAAGTCGAGTTCCTGACCCCGCTTCAAGAAACGATGAAGACGCTTTCCAACAACATTCTGACCGATCAGCGCGCCGCTTAAATCGCCGCGATCTTCACGGAGTTGAGACAGATGACCTCCCTCGAAATCGAACTTCCCTTTGACGAACTCATGACTCCGAGCTTCGGCGTCGGCATGCTGCTCTATGGCACAGCCTATCTCCAGGATGCTGGCGACGGCGATTTCTTCGTCCAGTCCGTCAAGCTCGACGGCGGCCCATGGATCAGGCCTGTCCGTGAAGGCGGCACTCTCGAAGCCAAGCTGTACCAGGAAATTGCGGCAGTCCTTTATGACAAAAGCACCCATGAAGGCCGCAAGGCTGCGGAAGAATGGGCTATGGCGCTTGCTGATAGCCGGTTGCCCGATCCTGACCGCGCTTACGACGAGCGTCGGGACGCATGCATTCACGCCCACTTCGCAGCATCAGAATAATCAACCAATCCAACGAGGGACAAGACCATGGTCAAGAAGCCAAAGCAGAAAGATGCAGTGAAGGAAGCGGATCAGGTTGTTGTAGCGATCAAAGGCTTCGACAAAGGCCTGTCGTGCCGTGGATTTCAGTTTGAGGTCGGCAAGACCTTCAAGCATGAAGGCAAGGTAGAGGTATGCAATTCTGGCTTTCACGCAATCGAAGGCCATCCGCTCGAAGTTTTGAATTATTACGCCCCCGGTCTTTCGGTCTTTCACGAGGTGGAGTTGTCCGGCCCACTGTCCCGCTCTTCGGAAGACAGCAAGATTGCATCTGCTGAAATTACCATCAAGGCCGAACTGAAAATTCCAGAACTCGTTTCCCGCGCTGTCAAATGGGTCATGGATCGTGCCACCTGTGATCAGGGCGCTGCATCTGCCACCGGCAACCGGGGGGCCGCATCTGCCCCCGGCTATCAGGGCGCTGCATCTGCCACCGGCTATCAGGGCGCTGCATCTGCCCCCGGCAATCAGGGCGCTGCATCTGCCACCGGCAACCGGGGGGCCGCATCTGCCACCGGTTATCGGGGCGTTGCGTCTGCCACCGGCACTCAGGGCGCAGCATCTGCCACCGGCTTTCGGGGCGCTGCATCTGCCACCGGCAACCGGGGGGCCGCATCTGCCACCGGTAATCAGGGGGCCGCATCTGCCACCGGCGATCAGGGCGCTGCATCTGCCACCGGTAATCATGGGGCCGCATCTGCCACCGGCGATCGGGGCGTTGCATCTGCCACCGGCGATCGTGGCGTTGCGTCTGCCACCGGTGATCAGGGCGCCGCATCTGCCACCGGCTATCAGGGCGTTGCATCTGCCACCGGTGATCAGGGGGCCGCATCTGCCACCGGCAGTCGGGGCGTTGCAACTGCCACCGGTGATCAGGGGGCCGCATCTGCCGCCGGCACTCAGGGCGCTGCATTTGCCGCCGGCAACCGGGGGGCCGCATCTGCCACCGGTTATCGGGGGGCAGCAACTGCCACCGGCAATCAGGGGGCCGCATCTGCCACCGGCGATTGGGGCGCTGCATCTGCCACTGGCGAGCGGGGCGTTGCATCTGCCGTTGGCTATCGGGGCGCAGCGATGGCTTCTGGTCGCGCCGGTCGAGCTTCCGGCGCGGATGGCAACGCTATCTTCCTCGCAGAGCGCAATGATGATTACGAGATCATTGCCGTATGGGCAGGGATTGTGGGCAAGGACGGTATCGAGCCTGACGTGTTTTACACACTGAAGGGCGGGAAGCCGGTTCTCGCATGACCCGCCCCGACCCCGCGATCCGCACGATCATCCAAATTTTCCCGCCGTCGGAAGTCTCTCCGGCCCCCAACCAGTGGCTGCGTATCGCTGCCACGATCTTCTTTGCGATCGCCGTCGGCATCGCAGTTCAGCTTTGAGGACATCATGAGCACCGAAGTATCAACAGACCTGATCATCAAGCTGCCGGCCACTATGACTGCCGCGACCTTCACCCCGCATGCCGCCGAACTGAGCGGCTTCCGTAAACCCAGAAAGGAAAAACAATGACCATCATCAGAACGCCCACAAAGGCGCACGGCGGCATAACTGCTGAAGAAAAAGCCCGAATGGAAGAACACGCAAAGCTGTGGATCGGACGCGCGATGCGAACCGACCCGATCGAGCCGGAAAAGATCATCCCGGCAATGGAGGGACTCTATGCCGTGGCGGGCTTGAAGAAACCGCGGGTAATTATTGTCCCATCGCCACTTGTCATGGCTTTCGCCTACGGCGCCTCCGCCGCTATCTGGCACGGACGTAAGACCAGCGCGGCGACCTACGCGGCGACCCGCGGCGCCACGCGGCGACCTACGCGGCGACCAGCGCGGCGACCTACGCGGCGACCAACGCGGCGACCTACGCGGCGACCAACGCGGCGACCGACGCGGCGACCTACGCGGCGACCAGCGCGGCGACCTACGCGGCGACCGACGCGGCGACCGACGCGGCGACCAACGCGGCGACCTACGCGGCGACCTACGCGGCGACCGACGCGGCGACCTACGCGGCGACCGACGCGGCGACCTACGCGGCGACCAGCGACCGTGAGCGTATCGAAGCGGATGCCTGCCGTGAACTTGGTGGTGCACTTGGTATCGAATGCGCAAAACGCTGGTACAGCAGCTACCAAGGCGGCAACATGTGGGCCGGCTACGACTGCTATCTGACAGCCTGCCGTGACATCCTCGGCCTGGAGCTCGTCAGCCACGCCGGATACGCGCATTGGGAGCAGGCCGCGATCCACGGCGGCTTCCGCGTCATGCACGAAGAATTTTTCCTCGTCTCCGATTTCCCTGAGACTCTGAAAGTTGACGATCAGAATCGCCCACACTGCGAGACTGGGCCATCGCATCGGTGGCGGGATGGCTGGAGCCTGTACCACTGGCACGGCGTGCAAATCCCTTCGGAGTGGGTTGAAGACAAGTCTTCACTTTCCGCAAGAACCGCACTGACCTGGGAAAACATCGAGCAACGCCGATGCGCCCTCGAAATCGTCGGCTGGCACAATGTCTTGCGCGAGTTGAATGCAAAGGTCGTTGACGAGCACCCCGATCCGCTGTGCGGCGCCCTTGTGGAAGTTCAACTTCCGGATTTGGACCGCAAAAGCAGGTTCATCCACGCGCAGTGCGGCACGAAAAGAGAATTTGCAATCGGCGTACCGCCGGATGTGAAGACGGTCGTTGAGGCCCAAGCATGGCTCACCGGCCTTCCCGTAGAAAACTTCCAATTTCCCACCGTCAGAACCTGAAAGGATGACGATTATGCGCATTATTGAAACTCTTGGAGCTCAGGGCGAAATCCGCATGTTCCGCGTTGATGAGATCCCCGGAAACGCCGTTCCCATGAAGAAGGAAAACGGCCATTTCATCATCGGCCATTCCGAAACGGGACATCACCACGTTCTCGAAGCGGAGCGAGTGCAGGTTTTCCAGCAGCCGGACGCTCCGCAGGGCATGACGATTCTCTTCGGCATTCTCGAAAGCCCTGGTTCGCTCACACATCTGCGCGGCCACGACACTCATGCTCCGCATGCCTTCGAACCCGGCGACAAGATCATGTTCCGCACCGACCGCGAATACGACCCCTATGCCGAGCTGGCCCGGCGCGTGGCCGACTAATCCGATCCCTTTCGGCGTCCGCCTTCGGGCGGATTTCAAAATGGATATCTGAAGGAAGAACGAAGATGGCAGAATTCACCGACGCACACCGCTGTGCCGGCATCGCTGATGAGCAGGCCATGCTGATCGTCATCGCTTTGGTCAAAGGCACCATCCCCAACGTCACCCTGAAATATTGAGGAGCAGGACATGAACGAGAACGCACTTGCACGACACGAAGACGCTCAGATCATCCACGTCTTCCCGCCGGCGGAAGTCTCCCCTTCTCCCAACCAGTGGCTGCAAATCGCTGTCGTGATCGTGTTTGCGATCTTCGTCGGCATCGCAGTTCAGATTTGAGGATCGATATGAGCGTTGAGACATACCGACGTCACGCCGTTTGGTGCCGTTCCATGGCTGATGAATATCGCCGGGATGCGCCTTTGATGAATGAGCCGACACGAAGCGGATGGCTGACGCGTGCGGATGATCTCGATGAGAAAGCCGACTGGTACGAGAAGCAGGCGGATAGCCTGGAACGTTGCCTGCACCCCAATATCAAAAACAAGGAAGCCGCGTGATGAATGCCTTTGAACGCTTTAACATCAAAAGCCTTTCCCCCACGATGATCGCTCAATGGGATGCCGCGCCGGCAACCCTCATTCTGCGCCGTCTGTACGGTGTGAAGGGTAAGGCTAACGCCAAAATGTGGCGCGGCGATGCGGTCGAAGCCGGTTTGAATTTTTGGCTGCACAACCGCCATCGTGAAGACGCCATGGCAAACGCCAAGACATTGGCCGTCGAAACATTCTGGCAGCGCGCAGCAGGTGAAACGTCGGAAGAAATCGACGATGTTCTCAAGGGCGTTCCCGGCATGGTGGAGCAAGCCGTGATTGCTATCAGCACCATGCCATCCAACGTCATGGGCACACAGTTCGGCGTCGAGGCCTTTCTTGATGACGTTGACGTGCCGCTTTTCGGTAAGGTTGATTTCCTTTTCGAAGATAAGTCGATCGTGGAATTGAAGACCACAACACGATGCCCATCGAAGATCGAAAGTGTATCAATCTCGCATCGCTGGCAGGCGGCATTTTACGCCAGAGCGCGCGGCGTTCCCGTGAAACTGACCTACGTCACGGACAAGAAGAACATCGCCTTTGAAATCCAGCCCGACGACGTTTCGCTTGTCACGATGCGCCGCGCTGCTCTCAGCCTGCAGAAGGCCCTTTCCGGAACGGATGACGGCGAATCCCTTTTGCGTTCGCTCTCTCTGAATGTCGAGAGCTTCTATTGGGACGAGGAGGTCATGCAAGCCTACGAGGATGCGATCGAAGGCAGGCTTAAACTGCTCGTCGGTCCTGGCACGGAAAACCTCGCTGCTCAAGGATATGTGACCTTTGGCAAGCACTCCGGCAAGCACATCTCCGAGCTTCCAGACGGATACCTCACCTGGCTCCTGAACCCCAAGCTTTCTGACGGAACCGTGTTTGACGTTCCGAAGGAACTTCAGATCGCGATTGCCGACATGAAGGAGGCCGCGTGATGCCAACTACCGAGGATATCAAGCTACTGTTTGCAGAGTTCCGGCGCGATGCCATCAACTGGCGTGCACAGTCTCTGACAAGAGAGGGCGATAAGGCGCTTGCTCTCGCCTACATCGATGCCCGCGATGTTATGGACCGGCTTGACGAGGTTTGCGGAGCTGAGAATTGGCAGGACCGCTACGAGTTCCACGGCGCCCGAACGATTTGCTACCTGTCCATTCGTGTTGATGGCGAATGGGTCACGAAGGCCGATGGTGCCGGCGACAGCGATGTCGAGGCCGAAAAGGGCGCGATCTCCGACGCCTTGAAGCGCGCCGCCGTGAAGTGGGGCATTGGCCGCTACCTCTATGCTATCCCTGCCCCATGGGTTCCGTGCCAGTCCATCGACTACAAGGGCAAGAAGCAATGGAAAAAGTGGAACGACGACCCGTGGAAACACGTTCGGGGCGCTCATCCTCAAAAGGCAGCAGACAAAACTACGACCCCAGCGAAACAGACCGCCGCTGATCAAAAGTCCCTGTCCGATCTGATTTCGTCGATGCGCGAAAACAAGACCACCGCCGAACTTAAGTCGTGGTGGATCGATGCCGATTGCAAGGCGGCGCGGGCGAAGCTTTCTGACGGTCAATACAAAACGCTGAAAGCAGATTTCGGTGTTTACGGCGCTTCCCTGGCTGAAAACCGTTTCCCCGGGGACATTCCAATGACGGATGCCGAAGCATCTCGTCACCCGCTGAATTCGTGAGGCGACAATGGCGCAGGAAAAGAAAACCTTTGTTTTGATCAACGAACACGTCCGCGGCAACGCGATGGCAGCGCTCATGAAGGCGCTGCCTGACTTTACGGTCACCATCGCGCCAAAGCAGCGGTCAAACGATCAGAGCGCCAAGCTCCATGCCATCCTTGGCGACTTGGCCCGGTCTCCCCTGACATGGGCAGGGAAGCGCCGGACGCTTGAAGAATGGAAGATGATCGTCATCAGCGGCCACGCGGTCGCTACCGGCCACAGCGGCGAGGTGATCCCCGGCTTGGAGGGAGAGTTTGTCGCCATCCGCGAAAGCAGCGCCAGCATGTCGGTCTCAAGGGCGTCCAGCCTGATCGAATACCTTCTGGCGTTCTGCGGAATGAACAACGTCGAGCTTACGGAAACGTGCCGTCGCGGCTTCATGGACGAGCGTTTCGGTTCCGACCGCCATACAGAGCGGAGGGCGTCATGAACCGCCTCATGCTGATTGCAATCCAGTCTTGGAAGGCTTGGAGGGCGACACGCCGCCTCGCCCGCGCCCTACCGGCCGTCGCCGAGCGCAAGCAGAAGATCGCCACGCTCCGCTCCCGTCATCGCTCAACGAAAACAGTCATTGCCGAGCAGCGCGAGGATATCCACGCCGCACTTGGTTTGCAGAGGACGCGCCATGATTGATTGGCAGAAAACCGCATCATCAGTCATCGACGAGAACGACATGTACCACATGTGGGTTCTGTCCAGCCGCCTGCCGTTCACTTTGGCATACCGGAGGGCTGCCTGATGGCCCGGCGCGAATTCACTAAAACCGTCTACGCTCAGATCGTGAAGCGCGCTCTGCATCCTAAAGACGGGATATGCTGCGAAGGATGCGGCCTGGTGCTCGGCGCCAAGCCCTATCACATCGATCACACCATCCCGGATGCGCTCCAGATCGACAAGAGCAGGAAGCTGACTGCCGATGACGGGAAACTGCTCGGGGTCGAGTGCTGCCACAAGCCAAAAACCGCCGATGACGTTGCGGTGATTGCGGAGGCCAAGCGCCGTGAGGAAAGGCATCTCGGCATGAAGCGCAAGACGCAACCGATCAAGTCCGCCCCATTCGCCCGATCCGAAAAACCCCAGCGCCAGGCCAAAGCAGAATTGCCAAGACGCTCGCTCTATAGGGAGACGCAGCCATGACAGAACGCGACACCCCGTCGCCCGACCAGCTTGCCGCCGCGCCGTTCTGCCACTTCGAACGCCGCATCCTGTCGTGCCTCGCAGCCCCGGCTACGGAGGGCGAGTAGATGCTCAAGTTATCGCTGGAAAACAAGCTTATCGACCTGCCAGACCTAAACCGATTCCAGATTGGTGACGAAGTTGTAGTTGACGCCAGTGCGGATAACGACCGGTTCGAGGGCGTCATCATCGGGATCGAGATGAACCGACGATTTTCTATCGGACCGCTGGAGCCGAGCATCACACTCCTGCATGACGGCTATATCACGGACGGCTTCAAGCCGATCGACTGCCGCAAGGTAAACCCATCGCCCACCCCGAGGGAGAGGGGTAGCGAATGACCGCAGCATCGGAAAAGCTACCCTACTGGCCGGCTGCAATGGACCTCAAATCAGCCGCAGCATATTGCGGCGTATGTGTCGAGACCTTCCAGAAGGTTTGCCCGGTCAAACCACTACAATTCACACAATCCACAAGGGGCGCGCGCTATCTGCGTCAGCGCCTTGACGAATGGCTAGTTTCTATCGACCCGAACAAGCAGACTGCGCCGCCCAAGAGAAGCCTGGTGGAGCAGCTGTATGGTGGTGCTGGTGAAGTACGAAGGGCTTAACGTCATCAAGGCGCGTGGGCGCTGGTATGTCTACGTGCGCGAGACAAAAGAGAAGCTCTTGGGCGGCTTCGAGGGCTCGCGTGACGATCTAATGAAGCGCCTTGCGATGCCCGACTTCATGGCGAAATACAATTCGAGGCGACTGCTTCAATCCAGCCTGACCTATGAGCCCGGCACCCTAGGCGATCTGGTGCGATGGTTTGAAACCGAATGCCCGAAATACCAGACCTTGGCCGATGCCACGAAGAACGACTATTCGGTGGCTTTCAAACACTTGCGCCCGATATTTCATACCGAGGTTTCGCAGATCACCCAATCTGACCTTTACGATATCCGGGACAAGTGCGCGATCGAGAAATGGCCCCGCTTTGCCGACAAAATGATTGCCGCGCTGTCGACGATGTTCAGCCAGGGAGTGAAGCGTAAAAAGATCCCGAGCAATCCAGCCCGAGGCATGGACAAGGCCCACAAAGCCAATCCGAACACCAATCGCGAATGGATGGCCGATGAGGTGTCCGCAGCGATCGAGGCCGCGCCTCCGCACATCAAGACGATTCTCTTCCTTGCTCGGTATGCTGGCTTTCGCGGGCAGACGATCGCTGTCCTGAAATGGCGCGAATATCAGGACGATCCTTCATACGGCAAATGCTTTCGAGTCGTGACGCGTAAGAACAATGAGGTGCTTTGGGTGCCTGCCGCAGTCGAGCTGCAGGAGCATTTGGCCGGTGTCGACAAGACATCCACGTTGATCGCCACGCGGCAGAACGGCGCAACGTGGGACAACGAGGTGCAGATGCAGACCGACGTGAGCCACTTCCTGCGGGCACTGGAGAAGGATGGGAAGGTTGGTGCCGGGACTACGCTCCACGGCCTACGGGTCACCTATGCGGCCGATCTGAGACGATCGGGGGCGGATGCTGGCGACATTGCGGCCGCGCTCGGAGATAAGTCCGAACGCATGGGCACGCACTACACTCGGCACGTCGAAAGCGAGGCCAAGGTGATTAGAGCTTTCAAGGGAAAGCAGTTCAATCCGTAGGGCTGAGTTCCCCGGCGAGAAGCTTGCGGGAGACCGCCTTGAAGTGGTCGAGGCCCCACTCGTTGATTGCTATGTTAACGCTAGTAAGTACAATCCGAACGTTGCTCGCAACATACCCTTCACGCCTGTCGATGCGGTCAGGGCTCGGGGCAAAAGGATTTTTGTGCCAATCGTCTTTTCGAACTCTGGGGCGGTAGTCGAATGGCATTCCGGTCAACTGGCATCGATCGTTCTGCCGAAGAAGCTCTGAGTACATCCAATCAGCCGAGAGATCGAAACCAATCTGGCGTTCGGCAGCCCGTTTCTTGCATGAGATGATGACGCGCTTGGCGACAGCTAGACGGAACGGGTCGACATGCGTTGCTTCCCCTTTGCGGTTGCCACACCCGCTTTTGACGATCCAATTCGCTATATCGGGGCTTTGTAGATGCTCATTCAGCTCATCTCGTGTTCCCGAGAAACCACGTACGAAGGTTATGGATGGCTTGCCCCTTGTCATGACGTACCACTTGCCACGCGCTAGGACTATGTTTAAACCACCGAACGGAACAGAAGGAGAAGGCATTATGCAAAACACCAAGGGTTGTTTTGCAGGATCATACCTTCAGAACTGATCTAAGTATATGATTTAATTACATGCGGACGTGGCGAAACTGGTAGACGCAAGAGACTTAAAATCTCTCGGAGAGATCCGTACGGGTTCGACCCCCGTCGTCCGCACCATTCTTTTCGTTGCGCGATACCACACGCCAATCCATTGCCCTGGTTCGACTTCGCTCCGCTCAGTTGCACCACGCGTCCCGTTTCCCGGATCAGTCGTTCCGCAGGCTCGCTGAAGACACGCTGAGCAAGGCGAGCCCGATGAAGATCAGCACGAAGGCGCATTCCATTACATAACCGGTATTCAACGACGCCGGCTGGTACTCAGGATAAAACCCGGTGCGGAACCACATGATCACATGGGCGACCGGATTGTAGAGCAGGATGCCGCCATAGGACTGCGGCATCGAATCGGGCAGGAAGAAGACGCCGGAGAGCAGCATCATTGGCCTGTTGATGATGCTGAAAATCTTCTCGTACAAGGGCGCGCGCACAAAGAGCGTGACGTTGATAAGGCCGATACCGGCGCCGAGCAAGGTGGCGGCAAAGCCTGCCTCGATGACCGCAGCCCAGTCGATCGATGCGGAAAACTGCGGCGTTTCCAGAATGATGAAGCCAAGGATGCAGACGGCGACGAGCGACGTCGTCATGAACTGGAGAATGTAGCGGGCAACAACCGTATCGATCGGGGCGACCAGCGGATAGTTCAGCAGCGATTTGTTGGCTTTAACCGCGGAGGCAAGATAGGACGACATCGCCTGGTAGAACTGGAAGGCGAGATAACCGGTGGCGAAGAACAACGGAAAACTCGATCCAAGCGCCGGCGACCGGGCAATTGCGGCGAAGAGCACCGTCATCAGCAGCACATGCGAAACGGGATCAAGCATCGCCCAGACATAACCGCCGGGTTTGTCGCCGAAGCGGGCCGACATTTCCCGCACCACAAGGGCTGCCGTTACGCGGAAATGCGATTGCAGAATGCTGATCATGCGTGCGTTCCATCCTGCCCCGTCGGCAGCGGCTGCATCATTCCTCCAATCCGGTCCGAATTATGGCATGCCGCGTGTTTCAAACCTGCCACCGACTGGTCCATAGGCCGGGTGGTGGTGCAATCCGTCTCCACAGAGCGACGACATCGACCTTCGACAAACGCCATCGCTATGCGCCCAGCCGTGGAGCGCGCCGGCGACGCTCTTGCAAAGCGGCGGGCATTGCCGGTAAAGCATGGGTTTACGCGCGGCAGAAGGCCTGCCGTCGCCGTTTCACCCTCCGATCTGCGATGATCAAGCTGGAGCCTCGCGCATGTCCCTTCCCGAAAAAGCCTTTCCCGTTTCCTGGGACCAGTTTCACCGCGACGCGCGCGCCTTGGCCTGGCGGCTCGCCGGCGAAGGACGCGAATGGAAAGCCATGGTCTGCATCACCCGCGGCGGTCTCGTGCCTGCTGCCATCATCTGCCGCGAACTCGGCATCCGCCTGATCGAAACCGTCTGCGTCGCGTCCTATCACGACTATGTCGAACAGGGTCAGATGGTGGTCATCAAGGGGATTTCCGAGGAACTGAAGGCCGATGGTGGTCGCGACATTCTGATCGTCGATGACCTCACCGATACCGGAAAGACCGCGGCCATCGTCCGGGAAATGCTGCCGAACGCCCATTTCGCGGCCGTATACGCCAAGCCGAAGGGCCGTCCGATGGTTGATACCTTCGTCACGGAAGTCAGCCAGGACACCTGGATCTATTTCCCCTGGGACATGGGCTTCACCTATCAGGAACCGATCGCCAAGGGCGGCCGCAGCTGATTTTTCGCAGCGCGCCGCGGCTTGTGTGGCATGGCCGGCTTCTGCGCACCCGGCCTAACCAGACGGCTTCGGATCTATCCCCCCGGAACAGGGGCAGACTGCAGCGACCGGCGCGAAGACGCGGCGGTGCTGGTCTCGGGCATGCCCGGGAAGCGGAAAAGGAAACATCAATGCGCCGCAAGGCACTTGCCCTGCTTGGTCTGTGGATGCTCGGCGCGTCGGGGCCAGCATATGCGCAAGACCCCATTCACGTGGCGCCGGTCAGGGACTATGTCGAAACCAACGTGCTGCCCTGGATCACCGACCGGACGATCATTGACGCCTTGAAAGACCACAACGAGTTGAACGCCCACCTGACGCATCCAGCCATCGCAGCTCTGGATGCGCAGTGGCGCGCGGAAACCGCAAGCACGCGGCGGCCGTTGATTGATTCGGTTCTGTCGAGTGCTGTGTCGCAGTTCCTGAAGAAAAGACAGGCACTGTCTGACGGCGTCATCACGGAAATCTTTGTCATCGACGCAAAAGGCCTGAGCGTCGGCGAGAGCGAGATCACCTCCGACTACTGGCAGGGTGACGAGGCGAAGTGGCAGAAAACTTTTCTCATCGGACCGGATGTGATGTTCATCGATGGTGCCGAAAGGGACGACTCGACCCAGATGCTGCAATCGCAGGCCAGCATGACGGTTTCGGATCCAGTCACAGGCCAACCGATCGGCTCGATCACCGTCGGCATCAATCTGGACGCACTCTGATCGATTTTCGGGTCGGTACGCGCCAAAGCCTTGCGCGGCAGACGGCGCGGGTCCCGGTGGGGCGAATCGTTCCGGAACGGCGCATAATTTGTAGGCCATGGCCATCCGCAAGTTTCGCCGTCTCCCTAATCCTGCTGATTTTTACCCGCAAATAATGGGGTTTTTCACAGCGATCTTGCCGCGAAATTTCAGGCAAGCCGCCAAGCTGCTGTTTTTGCTGAATTTGCCCACTGTCCCCGTTTTCCACAAGCACCACACACTATATCTGGTGTTCGCATTTCCATCACAAACCACCCCTTGACGGAATCGGGTGGGATGCGGTTAATGAATTCTACGTTGCGGCGGCGGCGGGACCGGGAAGTTACGAGGCCGGTTTATTTCAAACTATCGTCTGATGTTCAGGCGGCCGAGGCGGATGATCCGCCGGTCGCGAGCGCGATATTTTGTGATGTCCCAACTGCCCCTTGCGTCACAAATAGCTGGCGTAAAGAAGTTGTTAATACTATATTTAGTGTTTGCAGCCAAATTCAGCACAAGATACAGGGTGTCCCGACAAGGGGTTTCCTGACATGACGTGGAGACTGGAACTGGCTGCGCACCCTCCCGCGCGGCCGGGCGGGATAAATTTGCCCGGCACCATGGTGCCGGCGACGCGGCAAGCAGGCGCGGAAAACAAAGGATACGGGACTTATGAAGATCGAACGTCGTTTCACCCAGGCAGGCCAATCCGCCTACGCCCAGATTGAGTTTCGCAAAGCCATCAGCGAGATCAAGAATCCCGATGGTTCCATCGTCTTCCGTCTGGCCGACATCGATGTGCCGGCCCAGTTTTCGCAGGTCGCTGCCGACATTCTGGCGCAAAAATATTTTCGCAAGGCCGGCGTGCCTGCACGGCTGAAAAAGGTCGAGGAAAATGCCGTTCCGTCCTGGCTGCGGCGTTCCGAGGCAGACCTTGCCGCGATGAAGGACATCCCCAAGGACGAGCAGTACGGCTCCGAGACCGATGCCCGTCAGGTTTTCGATCGCCTGGCCGGTACCTGGACCTATTGGGGCTGGAAGGGCAATTATTTCGCCTCTGAAGAAGACGCCCTCGCCTTCCGCGACGAACTCGCCTACATGCTTGCCACCCAGCGCGTCGCACCGAACTCGCCGCAATGGTTCAACACCGGTCTCCACTGGGCCTATGGCATTGACGGCCCCGGCCAGGGACATTTCTACGTCGACCCCTTCACCAGCAAGCTCGTCAAGTCCAAGTCGTCCTACGAACATCCGCAGCCCCATGCCTGCTTCATCCAGTCGGTTGGCGACGACCTCGTCAACGAGGGCGGCATCATGGACCTGTGGGTGCGTGAAGCCCGTCTGTTCAAATATGGCTCCGGCACAGGGTCCAACTTCTCCTACCTGCGCGGCGAAGGTGAAAAACTGTCCGGCGGCGGCAAGTCCTCCGGCCTCATGTCCTTCCTGAAGATCGGCGACCGCGCGGCCGGTGCCATCAAGTCGGGCGGCACCACACGGCGCGCCGCCAAGATGGTCGTGGTCGATATCGACCATCCGGATATCGAGGCCTACATCAACTGGAAGGTCAAGGAAGAGCAGAAGGTTGCCTCCCTCGTCACCGGCTCCAAAATTGTTGCCAAGCACCTGAAGGCAATCATGAAGGCCTGCATCAATTGCACGGCCGACAATGATGCCTGCTACGACCCCAAGCAGAACCCTGCCCTGAAGCGCGAGATCAAGGCCGCCAAGAAGGACCAGGTTCCGGAAAACTACGTCAAGCGTGTCATCCAGTTCGCCAAGCAGGGCTACAAGGACATCGACTTCAAGACCTATGACACAGACTGGGATTCGGAAGCCTATCTGACGGTCTCCGGCCAGAACTCCAACAACTCCGTTTCGCTCAAGGACGACTTCCTGCGCGCTGTGGAAACCGACGGAACATGGAACCTCACCGCCCGCAAGGACGGCAAGGTCATGAAGACGCTGAAGGCGCGCGACCTGTGGGAACAGATTTCCCATGCCGCCTGGGCATCGGCCGATCCGGGCCTGCACTTCAACACGACCATGAACGACTGGCACACCTCGCCGGCCGCCGGTCCGATCCGTGCATCCAACCCCTGCTCGGAATACATGTTCCTCGATGACACGGCCTGCAACCTTGCCTCGCTGAACCTGCTTCAGTTCAAGGACGCCAAGACCAAGAACATCGACATCGCCGATTACGAACATGCGGTGCGCCTGTGGACGTTGGTTCTCGAAATCTCCGTGATGATGGCCCAGTTCCCGTCGCGCGAAATCGCCGAGCGCTCCTATGAATACCGCACGCTCGGGCTCGGCTACGCCAATATCGGCGGCTTCCTGATGTCCTCGGGCATTCCCTATGATTCGACCGAAGGCCGCGCCATTGCTGGCAACCTGACGGCGATCATGACCGGCGTCTCCTATGCGACATCGGCCGAAATCGCCGCCAAGCTCGGTCCGTTCCCCGGCTTCAAGCCGAACCGCGAATCGATGCTGCGCGTCATCCGCAACCACCGCCGCGCCGCCCATGGCGAAACCCAGGGTTATGAAGGCCTGTCGGTCAACCCGGTTGCCCTCATCCAGGGCGAATGCCCGGATCAGGACCTCGTGGCCCATGCGACAGCCGCCTGGGACAAGGCGCTGGAACTCGGCGAAAAACATGGCTACCGCAATGCGCAGGTCTCGGTGATTGCACCGACCGGCACGATCGGCCTGGTCATGGATTGCGACACGACCGGCATCGAGCCGGATTTCGCCCTGGTGAAATTCAAGAAGCTCGCCGGCGGCGGCTACTTCAAGATCATCAACCGCGCCGTGCCGGAAGCCCTGCGCACGCTCGGTTATTCCGAAAGCCAGCTTGCCGAGATCGAGGCCTATGCGGTCGGCCATGGCAATATCAACCAGGCACCGGCGATCAATCCCGGCTCGCTCAAGGCCAAGGGCTTTAGCGACGACAAGATCGAGGCGATCAACGGCGCCACCAAGGCGGCCTTCGACATCAAGTTCGTCTTCAACCAGTGGACGCTCGGTGTCGACTTCCTCAAGGAGACGCTCAAGGTTTCCGACGAGCAGCTCGCCGACATGAGCTTCAGCCTGCTCGAGCATATCGGTTTCTCGAAAAAGGACATCGAGGCGGCCAATGTGCATGTCTGCGGAGCGATGACGCTGGAAGGCGCGCCGTTCCTGAAAAACGAGCACCTGCCCGTCTTCGATTGCGCCAATCCCTGCGGCAAGATCGGCAAGCGTTATCTCTCTGTCGAGAGCCACATCCGCATGATGGCGGCGGCCCAGCCGTTCATCTCGGGCGCGATCTCGAAGACCATCAACATGCCGAACGACGCCACCGTTGAGGAATGCGGCGCTGCCTACATGCTGTCCTGGAAGCTGGCGCTGAAGGCCAATGCGCTCTATCGCGATGGTTCCAAGCTCTCCCAGCCGCTCAATGCCTCGCTGATCGAAGACGACGAGGACGAAGATGCGATGGAGGATTTCCTGGCGGCCCCGGCCGCGGCACAGGCCGTCACCATCACCGAGAAGATCGTCGAGCGGGTCATCGAACGCATCACCCGCGAGCGAGAAAAGCTGCCGAACCGCCGCCAGGGCTATACCCAGAAGGCGATCGTCGGCGGACACAAGGTCTATCTGCGCACCGGCGAATTCGGCGATGGCCGCATCGGCGAGATCTTCATCGACATGCACAAGGAAGGCGCTGCCTTCCGGGCGATGATGAACAATTTCGCCATCGCCATCTCGCTCGGCCTGCAATATGGCGTGCCGCTGGAGGAATTCGTGGAGGCCTTCACCTTCACCAAGTTCGAACCGGCCGGCATGGTGCAGGGCAATGACGCGATCAAGAACGCCACGTCGATCCTCGACTATGTGTTCCGCGAACTGGCGGTGTCCTATCTCAACCGCCACGATCTGGCCCATGTCGACACGTCCGACTTCTCCAACACGGCGCTCGGCAAGGGCATCCAGGAAGGCAAGACCAACCTGCTCTCCACCGGCTGGACCCGCGGGCACAAGCCGACTTTGGTTTCCGGCGGTACGATTGCCGGCACGGAACCCAAGGGCGCAGCGACTGCCGCTCCCGCCAAGGCAACCGCCGGCGGCAATGTCACAGCGTTTTCGAGCCCCCAGTTTGCCGGCAATGCTGCCCGCAAGCTCGAACCGGCCGTCTCTATATCGACGTCCGAAATCGTCTCGTTCAAGCGTGACTATGAGGAACGCGCTGCCGAACTGATCGAGGAGATCACCGGGGAAGTCGAACAGGAAGTCACAGCCCTGTTCTCCGACAAGGCCGCAGCCGAAGCCGCCGCCGCCAAGTCGGACGCCAAGAAACTCGAAGCCCAGCGCCGCATCCGCTCGATCGCGCAAGGCTATACGGGCAACATGTGCGGCGAATGCCAGAACTTCACCATGGTCCGGAATGGCACCTGCGAGAAGTGCGATACGTGCGGTGCGACGAGTGGGTGCAGCTGATCAGTTAAAGAAGGAGGAGCCCGCTTCAGAAGCGGGCTTTTTTCATGGATAAACGATATCAAGTCTTCGTCAGCTCAACTTATGAAGATCTCAAAGACGAGAGATCTGAAGTAATCCAAGCCCTTCTGGAACTTGATTGCATGCCCGCGGGCATGGAGCTTTTCCCTGCATCCACTGAGCAGCAATGGAGTTGGATCAAAAAAGTCATTGATGAGTCTGATTATTACATGGTTATCGTTGCGGGACGTTACGGCTCAATTCATCCAACTGAAAAAATCAGCTATACAGAGATGGAATACCGGTATGCAGTTAGTATTGGCAAACCTGTATTAGCGTTCTTGCATCCCAATCTGGAAGCCATCGTTTCTGGAAAAACTGAAAAATCTACATTTGGCAGGGCTAAACTATTGGAGTTTAGAAAACTGTGTCAGACGCGGCTGTGTAAGATGTGGGATTCACCAACTGACTTGGGAGCGAAAGTAAGCCGAAGCCTCACACAGCTGATTAAACGAGAACCGGCAATTGGTTGGATTAGAGGTGATCAAGGAGGAGGCGCGCTCCGCCTGGAATTGGCTGAAGCAAAATTGGAAATCGAAAAACTAAAATCGACGCTAAACGAAAAATGGAATAGCGCCAACGAGACTTTGGCTAGTGGGTCCGATATTCTAACAATAAAATATCTGGCTGAAACGTCGGAACGTAAGGTCGGAAAAAGCGACAAAATATACTGGGTAAAAGGCGAGGAAATACCTTATTTTCCAGATTTTACTTGGGATGAGATACTTAGGATCATCGGCCCGGACCTTCTTCTGTCGTGCGATGAAAATGACATATGTCGCATGCTCAACCAAGTTGCGAAGCACACTCTCCAGAGTTCTGACGATCAGGACGAAAATATAAGAATTGACGTAGTCAAGATATACGATGACAGTCTAAAAAGAATACGAGTGCAGTTTAGCGCTTTAGGCTTTATCGAACTAGATAGCGGAACTAGAGGTGGTTTTGCCTGGAATCTCACAGAGCGCGGTTTGACCAAGGTATATAGTTTAATAGCTACGAAGGTTGAATCCAATCCGGCGACGTGAAAAGGCAACAGCGGTTTCTTATCTCCCCCTTTGTGGGGGAGAAAGCAATTTCAGCATCTTAGGCTTCAGCTAAGTCCTAGAAATTGCAAGAGAGGGGGCAGGCATGGACGCACCGACGCCTCCAGGGAAAGAACGCCCCCTCACCAACAAAATCTAACACTTAGCCTTCGCCTAAGAGTCCGTCCGAACACTTTCTCATTTTGAACATAGCCTTCGCAGCATGAGGCGGATGGAGGCTAATTTGAGGAAGGCAAGCGCATTTCTTGACAGGTTTTCGAGGTCCTTGGCCAGTCTACGGCATCGTCCGAGCCATGCGAAGGTTCGCTCGACAACCCATCGGCGTGGCAACAACTCGAAGCCTTTGGCCGCATCGGATCGCTTGACGATTTCAGTTGCCAGACCTGGTCTGGCCTTCTTCTGACCCTTTGCGAAGA
>NZ_LSRP01000083.1 GCF_001885585.1 Pararhizobium antarcticum
TTATTTCTGCCAGCTCTTGACCAGTTCGTCGTAGTTGACGGTGATCGGCTGTTCTTTTTCATTCTCGATCTTCAGCTGAGGCGCGAGGTTGCCCGCCTTGACGGCTTCCGCGTTCCAGTAGGCCAGATCATGCTCTTCAGCGAGTGCCGGGCCGATATCGCCCTGAATGCCAGAGCGTTCGATACGCGACAGAACCTTTTCCTGTTCAGCGCAGAGCGAGTCCATGGCTTCCTGAGCGGTTTTCGCACCCGAGGATGCGTCGCCGATCGCCTGCCACCAAAGCTGGGCCAGCTTCGGATAGTCAGGGATGTTCGTACCGGTCGGCGACCACTGAACGCGGGCCGGCGAACGGTAGAACTCGATCAGACCACCGAGTTTCGGTGCCCGGTCGGTGAAGGACTGGTGCTGGATCGTGCTTTCGCGGATCAGCGTCAGGCCAACCTGGCTCTTCTTCACATCGACAGTCTTCGAGGTCACGAACTGCGCATAGAGCCATGCGGCCTTGGCGCGGTCTTCAGGGGTCGACTTCAGCAGCGTCCAGGAACCCACGTCCTGGTAACCGAGCTTCATGCCGTCTTTCCAGTAGACGCCGTGCGGGCTCGGAGCAAAACGCCATTTCGGCGTGCCGTCCGCATTGACGACGGCGAGGCCTTCCTTGACGAAGTCGGCCGTGAAGGCCGTGTAGGTGAACATCTGCTGGGCGATGGTACCCTGGGCCGGAACCGGTCCGGCTTCGCCAAACGTCATGCCCTGTGCTTCCGGCGGTGCGTAGGCCTTCAACCAGTCCAGATACTTCTGGATCGAGTAGACGGATGCCGGGCCGTTGGTGTCACCACCGCGGGCGACGCAGGAGCCGACAGGCTGGGACTTTTCGTTGACCTTGATGCCCCATTCGTCGACGGGCAGGCCGTTCGGCAGGCCCTTGTCGCCGTTGCCGGCCATGGAAAGCCAGGCGTCGGTGAAGCGCCAGCCGAGCGACGGATCCTTCTTGCCATAATCCATATGGCCGAAGACCTTCTTGCCGTCGATTTCGCGACCGGTGAAGAATTCGGCGATGTCTTCGTAAGCCGACCAGTTGACGGGAACACCGAGGTCGTAGCCGTACTTCGCCTTGAAGTCGGCCTTGTTCTTCTCGTCGTTGAACCAGTCATAACGGAACCAGTAGAGGTTCGCGAACTGCTGGTCGGGCAGCTGATAGAGATCGCCGTCCGGTGCAGTGGTGAACTTGGTGCCGATGAAATCGGCGAGGTCGAGACCGGGATTGGTCACGTCCTTGCCTTCGTTCTCCATCCACTTGGTCAGCGAGCGGGCCTGCTGGTAGCGCCAATGGGTGCCGATCAGATCGCTATCGTTGACATAGGCGTCGTAGATGTTCTCGCCCGACTGCATCTGTGTCTGCAGCTTTTCGACAACGTCGCCTTCGCCGATCAGGTCGTGAGTGACCTTGATGCCCGTGATCGCGGCAAAGGCCGGGGCCAGGACCTTCGATTCATATTCATGCGTGGCGATGGTTTCCGAAACGACCTTGATGTCCATGCCGGCAAACGGCTTGGCAGCGTCGATGAACCACTGCATTTCGGCTTCCTGGGCGGTGCGATCGAGGGTCGACAGGTCGCCCACTTCCGCATCCAGGAAGGTTTTTGCTTCATCCATGCCCGCGAATGCGGACCCTGTGAATGCCAGCAGCATTGCCGCCGTCGATGTTAGAAGATGCTGTCGCATATGTTCCTCCTCAGGTTTTTGCGATTGCAATATCCGGATTGTCCAACGGTTCCTCCCCCGGGCAATCCGTCCGTACGTCCTGTCTCAGACCAGCTTGAAGACGCCGACGGCGTAGACAACTGACAGAGCAAGAGCCCACCACAGGTCGGGGCCGCCAAGCCCCAGCCATGCGAGATGAATGAATGCCGAGCCCAGCAGCGACACGAATAGCCGGTCGCCGCGCGTGGTCTCGAACCGCAGAATGCCGACGCGCGGATTGCCGCCAGGTGATACATATTCCCAGACACCCATCCCAATCAGCAAAGCGAGGATTGTCAGGAAGAAGAGCGCTGTCGGCAGCGTCCATGCCATCCACGAAAAGTCCATGTGACTGCCTCCCCTATACCCGGCCCAGGGCAAAGCCCTTGGCGATGTAGTTGCGGACGAAATAGATAACCAGCGCGCCCGGAATGATGGTCAGCACCCCGGCTGCGGCGAGCACACCCCAGTCCATGCCGGATGCCGAGACGGTCCGCGTCATGATGGCGGCGATCGGCTTGGCGTCGGTCGTGGTCAAGGTTCGGGCGATCAGAAGCTCCACCCAGGAAAACATGAAGCAGAAGAAGGCGGCGACACCGATGCCGGATGCGATCAGCGGAATGTAGATCTTCACAAAGAAGCGCGGGAACGAATAACCGTCGATATAGGCGGTCTCGTCGATCTCTTTCGGCACGCCAGACATGAAGCCTTCGAGGATCCAGACGGCCAGCGGCACGTTGAACAGGCAGTGCGCCAAGGCCACCGCAATATGCGTGTCGATCAGGCCGAAGGCCGAATAGAGCTGGAAGAAGGGTAGCGCGAAAACGGCCGGCGGCGCCATGCGGTTGGTCAAGAGCCAGAAGAACAGGTGCTTGTCGCCGAGAAACCGATAGCGCGAGAAGGCGTAAGCCGCCGGCAGCGCCACCGAGACCGCGATGATCGTGTTGAGCACGACATAGATGATCGAATTGATATAGCCCTTGTACCAGGACGGATCGCTGAAGATCACCATGTAATTGCGCAAGGTCGGCGTCTGCGGAAACAAGGAGACGCCGGACATGATCTCCGTGTTGGTCTTGAAGCTCATGTTCACCAGCCAGTAGATCGGCAGCATCAGGAACACGATGTAGAGCGTCGGCACGAGCCAGGCGACGCCGGCTTTCGTGCGCCGTGCGGGCAAGGGAAGCGTGCCGGGGCGGCGCTCGGCTGCCTGCGTCGTGCCTGTCCGCAGCGTCTGGGCTGCATCCGTCTGTGCGGTCGAGATCGCGGTTGCGTGGGTTTTCATCACGCTCTCCTCAGTTGGCCGCGTCGCTGCTGGTCATCACGGTGTAGAAAACCCATGAGAGCAGCAAGACGATCAGGAAGTAGATGATGGACATGGCGGCGGCGGGTCCCAGGTCGAACTGGCCGACGGCGATCTTCACAAGGTCGATGGACAGGAAAGTCGTGGCAGATCCCGGTCCGCCGCCGGTGACGACGAAGGGCTCGGTGTAGATCATGAATGAATCCATGAAGCGCAGCAGCACGGCGATCAAAAGGACCCGCTTCAGCTTGGGAAGCTGGATATAGCGGAACACGGCCCAGCGGGATGCGCCGTCGATCTTGGTTGCCTGGTAGTAGCTGTCCGGGATCGATACGAGACCGGCATAGGCCAAAAGCACTACCAGGCTCGTCCAGTGCCAGACATCCATGACAACGACAGTGATCCAGGCATGCAGCGGATCGGAGGCATAGTTGAAAGGAATGCCCAAGCGCGCCAGGCTGTACCCGACAAGGCCGATATCAGCCCTGCTCAGCAACTGCCAGATCGTGCCGACGACATTCCAAGGGATCAACAGCGGCAATGCCATGAATACGAGACAGAAGGGAACACCCAACCCCTTCTTCGGCATGTTCAGCGCGATGAAGATGCCAAGTGGAATCTCGATGGCCAAGATGACGCCGGAAAAGAACAGGTTGCGCTGCAGGGCATCCCAGAACCGTGCGGATTCGAGCACTTCCGTAAACCACTCCGTACCGGCCCAGAAGAATTCATTGTTGCCGAACGTATCCTGTACCGAATAGTTGACGACGGTCATGAGCGGGATGACGGCCGAAAAGGCGACCAGCACCAATACCGGCAGCACCATGAACCAGGCCTTGTTGTTCCAGGTCTTTTGCATGGTCAAGCCTCCCCGCCTACGCGCCAGCTATCGGCATAGATATTGATTGACGCCTGATCGAAGGTCACGCGCGGCTCGGATGGAATTTCTCCGTCCTCGTGCACGACGATGGCGATTGGCTTGTCTGCGAACTGCGCGCGAACGATCTTCTGGCGGCCGATATCCTCGACCTTGGAAATCGTCACCGGCATGCCCACGCGGCCTAGCCGGATGAATTCCGGACGGATGCCGAGCTCGGTCCTGGCGCCGCTCGCGATCTTCGGCGCAAAACCGAGATCGATCGTCTGGCCGCCCATTTCGACCGTTCTGCCGTCGATGCGAGCCGGGATGACGTTCATGCCAGGCGAACCGATGAAATAGCCGACAAATGTATGCTTTGGCTTCTCGAACAACTCCGCCGGCGTCCCGATCTGCACGATCTCACCGTCATACATGACGACAACCTTGTCGGCGAAGGTCAGTGCTTCGGTCTGGTCGTGCGTGACATAGACCATGGTAAATCCGAACTGTTTGTGCAGCCGCTTCAGTTGCGAGCGCAGGACCCATTTCATATGCGGATCAATCACGGTCAGCGGCTCGTCGAAGAGGATGGCGCTGACGTCGGAACGCACCAGACCGCGTCCGAGCGAAATCTTCTGCTTCTGGTCGGCGGTCAGGCCTTGCGCCTTTTTCTTCGCCCAGTCGGAAAGACCGATCATCTCGATGATCTCCCGTACGCGGCGATCGACTTCCGGCTCGGGAACCTTTCGGTTGCGCAGCGGGAAGGCCAGATTGTCGTAGACCGTCATCGTGTCGTAGATGACCGGGAACTGAAACACCTGAGCGATATTGCGCTCCTGCGTCGGCAGGTTGGTTACATCCTCGCCGTCAAACAGGATCCTGCCCTCGGACGGTTGCACCAGGCCGGAAATAATATTGAGCAGAGTGGTCTTGCCGCAACCGGATGGCCCGAGCAGAGCATAGGCGCCACCGTCGTCCCACTCGTGATGGACTTCCTTCAAAGCGTAGTCATCGGGAGCCGACAGGCGAACGCCGTAGGCGTGGCGGATATGATCGAGATTGATGCGTGCCATGGTTTGTCCTCACGCCGCCTTCTGACTGTAGCCGGCAATCGCCCTGCCATCCGCGCCGAATGCCATCAGATGCCGGGTATCGACGAACAGGCCGACATCGGTATCGGCGTCGATATCGTGAATGCCGTGCACCAGCATCACCCACCGATGTTCACCGAAGGCCACATGGATGAAGCTTTCAGAACCGGCAATTTCCGAAATGATCGTGCGGGCCTGGACAGCCGAGGCAGTCGCGTGCGGCCGATGCAGCGACAGATGGTGGGGCTGGAATGCGATCGTGCAGAAGCCGTCAGGGATGTCGGCCAGATGAGGCGGCACAGCAAGAACCGTGTCGCTGCCGCTGAAGAAGCCGCTGCCCTTCTTCGTCAGCCCGATCACGTTGAGCGGCGGATCGGCAAAGGTGCGCGCCGAAAAAAGATCAACGGGATTGCGGTAGACATCGATCGTCTTTCCAAACTGGGTGATGCTGCCATGCGACAAGGTCGCGGTATTGCCGCCCAGAAGCAGCGCTTCCGACGGCTCCGTGGTCGCATAGACAAAGATCGCACCGGAGGCCGCGAAGATTTTAGGCAACTCCTCGCGCAGCTCTTCGCGCAGCTTGTAGTCGAGATTGGCCAGGGGCTCGTCGAGAAGCACCAGCGCCGCATTCTTGACGATAGCGCGGGCCAGTGCCGTCCTCTGCTGCTGACCGCCCGACAGGCTCAGCGGCATGCGATCGAGATAGGGCGTCAGCTTCAAAATCTCGGCTGCCTTGCGCACCTCCCGGTCGATCGTCGCCTTGTCCTTGCCGGCGATACGCATCGGCGAGGCGATGTTTTCATAGACCGTGAAAGCCGGATAGTTGATGAACTGCTGGTAGACCATGGCAACGCCGCGCTGCTGCACCGGGACGCCCGTCACGTCTTTTCCGTCGAAGCGGATCGTACCGCTCGTCGGTTTGTCGAGACCTGCCATCAGGCGCATCAGCGAGGTCTTGCCAGACAGGGTCGGGCCGAGCAGGACGTTCAGCGTTCCCCGCTCCAGAATAAGGTTGGTGGGGTGAATATGCGTGTCAGCCCCGTCAACCTTCGTGATCCCGTTCAATTCAAGCATGTGCCGCAATACCTTTTCTGAGCATCATCCGTTTGTGGCAAGGCACGTCAGACCGCCATAGCCTGATGCGATCCGCTGTCCTCACAGGACAGAGCCTCGCTGTCCTGGGCCTGCGACCAGAGGGGGGCTACAACGTCGATGGCGGCGCGATAGATCTTGTATTTCGCGGTCAGAATCTTCGCCCTGACGGGGTCGGGCTCGAACCTCTGATCGACGTGCACCATGGCGGCGATTGCAGCCGGAATGTCAGGATAGATCCCGGTTGCGACCGACGCGCAGATCGCGGCACCCTTCGCCCCGAACTCCGTACCATTGGCAATCTCGATCGGAAGTCCAAGGCCATCTGCGAACATCTGCGCCCAGACAGCGCTTTTTGATGGCCCACCGGCCAGACGGATGACCTTTGGATCGGCGGCATCGGGTCCATCAAGCAGGTAGGACATGTCCTGGCGATGGGCGAAAACAACACCTTCGTAGACGGCCCGGATGATATCGGCGAGCGATACGCCCGCTTTCAATCCGAGAAAGCCGGCAGGCGCGCCCTGTGGCCCATCATAAAGGAACGGGAAGAACAGAATGTTGTTGCTGCGTGTCAGCGCTCCGGCCACCAGATCGTTGCAGATGTCGTAAACGCTGCGCCCCTCCAAAAGTGCCTGATGCGCTTCGGCAGACAGCATGGTCTTGCAGAGCCACTCCAGATTGCTTGCCGAGGTCGGCGTCGCGGTGGTCGCAAGAAACTGTCCGGCAACAGGATAGGGAGTCTGGATCGTCGGCAGTGGGCTGTGAGACGGCGTGCTGTGAACGGTCGAATGGATGCTGAATGTGCCGGCAACGGCTGCCAGCTGATCAGTCCGCTCAACGCCCGACGCCATCGAACAACCGATAACATCATAGACGCCACGCACGACAGGTGTGCCGGCGCGCAGGCCCGACTGGCTGGCAGCCTTGTCGCTGACGCCCCCGACAATTGCCACGCTCGGGCCGATAGGCGGAAGCTTGTCCAGCCATGCGGTTAGTCCCGCTTCGTGAAACGCTTCCCGTGAGATCTCCGACCGGGTAACGTTGATGAGGCCGGAACAACCAGCATCCGTTGGATCTGTCGAGATGTCGCCGCAGAGGCGCATGCGCAGAAAATCCTTGCATGCCATGACATGCGCCGTGCGGCGCAGCGTGTCTGGCTCATTTTCCTGCATCCAGGCCAGGATCGGCAGGGTCTGACCCGGCCATATCTGCTGCTCGATATGCCTGGAAATCGCAGCGGCACTCCCCGATGCCGTCCAGCGGGCAATCAGCGGAATGGTGCGCGTATCGGTCGAAACAAGTGCGTTGCGAACAGGCACGCCGTCCGCATCGATCAGATAAACACCGCCGCCATAGCCCGAAGGCGTCACGGCAACGATATCAGCCGGATCTGTGGCCGTCTTCTTGAGCAGGATGCCGATGCACTCGCAGGCAGCGCGCCACATGCTGTCGGCATCGCGCTCGGTCCAGCCTTCGTGCGGCAACAGCATGACATTTGTCCGCCGTTCGCTGCCGACCTCATTTCCTTTCAGGTCAAACAGGACGACTTTCGTCATCGTTCCACCGGCGTCAATGCCAATAAGGCGCTCGCGCATGGTTCCTCCTCCAGGCCGGTGCGCACCGTCTCCACTCGACGCGCTGGGAAGGCTCCCCGTCCGGCATTTTTCCTCTGAAGCTAGGCTATTGGACCCGGGAAAATTGTCAATCAGATTTGTAAGAAAATTTTATACATACGTAATTATTTGAATTTTATTGATATTTTTGGAGTTATATATTTTTCATCTCTTTATATCTCTTCCAAAAGTAATAAACTGTCATTATGGGAGAAGCCAGAAACCCCTTGGCAAGCATGGAGAGGATGATGCGTAATCGCAACGAGGTCCTGCAGCAACTCAGGACGACATCGGAGGGCAGTAGCGCGCCCATCCTAATCGTCGGCGGCGGGATCAACGGCATCGGTCTCTATAGAGATCTGGCCCTGCAGAACGTTCCGGCGATCCTGATTGACAAAAGTGATTTTTCATCGGGAACAAGTGCTGCGCCATCGCGGCTGATCCACGGTGGGCTGCGTTATCTCGAAACCGGTGAATTCGAACTGGTGCGCGAGTCGGTGATCGAGCGCAATCATCTGATCAGAAATGCGCCGCATCTCGTCAAGCCGATCCCCGTCTGGGTTCCGGCCTTCAGCTGGTTCGGCGGCATGCTCTCCGCCGGTTTGCGGTTCCTGAAGCTGAAGAAGACACCGGGCGCAAAGGGTATCCTCGTGGTCAAACTCGGTCTCGTCTTCTTCGACCGCTTCGGCCGCAAAAACCGGACAATGCCGACCCACCGGTTGATGTCACGGAGCGAAAGCAAGCGCCGGATGCCGGGGCTCTCCGACAAGGTCTGCGCGGTCGCCGAATATTACGACGCGCGCCTGGTTCATCCCGAGCGCCTGGTCCTTGAATTGGTGAAAGATGCGGAACGCGATTGCCCGCAGTCGATCGCCCTTCCCTATCTGTCCCTGGACGGAACAGACGGCAATGAGGTGCGATTGAAGGATGAAATCAGCGGCGAAATGTTCACGCTGAAGCCACAGCTCGTGATCAATTGCGCCGGCGCCTGGGCCGACGAGGTCGATCGCCGGCTGCACATCGAAAAACGCCTGATCGGCGGGACACGAGGGTCACACCTCATTATGCGACGCCCGGACCTCGCGCGCCAACTCGGCGACGGCATGCTGTATTTTGAAACGCGGGATTTCCGCGCCTGCCTCGTCTATGCGCTCGACACCGACACTATCCTTCTCGGGACCACCGATATCCGCGTCAACGATCCGGACGGTGCCCGTTGCTCGGACGAGGAAATCGACTACCTGTTCGATGTCCTCGAACAGGTTCTGCCGGGCGCCAAGGCGCGCAAGGAGGAGATCGTCTTTGCCTATGCCGGCATTCGCCCCTTGCCGTGGAGCGGCGATGCGGCAACCGGATCGATCAGCCGCGATCACGCCCTTCATGAATTCGAACCGGAAACCAAACGCACCTTTCCCGTTCTGACGCTGGTCGGCGGAAAATGGACGACCTACCGGGCCTGTGCGGAGCAGATTTGCGATACGGTCCTGAAGCGGATCGGAATGGGCAGAACCGGAAGCACCCTGTCGCAACCCATTGGTGGCGGGCGCGATCTGGCGACGGACGCGACAGGGCGTGACCGGGAAATCGGCGAGATTGCCATGGCATCCGGTCTGGAGACGGCGGTGGCCGCGATACTTTACCGCCGTTATGGAAGCCAGTCACGCGATGTGGCCGAGATGATGGCCGAGGGCAAATGCAAACCGGTTGGTGGTGACGGACTGTACTACGAGGAAGAAATTCGCTGGATTTTGAAGAACGAGCGGGTAACGCGGCTTGCCGACATCGTCCTGCGCCGCACGCTTCTTCCTTTCGAAAATGCGATCACGCCGGAGACGATTGACGGTATCGCCACGATTGCCGCAGACGAATTGGGCTGGAGCGATCAGCGGTTGGCTGACGAGATCGCCCATACGACAACCCTGCTGACGCAGAACTACAGGGTTGTCTCGCTCTCGCCGCAACAGCAGCCTTTCACAACACACGGCCCACACACGAACAGCGCGCGCCACCAGGAAAAGGGACGACGGATATGACACCGGGTAACAAGCCGCTGATTGCCGGCAACTGAAAAATGAATGGTCTGCGGTCATCCCTTGAGACATTGGCGGCGGTTGCAGCAGGCACAGCCGCCTTTGCCGGCAAAACCGATACAATGATCTGCCCACCGGCGACCCTGCTGCACGAAGCAGCAATGCTCTGCGCGGGAACGGACCTGCGGATCGGCGCACAGGACTGCCATGCCTCTTCCTTTGGTGCCTACACGGGGGAGACCTCGGCAGAGATGATTGTGGATGGTGGCGGCAAATTTGTTATCATTGGGCACTCGGAACGCCGCACCCTTCAAAAGGAAACGGACGCACTTGTCCGCGGCAAGGCGCAGGCCGCGCATGCTGCCGGACTGATCGCCATCATCTGCATCGGTGAAACGGAATCCGAGCGGAATGCCGGCGAGACGCTGAAGGTCCTTGAAAACCAGCTGGCCGGTTCGGTTCCGGATGGGGCCACGGCTGCCAATACGGTCATTGCCTACGAGCCCGTCTGGGCGATCGGTACGGGACGGACGCCAACGATTGCCGACATTACCGAAGCGCACGCCTTTATGCGTGCTGAAATCTCCAACCGCTTTGGCGACGAGGGAAAAGGAATGCGCGTGCTTTACGGCGGTTCGGTCAAGGCATCCAACGCGGCCGAACTCATGGCCATCGACAATGTCGACGGCGCACTGATTGGCGGCGCAAGTTTGAAAGCTGCAGACTTTCTGGCAATCGCCGGAATATATGACAGGCTTTGAGGCCGGAGGGCGCAATGGAGAACGACATGGTCACCATTCTCGACAAAACCCATCACGCTGCTGCAACAGCCCGTCATCGCCATCCGGAAAAAGCCCATAGGCCAGATACGCAACTGCTGGCAAAGCCTGACTGGATACGGGTCCGAGCTTCGATGTCGCCAGGCTACATGGAAACCAAGTCGATCGTGAAGGAGCACAAGCTCGTTACGGTCTGCGAGGAAGCAGGCTGCCCCAATATCGGCGAGTGCTGGGACAAAAAGCACGCGACCTTCATGATCATGGGCGAGATCTGTACGCGCGCCTGTGCCTTCTGCAACGTCACAACGGGTAAACCTAATGCACTCGACATGGCCGAGCCGGAAAACGTCGCCAAGGCCGTCAAGCAGATGGGGCTCAGCCACGTCGTCATCACCTCGGTCGACCGCGACGATCTGGCCGATGGCGGCGCCGAGCATTTCGAAAAGGTGATCTGGGCGATCCGCGCCGCGTCGCTGATGACGACCATCGAAATCCTGACCCCGGACTTTCTGAAGAAGCCCGGTGCGCTGGAGCGCGTCGTTGCCGCCAAGCCCGACGTCTTCAACCACAATATGGAAACCGTTCCGGGAAACTACCTGACGGTGCGCCCCGGCGCGCGCTATTTCCATTCGGTCCGGCTGTTGCAGCGGGTCAAGGAACTGGACCCGACGATGTTCACCAAGTCCGGCATCATGGTCGGGCTCGGCGAAGAGCGCAACGAAGTGCTGCAGCTGATGGACGACCTTAGAACCGCCGATGTCGATTTCCTGACGATCGGGCAATATCTGCAGCCGACCCGCAAGCACCATCAGGTGATGAGCTTCGTCACGCCCGAGGAATTCAAGTCCTACGAGACGGTCGCCTACACCAAGGGCTTCCTGATGGTCGCCTCCAGCCCGCTGACCCGCTCCTCGCACCATGCTGGCGATGATTTCGCACGGTTGAGGGCAGCGCGCGCGAAAAGACTACTATTAGTAGAGTAACAAACCGGATTTCAATCGCTTTATCACTTGGGATGTTCTTGATCAAAATGCCGACTGACGCAAAGGCACGGCGTTTTCCGTCGGCGCATGCAGACCGCTGTCGATGTTGGAAACAGATTTGCCTTCGCCGCGCCGTGCCATGCGGTGCATCAGCGGCTGGAGTGCAGCGTGGGTGTCCTGGTAGAATTGGAAGACTTCGTCGTAACGTGTATGACGGCCCATGTTGGGCTCGATCACGTGGCTCTCGGTCACCATGCGACCGGCCGCTTCCGCAAGGCTGCCATAAAACCCGGCACCGACAGCGGCGGTGATCGCAGAGCCGAAAGCGGTCGCTTCCTGAACTTTGGGGACGATGATCGGAATACCGCATACATCGGCATGCATCTGCACCAGGAAAGACGTGCGGGTCGCACCGCCGCAGATCACCATGGTCTCGACGCTGACATCGTGACGGTCGAGTGCGCGCAGGATGTTTTGCGTGCCATAGGCAATCGATTCCAGCAAGGCCCTGAGCATATGGGCCGGCGTGTGCTTAAGCGTCAGCCCCCAGAGCGCGCCTTGCAGATCGTAGTCAATATAGGGGTTGCGGTTGCCCTGCCAGAAATCGAGCGCAATGAGCCCGTCTGCGCCGAGAGGAATTTCCTCTGCTGCGCACAGCATCTGGGCGTAGGTGTCCGGCCCCGACCCGGCGATCTTGCCGAGATGATCGTGCCACCAGCGAATGATTGAGCCGGAGGAAACCTGCCCGCCCTCCATGACGAACAGGCCGGGCACGACGCAATCCGGATGCGGACCGAAAATGCCTGGAACCTCGATATCCTGATCCGTCATCGGCAATACGAGATGCGACGACCCGGTGATGAAGGCAGTCTTGCCCGGCTGGCAGACATTGAGGCCGACCATGGCCACATAAGCGTCTGTTCCGCCGCAGACCACCGTCGTATCACGCGACAACCCCATGGCCTCGGCAGCTTCCGGCGCGATCCGTCCGATCGCTCCGCCAAGCGGCAGGATGTTTTGCGGGAACCGCGCGGTGATCTCGCCAAGCCCGATCTTCTCGTAAAATGCCTGCGGCCAGCCGCCCCGGCGCGGGTCGTAAAACCAGCGATTGGTGATCTGGTTGAGACCGAGCGTCAAAAGACCCGTCAGGCGCAGCGCCAGATAATCGGTCATTTCGACAAACCAGCGCGACCGTTCATAGATCTCCGGCCTGTTTTCCTTCATCCAGAGAATTTTGGGGATCATCCATTCGGAACTGACACCCAGCTGCGAGCGGCGCAACGCCGGATCGTTGGTCTCCATCATCCGCCGTGCCTGCGGCGATGCGCGGTTGTCCATCCACAGGATAGCCGGCATTGTTGGGACGCAATCCCGATCGAGCGCGACCAGTGTGCTTGAGGTACCGTCGGCAGAAATGGCCCGTATGTCGGCGGGGTTTAATCCCGAACTGCGCACAGCCTTGCGCACGGCAAGGCAGGCCGCCGTCCACCAGTCGGCTGGCGTCTGTTCCGCCCAGCCGGGAAGCGGAAACGTCGTCTGGTATTCATGGGTCGCCATGGCAATCACCGCGCCGTCAAGGTCTGTGATGATCGCCCGGGCACCGCCGGTGCCGCCGTCCAGGCCGACAAAATAGGCCGCTGTCTCGATCGCCATTCTAGGCTCCCTGTGAATGAGAAGAGATCCGGCGACCAGCCCGCATTGCGACTGCGACGCCGACCAGCAGCAACACGCCCTTGATGATCTGGCGCTGATAGTCGGCCCAGCCGAACATGGCACTGCCGCTGACAAGCACCGACAAAAGGAGAATGGCCGTCGTCGTGCCCAGAACATTGGGCTTTCCGATCCGCAGCATCATGCCCCCAAGCAGCACCGCCGTCAGGCCGTCGATGAAATAGGACGAACCGATCATCGGCTGGCCCGACGACAGGCTTGCGGCCAGAAGCACGCCGGCAATGGCCGACAGGACGGCGGAAAAGACGAACAGGAACAGGATGAGGCTACGGGCGGGAATCCCAGCCTCGTTGACCGCCTCCTCGTTCTGGGCCGTGGCGAAAATATAGTGCCCGAAGGTGAGCTTTTCCTGCGCGTACCACGAGATGAGATAGAGCAGTGCCGCAACCACTGCGATGACCGGGACAGGCCCCCAATTGGTGAAAAGCATTTCGCCCAGAGGTCCGGGGTCGGCGATGCGGATCGATGTTCCCTTGCCAAGCGCAGCAGCAATCGAGGCGCAAATACCGCCGGTAGCAATGGTGACGATCAACGGCGGAATGCGCAGCAGCGCGATCAGCGTGCCATTCAGCAGCCCGGCAAGCGCACCGACGCAGATGCCGCCAAGCGCCGCCAGCGGCCAGCCGCTTCCACTGGCCAGCAGCCAGGCGGTCATCATGTTGCTGAGGGCCGCGACCTGCATGAAACTGACATCGATTTTGCCGGCAGCAATCACCCAGGTCAATCCGAGGATCATGATCGCCATCAACGCCGAGGAACGCAGAATCGTCGCGATATTGGAGTTATCGAGCAACTGCGGTTTGAGGAAAGCGAAGACGGCGATCATGACAACGAGGGTCGCGACAAGCCAGTAGCGCCCTATGAACCGGTTGATCATCCGGGATTGCCCCCGATCAGTGACGGGATGGATGGTGGTGATATCCGTCATGTGCGGTTCTCCCGGACCTGTGTGGACGGTCGGACAAAGGAGACCAGATCGGCGAAGAGCTGGCGCACACGGGCATCAAACAACACCACACCCGCCAGAAGGATCAGACTTACGACGCCATCGCTGTAGTAGTACGGCACGCCGAGAAGAGAGAAACCGTCGAGCAGCATGGTGATCAGGAAGGTGCCGGCCAGCGTCGCCAGAACGGAGGTACCGCCCAAAAGCGCCGCGCCAAGGAAAACGCCGGCATAGGCGGGCATCAGCAGGTTGGCCCCTTCATTCGTATCCGCAGTCCCGGATTCTGCAAGGATCAAGACAACTGCAAGCGCCGATGTTGCCGCACAGATGATGAAGGCGAGCATGGTATAGAATTTCGTCGGTACGCCGGAAAAATAGGCCGAGACCGGATTCTCGCCGGTGGCATAAAACGAGGCTCCATACCGCGTCCGGTGCATGAACACCCATGCGACGGCATAAAGGGCGATTAGAAAAAAGAACGATACACTATATCCAAGGATGCGTGCGTCGTTCAGATCGAGAATCCCGGAGGTCACGAAATTCTGGAAGATCGTGCGGCCGCGCGAATACAGGAAGGCGAGGCCACCCGCTATCGATCCGGTGGCGATCGTCGTCACGATATCGGGCAGTCCGAAATAGCTGATGGCAATCCCGTTGAAGGTGCCGACCACGACGGCAGCCAGAACCCCGATCAAAATGCAGAGCCACAGATCATACCCGCCGGCGATCAGGAAACCGATGGTCATGGCGGCAAAACATGCGGTGCCAGCGAAGGAAAGGTCGAACTTGCGCACGATAACCACGAATGTCAGACCGAGCGCGGCCAATCCGTTGGCAGCCATATGCCGCGTGACGGCGGCAATGTTCTGGGTCGACAGGAACCGCGGCTCGACCGCCGTAAAGGCAGCGCCGATGATGATGACTAGAGTGACGAAGGCCAGTGAACGACCGAGGCCTGTCGGCAGGATCGAGTGTCTATGCATGATGGGCATCTCCCATGATACCGGCCATCAGAAGCTGGTTTCGGGTGAATATCGTGCCGGGCGAGGCAATCTGCCGGCCTTTGTAGAGCGCAAAGCTTCGGTCGGAGATGCCGTGCACCTCGTCGCAATCCGTCGACATGACGATGACGCCGGCGGTTCGGCTCAGTTCGCGCATCAAACCGTACAGTTTGGCGCGCGCACCAATATCGACCCCGACAGTCGGCTCGACGAAGATGTAGACATCGGCATCGGCAAACAGCCCCTTGGCAATGACGATCTTCTGCTGGTTGCCGCCACTGAAGCCGCTGACAGGCATGGTGACGTTTGGCGGGTTGAGCGCGACACGGCCGGCATATTCAACGCTTTTGAGCTTGTTGACCGAGCGCTTGAGAAAACCAGCAAATCCGGACGCGCGCCCGAGATTGGCCAGCGTGGTGTTGAAGATCGCCGATTGGGCGAGCGCCAGTCCCTCGATCCGGCGATCGCCCGGGACGAGAAAGATACCGGCCTTCAGTGAATCGCGCGGCGATCGCAACGAGACTTTCTCGCCCTTCAGCTCGATTTCACCCATATCCTTCGACAAGGCGCCGTAGAGCACTTTCGACAACTCATCGATACCGGAGCCGACGAGGCCGAAGATGCCGAGGATTTCGCCCCGCTGCAGCTGAAACCCGATATTGGAGAACAACCGCCCATGGCGCAGGCCGCGCACATTGAGAACGAGCTCGCCCAGATCGGCCGGTTCGCCCTTCTTCGGGAAGACGGCTCCCATGGTTTCGCCGAGCATCAATTCGGCAAGCGACAGGTTTTTCTCGCGAACCTCATCAGGCGTCATTGTCGCGATCATACGGCCGCCGCGAAACACGGAAAACCGGTCCGCGATCTCCATCACTTCCTCAAGCCGGTGGGTGATGTAGAGAATTGAGATGCCGCTGGTCCGCAGGGTCTTCATCAGACGGAACAGAACAGCCTTTTCGACTTCCGTCAGTGTCGACGTCGGCTCGTCGAGGATAAGAATTCGAATGTTTTCTCCAGCAATTGCCTGGAGAATGGCGACAATTTCGCGCTCCACGGCAGACATGTCCTGGATCGTACGCGAAAGGTCGATCTCGACCGGAAAGCGCGACAGCAACGCATCACCGCGCCGTTGCAATGCCGTGCGATCCATCCGGGCGGTAAAACTTGCTGTCGCCGCCTCCCGTCCGAGAAAGATGTTCTCATAGCCCGTGAAATCAGCAACCAGCTCCGGATGCTGCTGCACAGTTGCGATACCATAGCGAATGGCATCCTTTGGATTGCGGCAATCGAACCCTTCTCCGGCGATCTCGATCGTGCCCTCGTCCTTGGCATAGACGCCGGATAGAATCTTGATGAATGTTGATTTTCCAGCACCATTCACGCCCAGAAGCGCATGAACCTCGCCCGTTTCGAGCACAAAATCGACATCGCTGAGCGCACTGATCGGCCCGAAGCGCTTCGAAACCGCTCTGGCAGATATGGCGGGAACCGTCATCGCCCATTCCTCCACTTGCATTGGACACAGAGAGCCGGAAAGCAGGCGCGGTCCTTGCAGACCGCGCCTGCCATCATCATCAGACGGCGCGAACCCAACCCAGCTCCGCGGCGCGACCAGGCACGTCGAAATCGTCCGGCAGGCCATCCTTGAGCATCGATTGATCAACGGCGTAGGTTGGCGTGACGACGAGACGCGGCGTCTTCTTGCCTTCCAGATGTTGATGCGCATAGAAAACGGAGAGATAGGCCATCTCGTAAAAGCTCTGCGCCATAGACAGCTTCAGTTGTGAAGGACCTGCGATATAGCTGAAAGCCTGCGAACCGCCGTCAATGCCGGTGATGACAAGGTTCGGCCGCTCGGCAGCGCGCGCGGCCAATGTCCCCTCGACGGCAGCACCGTCCCAAGCACACCAGATGGCATCGATATCCGCATTCGCAGTCAGAATATTATCGACGGCCTGGCGGGGCGTGACATTGCCGGCCAGTGCAAAAGCCCAGTCGGCAACAATCTCGATGTCCGGATACTGGCGCAGCGTCCACTCCATGCCGAGCGTACGCTGATCCCAGCTTTCGTTTTGAGGCAGCAGAACGCGGGCGATGCGGCCCTTGCCCTTCAGTTGCTTGGCAATATAGTCGCAGGAATAGGCACCCATGCCAAAATTGTTGGACATAGAGGTCGTGTTGACAGCCACGCCGGGAACGGAACTGTCCGCGCAGAAGACAGGAATGCCGGCTGCAATGGCACGCTGAACGGCCGGGGCAATTGCAACTGCGTCCGCCGGCGTGATGAACAGAGCATCCGGCTTCGACGCAATCAACGAATCGATCTGGTCAGTCTGTGTCTTGGCGTCGAACCCGGCATCGGTGGTGGTCAGGCTGCCGCCGAGTTCCTGAACGGCGGCTGTGAAACCATCCTGCAGGTGGCGTCCCGAATCATAGGTTGTCCAGCCCAGCGCCGCTGCAAATTTGCGATCGGCAGCCTGGGCACGGGCACCGGTCGAGCCCAGATATTGGGCAGCGACCAGGGCTGCGGTTCCGCCGAGCAACGCGCGGCGCGAAAGTCCAAAGTTCAGAGTGTCGAAGTTCATGTCTATCCTCCCAGATGAAACATTTTGCGTTGAATCCCGGATGACCCTCCTGGTCACCATGGACAGTCCCTGCCTTCGTCAGGCGAATTGCCGCCGAAGGTAGTCTCTTTCAGGCCGTCCCCGCTCGTACGGCCAAGGATACGCGGCGAACCTCCGGGATGACCGAAAGCCATGTCCGATAAGCATCCGAATAGGCACGAGCGAGGTCCCGAACCGGTGAAATCGTCCGGTTGATTTTCGGTGGCGTGAGAACGTCGCTGACGTCTGCACCCGTGCTGGCAATCATGCCCAAGCGCGCTGCTCCGAAAGCCGCGCCGAGCTCGCTTGCTTCCGGCACCCGCAGCTCGACACCGAAGCATGTCGAAATCATCGAAAGCCAAACATCGGATCGCGACCCGCCGCCGATAGCCAACAGCGTATCGATCGAGGTACCGGTGGTCCGGAAGGCGTCGGCGCACTCCAGCAGCGCGAACGCAACGCCCTGCAGAACGGCGCGGGTCAGCTCTTCGTCTCCCGACGAATGTTGCAGGCCGATCAATGCGCCACGAATTTCCGCATTGTTGCGCGGTGACCAGCAACCGTCGAGAAAAGGCACGAAGACCACCGAACTCGGCGCTTGAAGAACAGTGCCCAATTCGGCGACGAGATCGGCCGCCGGCCGCTTGACCAGACGCGCCAGCCAGTTGACGCAGGACGTGGCCGACAGGATCACCGACATCTGGTGCCAGACACCCGGAACCGAATGGCAAAGCGTTTCAATGGCGTGATCAGGGCTTGGACGCGCATTGTTCATCGCGACGAACAGGACACCCGACGTGCCCAGCGACAGGGTGCCCTCACCATCGTGGATGACTCCGGTACCACAGGCACCACAGGCGTTGTCGCCGCCACCGGCCGCGATGACGGGGCGCCTTTTTATGCCCCATCGATCCGCCAGCTGGCCGCGCAACAACCCGGTCGCCTCGGTTCCTTCGTAGAGCGTCGGCATTTGCGACCGCCTCATGTCGGTGGCATCGAGCAAGGTATCGGACCAGGTGCGCGCGGCGACGTCCATCCACATGGTGCCGCTGGAATCTGCCATGTCGGACGCCTTGTCGCCGGACAGCATCAGGCGGATGTAGTCCTTCGGCAAGAGAACGTGGGCCACCTGATCAAAAACGTGCGGCTCGTTGTCGCGAAGCCAGGCAAGCTTGGTGGCGGTAACGCCGGGCGTCGGTTTGCGCCCGGCAATGCGGCGCACATCCGGTGCGCGCACCTCGAGATCGGCGCATTGTTTTTCCGTTCTGGTGTCGTTCCACAGGATGGCGGGTCGCAACGGCTTGTCGGACGCATCCAGCACGGTCGCACCATACATCTGGCCTGACAGCCCGATCCCCCTGACACTGGCAAGGGCAGGCCCGTGGTGTGCGGCAAGACCGTCCAGACTCTCGCAGACGGCGTTCCACCACAGATCAGGATCCTGTTCCGACCAGCAGCGATGTGGTCGTGATATTTCGAGTGGTCGGGAGGACTGCTCCCCCACGATAGTCTGATCATCGTCGATCAGAATTGATTTCACGCCCGATGTGCCGAGGTCTATGCCCAGATACATATCGTCCTCCTCCCCGGCCGGCCTTTGCGGCCCGTTGGTGTTCCATTCCCTTCCTGCCAGTCGCGTACCTTCTGCCGACACCGGTGCTCAGCCGGTCATCTGCAACCGCTTTCCCTCCAGAAAGCTGTCGATAGAGTCGATTTCGGTTTGGCTCAGCCGCAAACCGAGCTTGCTCCTGCGGAACAGGATGTCGCGCGCCGAACGCGCCCATTCCTCGCGAACCATGTAGTTGACTTCCGCTTCGGTCAGGCCCGCACCGAAGACGATGCCGAGATCACTCCAGGATCGCGCCTCCCCGAGCACCCGGTGGACGCGGGTGCCGTAGTAGCGAAACAGCCGGGTCGCGTGGTCGCCTAGAAACGGATAGGCGACACGAAGCGCCATGACCTTGTCGTCGAAAGCATCAATCGGAAAATCGCCGCCCGGCAGGGCCTCGCGACCGGTCCAGCCGGCAGTATCAGCGACAGTTTTTGCCTTGTCCGCAGGCAGGTAGGGGGCCAGCTTGTCCATGACGGATTCTGCAAGGCGACGGTAGGTCGTGATCTTGCCACCGAACACCGAGATCAGAGCCCTGTCGTCGACAACGTCCACTTCCAGCACGTAGTCTCTTGTCGCCTGTTGTGCCGCGCCGCGACCATCATTGTAGAGCGGGCGGACGCCGGAATAGCTCCAGCAGACATCGGTATCGAGGATCGGCTTGCGGAAATAACGGCTGGCCGACCGGCAAAGATAGGCGATTTCCTCTGCGGTCGCGTCGAAATTATCGAGGTCGCCCGTGAAATCCCGATCGGTGGTGCCGATCAGCGTGTATTCCTCCTCGTAGGGAATAGCGAAGAGGATACGATTGTCGCTGTTCTGGAAAATGAAGCACCGATCGTGAGCGTAGAGCTTGGGCACCACGATGTGCGATCCCTGCACAAGGCGGACCTTGCCTTTGGCTGGACGCTTGGCACACAGATCGACCACGTCGTTGACCCATGGCCCGGCGGCATTGACGACGATGCTTGCTTCTACCGTCTTCTGAAGATCTCCCTCACCGGAGACCGTCAGCGCCCAGCCATCGCGGCTTCTGTTGACGGCAATGCAGGACGTATGCGTGTCGATCACCGCGCCGCGTTCCTGGGCGGACTTGGCATTCATGATGACAAGTCGATTGTCCTCGACCCAGCAGTCAGAATATTCGTAGCCGGTCGATAGCGACTCAATGAGACCCTCGCCTACGACACTCCGGCGGAAATTGACCACCGATGTCGGCGGCAGGCGTTTGCGGCCGCCGATGTGGTCATAGATGAAAAGGCCGAGCCGGAGCAGCCATTTCGGCCGCATTCCGGGTGTATGGGGCAGAACGAAGCGGAGCGGCCGGACAAAATGTGGTGCGACGCTCCATAAAGTCTCGCGCTCCCTTAGAGCTTCACGAACCAGCCGGAATTCATAATGTTCGAGATAACGCAGCCCGCCGTGCAGCAGCTTCGTTGACGACGACGAGGTGGCACCGCCCAGATCGCCTTTCTCGCAGAGATAGACTTTGAGACCGCGCCCTGCCGCATCGCGCGCAATACCGCAGCCATTGATACCACCGCCAATGATTGCCAGATCGAAATGTTCAGCCATGGGCCCGCCCCTGCTCGGACCGGGCGGCCAACAGGCGCGCGGCGACCTCAACGAAGCCGGCGCCACCGCGCTGTGTTGCAATGAACGCCGGCAGGTCGATGCCACTTTCCGCGAAATCGGCGACATTGGCGACGCCGCAGGAATTCGGGAAAAACGAGAACATAGGTCCGTCATTGGGACTGTCGCCCACAAATACGATGCTGTCCTTCTGTGCGTCGAGATCCATGGCAAGAATGTCTGCCGCGAAGATCCGGCTCATCGAAAGCTTGTCGTAGTTTCCGAACCATCCGTTGACGTGGATGGAGGAGAGCTTTGCGATCGCGCCTGCGTCCTCGAAAATCTTCAGGACGCGGTCGATCTCTTCCTGCGGCAACGGATCGACGTCCTCACAAATGTCGATGGCGAGATCCGCCTCGCGGTAAAGCTGGTCGGAGGCGATACCGCTTCCCGGAACCTCGCGCAGAATGCGCTCCCTCAGCTGGTTGAGCTTGGCGCGGTTAACCTTGCGCTCCGCATCCGTGGCGAAAAACCTTTGGCGCATTTTGCGGGCTTCACGGTCGTAGGAAAAATAGAAGGCACCATTTTCCCCGACGATGCCGGCGACCGGCCAAAGCCGTGTGATCATATCGCACCAGCCAGCGGGACGGCCCGTGATCGGCACCACGTTGAGACCGGCCTGCGCCAGCTGTTCCAGCGCAGCGTAAGCATCGGCGTGAAGCTGGCCTTCCGTGGTCAGCGTGTCATCGATATCGGTGAACACTGTCGTGACGCGAGCAAGGGCGCCGTCGGAAAGTTCGGAGAGCGAACGCATCAGCATTCCTCCGCGATGAACTGTTCGAGAATGCCCATGTCAGCCGCAAGATCGAGCATCGAATAACGATTGCGCATCTCTTTGGAGTAGCGCACGGCGTCACGATAGAGGTCGCGGTCCATGCCGATTTCGGCCGGTGTTGCGCCACCGCCGGCCGCACGGATGTGTGTGGCAAGTGTCGCGGAAGGAACGGACATCTCCTTCAGCTTCAGACGGAGGGTCGGCCAAAGCCGTTCGAGATCAGCATTAAACCGATCGGCTCGAGCCTGGTCCATTGCCTTGGCACGCGAGGCCTTGAGACATTCTTCCACGGCAGCAGCCGGGTAGCGTGAACAAATATCGGCCTCGTCGAACAGCGTCGGTTGCACCTTTGGCGCCGTTTCGCTGGCAAGAATGATTTCCTGCAAACGTGCCATGGTCACGGAGGACACGCCGACCTGCTGGCCATGAACGGTGCCTGGATGCCGGGCCCCGGCGAAACTGTCGATCCAGTGAGAGATTTGATGTTCGCCCATGGAGCCAGGATGGCTCATACCTGTAATGCTGATGCCGAATCCTCCGAGGGTCAGGATGCGATGCAAGTATCCGATTGCCTCGTGGTCACGATGACCCAGTCCCTCGGAGCGCATCATGATGGCAGCCTCGTCGTCGGCCTGCAGCACATAGGGGGACGTGGCATAGTTCGTGCCCAGCAGCATGTGCGAAAAGTACCAATCGACCTGTGCCGTCGAACGACACATGCTGTCGCCAAAGCCGGCGGCGATCAAGTATTGAGGCGCTCCGGCGCTGATCTCGATATCGAGGAAAACCCCCTTGGCAGCATGGGCAGACATGGTCGTTTTCAGCCCGCTATCGAGCGTGATCGAAGCGGTTGTGGATGTATAGCCGTTCATGGACGGCGCAGTTCCGAAGACACTGTATTCCCGACCGTCGCCAGCCGTCGCATATTTGCAGAGATCGTTGATGGTGCCTGAACCGACAGCTATCAGCGCATCGACATGCCGCGTCCTGTCGCGCAGCGCCCGGACTTCCCCCTCGTCGGCATGGGGACGATCAAGAACGATGACCGAGGCCCGATTGCCCAGGCTGCGGGCAACCGCATAGCCATACGCATCATATGTATCACGATCGGCAACCACTCCGTATGTGGGAGCCGGCATCGTCTGGGCAATAAGATCGGCTTCCGCGCCACGCAGGCTGTCTTCGATGATCACCGTCTTGAACGGAACTTCCGCAGTGAGCCCTGTATCGGGATCGACCCATCCACCGGCGCTCACATTTCGGATCAGATCGTTCCAGTCACGACGTCCGACAGGTGGCCGGACGGCGTTCGCTGCATTCTGCATTCTCTCCTCCCAGAGCAATTTCTGGCAATTTTCAACAAGACGTGCAATTTGTCAATGGCTTTTTTTATAACACCTTGGCATTTGCCATAGATACCGTTTTGATGTGGGAATGGCTGGACTTGCCGGTTAAAAACTGCCAATTACGGTTTCAGGAGACATGTTCAGTTCAATGCGCGCTAACCGGGCCGACGACAAAGTTGCAAAGCGGAAGCCACCGCCGCCCATGCAGTTTGGCGCGGATCAACCCCTATGGGCGGCGTGGCTTTATTACGAGGAAGGCTTGAAACAGGACGAAATCGCCGAGCGCCTCGGAATTTCGCGTGCCTCGGTGTTCAATCTGCTTCAAAAAGCCCGGGACGAGGGCATCGTCACCATCACCATCGATCCCACACGCCTTGAGCGAGCCGACCTTTCGGTAGAACTGAAAGAAAAAGGTGGGTTGCTGGAATGCTACGTGCTCCCGGCGGGCGGCTCCGCCGCAGCGCTTTACGACCGGATCGGTCGGCTTGGCGCGCGAATTCTGGAACAGAAAATCGAGAATGACGATGTCATTGGTGTTGCCTGGGGGCGTACAGTCATGTCGCTTTCCAAGGCCCTGTCACCGGCCAACAAGCCGGGTGTTACCGTAGCCCAAGTGACCGGAAGTTCGATTGCGACCTATGATTTTTCGCCCGAGCTCTGCACCTCCAACATCGCGGCAAGGCTGAATGCGCGTTGCGTCAACCTTCACGCACCGGGTGTGGTATCCAATCCCAGCATGAAAACACTGCTGATGCAGGAACCAATAATTGAGCAGCACTTTACTCTGCTGCGTCAATGCACAAAGACGCTGTTTGGCGTCACCCATCTGAGCGGACCGACGCTCCTGGAAGACAGCGGCGTCATGACGGAGGAACTGCTGCTGCAGTACCAAAAGAAGGGCGCAGTGGGTTTTGCGTCAGGCTATTTCTTCGACCCCGACGGCACAATCATTCGCACCGGGTTCGACGATCGCCACATCGTGATGCCGATAGAGGATTTCATCAACGTGCCTCGCCGGATTTGTATCGGTGGTGGTGCAGAGAAAATTACGGCCATACAAGGCATGCTCAAAGCAGCCCTGGCAAATGTTCTAATTACCGATCAGGACACAGCGCGTAGCCTGTGCAGGATTCTTTAGAACAGCTTTTATGCGGATGGATATTGTTGCGCGCAGAGCGGAATCCAGCTCCGCCATTTCAATTTTCGGCATCAACATGGGGTTCTCAGGTCAAGTTTGCCTGATCAGCACAACCGGTCACCAGACGCTCACCTCATGGCGCAAATTGCTTCTGGCGAGATTGACGCGGAGGCCAAACGCAAAAAGCCCCTCGACCAATTTGGCGAACGGCCTCGTGTTTGTTGCCCTGACTGGAAGAATTTACAAGTTTGATTTTGTTGCGGGGGCCTGAACGCATAGCTACTTTCAAATTCGACCGCCTTGAAAGGGATCGAACCGGCGACAGGTTGGTCAGATAGCATAAGTGTCTGAAAAGACATACTTCGTGGGATAACGCCTATTTATGGAACTTTGAGGTTCCGTTGGTGAATAGGCATAAACGCCGCGGGCGCACGGCCCAGCTTGGGATCTGCTCTTCATTGGGGGGCAACATCGTTTATTCTGTCGACCCTGGAGAGCAACGCAATGAACTCTCTGCGGCCCTGCATAGATTACCTCGCCTTCGCCTTCAAAACGTCAATACCTGAACAGTAGGGCATGGCCCTTGCCGTTCCTACGCGAATGATGGGGTGGTCGTTGGGTCTGCTTTCTGTCAGGCTGTCTCATAACACTCAGAATTCCCTCTGTGCGAGAAGCTAAAACGGCAGAGTCGGAGAAGTCGTGCAGATGTTAGTGTCCCTGCCCTTTCTAATGGTAAAGTTGAGTTGCAATGATTAATCCCCGGCACGAACCATCACATCGAGGTTGCATCTGAGTTTAAAGTCAAAGGGCATCCACGCGGAGTTAAGCAACATGAAAAGGCGAAAAGCGTTCGATACAGACATCGTTGGTCAAAATGTTTTATCTTCGAAAATGCAGCCCTTTTCAAACAGCAGGACTGGAGCCCTCGCTAAACTCTGGGAAGGACTTGTTGGTCGAGCTCCCGAAGGTACGGTACCGTTGCGGGTTCGGGTTGCGCTCGAGGAGGAGCAGCGAAAAGGCGAAATCCTTGTTGGCTGGGTGCAGGCGGTTATCCTGGCGACTTGGGCGGTACTTTATGCGGTTTCACCCAAAGCATTTTCCAGTGAAGTCAGTTTCCAGCCGGTCCCATGGACGCTGACTGTCTATGCTTGTTTCTTGGGAGTGCGCATTTGGCTTGCGCACATTCGCAGGCTCTCGAACTGGTTGCTTTCGGCTTCGATCGTTGCGGATATGGCTGCGTTGATGGTACTGATCTGGAGCTTCCACCTACAATATGGTCAGCCGCCAGCCTTCTATCTGAAGGCGCCGACACTTCTCTATGTATTTATATTCATCTCGCTGAGAACGCTTCGCTTCGAGGCGAAATGGATCCTGATTGCCGGTTCCGCAGGCGCATTGGGCTGGTTGATACTTCTGGCAATCGCCATCAATGCCGAAGACAGCATAACGAGGAACTACATTGCATATATGACCTCGTCATCCGTGTTGCTCGGCGCGGAACTAGACAAAGTTATATCGATAACCATTGTATCGCTTGTGCTCGCCGTCGCTGTTCAACGAGCGAGAAGGCTCATGGAGCGGGCTGCGATCGATCATGTCGCGGCTTCGGATCTCTCCCGTTTCGTGGCTTCCGGCGTCGCAAAAACAATCAGCACCGCAAACAACGCAATCCAGCCCGGTCAGGCCGAGATGCGGTTGGCAGCTGCACTGTTCATCGACATGAGGGGGTTCACGGCCCTGGCGCGCGCGCTTCCGCCTGCGGATCTGATGTTGTTGCTGGGCGAATACCAAAGACGCCTCGTGCCAATCGTACAGCGGCATGGTGGTCAGATCGACAAGTTCTTAGGCGACGGCATTTTCGCGACCTTTGGGACGGTGTTGTCGTCTACTACCTTCGCGATCGACGCGCTCAATACCGCCGACGAAGTCGTCAAGGAACTCATCGCTTGGACCGATGAACGTCGTGAGAGGGGACTTTTCGTCGTGGATGTCAGTCTTGCTGTCGCGAGTGGGGAAGTTCTTTTCGGAGTGGTCGGCGACGACACTCGCATGGAATACACAATCATCGGCGATCCCGTTAATATCGCTGCGAAGTTAGAGAAACACACGCGTGTAGAGGCCGTTACAGCCGTGACCGATATGTCGACTTATGAACTTGCCCTTCAGCAAGGTTACAGGTCAACCGTCAAGCCCGACATACGATTGGCAAGACAGGTAGGCGGCGTTGCGCATCCTATCGATCTGGTTGTCCTTGCAAGGTAAGCGATTTTCGTTGCTCCGGGCGGGCCATCATCTTGTCGTGAGATACTAAAACTAACGAGGGAGGATTTGCGTGGTTACAAAACCTTTACTTAGACGTTCGCCGCCATAGCCTCGTTATGCTTGGCCAACGCCTGCTGGGCTGCGGCGGCTATGTTGCTAGTGCCCTCGCCCCCTGCAACCTGAACTGTCGGGAATGCCGGCTTAATGTTGTTGTCATGAAACGCCTGGTTGATCCGCATCAGCGCGCGGCGCTTCAGCGTGAACTGTTCGCCAGGAATTGTGGTGAATTTCATGCGGAGGATCAGCCCTGAATCACCCATGCTGTCGATGCCCTGCATCTTGAGTGGTTCGATGGTGATCGGTGCAAGTTCAGGATCAGCGAGCAGTTCCTGCCCGATTTTTTTGATAATTTTGCGCGCTTTGTCGACGTCGGTGTCGTAGCCGACCGTGACCGTCAGTTTCTCGACCACCCAGTCGCGACTAAGATTTTGAACGGCGCCAAGTTCGCTGAACGGCACGATATAAATGGCACCGCGATGGTGGCGGAGCTTCACGGATCTCAGGCTGAAGGATTCGACGGTGCCTTTGTATGAGCCGCTCGAAATATATTCACCCACCCGGAAGGCATCATCAAGCAGATAGAACATGCCGCTGATAATGTCTTTAACGACCGTCTGCGCACCAAAACCGATGGCGACGCCGACCACGCCTGCGCCAGCGATGAGCGGCGCGATCTCAACACCCAAAGCAGATAGAGCCATCATGATCGCGACCGCCACGAACAAAATCATCAGCACATTCTTGAGAATGGGCAGAAGCGTCCTGATGCGGGCCCGCCGTCGTTCCCGTTCGCTGCCATGCGCATGCGCGAGTTCAGTTTCGCCAAGCTTCCGGTCGATCAGCACTTTCACGATATTCCAGACCAGGTCGATCACCAGCAAAATGATGCCCGCGCTGAGGGCGCCGCGCATCAATCGCCGAGCTGCGGAATCCTGCTCGGTAATTCCTGTTAGATTGATCTCGAGCACGTCAGCCAGGAAAAGGATCGCCCCAACGATCAGCGTCGCGCGTATGCCGCGTTCAACCATGACGGAGATGACGCCCGGCTTGCTTTGGACCACGACGACGGCTTCGGTATCGGGATTGGCGATGACAGTTCCCTCCGGCAGAGTCTGTGAGCCGGCCGAGACGTCAGTTGCTGCAGGCAGGGCGATGCCGGTTTGAATATCGACATTGATAGGTGAAACTGGGTCGGTACCCGTTTCGACAATATTGTTTCTAAGAAGATTGTCGACGGAGGCCCGTGTCAGAGCGATTGCTCCGGGAAGTGCTGCCGCGACAACGGCAATCCAGAACGGCTTCATCATTCCGACAACCCAGAGAAGCCAAAGCGAAACGAAGTAGACCGACCAAAGCCAGTTGCGTGCACGCATGCCAATACGGCCAAAGCGGGTCGTCTCACCAATCGGTGGCATGGCTTCCGGCCGGTTCCAGATCGCTTCGATACCGAGAATGAGAAGCACGATCCCAAGCGCATAAGCCGCCACGTGCCGGGACGGGCCAGCAACGCCGAGCGCATGGAGAAGGTAAACGGTGATCGAACCGAAAGCGTACCAGCCGACAATGTAGCTAAGTCGTTTCGTCCAATGGGCGGCCGACTGGTCCGCAACCGGGACGACACGGAAGCGCTCCGCATTGGCAAAGCCGCCTGATCCGGGCGGTGCAAGGAGAAAATCGAAAGATGCCCTTGCTAGCCGGAAAATTACCACCGCGAAAAGGTAGCCGATGATGATCTCGCGGATCAGCGGCGGCCATTCGAGCGCCAGGAAGAAGCCAATGCTGCCGAGCGCGAAGGCCATTATGGAACAGATTGCCCAAAGCAGTCTAACGGAAATCGCGATAAGCTTTTCACGCACGGTCAAGACCCGCAAGGAAGCAATCCAGGCGCGCCAACCCGCGCTCAGCCACCAGAAGCACCATTGTGCAGTCAAACCGGCAGCCACGAATGCGAGTACGAACAATATTGGACGTGCACGGATGCTGGTATCGATCTCGTTTTGCAGGATAGCGGCGGCCTTGCTCGTCTCTGCCGGGAACGCCTGCAAACCTACGATAAGTTGTCCGACGTGGGCGCGAAAGGTTGTCGCGAAACCCGCATAGGAGACCGGCTTTTCCACGACACCTGCGGGCGTCGTGGTTTCCGCTGACGACTTTGCGTTCAAAAGCCATGAGCGAACTTGCGGGTCTTCCACCAATTCCAGGAAGCGCTGTACCTTTTCTTGCTGGCCGGGATCAGTCGCCGTGGTCTGCGCCGCGGCCGGTGATGAATACACATGAAGTCCAAGCGCCAGCACGAGCCCACAAAGAACTATACGAATGGCGACAGATAGCCGGATCGAAAGTGACATCTTCATTGTTTCCTGCAGTTTACAGACGAGACAGCCCGGCATTTTGGCAGTGTTTGGGAAGGGGATATGCCCGCAGGACCCAACGCGCCGAGCTGGCTTGAGAAATTGTCCCGTGTATTCGCATCGACGATCGCCACCGGAGCTGCGAGCAACAGGCCGGCGGCGTTTCCAGCGGCCGCCGCAGTGCCGGTTGTCGCCGCGAGTATCGTATCGCCAAGCCCGATGCGGTTGTCGGTGAGCGTCTGGCCGTCCGAGATGCGCGCGCCGATTAGCCGCACGATCTCCGGGGATTCGGCAAATTTTCCATGGTTGAGCCTGTCGCCCGCTTTAACCTTGGTCAGATCGATGACCTGGATGTCGACATCCGCTAGTTCCTGCTTGTAGGGTTCTTGTTCGGGATCGATAGAGCCGAGACGGGCGACATCGCCCCAAACGCGGCGCGACGCGGCCAGCGCCCTATCATCGCGCGAGACAAAAAGCGTGAACTGCGGATGCGGCGTGCCCATATCGACGATCTGCGAGCGGAAAACATCGACGTCGACATCGGGCGCTGCCAGCATCACGTTCTTGAATTTGGCCGGTAGCCTGCCATTGCGGATCGCCATTTGTCGGAGCGCTTCGAGCGTCAGCCAGTTGCCCATTGAATGAGCAAGGATCGAAACTTCCTTTACCTCCGCGTCGTTGGCCAGATACTGGAACAGGTTTTCCAGTGCATTGCGGGTGTAATTGGTGCTCTCGCGGTCATAGCCATAGGCAAGCAGATTGCCGCGCGAGGGCCATGTCACGAGGATTGGGGCGCTGCGGACGCCTGAGTCCTGCACGATCTGGGCAAAGCGATAGACACTGTCCTCAAACCGCGTGTTGAAACCGTGGATGAAAACGAGCGCGCTGCCATCGGGCGTCTTTCTCACAGAGGTGTTCAGCCAGGCTTTGGCCGACTCTATGTCGATCATGTCAGCCTTGAGGGTCGCAAAGTCCGTGGCCGGGTCTGGCGGCAGTTTCTTGGGCCAGGACACTTCGCCGACCTTGCGTGCGCCATCCGGAGGCACCGAGACCGTGATGTCGGCGAAATTCGGGGCTCGCGCTCGCTCGCCCGTGAACATCTCGCCGCGAATGTCCGACGGGCTTCGTGTCGTCGCGATCAACATCTCGACCCTGTGCGATTGCGGTTCAGTGTCCGCAACCGGTGTCAAAACACCCTTGGGATGTCCGCCGCAGCCGGAAACCAACAGCCCAAAACCAAAGAGGATCGTGCAGAGGCGTGCTCGGTTGAAAGTTTTGGCCCATCGCTGGTGCGCTTTTTGATCGTTCATCAGCGCTGTCCTGCCGCCGTGGTTTCACAATGAAGGTGGCTATTGGAGGCGTGAGATTCAGCCGGGCGTATGGGTACATTACCAGCCCGCCCTGATCCATTGTCGTTAAGGGCAAGCCGTGCGAACACGACGCTGCTGTTCACTAGGAACAATCCGGACTTCATGGCTTTTCCATCGCTTCATTCCCGAGAGTTCCACCCTATGCAGGTGGCACCGGGGAATGGGAGTATATTACTGTAGCCTACGGGCTCGATGGCTTACGGAGGCTCGGAGGCATACGCAAATGCACGCTCATCGTCCCCGATTGTCATTCCGGCTTTGCGCAGCCCTTCGACGAGCCGATTGAGGTCCGCATCGCGCATATTTCGCGACGTCATCTCTGAAACGAAGTTCGGCAGAAAATCCGGTCTCATGGTTTTGAACACTGCTGCTGCGCGACCCGCCTCCACCGTCATCCCCGCTTCAGCGTAGATGATCGCGGCAACGCCATGAAACAGCGGAAACTTCTGCATGTCTGACCGTTTGATCTGCAACACCGCATTCACCGTGTCGCCCAGCATGTAGGATGCCAGCCCCCGCATTCCGCGGTAGAAGCCGCCGCCGCGGGGATTGAGAGCGATCGCCTGGTCCAAGAGTTCGGCGCCACGCTGCCATTGTCCGGCGATGGCGATCCTGGTTCCAAACTCGCCCAACACCTCGGTGTCATTGGGGTTCATGGCGATTGCATGCTCCCCGACATGAGTGGCTTCCGCCAGTTGTCTGTCGAAGAACAGGGCCATCATCAGCGCTTGCTGTGCGCGCGTGTTGTCGGGTTCCACCTGTATTGCCTGGCGCGCCGCCTGAAGTGCCCGCTCGATCGGTGGCGGCCCTTCGGTCGTTGGGTTGAATTTGTACCGCTCCTCGTCGAGGTAAATCATCGAAAGCATTGCGCGAGCGGTTGAGTAGGCGGGAGAGCGCTCGACGGCCTGTTCCAGACAATTGCGCACCGCCCCATGCCGTTCAACACTGAGATGAATGCGGTATTCGTAGAAATCCAGCGCGCATTTATATGTGCCAAGATCGTCCGGCGGTGGGCGCCCGACTTCTGCCTGGGCAATGATGCCATAGGGTTGCGCAACCGATGCCGCTACCCTGTTCGCCACATCCGTCTGGATGGTGAACAGGTCACCCGAGCGAAGGTCGTGGTCATAGCTCTGGGACCAGAGGATAGCACCGTCCCTGGTGTCCAAAAGCCGGACGCTTGCGCGCAATCTGTCGCCCGCAACTCGGACGCCGCCCGCCAGAAGGTACTGCGCGGCAAAACGTTCGCGCACTTCTGCGACATCGATCTGAGGCAGCAGGGATCTCGACGTTTCTATCTCGAAAACCTTGATCTCCTTGAAGCGCGGCAACGTCGTCAGCAATTGTTCGGTGAGGCCGATCGCATAAGAATGGGATTGCGGGCCGTCGCCAAGGTTTACGAACGGCGCGACAAGCACCGTTGGCTTATCCGGTTGGAGCCTGGCTGTCGGAGAGGTCCCGGTCACAGCGTCATAGGGCAAGGTCCAATAAGCGGTAAAACCGAAAAAGACAGCTAATCCGGCAAAGAGCCCCAACGTTCTTGCCGTCCCCGACCACCAGGACGCTCGCGCCAGCGATCTGATTTCGGAAATATCGGGTTTGTCGATCACTTCCCGATGGATTGACCCGGGACAATTCCAAGTAAAAACCGGGATATAACCGCCTTTCGGGATATCGATGCGGATGGAATCGGTCTGGCCGGCGACGAGATAGTACCGTTCGAGCGCACGCCTCAGCCGTCCCGCTTCGATCCGAACCACCGGATCATCCTGACTAAAATTTTCCCCACGTCGAAAAATCTCAAGCGCGATAGAGTAGCCTTTAAGACGGTTTGCGCGTCCGCAAATGGTTTCTTCAACGATATATGTTAGGAAGGCCGCGCCACGACCGACGGTCGGAAACTCTGGGCTCGTGACAATACGCTCAAGCTGCGCGCGAATATCGTCCGCATTGGGCGGCCGGCGTGTTCCTATGGTATTCGTATCCTGCACAGCCAGCCCTCCCCCGAGAGTCACCAGACTGCCAGCCGTATGTTACGGTATTATACTCCACAAGAGACCCGCTTTACCTGAGACTGCTCCTGAAAGCGCACGTGGCAGTGGTGTACGTTTGTATTCTTTGAACAGAAAGAAATCAAGAAAGATGGATGAGGACGCCCTTGCCGCCTGCTGCCGATTTCCGACCCGCGCGGGGGCGATTGTCGAGCTTTCGGTCCGAGATGAAGAGTTTCGCGATCTCTGCGCAGACTTTGCTACGGCCGAGGCCGAGTTGCACAGGTGGCGTGGCTCAAACCACGTTCTGCGCGATCAGAGGGTCTCGGAATATGCTGTTCTCGTCGAGGCGCTTGCCGGCGAAATCGTATCGATGCTGGAGAACGCATCCGTCGTCCCCTTTCCGCGGCGATGATCCAATCTGGGGGACACGTATGTTACCGTTGCCTACATTGCGCCGGATTGTTCGCCAGTTGACAAAAGCTATGAGCCGATCGGCCGAGCCGGCCGAAGTCTCCACCTATAGCCGCGCCCGGTGAGGTCGGTTCAACGAACAGGAGTGATCATGTCTGTTAACACCGAGACCAACATTGAGCCGGCAGCAGCCACCTGGCGCTTTAAATTGGGCATTGCGCTTGTTTGCCTCGCCATCGGCATGTGGCTTTGCGTGCCGCTTGCGGCTTGGGCCGGCGTTCCAAATACGCGGATTGCTGCAATCACCGGCATCATCTTCATCGTCAATAAAGTCCTTCTGCTTCTCGTGATCGCCGTAATGGGGAAATCCGGATTCCAGCAACTCAAGGGGAAAATCTTTGGTGTCTTTAAGCTGGCACCCGATACCAGTGTTAGCAGTGGCCGCTATAAACTCGGCCTTGTCATGTTCTGCCTGCCGTTGCTCACAAGCTGGCTTGAACCATATATCGATGCCGTTGCTCCGGGCCTGCGCCCCAACATATGGCAGTTTCAGCTTTTGGGCGATGTGATGTTTCTGGCAAGCTTCTTCGTTTTGGGCGGCAACTTCTGGGAAAAGATACGGTCCCTGTTCATCCGCACCAGCCGCGTCGTGTATACGCCGACGGCAGAGTGAAGGAGTGTAGTTGTGGCTACCGATGAAACGCTGACGCCGCCGCCGCACCAGGAGACCGCCCCAAGTGCCAATCCGCTGCGCAGGGTCGCGCTTATTGTCGTCCTGCTGGCGCTGATATTTTTCGTCCTTTCCGTCTTCATGGAACGGCGGACGCCTTCGTCGTCGCAGGCCCAGGTTCAGGCCTATGTCGTCGGCATCGCTCCGGAAGTGACGGGGCGGGTCGTTGAAGTAAATGTGACTGACAACGCGTCGGTCAAGCCGGATCAGGTTCTCTTTCGCATCGACCCGGCCCGCTACCAGATCGCGGTTACGGAAGCTGAAGCAGCGCTCGCCCGTGTCGGCCAGTCGATAGGGGCATCAACGGCACAGGTCGATGCGGTTCAGGCGAGGCTTGTTCAAGCGCAAGCCAGCCGCGACAATGCCGCTGAACAGCTGGGCCGCGCGACCGAACTGACCAGCCGTGGCGTCTACGCAAAGACAAAGCTGGACGAGGCACAATTGGCATTCGATCAGGCGCAAGCGGCCGTCACGGCGGCCGAAGCCGACCTTATCAGCGCGCAGGCCGATCTTGGCCCGGCTGGAAACGACAATCCAGAACTCAAGCAGGCACTTGCCGCCCTAGAACGCGCGCAGCTCGATCTGCTGCGAACGACGGCGCGCGCGCCTTCGACAGGCGTCGTTACCAACCTGCAACTTTCCATCGGCAAGGTGGTCAGTGCCGGGCAATCCGCCATGACCTTCATCGATGTCGGAACGGTCTGGATCGCTGCTGCTTTCAAGGAGAACAGTCTCGAAAAGGTCGCGGTGGGCAATCGTGCCGAGGTCCTATTTGATGCGCTTCCGGGGCAGATTTTTCGAGCGAAGGTCGAGAGCGTCGGCCTCGGCGTCTCGCATGGAAGTACGGATCCGAACACCGGCCTTCCGACCATTCGAAACAACAGTGGCTGGGTGCAGGAAGCGCAGCGTTTTCCGGTGCGGCTCGTCATGGATGACGGAAGACCGAAGGGCGTCCGTTACGGTTCGCAGGCGACAGTGGTGATCTACACCGGAGACCACCCGGTGACCAACGCTTGGGGATCGCTCTGGATACGGATCATGTCGGTGCTGACCTATGTCAATTGACAGCGCCGGGGCGGCGCAAAGGCGCAAAGGACTGCGGGTCGCACTCGCGGTTTCCCTTGGCTTCACCGCCTCGGTGGCTTCGGGAGCGCTCGTCCCGTTTCTCGGGCCGCTGTTTGCCGCGCAGTTTCTTTTATCGAGCGCAGTGCCGATGCCGCTCGCCAAGACCTTTGGCATGGCAGTCCTCATCTTCGTGGTCGGCACGGTCATGTCTATCCTGACCTCGTGGTTCGGCGATCACCCGGCAAGCTTTCTGCTTCTGCTCGGCCTGCTCTATTTCTCCTGCTTTGTCGCCCAGTCGAGCGGCAAAGGCGGCGCTGCGATCTCTCTCGTTCTCATCGTCTCCGTCCTTGTGCCGCTTCTCGGCGTGCTCAACAAGGAATTGGCCGCCTCCATCCTGTCGATCCTGCTTCTCGGCGTGATCAGCGGTGCGGTGTTGATGTGGCTTGCCCACGCGGTCTTTCCGGAGCCCGCCATCGTCGATGCGTCGAAGCAGGAGGCTGTCATCCGCCCTACCGACTACGGCCGGGCGCTGGCGAATAGTTTGATCCTGCTCTCGGTCATGGCGATCTGTCTGACCAGCGATAACCTGACATCTGCGGCTGTCATTCCGATAACGGTGATAACGCTCCTGACGCAGCTCGATGCTGCAGCCACCGGACGGGCAGCATTTGGTCTCGCCATCGTGAACCTGTTCGGCGGAATTATTGCCTCTGTCGCTTACGAGGTGCTCAATCTTCGGCCCAATCTGCTCTCCCTGTTTCTCATTACGCTTGTCGTCTGCCTCTTCATTGGCGGGCGGGCGGCGGCACGGTCGCCGGATGCAAGGGTCTATGCAGGTGCGCTCACGATATTCCTGATCCTGTTCGGCCTTGGCGTTTCACCATTGCCTGGGAGCGCTGCGGAATCGTTTTCGACGCGGATTCTCTATGTGGGTGCTGCAATCCTCTACACGCTTTTAGCAACCGCACTGCTCTGGCGACAGCGTGCCGTCAACGTCGCAGTGGCCTGACAGCCAGACAGGAGGATCCATGCGTTGGAGAACAAGTGGCTTTGCCTATGCACTACTTCTTGCCGGACAGACCCTCGCTGCTTCGGCATTGTTCTGGATCGTATTCCCGGTTTTTCACGAGATTGTCACGAATCTTGGTGAGCGACAGGAGATGCCCCCGTCGCAACAGCTTGCAGTCCTTGGCAGTGCGGCGTTTCTGCACCTGTGCTACTGGATACGGTTGCAATGGGTTCCGATCGTTGCGCCGTTCCATAGCGTCTTCCTTGGACATGTTTGCGCGTTCGCGAGCCGTATCAGTTTCATCTTCGGCGGGGCACTCTTTTCGATCCTCTTTTTTCGCCACCTACCCTCCCTGCATGTCATGCCGCCTCTGTCACGGACCGCTTTTTCTACTGTCGAAGTGATCGCCATTCTGTTTGGTCTCTATTGCTATTCGCGTGAACTCGATCGTCTGGCGACGGCGATTGAGGAGCCACGCGTATAAATAGCTGTTCCTTTGCTGATGCCGTTCGGCCCACTCCGTCTCCTCACTAATCGTGCTTGTATATCGGCGGCGATAGCTCAGGTTTGGCTCGACAAGCATCCAGCGCCTTCAGGCAATTCCAACTCGCGACCCACTTCAGCGGTGGCTGGAACTTGTTGCAAGTCATTGACCACACCAGATGCGGCGTCTCTGCACCATCGATTGAGCGGTTGTAGCTATCAGATCTTTGCCTGCTGCTGGTGCTGTGCGTACGTCAGGGAGTCCCGGACGAGCTCATATGAGGCGCTGGTCCCTCGTGCACTGACTCATACAGACGGTACATGCAGTTCGTCGAGCTTTGTGAAAATGTCGTTGGCGGATTTTGTCCAGACGAAGGGTCTGGGTTCGGCATTCTGGCGCTTGATATGATCGCGGATTGTTTTTTGCAGATCAGGCACGGATTTGAACACGCCCCTTCGCAGTGCTCTTCTGGTGAGAGCTGAAAAGAAGTTCTCAACCGCATTGAGCCATGATGCGGATGTTGGGGTGAAATGAAAAGTCCATCGGGGATGGTCGGCCAGCCATTCGAGCACCTTGGGATGCTTGTGGGTGGCGTAATTGTCGAGAATGGCATGGATGACCTTGCCTGCGGGCACGGCTTTTTCCACCGCATTGAGAAAGCGGATGAATTCCTGGTGGCGATGGCGGGACATACATCGCCCCAGCACGGTTCCATCGAGGACATTGAGGGCGGCGAACAGGGTGGTGGTACCATTGCGCTTGTAATCATGGGTCATGGTGGCGTATTTGCCGGGTTTGAGCGGCAGTCCTGGCTGTGTGGCAGCCAGATGGGCGCCACTGGTGACACCGGCTTGGCGCAGGATAGAGGCGGCCAGCAGCCGGCCAAGCCAGGGGGCATGCTGCAGGACGGAGAGTTCGTTCCAGGCATCGAGGGCGACGATCGCCTGCAGCACCGCCGGCAAGTGTTGCGCCTGTCGCAACACGGCGCGCCATTCGTCGAGCCGAGCATCCTCGTCCCAGTCGAGATCGTAGATCATTGGATCTTTTTCCGCGCCCCGACCACCTGTGGTGCGGTCGGCGCGCGTGGCGTTTTCGATGGCGGCGTTCGATCGGGCCAGCACCGCATCGATGGCCGCGTAGTCGACGCCGGGGAGATTTTCGATGCCGTCAGCGTCATGGCCCCCCTTCTGGATCGGGCGCCACCGCGAGCCGGATGGCATCGGCCGGCTTCCCCTCGCCAGCGTCGGCATATGTGATCTCCGCCGTCTTTCGCAGCGTCCTAAGCCCGTCGGCGGTCAACGCCCAGCCGGGCGGCTGGGCGGCGATGCGCCGGCGGGTGCGCAGCACATCTAGGGCAATTGTCAGCTCATGGGTGGGTGTGCGAATATCACGGGTGGCGTCATGGAGGACGAGGTCTTCCAGGTGGACGAGTTCGCCGTCGATCCAGAGCGAGGCGCAGACGTCGGTGAATTGGGATCGTTCGATCCAGCCTGCGCCAACTGGTGAACGGGCGATACGCTCGTCCAAACGCGCAAGGACGATACCGGCGTCAAAAGCCGGCCTAATCAAGTTGGATATAGGCAGTTTTCCAAAATCATAAGCCATTGAAATCATGGTAAATGATTTCTTACAGGAACTCTATCAGAAAGTTAGTGTTCTACACATAGTATGATTGCCGGTTGGCGTAGTGACCTCCGATAAGTACCCCTTATCTGAGGTGATTGATTGCCGCAAATCAGTAATGTTGGCCATCCCAATTCAACGGATTTCCCACATTTCCGGAGATTTCGGGCCCGGGTCATCCTGACTAGGCGGATTCAACTCGCGCGTCGCGCACTGCCCCCTTCCCTACAGACGCAGTCGCCGGAGCTTCCGAAGCGAATTTCGGACGCATTCTCCGTTGGCGAGCCGATCAGCGAACGTCATGCCTTGAGAGGCCTTATTTTCCAGCATTTCTGCCTCAGAACGCCGCTGGCGCGCTTTCCAGTTGCTGGATAACCATACACCAGTGAAGGGTCATAAATCGCGTTCTACGGACTCGCATCTGCCCTGTAAAACACGCTTGCAAAGGACCGTTTATCGACGCATTCCTTATCTGAACAACGATACCGGAATCGGGCCGAAAATCCATGGCAAAATCGTCGAAACGTGTAGCCCCTCCCCTGCCCCGGCGCTTGATCGGTTATGCGCGTGTTTCCACAGAGGAGCAGATCCATGATGCGCAGGTCGATGAGCTCCGCGCGGGCGGCTGCGATCGCATTTATCAGGAGCATGGATCTGGTGCCTCCCGTGCCAGACCAGTTCTCACCAAGGTGCTGAAGGAACTCGCCGCCGGCGACGTCCTTGTCGTCGTTCGGCTCGACAGACTGGCACGATCAGTCAGCCATCTGCTCGATGTCATCGAGGACCTCGAACAACGCGGCGTCCATTTCCGATCACTTCGTGATCCCATCGACACATCGACACCGCAGGGGATGTTCTCGTTGCAGGTCCTCGGCGCTGTTGCCCAGCTCGAGCGTGCCTTGACTGCCGAGCGGACGAAATCGGGGATGAAGGCCGCGAAGGCGCGGGGACGGATGGCCGGCAACCCTGGCCTGCGCGAGCGTCGCCCGGAAGCGATACGGGCTGCGGCCGCAGCAAAGAACCAGACATATCTTGAAGGGCTGATCACCTCGGCACAGACGTGGCTTCCGACGGTAAAGCAGCTTCGCCCACAGCACAGCTGGGACAACGTGGTGCGGGTCCTCAACCGCAAGGGCCATGACTGGACCGTCGAGAGGCTGCGCCGCGCTGTCCATCGTATGGTCCATGAAAAACTCGCGGACGCCGACCTGCTGGCCCGCTCCCCGCGTCGGCCGCCAGAAGATCATCTGATGAAACTGGTGGCGGCAATCGCCATCGCGGATCCGACCCTGTCGCTACGCGACATTGCTGGCCAGCTCGACCAGATGGGGGAGCGCCCTGTCCGTGGAGGCCGGAAATGGCAACCCTCTTCCGTCAAAGCCCTTATGGACGAGGCTTTTCGATTTGGGCTCCTGCGAACCTGAGCAAATCGCTTGCTAACCGCGATAGTGCCTCGGAGCGGTCACGTTATCCCAAGGTGGCGAGTTCGTGCCGAAGTTGATCCTTCATCGTCTCGGCCGCCAACCAAGTGTAGTCGAGATTGGGTCGGAGCGACGGTGCCACTCGACGAGGTTTCCCCTCACGTCGCTCGCGTAAGCTCAGATCGGCAGCAACCCTATCTCCACATCGCAGGAACGCGAGCGTCATTCGGTCGCCGGGCGATCCGAGATCCGATTGTGCACTACCGGTATTCAGCAACTGTGCAATCATCAGAACAGTTTTGGACCTCCATGTTATAGACAAGCACGTTGACGGCACAGCCGCGTTCACCGAGATGGAAGCCGGCCCTCACCTGCTTTGGACATCGAAGCCGATAATCTCGGACTGTCCACTGCTCGCGGAATCACTCCAAAAAAAGCGGATGGCCTTTTCGAACCCAGCAAGATCCCGCACGCCCCCCTTCCCTTCTCCGCATCATCGATCGCGCCATCGTCGCAATCAGCAGGTCATGGTAGCGGAACTCGAAGGAGCCGGCGGAGAACGCACCGCAGCTGTTATTCAACCGGCGCAAATCAGTTCGGCCAGTCCATATCTGTCGTCATAACGAAGTCGCATCGCGCGATCCATTTCCAGCAAGAGAAGCGCAGTCGAACTTGGTGTATGGGGCAAGCCATGGCCTCAGAGCGCGACCAGCTTGTGTGAATGAACTGATGGCGGCCGTATCGCCGTCGCCATCAGGGCAGGCTCCGCAACTGCGCGCGATCGGGCCCGTCGGCCATAGCCAAACGGGAATCATGCCTTGAAAGTGCGGGTGCCTCGACCTCGCCTGGTCGGATCCTGCAAGCGCTGCTCCATCTCCAAACACTTTCCTGTCTGGATCGAAGTTGCTGTCGGTTGAGCTGTCGGGGTCTAGCCGAGCGTCAACTTCAGCCCTCCGCAGGAATACCCTACCGCAACCCGCGCCTGCCACGAGGAGATAAGCTCGTCGCAGTGGGTCCGCGGTGCCAGCGGCAAAAGCGGCGTATTCCTCACCGGGCGATCCGCTTCTGCAGATCCGGCTCGGAATATTGCGTCATCGAGATAATGCAAAAACCAACTCGCCGCCGGTGAAGCTTTCGATGGCAATGGGCTTGTTACCGCTTCGGATGGCCTCGACCGAGGCGGGCTCGATCAACCGGAAAATCCAAACCGTTGTACCGTCAGTCAACTCAAGGACACGTTGGCGGACTGCGTTAGTGCCTATGTTCGATGGTTTCCTGAGGGGCGATGCCAACCAAATCCGACAGAATCCGGGCCAGGTGCTGGTCGTAAAACTAACGGTTCAGATGAAGAGCATCGAACCGCTCGGCGAGTTGCTGCATGACACCGACCAGCATTGTGGTGACGCCGGTGCTCTGGTCGAACGGAGGCGGATGGTCACCTAGGAATTCGCGGATGATCTCGGTCTTCGCGATACCGGTGTCACCATTGGGTAGAAGGCAGGGCACCCGGTCGCGCGCAGGGGTAGGACAGAAGATTCTCTAGCCGCTTGATCACCGCTGTTGCTTGCGAAATATCAAGCCATCGATCCGCACTCAGCCACACGATGCGTTCCTCGGTGTTCAGATCGGTATGTTGGCGATACGCGGGCAAAAGGTGCTCGCGTGCAGTTATGACCACTCCTCAACGGACAAAGTGGCAGATCCTCGATCTATTTCCGGACTGCGCTAATCGTTGGGAAGAGCGTCGCAATCCCGACTTGCGTCACACGTGCAGGCAACAGCACTGCCCGTATGTGCACTTCAAAAGCGGAGAAACCCAGCATGTAAAGAGAAATTGAATAACAATACCTCCATGTTTTTCAATCACTTAAGGCTGTGGTCAGCTGACCACACGTTTGTCGCTTTTCTAGCGATACGGACGTCCAGGCCAAATCTGCTCTACCGTTAGATCCACGACGCATCTGGAAACGGGATAGTTTGTGTCACGGCGCCACAAATTGCTTCGAGTTTTCTGACAGTGCCGCCGAAAAAGAGGGCCCTATCAAGAGCCAAGCTGGCTCGGCTTCGTTCGCAACTAAGAGGCTCACCATGCCTGTAGCCAACAAAGACCGCACGCAGCGGGAAGAAATAGGCGCCTCGTCAGGCAGCAGCTGTTTCTGGCATGACCCACCCGCCTGCATGCTATCATCGGAACCGCAGTTTGACCCCGATGTTAGACTGAACGATTAGAAAGTTCATGGGCCCAAGCTTAAGGCGAGGGCGAACATGCTCTACCCCGAAGATTTTCGATGGCGTGACGAGGTGTCGTTGTATGCGTCAAATATGGGGCGGAGTGAGTTAGAACTTCCCCTCGGAAGTTGATTGATCCCGCTGCTCGGTGGCATGGGAGAGTCCCTGCTGGATTCTGAGCTATCGTTGACTGACTGGCCAAGGCGACAGGGGCTTTTTTCGGAAAACGAGCGTCAGGCGCCTTCCGATCGCCGAGATACCTTGAGGACGGCAGGTAAACCGTGTGGATAGCGGGGGCGCCTGGGCAGGCCCCTCAGCACTCTAGCGAAATACCGATATGTGAGGGCGGCATATTACGTCGTTAATGCGCGCCGACATGAAGGATCGACACTGAGCGAATATGTGGATGCGATTACAGGGACACAAATGTTATCGCCGGGTATCCGCTGCCGACAAAAGGGGCATCTTTTTGGTCAAATGGAGCGATCGCCCGACATTCGAGATCCAGTGTCACGCCAACAACCGCGCGGCGCACCCTCTTGCTCCGGCTGAGTCGCAAGACGTTGCTGCGCCGACCGATGCCGGGATCTCTCCCTAGCCTTGAGTATGGGAACGCAGCCATCCCGAAGGATCTGTTCCATTTCGGCTGTTATTCCGTGACCGGATACGGCATCCGCGGCGGATCCAGAAGTGATGCACCAAGAACTTCAGAGGCGCTGCCTCCGGCCCCCTCCGGGGGAGGATCACCGCCAGTCGCTGCTTGCGATCAGCTTTCAAGATAGGCCAGACCAGTGGGAACGTAGTCGCCTTATTCAACCCCGCTTTGATTCACGAGATGGCGAAGCCTCTCAACTTTTTCGTCCGCCAGGGAAGATCTTGTCGCGCCGGTCGACCGGCAGCATTAAAGCGATCGCGTCAAACGGCTCTGCGCTGCGATGTACTGTGCTTCTAATTTTCGGTCCAGCAAAATGGACAAATGATCCCTTAACCGAAATGCTTCTCATGGCAAATTCGAGATCAGCCGCATCAGAGGAAATGCACCTTTGATTCGAAGCGGGGACAGAGCTGAAATGTCGCTGGCGATGCCAGTGTGTTCGACCGGCAATTGATCAAGCCGCTCCATTCTCGACAAATGCGTCTCCGTGAGCAATTTCGTCCCATTGCGCGTGTTTCCGCCAGGGAACTACGGACCTCAATCCAGAAATAGCGAAGGCAGGGCAGGGCGCTGAGATTGCTGCATCAACCGCCTCAGCGCCAGCGCTGAACTTTTGCGGCGGTGATCCGATGCGGCGAGTGCATTCGATGGCGAATGGCTCTATTACTGTCCTCTGTCCCACAGAAGATGATCCCGTCGTCCGGGCCTCTCTACCCGAGGGAGCAGATCAAACAAATGGCTTTGGCATCGGAGGGCTTCCCGTCGATGCTCATGGCTTGTCTCGAGCGATGGGGTGACATTGCGTGCATTATAAACAGCCAGGACGCGTGACCAAGCAGTCGGTCCGATGGCCCCCGGCAAAGGGTGGCCGCCGACTAAGTCAGTTCGCCTACAAAACAACGGCACCATCTAAGGAATGGTAACTTACATATGGAGTTCCTGCAACGAATCGATTATCATGATTTCAAGGCTTTACGAATTTTGAGATTGGCCGTCGATGTTACCGGGGCAGATCCGGCGGCCCTGCCGATACAATCGGCAGGTATATGGCCGCGGTGTCCGCTTTAAACGGCCGGAAGCGCTCAGTTGCGCGCCGCAACCGTGGAGGGGAGGGATAAAGTGATCGTCGTTACCAATGCCCAATCGATCGCCGAGATGATGCCAGAACGACAGGCCGAGCTTCTGGCAGGTCTTCATCAGGCCAAGCATGCTGTCGCCCGCCTGCCTACCATTGCGACTGACCATGCCACCAGAGATCTTCCGCTTGATGACGAACCCACGCAGATCTCTTTCCGACGCGTTCGTATGCAGCGGCGGTTCAGGCCGCTCCAGAACCCGGAGCAGTTCTCCCTTGCGGCGCTTCAGCCGAGACAACCGTTTGTCGAGGGCGTAATACCGTATTTGGTTGGAAAATATCCGATCGACCCGGACCCGAAGTTCTCGGGCTGCACGTTGGCATCTTCGGCATGAAAGCCCTCCAACGCTGGCGTCAAAAACCGGCTAACCCAGCGTCGGGAAATCTCCACACCAACATAGTTGAGCAAGGTCATCCATCTTTTCGTCGTGACCTGCCCATGGCTGTGAAGCGCCAGACAGAAACGCCGAAGATTTGCACCGTAGCCACCTTAAACTCACGCTGGCAGCGGCGTGGTGATCCTTTTTCCTTCCGGTGTCAGCCAGAATTCGCGGCGATAGCGCACGACGTCAACGCGCACGAGCAGATCCCGCACCCCGCAATCCTTTTAGCCTTTGAAGCGGGATTCAGCTTGGGCGCTCACAAGCAGCACCTCTTAGCGCGTGACATTGCCCGTGTCGATTTTCGGGCGGCGTCGCCGCGCAGGGCTCTCTGTGCCAGAAACCGTTTTGTCGCCGGTTGCCTGTTCCATGCCCGATGGTCCGAAAGGCGGGCATTGCGGCAAGGTCTTCAGCCGCGCAATTTCGTCGCGAAGGAGGTGGTTATCGACCTTCAGCCGTGTCTTCTCGATCCTGAGCAGGTCGTTCTCGCCACGAAGCTTTTGGTTTCCGGCCTCGAGCGCCTTAATCCGGAAGTCTGCCCGATCAGACCGCTCTACAAGACCAGTCACGAACACCTTCAGCGACAGCATATGGGCATGCTCGACCATGGGGAGGCGACGCTTCGTGAGGAAGGCAGAATCTCGTGAATTACAGAAAACAGGAATCCCTCCTGCCATCAGATTTGCTCCAAGTACTGATGCGGCCGGCTTTCGACGCCGGCATCGCGTTGACGCGTCTGGACGAGCGGATTGCGCGTTCCCCGGTAGGGCAGGGGTGGGTCGAGCGTTCCCAGTTCACCGACGCCTGCGCCTCACTTTGGATCGACGGGGAACTTGTCCACCTCGACGATCTGGTCCTTCACGATGATATCAGGGATATTCGCGCACCCACCCATGAGCTGACAATCGCCCGCGATGTCTTGCGCACCCGCCGGCGCATCGCTGCCAATTCACCGGATTGGGCGCTTTCTGCCGACGGACTTCGGACGCTGCGAAAGACCTCAGAGATCGCGTCGGTTGGCCACGACGAGACGGAGATTGACACGGCCAGCGCCATCCGGCGCGCGGTCGCGATCGAACCCGAAGGGGAGGGGGAATACGCGGATGGTGGGCAAAATCTTCCCCGTGTCGACTATGCCGCCATCGATGCGGTAATCGCCCGATCGGAGGCGGCGATTGAGAACGCCACTCGGCCCCGTTGCACCACCAGTGGTCGTGGCGCGGAAAAAGATCCGATGATCTATGATCTCGACTGGGACGAAGACGCGCGGCTCGACGAATGGCGCATCGTACTGCGGCAGGCAAATGATCTGCCGGCGGTGCTGCAGGCGATTGTCGCCCTTGATGCCTGGAACGAGTTGTCGGTGCTCCAGCATGCGCCCTGGCTTGGTCGCCTGCTGGTCGCCTCCATCCTGCGCCAGGCCGGCGTCACCACCGGTGCCCATCTTGCCGCCATCAACCTCGGCCTGAAAACAATTCCCGTCGATAGACGCCGGCATCGTCATCGAGAAACCCGGTTGCTCGCTATCGCCCACGCGCTGATCGCGACTGCCGAGATCGGGTTGAAGGAACAGGGTCGACTGGCGCTTGCGCGGACCATGATGGAGCGCAAGCTGGAGGGTCGGCGGACGTCTTCAAAACTGCCGGAGCTGATCGAACTGGTGATGGCAAAGCCGCTGGTGTCCACAAAAATGGTCGCAAGGTCGCTGGATGTCACGCCGCAGGCGGCGCGGCGGATTGTTTTGGAACTTGGCCTTAGGGAGATGACGGGCAGGGGAAGGTTTCGGGCATGGGGAGTGCTTTAAGAAAATTTGAAACGTTAGAGCGGTCGGCGACGTTGCTAGTCGGCCATTCCCGAATTCGCGGGGTGAGATCAGAGCAACATTGACCGGTTTATGCTCTGGATGTCCTTCAGCAAACTGGAGGTCATACTTTGGAAGCTGACATGCGAATACGCTCCTTCTACCAGGCCCATCACTTCTGACGGGCGTATGACCATCGTGTAATTCTCCGAATTGTTTGACCAGGAAATGTCCGATCCCGAGACCATCGCGATCGTGATGGTCTTCGACCTTGTCGAACGTTTAGAAGATCGCTTGTGATCCTCCAGGGCCCCGTAACGTCAACCAGTCAGCCACCAAAAAATATGGGACTTGGCGCTATGACCAGATCTGTTCGTGATCCCCTTTTATGGTCGCCACCGATTTACAGAGGAGGTGATTGTCCAGAGCAGTCTGCCTGTACTTCCGGTTTCCGCTCAGTCTGGGAAAGCGATCGGCACGGCTGATGGTTACATTGCTGCCATACGGTCTCGCAATCGCAACTCGCGACACAAGCCCTTTCGAGGCTGCTGGGCTGAAAGTGACCAATCCTTGGTCTAGATAACGACAGTGTGCGTTTAGGTGTCGTAAGTTCGGATCCCTTCAAGACCTTACCGTTTCGGAATTTAAGCAGAACCAAGCGGGGATAGGGAGCTTTTGGCTGATGGTCGTCCGCCGCTGTTTGGGCGGCAGCTTCACGTCCTCGTCGAGCCGATGATCGATCGTCGAAACAAATGCATCGAGCGTCGGCTCGCATTCATATCCCTTCCGATACAGCCAGATACAACTTCAAATAAAGTTCCACGGTGTTGATCCCGAGGTCCTCCTGCCTTCATTGCAGAAGGAAGATAGGTGGCCGGATTTTACTCCGCGCCTATGGCGAGATTATCGCGCCGTTACCGTGGCCGCCTCTTGCACCGCCGCACGCACGCCGCCAACAGCCGCCGAGGCATGCAACCGCTATCCGGTTTTCAGACCGGTGTGGGCGCCGGCTTTCAACAGGGCCATAATCATCGGCCCGAGCGAAAATTCTCCGCGTTCTGTTCGTCGCGTGAGATCGCGAAGATAAGCACCGGCGGAATTGATGAAGTTGCCCCGCTCCAGGATACAGCCTATCGCTATCGCCGCATTCTCAGGCCCCATAGCTTCACAGGCATCCTGATAGGCCGAAGGGCTGACCCCAAGCACGGATCGAACAACCACCGCCGCCGACATGAAATCACGCCAGTTGCCGATCACGCCCCCAGGCCCGTAGTCGGAAATCGTCGGGCAAGCCTTCAGCACTACAGCCAGTGGAAACGCCTTGGTCGGCTCGCGCCTCTGCTGGCCGCTTCCCCCACCTTTCGCGCCCTGCTCTTTTCGAGAGCTAGGTTCAAATTCGTAAGTGGATTCGGGATTTGAATTCTGTATGTGCCGCTCATTTTGAGCAGCATTGGTGTTAGTATTTTTCTGATTATCCAGTAAATTCAGCCTGTTGACGACTTCGTCGAGCAACATCTGCATTTCTTCCAGGATCGCTGTGGTTGACGTGAGCGTGGGAATGCGGGGAATCCTGCCGACAAGAGCAATGTACATGTCCTCGATCGACTGCCAGTCGCCGTCAGCACCCTCTTCCATTGCAGCCGTGATCAACTTGCGTACATCCCGCCGGCAGATCGTCAGGCTCTCCTTTGCTTTTCTCAACAGTGCACGGTCGGCCATAACCTGCTGCGCCATCAGAGCCAGTTCCTCAGAACGTCCGAGCAGAGGAGAAAGATCGAAGCCGAAGGCGGTATCGATTTCGCCAGCGCTGTCTTTTCGAGCGTAACGCTTGCCGTTTGCGCTATCCTTCCGCACGATCAGGCCTGCCTCAACGAGGACAGCAATATGCCGGCGCAACGTCGCCCCAGCCATTCCATGCGCTCTCAGCGCAAGTTGGTTGTTCGATGGGAATACGATCAGCTTCGCATCCTGGCATAGCTCATTGTTTGGATAGAAGCTCAGCAGCGCATCAAGAACAGCAAGGCTGTTGGACTGAACACCAAGCATGTCCTTGGCTGCCGAGACATCCCTGAGAACCTTCCATTTGTCCGCGGTCTTGCCGGGTTTGATATGGCTCGTAGCCATCTGTCGCTGCACCAGGGCGAGCGTCATCGGCCGCCGCCCAAACGGCGTCGTCACACTTCCAGTCTCCATCATCTTTCACCTTTTAGCAGGCAAAGGAAAACAGCTCACCAAAACGGTGCCAAGACTCTTGACGAGAATTCGAGGAAATGCGATTCTGTTCTTGCTACAGAGACAAAAGGGCTTCCGCGACGGCGACGTTGAGGGGGCTCTTTTCTTTTGCGGGTTACTCTCCCTGTTTCTGTTGTGTCTGTGCGCGGTGGGCTTGATAAAGCGCCGGCAAGTGTTCGATCACGAAGGCCGCGAAGTCCGGCGTCGCCTTCTTGTCAATTGTCAGTTCCAGTTTGGATTTGCTGTGTGTAACTTGGGCAAGCCGGTGCCCGTCAGGGGTTGCCATAACCTGAGCAAGACCTCGTGCCACGGCAGGAGGCCGGAGTTTTGCCACCAGAGCCTTAAACCGTTCGGCCGATGGCAGCGCCTGCACCGTATCCGCAAGCGCAAACGTTGATATCTCCTCCAGGGAGGGCTGCTTTTCAATCAGTTCCACCAGCTGCTGCCAGTTCGGCCGCCCTATTCCAGGTGCAGCGCCGATTGCATCAATCAGTTCCGCAGGCAGGGCATCGACAAGCAGAAGCATCTTAGAAAGATTGCTTTTGTCGAGCGACATTGCAGCAATCACGACATCGCGCGAAAATTGTTTGTTCAGCCGATGCGCGAAACGCGCCTTCTCGATAAAGGTGAGGTCTTCCCGTTCGTTGTTTTCCTGGCCCTGGGCAACGACCAGTTGCTCATCCGTCAAATCGCGAACAACAGCTTTGATCGGAAGACCCAACTCAGAGACAGCCCGAAGCCGGCGATGCCCGAAGCCGACCTGATAACGACCGGGCTGATCCGGGTGGGGCCGAACAAGGATGGGCACCTGCTGGCCCTGTGCCCGGATCGAGGCAAGAAGTCCGTCGATGTCACCGGGCATGCGATCCTGCACGAAGGACGGTTCGATCGCAGCAGTATCCAGTTCGACCACTGCCTGGCCTTCAGCAAGGCGGCGTTCAATCTCCTCAGCGCGGCTCAGCCGATCATTTTGCTCACGCAGCGCGTTGCCGATGTTCGCCGTCAGCTTCGTCGCTGGATCGCGCTCTTTCCGGGCAACACCAAGAAGCGGCATTGATCGGGTTTTCCCTGCCCGGGTCTCGGCAATTGATGCGTCGGGGGCCTCTGTCGAAACACCCAGGATATGTTTCCGGCTCATGCGGGTCTACCCCATGCTTTTTTGACCAGGGACTCGATCTCGTCATTGACAGCGTTCATTGCCTCCAGAGCACGGTCATAGGTGGATCGCGTGAACTGGCCACGTTCAACCTCAAACAGTGTCTGGTTTGTTAGGCCGGCATCCGACACGGCTGTCGTTTTCAGCATCGGGAAATTGAGCACGCTCTCCCCGAAAATCGAACGCAGATAGCCAACCATTTGGTTCTGCGGGCCATCGCTCGGTTCGAAACGGGTGATGAGATATCGCATCCAGTTGAATTTGAATTTGGCTCCAGCACTCTCGATTTCACGCAGCAAATTCGATGTCATCGCCAAAAACTGGTTCATCGACATCACATCCAGCATCTGCGGATGGACCGTCACAAGGATGGAGGTGGCAGCGGTCAATGCGGAAAGCGTCAGATAGCCCAACTGGGGAGGGCAGTCGATCACAACGACATCATAGTTATCCGCAATGTCTTCGATTGCCTGGCTGATGCGACCATAAAAGAGCGTGTCGCCCTCCTTTCGCTTCATCAGCGCACGCGGGGTATCGTGCTCAAACTCCATCAGTTCAAGGTTTCCCGGGATCAGGTGAAGGTCGGGAATATAGGTTCCCCGCACGACCTGCTCGATCGGCACCTGCTCGTCATCGTACCGGATGGCGCCATAAAGCGTTTCATTCGGACCAACATCCGTCTCCGGTTGGCTGCCAAAAAGCGCAGACAGGCTTGCCTGAGGATCAAGATCGATGGCCAGAACACGGTAGCCACGCATGGCAAGATATTGCGCCAGATGTGCTGCGGTGGTTGTCTTGCCAGACCCCCCTTTGAAATTCATCACGGAGATGACTTGAAGCTGCTCGCCGTCCCGACGGTGCGGGAGATAACGACGGTTGCCACGGCCGACCTGGTCCATATGCTTTCGGATTGCATGGATATCTTCAATGGAGAAGATCCGCCTGCCGCCTGGGCTCATGCTGACATTTAACTCCGGCATCTCGGAAGCAGTCTGTCGCAGATAGGACTCTCCGACGCCCAGCAATTTGGAAGCCTCCGACGGTGCGAATGTGCGAATGCCCTTGTCGGATGTCGGCGGAAAAACCTTTAGATGATGTGCTTTGAGCTGGCTTGAGAGCGCATCGGCATGACGCTCCATCAAGGCCGTCAACCCTTCGGTCACAGGTGCTGCTCTCGGGGCGATCTTCGCCATCTCAAAACCTATTTTTTGCCAGTGGCGTTATTTTTCGCGAAACTGCTAAAGTTCCGCCACCAGCAGTTAGTGTCGATTCTGTGTTTTGAGCAAGCCCTATTTGGTTAACGCGGGCTTTGCGAATAGGGATCGGCGAACTCCAGAAATATCATTTTTTCATTAACTATCAATATCTTAAGCGCAATTTTCCCTGAATATTCAATTTTCCTATTGATGGGAACACATGCTGTTAATCCGAGACTTTCCATCCGCGGCAAGGCCATTTTCGTCAAACCGCACGACATTGGCGACACGACTCACACCGGTGATGGGTATCCGATTCGACAACGGCTGCCACCTTCACCATGACCAGGTGGTTTCGAAAGGCTGGGATGGGACGCCAAGACTGCAAGTACCGGCCTATTTCGAGCGATCGGCAACAGCCGTTCAGGTCGTCTTCCCTTGGCATCTCGCAGTCCCGAAATGCTGAAATGGCGATCTGCAAAACGCCTGAAGCCCTGTGACACCGCCGCATCAACAGGGCTCCCGCTTGGCACCTCTCGGAGACCGGATCTTATCTGTTCGGCGGAAAGACATAGGGATCGAGCGCGATCCGCCCGCTGCCGAAGACGACGAGCGATAGAGCCATTGCCGCCCACGGAAGATGGAAATTGGCCCAGCCCTCCGGGATGGTCAGCTGGATGACCGCTGTCATCAGCAAAAGGCCGAGGGCCGAGAAACGTGTCGCGAGGCCCAGGATCAGCAAAATCGGCAGGAGCAGTTCACCAACCCCGGCAGCCGTCGCCATTGCGAGTGGAAATGGATAGGAGATTTCGCTGCCGAGGATATGGAGTTTGAACTCCTCCTCGAAAAGATAGCGGGCGCCTGGCGACAGCGTCAGGAAACCGTCCCATTTTGTCAGCCCCGACTTGAAAAAGGGAATGGCCAGTGCAAGGCGCAGCGCCAGAAGCGGCAGGGAACGGGGGAGGGATGCAAGCGCCCATTCGGCGCGCGCAATGAGGGAGAGCAGAACGGCGCTAGAGCCGCGCGAGGGGGCGAGGTCAGTCTTCATCAATTTGTCCTTGATCCTTTTGGAGGGTGGCGAAAGCGCCAAGGCCGGTCAGACCAGCCAAAGCTGCACCAAAATCGAATGCATCGTTTGCCGAAAAGGCCGTCTCGGCAGCCTCGCCGAGCGATAATCCGCGAAAGAGCAGGCTTGCAAAAACCGCGTCCTGCGGCGGCAGAATGTGGATATCGACGGTCATTTCCGGTCTGAGGACCAGCATGGCCTGCGGTTGCCAGTCCATGACCGGTCGCACCGGATTCTGCTGATGCGCATTCCAGATGGAGCCGGCAGGATGATCCGACAGGATCAGGTGGGCGGACGGATGCGGCGAGAGCTGCAGGTCTGCAAGTGTTTCGGGCGCGAGCGCGGCAAGTGCGGCAAGATCAAGTGCTGGCGCGTCCGCCGCGTGGTAGGCGTGGGTCCAGGCCGCTTCGATCCGGGCGACATCCGACAGATAGACAAGACCGCTCGCCGGCGCAAAGCTGGCAATGAAATCGGCAAAATAGTTGCCGTAGTTGATGATCAGCGGCGAAGCCGGTTTGTGATCCTGGGCATAGGCCCGCGCCATCGCCAGAAAAAAAGCCGGGCCGACAAGCTTTTCCGTCACAGGAAAACGCTGTGCCAGCGCCCGCGTCAACCCGACGAAGACATTGTTTCGATAGACGGCGAAACGGGCCGGATCGGCGTCGCCACGGACTGTGGTTATTCCATCCGGAACCGGCCGATCGGCCTGCAGCAACGCGGTGGCAAAAGCGGACTGACTGGCGGCGAAATCCATGATCATGCCGCCTGAGACGCGTTGCGTTGTCGTGCAGCCGTCGCAAGCATCCGGTCCGCCCGGATTGCTTCGGCCTGCAGGGTGCCAAAATCGGGCACATCATTGTCCCATTCGATCAATGTCGGAACCGGCCCGCTGCGGACAAGCGCATGCTGATAAAGTTCGAGTACGTCGTTTTTCACCGCCGTGCCATGGGCATCGATCAGAAGCCGGTCCCCGGCGCTGTCAATGGTCTCGTCATAGCCGGCAAGATGGATCTCGCCGACGCAACAGACCGGAAAACGGTCGATATAGATGATCGGGTCAAGCCGATGATTGACGGCCGAAACCATGACATTGTTGACGTCCAGCAAGAGCCCGCAACCGGTACGCTCAGCGATGGCCGTCAGAAAATCCACTTCGTCGATCGTGCTGTCGGCAAAAAGCACATAGGTTGACGGGTTCTCCAGCAGGAGCTGTCGGCCCAGAAACTGCTGCGTCTCCTCGACATGGGCAATAACCCGCGCCAGTGTTTCCTGCGTATAGGGAAGCGGCAAAAGGTCGTTGAGAAAGCCCGTCTCATGGGTAGACCAGGCGAGATGTTCCGAAAAACTCTGCGGCCGATAGCGGTCGATCAGACTGCGCAGCCGCTTCAGATGCGCCTTGTCCAATCCGTGGGCGGCACCGATCGACAGGCCCACACCATGCAGCGAAAGCGGGTAGAGCGCGGTGATCGCTTCAAGCGTCCGATGCGGCGCCCCGCCATCTCCCATGTAGTTCTCGGCATGAACCTCGAAGAAACCAACATCCGGCCGGGTCGCCAGGATGATTTCACAATGCTCGGGCTTGAGGCCAAGGCCGGCCCGTGGGGGCAAAGCAGACGGGTGGTTTGCAGATGCAATCATTGGCGTTCTCCTGGTCCTGTAAGAGAAAGACGGAGGCCGGGAAACCAGGCCTCCGTTCGGAAAATCAGCCCTGCATCGGTTCAAGCGTACCCATATGGCCATCGACGTTCATCGTCGTGCAGGTACCAGCCGGGACAGCCTTCCAGGCATTGCCCTGGTAGTCCGCCGTCGAGGTGCCGGCGCATGTCGTGCCGGCGCCGGCAGCGCAGTCGTTCTGACCCTTGAGCGAAATGCCGTAGCATTTCTCGTTGCCTGCCATTTTCTCCGCCGGCAGCGGTCCGGCAAAGGCAACGGAGGCGATTGCGGTTGCGAGCGAGCCGGCGAGGGCAAGGGTGAGTGCGGAACGGGTCATAAATGATCTCCTCTTGGATTTGCCGCAGGCCGTTTGCCGGCTGCGTAACTGATCTTCGGTGCCGCGATCCCGGTTGTTACACCGCATCGAAAACACGAATGCGTGATCTTCCGTTTGGCCGGGTTGGACAATATTTCGGCTGCCGCGTAACAAGAGGGCGTCTGCGCACGTATGGGAGAGACAAGCGTTGAACAGTCGGGAGGAAAACGAGCTGGCGATGTTGCTTCGGACTGCCATTGCGGGAGATGAAAAGGCCTATGCGGCGTTCCTTGGGCGCACTGCATCGATCGTACGCGGCTTTGCCCGCCGAAAAATCGTGCAGGGAGGTGTCGATGCGGAAGACGTCGTGCAGGAAACGCTTCTTGCCATTCACACCAAGCGTCATACCTGGATCACCGATGCGCCGGTTCTGCCCTGGATCTATGCGATCGCGCGTTTCAAGCTGATCGATGCCTTTCGCAAACGCGGCCGCCGCGTGGAGATCGAGATCGGCGAAATCGCCGAGACCTTTGCCCAGCCGGAATCCGAAACGGTCAGCGATCGCGAAATCAATCGTATTCTGGAGGGACTGGCGCCGGGTCAGCGCTCGGTTGTCGCGTCGATTTCGATTGATGGACGCTCGATCATCGAAACGGCCGAGACTTTCGGCATGACCGAGACGGCAGTGAGGGTGGCCCTGCACCGGGGTCTGCGCTCTATTGCGAAGAAGTTTGGACGGAGCTGACATGCAGACACGCGACCTCATCAATGCCCTTGCGGCAGATACAAAAACGCAGGCGATGCCGATTGGTCGTGTGTGGTGGATTGCGCTTGCGGCGGCGACCGTCATGGCCGCCATCGCTTTCTTCCTGCTGATCGGTCCGCGTCCCGATATTGGTCAGGCAGCGCAAACGTTCCGTTTCCTGTTCAAGTTCATCGGTACGTTAATGCTTACCATATCCGCCTTCGCCTTGCTGCGCGCTTTGTCGCGACCCGGCGCACCCCTTACAGCAGCCTGGCTCTTGCTCGCACCTGCGCTTGTCGGTGCAGCAGTGGTCGCTGAACTGTTCATCGTACCAGCAGAACGATGGGGCGCAGTCTGGTGGGGCACGAACGTCTATGTCTGCCTGACCTTCATTCCCCTGATCGGTTTTTTGCCACTCGTGATTATGCTTGCTGCGCTGCGCCACGGCGCTCCGTCGCGTCCCGGTTTCGCCGGGGCTGTTTCGGGTCTGCTGGCCGGTGGTATCGCCGCAACATTTTATGCAGCGCACTGCACGGACGATTCACCGCTGTTCGTTGCCACCTGGTATACGATCGCCATCGCCGGTCTCGCAGCCGTCGGGACGATCCTGGGACGGCGTCTTGCCCCGTGGTAGACGTTGCGCATTCGCAAGTTTAGTTGCTATCGAAAAACGGTCACTGGCCACTTGGACGGGGAAGCGCGATGTTCATTTGACGAAACGCCGAAGGAAGCGCGAATCGGTCCAATGTTTCCAGATGGTGATCCACCGGCCAGACGCAGCCAACCCCCATTTGTCGGCGATCGTTCGTCCGTTTGCCAGGGAGATCAGCACAAGCCAGGCGCGCTGGGGCCGGTACCGCATCAAACTTTTCCCGCAAAGCGTACGGCGAATATTCTCCGCCAGAACAGGGCCGGCACGCACGGCAAAAACGCCGGCCTTCGGGCGGGGATCCTCCAGCGCAGCGACATCACCCGCTGCAAAAATCTCCGGATGGGAAAGCGATCGCAAGCCGGCATCGACACGGACGAAGCCGTCAGCATCCAGGGCCAGCCCCGTCTGGCGTAGCCATGCGGGCGCACCGCTTGATGTTGTCCAGACCACCTCGTCCACCGCAAGCCGCCTGCCATCCGCGGCGACAAGGGTTTTGCCCTCCAGCGCGACGACATCAAACCCCGGATGATGCGCGATATCCTGGTCCAGGAGCGCCTCTGACACCAGCTTGCGGGCGTGTTCGCTGCGCTCAGGCAGAAGCCGTGGGCCGCGTCCGACAAGATGAAGCTCGACACCACCGTTTGCCCGGCCATCGCGTGAAATCAGCTCATCGAGCCGTTTCCTGAGCGCAAAGGCCACTTCGATACCGGCGATGCCCTGTCCCACCACGGCAAGGCGCAACCGGTTCTCGCTTTTGTGGGCCAGATGATCCAACTGGTCCAGACGCGCAGTGAAGCTTGCGATCGGCTTCACCGCGACACCGCCAGAAACCCCATCTGGAAGGCTTGGTGTCGAGCCGATGTCCAGCGACAGAACGTCGTAGTCGAGCCAGGTGTCGTCTGCCAGCCGCACCCGATGCGTCTCGGGATCGATCCCGATTGCCATGCCCTCGTGAAATGTGGTGTTGGAGCGTTGGCACAACGCCTGCAGGTCGATGTTGAAGTCCTCGAACGTATAGCGGCCGGCGATATAGCCCGGCAGCATGCCGGAATAGGGCGCATAGCGCGAGGGCGATACAAGAATGATCTCCACCCGTGCACCTTGCCCCTGCAGGCGGCGAACGACTTCGACATGGGCGTGTCCACCGCCCAGCAGAACAACGCGTTTGCGACGATCGACCCCTCGGTCCGCAATGGCGCGTTCGCCCGGGTTCAAGGTTCCTGCCCCGAAACGGCGTCCATACGGTAGATTTCGCCGCCGGCGGATTGCGCATCGGCCTCGTCATGAGTGACCAAAATGACTGGCAGGCCTGCATCCTGGGCCTTGGTGAAGACAAGGCTGCGCATCTGCTGGCGAAGCGCCATGTCGAGCTTGGAGAATGGCTCGTCGAGCAGAAGCAGTCGCGGCTGCGAGACGAGAACCCGCGCCAGCGCGACACGGGCCTTCTGGCCGCCCGAGAGGGTGGCAGGGTCGCGCGCCGCAAAATCATCCAGCTCCACCTCCGCCAGCGCGTGCGCAGCGATGCGCACGCGCTCGCTGCGTCTGGATATCGTGGCGGGGACGGCAAAGGCGACATTTGCCCCGACGGACATATGCGGGAAGAGAAGGGGGTCCTGGAACAGGATACCAGCCCGTCGGCTTTCCGGAGCGAGGTCCGTCAGATTGACCCCTTCGATGGTGACGTCACCCCTTGCCTTGAAAACGGGATCGAGAAAGCCGCCGATAAAGGCCAGAAGGGTCGATTTGCCTGATCCGGATGGGCCCATGACCGTCAGCACGCGGGAAGGCTGCACCTCAGCCGAAAGCGCGATCAGCCGATGGTCCCCCAGCCAGATTTCAATGCCGGCAAGGACAAGGCCAGCGACTATAATATCATTCGTCATTGTTCAGACCTGCATGGCACGGCGGTTTCGATAGAGCAGTGCCGGCACGATGGACGCAACGGCAAAAACGATGAAGGGTAAAAGGGTTTGCAGCAGGCCGTAGACACCGATCACCCGGCGGTTGCCGCCCGACGCCAGGGCCACGGCTTCCGTCGTGATGGTCTGGATCCGCCCTTCACCGATGAGCACGGTGGGCAGGTACTGGCCGACGGAGACTGCGAAGCCGACGGCAAAGGCCGTGAAAATAGCGCGCGTCAGCATCGGCAGCCGGACGGCCAGAAGCGCCGACAGGCGCGAGCGCCCGAGTGCTGCGGCCAGAACGTCATAGCGGATGTCGAATTGCCGCCAGGCATCCGAAAGGGAGAGGAAGACATAGGGCAACACGAAGACGAGATGCACAAGGACCAAGGCGGCAAACCGGTCGAGGCTACCGCTGCCGATAAACAGGATCTGGAGACCGAAGACAAAGGTGATCTGCGGCGTGATCAGCGGCAGGTAGAGCAGAAGAAGCGCCGACTGCCCGCCTCTTTTGCCGGTTTCCGTTTCCCGCTCAAGACAGCCGATCGTCAAGAACACGGCGATCAGCGTCGAAATCACACCGGCTGACAATGTGGTGATCAATGGCATCGCCAGCTGCGAAAGAGCGGCCTGCCAAGTCCGGAGTGTCAATCCCTTCGGCAAGAGGTCGGGGAACGTCCAAAGCCCGGCGAAGGACCAGACCAGAAGTAGGGCAAGGCCGCTGAAGACGGTGGCGATGGCGACGATAACTGCGCTCGCTGCGGCTATCTTGACGCTCCGGTCACCTGGAAAGCGATGACCACGATCGCGAAGCGCTGTGAGCGCTCGTCCACAGACGCGTTCGGCAAAATACCAGAGAACGAGGGCCGTCGCCGTCACTCCTAGCTGAAGGATCGCACCCGCGGATGCCAGAAAGCGGGTCGACAGATCGGGGTCGTTCATCCATTGCAGCAGACGGGTCGCCAGCGTTCCCGGCAGGTTCGGCCCGAGGATCAGAGCGACATCAACGACGGAACTCGAATAGGCAAGGACGGCATAGACGGCAAACCGGATCTGTCGGTAGATCCCGGGCCAGAGCAAATAGAGAAAACCCGCAACAGGTCCGTAGCCGAGCGAGGCGGCAAGGCGACGCGATGCGACAAGTTCCACTTGCGGAAGTGCGGCAAGCGAGACCAGGAAAAGAAAGGGAATTTCCTTGAGGACAAGCGCCGCTGTCATGGTGATGCCGAACGGATCGTGCGGAATCAGCAAGTCAGGCGGGCGATCAAGTCCTGCGAAAGGGGCAGCGAGCCGGATGAGGTAACCCGACGGCGCGATCAACAGAGCAAGTCCAAACGCGGCTGCGGCGTGTGGGATGGCCAGGAGCGGCGACAGCCAGTGCTGCAGGCGTCGCAGAACCGATGTGCCCGCAAAGGCGGCCAGAAACAATGCTGTGACGGCAACCGAGATGGCTGTGGTGGACAGTCCACTGGCAAGGCTGAGCCACACCGAAGCCCAAATACCGGGCATGGCCAGAAGCCTGCCGAAATGCTCGAGGCCGATGTCGTGGCCGCCAAGCGCTGGAAGGTAGCCAAGCGCCGGAAGCAGCGTTCCCAAAAGGCCGAAGGACAGTGGCAGGGTCAGCAGCGCCACCGTCAAAACGATCGCCGACCGCGCGTAGACGGCAACGACCCGGCTCCCTATGAACGAACTCAGCCCCCACTTTCTCACGGATCAGTTGCCGCTCGCGTAACGCCGGCGCCATTCCGTCTCGACGCGCTCCATCCAGCTCGCATGCGGCTCGACGAGAACCGGCCCGAGCTTGTCTGGCGAAAGCGTCGCAACACCGAGATCGAGCCCCTCAAACGCGGCTCGATCCACGTCCGACAGTTTTGCGACAGACAGAACCGTCGGGTCACCCCAATATGCCGGATCCTGCTTGCGCAGCTGCGCTTCCGGCGAAATCAGGAAGTTGGCGACGAGAAGCGCCGCTTCCTTGGCATTGGCATTATAGGGAATCGCGACGAAGTGGGTGTTTCCGAGCGTCCCCCCGGAGAATGTGAAGGAGCGCACGGTGTCTGGCAGTTCGCCCGCGGCAATCGCTGAAGAGGCCTCCGCCGGATTGAAGGCAAAAATTATATCGAGCTCGCCATCCGCCAGCTTCTGCTTCATGTCGGGATAGTTCTGCGGAAAAGCCTTGCCGGACCGCCAGGACACGTTGTGGAGTGCATCCAGATAAGCAAACAGCGGCTCGACAATGCGCTCAAAGCTGGCCTCGTCGACGGGCTTCAACAGCTTCGCGCGATCATCGATGACTTCGCTCAGCACCTGCTTCAGAAAGGACGAGCCGATGAAATCCGGTGGTGCCGGATAGGAAAAACGGCCCGGATTTCGCTTCGCCCAATCGAGCAACCCCGCAGCGTTGTCAGGCAGATCGTCCTGTTTGTTCCGCGCACCATCGTAGAAGAAGACGAGCTTGGCGCCGCCCCAGGGGCTCTCGAGCCCTTCCGTGG